>NZ_OZ246016.1:0-659266 GCF_965230735.1 Motiliproteus sp.
CAGACCCGCGATATCTGCGCCAAGATCAACAGCGGTGAACTGAAACGATCACAGCTGATGGAGTATCTGGATTCGACCCTGCACGCCTGCGAGCTGATGCTCAGCGGCACCCGCAAGGCGGAGCGCCTGGTGGGTGAATTCAAACAGGTGGCGACCGACCAATCGGGCGAACAACGACGCCTGTTCGATCTTCAGACGGTTATTTCATCGCTGCTGGCGCTGTTTCTGCCGACGCTGCGAAAACGCGATGTCGAACTGTCACTGTCACTGGAGCCGGGTATCGAAATGGACAGTTATCCCGGACTGCTGGAACAGGTGGTCAACAACCTGATCAACAACGCCATGCTGCACGGTTTTGACCGTAAGACCGGCCGCATACTGATCAGTAGTGCGCAGGCCGGTGATGCGGTTCGTCTCGAGGTTGCCGACGACGGCAAAGGCATTGCCGATGAAGAGATCGAGATGATCTTCAACCCCTTTTACACCACCAAGCTCGGCAGCGGTGGCTCAGGGCTGGGGCTGAATATCGTCTACAACATCGTTACCGGCCCCCTGGGCGGCGAGATCGAGGTGCTGAGCCAACCCGGCGAAGGCACCCGAATCCAGCTGTTGATTCCCAGATCCGCGCCACTGCTCGACACCGAAACCGCTCAACCGCCACTGCAGATCCAACCCCAGCATGACACCTGATCCGGGCCGAGCTCGGTTGGCCCCTCAGACCTTGAATTGTCCCAGGGTGCCCTTCAGGGAGCTGGCAAGTCCAGCCAGGGCATCGGAAGCCCGTGAATTCTGCTGCATCAATCCGGCCGACAGTTCGGCCTCGTTGCTGATCTGTTCAACATTCTCGTTAACGGTGGCGGACACCTGCGCCTGCTGCTCGGCCATCGCCGCGATATCGTTGGTCAGGTCGTACAGCCCACCCACCGAATCGGAAACGCTCTGCATCTGCTCGTCGGAGCCGGCGATCCCTTCGATACTGGTCTGGGCATAACCGCACACCTGTTCGATCACCTCGACCGCACCACCGACCTCGCCCTGCAGGCGGTCGATCTGACGCTGGATATCCTCGGTCGATTGCTGGGTCTTGCCGGCCAACGCACGAACTTCGTCGGCGACCACCGCAAAACCACGACCCGATTCACCCGCCCGGGCTGCCTCAATGGCGGCATTCAGCGCCAACAGGTTGGTCTGTTCGGCGATGCTCTTGATCACATCCAGCACCACCTCGATCTGCTGACTCTGACCGGCCACGCCATTGACCACCTCGGAGGCGGTCTGGACCTGGGCCACCAGGGTCTCGATATCCGTCTTGACCCGCGCCGAGATGCCGCTGGCTTCACCGCTGGCCTGACGAATCCGGTCCACATGGACCAGATTATCCTGGATTCGCTCTGCCACCTGCTGCACCGTGCCGGCCATTTCGGCCATCGCCTGCGAAACCTGGCTCAGCTGCTGATTCTGACGCTCCACCGACTGACTGGCCTGCTCGGTCACTCCGTGCATCTGGTCAATATGCTCACTGGTTTCATCCGCCGCCAGGTTGGCCTCGGTCACCAGCTGCTGGGTTTTCTCGATAAACCGATTAACCGCCCGCCCCATATCACCGATCTCATCGCGGCCGTTGTCGTCGATGCGCTGGGTCAGATCACCTTCGCCTTCGGCCAGGTCATCAAGCGCCCGGGTCAGCGTATCGATCTTGCGTAGCACCCGGGTCGCCAGAATCAACATCAGGGCGACCACCAGCAGCACCCCGGAGATCAACAGCAACAGGGACACTTTGGATTCCAACGCCACCGCCGCGGCATCGATCGCTTTACGGGTATCCTTGCCGGTGGCCCGGTTCTGGGCTTCGGCCTGCTGCAGCGACTGCTGCAGACTCTGCTGAGCCTGCTGCGCCTCGGTCAGAATGCTGCTTTGAGACTGTTCACGAATGTTGCGGGTCAGCGCGCCGAAACGTTCCTGGAGCGCAGCGGACGCCTCGATCGCTTTCTTGTCGGAAACCGCCAGGATGAAGCGCCCGATCACCGCACCTTTGGGGTTGATCTCCTGATCGATCAGGTAAAGCTCCGGGTCTTTGGAAGCGGCGTCGATCACCTTATCCATCGAGCGCTTACCCTGCCCGGTCGCCAGCAGGGTCTTCACTTTGTCATCGGCCCGGTCCAGGTAGCGGGTCAACGGCTTACCTTCGGCATCCTGGTAGATCGCAAACACAACCTGCGGATTGCGTTGCAGGTCACGCACCAGACGGGTCAAGGTCGGGCTGTCGCCATCCCAGATCGCCTCCGGGGACACCAACGCCATCAATTCGGCCATGGCATGGGCGCTCTGATGACTCGATGCCACCAGTTCGTCGCTGACCCGAGCCTGCTCCTGGGCCAGCTCCTCGGTCAACGAACGATCCAATACCGATCCCACCTGATCGGCCAGCTGGGTCATGGTCTGCTGGACCCCTTCGCTACTCTGGGCCAGGCGCGCAGCCAGCTCCTGGCCGCCGCCATCCAGGGTCGTCACCACATCATCGACCAGCCCGGATACGCTCTGTTGGGTGACCCAAAGGGTCGTTGTTGCCTGCACTACGCTGATGACCACCACCGAGATCAAAACCGGTAGCAACAAACGGCTGGTAAAACCTTTGAGGAGATTGTTCATTTTTCACACATCTTTCATAATAATTATTCTTTGGTCCAAGGACGGCAGCTGGACCGGACAAAATAACGCTCATACCTGCAAAAATTAACAACAGAGCGTAAAGATTTTTAAACAATTGATGCTTGCTTGCGCTGTATCAATCAAATCCAGAAGACCAGGCATGGATCGACAACCAAACAGTCCCCACAAAGTCTCCAACCCTCTAATCCGCCCATTTGGGCGGGCCGGCTGTCAGCCACGAGCACTCCTGCTTCGACGACACTCCGCCCCATCCCAACCCCAGCAACCAAAGCCGGCGCTCGATAATCATCACACCCTAACCATGCACTCACTTTAGGATAGTAGGACCCATGTTTGAGACAGCGGAACTCGGTCGAACTCTGGCCAGCGAGGAGTACAAGAAGATCGTGCCGGAACTTCGGCAGGAGCTGCTGGAGGTCCAACGCCAATTGCTGAACAACGGCAGCTTTCAGGTCATCCTGATCTTTGCCGGCGTTGATGGCGCCGGTAAAAGCGAGATCGTCAATCTGCTCAACAGCTGGATGGATCCACGCTGGCTGGTCACCCATGCCTACGGTCCGCCCTCGGACGAAGAGAGCGAGCGTCCCGAATACTGGCGCTACTGGCGAGACCTGCCCCCCAAGGGCCAGATCGGACTGCTGCTGAGCACCTGGTACTCGCGCCCGATCCTCGACTACGTCTACGGCGAGCACAACCTGGCCAACTTCGACAAACGCTTGGACCGCATCACCGGAATGGAAAAAGGCCTGGCCGATAACGGCGCGCTGATTCTCAAGTTTTGGCTGCACCTGGATAAAGCCTCCCAGCAGCAGCGGTTTCAATCTCTGGAGCAAGACCCTCTCAATGCCTGGCGGGTGACCGAAGAGGACTGGAAGCACTGGGAGCTCTACGATGGCTTTATGGGCGCCGCCGAGCACTGCATCCGCAAAACCAGCACCGGCGAAGCCCCCTGGCATATTGTTGAAGGAGGCGATCTGAAATACAGCGCGGTCACCGTTGCCAGGACGCTCTGCGACAGCATCCGTCTTCAGTTAGAGCGGATAAAGCACGAAGCCGAGCTCGCCGCGGTTGCGAAGTCCCGTTTACAACCGCAGCCGCAGGACAGCGAGACCGCAACCGACCAAGATCGAGGTCGCGAGGTAGTTCGCCCGTCCGTGCCGACGGTGCTTTCCAATCTGGATAACGATCTCAGGCTCAGCAAAGAAGAGTATCAGCAGCAACTCAGCACACTACAGGGGGAGATCAACCAGCTGCAGCATCAAGCCCACGAGAGCAACATCTCGACCCTGCTGGTTTTTGAAGGCGCCGATGCCGCCGGTAAAGGCGGTGCGATCCGACGGGTTATCAGCGCGCTCGATGCCAAACATTACAAGGTTGTCCCCATCGCCGCCCCCACCGACGAGGAGCGGGCCCAACCCTACCTCTGGCGCTTCTGGCGCCACCTGCCACGGGCCGGTCGTCTGACCATCTTTGATCGCAGCTGGTATGGTCGGGTACTGGTAGAGCGGGTGGAAGGTTTTGCCACGGAGCAGGAGTGGCGGCGAGCTTACCGCGAGATTAACGACTTCGAAGAGCAGTTGGCCGAGCACGATATTCTGGTGATCAAGTACTGGCTCCATATCACCCCCGAAGAACAGCTGGACCGCTTCGACGCCCGGGCCGCAACCCCTTACAAGCAGTGGAAGCTGACCGAGGAGGACTGGCGCAACCGCGAGAAATGGGCCGACTATGAGCTGGCCGTCAACGACATGGTCGAGCGCACCAGCACCTCGTTGGCCCCCTGGACCCTGGTCGAGGCCAACGACAAACGCTTTGCCCGGGTGAAGGTACTTCAAACCCTAAGGGATCGATTGCAGCAGAAGCTGTCCAAGACGATTCATTCCGACCCCTGACCGGCTCTGAGCCTGCCGCCGAAGAGGCTCTCTACTACGCTTAGATTACAAACGAGGTCGCGCTACACTATAGTGCCCGGCATCGCTCACCCGATTGAACGGAGATCTTCGGCATGACCCAACCGCGCAGTGAAACAACTCCGCTACTGACCCTGAACGACCCGCCCCCCTACAGCCTGTTGAACCCCAGCTCCGATACCCCGCTACTCCTTATCTGCGACCACGCTTCTAATTTTGTTCCAGCCCGGCTGCAGCATCTGGGCTTGTCTGCTGCTCAGATGGAGGAGCATATCGCCTGGGATCGAGGCGCAGCCGATGTCGTCCAGCTGATGTCCGACCGGCTCGGTTGCCGGGCGATGCTGGCCAATTACTCCCGCCTGCTGATCGACGTCAACCGCGATCCGAACCAGGACGAGCCCGACCTGATACCGGAAATGAGCGACGGGCAGCTGATCCCCGATAACCAGCACTTGTCGCCGGAGCAACGACGTGAACGCAAATTGCGGATCTCGCAACCTTACCATCAGGAGATTGAGCGCCAGCTCGACGCGCTGACCGCCTACACCCCGGCGCCGATGCTGTTTTCGATCCACACCTTTACCCCGGCGATGCAAGCCTGCGGTAAACCGAGACCCTGGCACGCCGGAATGCTGTGGAATCGAGACCCCCGGATCGCCAAACCCCTGATGGCGTTTTTACGCCGTCACGAGCATCTACTGATCGGCGATAACGAGCCCTACTCCGGGCGCGAATTCGCCTACAGCATCAACCGCCACGGCCATGAACGCGGCTTCCCCAACTGTGCCATCGAGATCCGTCAGGATCTGTTGCAGAGCCATGAGGACTGCCTCTGGTGGGCCGAAGCACTGGCCGACGGACTCAGCGAAGTTCTGGAACAGCCATCCCTTCATCGGGTACAGTTTTTTGATTAGACCATCACCAAATCAGCCCTAGATTTCCGGACGCTGATCCGGACAGATCCGCAGAAGCGCGGTACGGCCTCTGCTCAACCGGCAACGGGAGAACCGTTTATGAGCGCCAAGTCAGCCAGCCAAGCATTTACGCTGGGTATCGAAGAGGAGTATCTGCTGGTCGATCGACAGACCCGCCAACTGGCCTCCGATCCACCCGAGCAGTTGTTCCGTGCCTGTGCCAAAGCGCTTCCGAAGATGGTCACCCACGAATTTCTCCGGGCTCAGATCGAGATCGGTACCAAGGTCTGTACCGATATCGCAGAAGCCCGGGAAGAGCTGATCCGGCTGCGTCAGTGTGTCGCGGACATTGCCGATCGTTTCGGGCTGGCGATTATCGCCGCCTCCAGTCACCCGAGCGCCTACTGGACCGACCAGCAGCATACCCGGCTCGATCGCTACGACCTGCTGGCCGAAGATCTGGGGGCGGTGGTGCGCCGTCTGCTGACCTGCGGTATGCACGTCCATGTCGGCATTCCCGACAACGATCAGCGTATCGATCTGATGAACCAGTGCGTCTATTTTTTGCCCCATCTGCTGGCCCTGAGCACCTCTTCGCCGTTCTGGGGCGGCGATAATACCGGACTCAAGTCCTACCGCCTGTCGGTGTTCAACGAGCTCCCCCGCACCGGACTGCCGGACCGATTCAACTCCTGGTCGGATTACCAACGACACGTCAACGTCCTGGTTGAGGCGGGACTGATCAAAGACGCCTCGATGCTGTGGTGGGATATTCGCCCCTCGTGCCGCTTCCCCACGTTGGAGATGCGGGTAACGGATGTCTGTACCCGGCTCGAGGATGCGCTCTGTATCGCCGCCCTCTACTTGGCCACCTTGAAAATGCTCGACAATCTGCGCCAGAACAACCAGCGTTGGCGGGAGTATGCCCCGATGCTGATTCAGGAAAACCGCTGGCGGGCTCAGCGTTACGGGATCGACAGCGGTCTGATCGACTTCCGGCTCGAGACCAAGGTGGAGTTTGCCGAACTGGTGGAGCAGTGGATCGATCTGGTCGGTGAAGCGGCCGATGAATTGGGTTGCCCGAATGAGATCCGCCACGCCCGTGACATCATCCAACAAGGCACCAGCGCGCACCGTCAGACCCAGACCTACCAGCAAGCCCGCTCGCAGGGAGCCGACCATCAGCAAGCGCTGGAAGCCGTCATCGACGGCCTGATCGAAGAGACGCTCAGCTTCCGGTAGTCCACACCAAGACAAACTTTTGCGTTGCAACATTGCTACGCTGAATCGCCGTGGCTGTAAAATAGTTGTAAAAGAAAAAATACCTTTAGAAACAAAGAAATAACATCCAGCACAGCTTTCCCCTCCGAACCCACGAGGCGATGCGCAATCTGCGTAGGATCTAATATTACTGATAGCTGAATCCGGTGGGGTTCCACCTGAACAGGACGCTAATTTTTATCCCAGCGCAGCCCCTCAGAGCATCGACGGAAGGTACGTGACATGAGTATATTCGCGAATTACAAAACCCGTTATGAAGCCACCCAGCATGAGGAATTGAGTCTTCAGCAATTCCTCGAACTCTGTAAAACCGATCCCAGTGTTTATGCCAGCGCCGCCGAACGGATGCTGCAGGCGATCGGCGAACCGGAACTGATCGACACCGCCCGTGACCCGCGGTTGTCTCGGATCTTCTCCAACAAGCTGATCAAGCGTTACCCCAACTTCGGCGAGTTCTATGGCATGGAGGAAGCGATCGAGCAGATCGTGTCCTACTTCAAGCATGCCGCTCAGGGGTTGGAGGAGAAGAAACAGATTCTCTATCTGCTCGGCCCGGTCGGCGGGGGTAAATCCTCGCTGGCAGAACGGCTCAAGGAGCTGATGCAGCACATCCCGTTCTACGCCATCCAGGGCTCACCAATCAACGAGTCGCCGCTGGGGCTGTTCAACCCGACCGAAGACGGCGCCATTCTCGAAGAGGAATACGGTATCCCGCGCCGTTATCTCAGAGGAGCGATGTCGCCTTGGGCGGTGAAGCGACTGCACGAGTTCGGCGGCGACCTGACCCAGTTCAAGGTGGTCAAGCTGTTCCCGTCGATTCCGGATCAGATCGCCATCGCCAAGACCGAGCCGGGCGATGAAAACAACCAGGACATCTCTTCGCTGGTGGGTAAGGTCGATATCCGGATGCTGGAAGAGTACGCCCAGCATGACCCGGACGCCTACAGCTTCTCCGGCGGTCTTTGTAAGGCCAATCAGGGCATGATGGAGTTCGTCGAGATGTTCAAGGCGCCGATCAAGGTGCTGCATCCGCTGCTGACGGCGACCCAGGAGGGTAACTACAACAGCACCGAAGGCATGGGCTCGATCCCGTTCGAAGGGATCGTGCTGGCCCACTCCAACGAATCGGAGTGGCAGGCGTTCAAGAACAACAAGACCAACGAGGCCTTTATCGACCGGGTCTACATCGTCAAGGTGCCCTACTGCACCCGGGTCTCCGAAGAGATCCATATCTACGAGAAGCTGCTGGAGAACAGCTCGCTAAGCAAAGCCCCCTGTGCCCCGGATACACTGAAGATGCTGGCTCAGTTCACCGTCCTTTCACGGGTGATCGAACCGGAAAACTCCAATGTGTTCTCCAAAATGCGGGTCTACGACGGTGAAAACCTGAAAGACACCGACCCCAAAGCCAAGTCGATCCAGGAGTACAAGGATAATGCCGGGGTGAACGAAGGCATGGATGGTCTGTCAACCCGTTTCGCCTTCAAGATCCTGTCGAAGGTGTTCAATTTCGACCCGTCAGAAGTCGCCGCCAACCCGGTCCATCTACTGCACGTGCTCGAAAAAGAGGTCGAGCAGCAGCAGTTCCCGCAAGAAGTCCAGGAGCGGTATGTCCGCTTTATCAAGGAATTCCTGGCACCGAAATATATCGAGTCCCTCGGCAAGGAGATCCAGACCGCGTACCTGGAATCCTATTCCGAATACGGCCAGAACATCTTCGACCGCTATGTCACCTACGCCGACTTCTGGATTCAGGATCAGGAGTATCGGGATCCGGAAACTGGTGACATTCTTGACCGTACCGCCATCAATGACGAACTGGAAAAGATCGAAAAACCGGCCGGCATCAGTAACCCGAAAGACTTCCGCCACGAGATCGTCAACTTCGTCCTGCGGGCCCGCGCCAACAACAACGGCAAGAACCCGGCTTGGCTGAGCTACGAGAAGATGCGGGCGGTGATCGAGAAGAAGATGTTCTCCAACACCGAAGACCTGTTGCCGGTGATCTCGTTCAACGCCAAGGCTTCCAGCGACGATCAGAAGAAACATGCCGAATTCGTCAAACGGATGATCGAGCGCGGCTACACCGAGAAGCAGGTTCGACTGCTGTCCGAATGGTACATCCGGGTACGAAAATCGCAGTAACCGGCCTATTAACCCGGCGGGTTAATAAATTGATGCAGGGATGTATCAACTTTGGCCGCAGGCCAATGCGAGCCCGAAAAAATCAGCAGGTTCGCGTAGCTGCGGCAGTTTTATCGGGCGATAGAGAAATTAGGAAGGACGTCTATTTTCTCTGACAGGTTAATCGTCCGATTCATCCGCATTGAGGGACGGGTATGAGCTATATCATCGACCGCCGCCTGAACGGAAAGAACAAGAGTTCGGTCAATCGCCAGCGCTTCCTGCGCCGCTACCGCAAGCATATCCGACGGGCGGTATCGGAGTCGGTCAAGCAGCGCTCGATCACCGACCTGGACAGCGGTTCCGAGATCACTATCCCGAAGGGAGATATCTCCGAACCGGTGTTCCACCACGGCCAGGGCGGCGTCAACACCCGGATTCTGCCCGGCAACAAAGAGTTTGTACCCGGCGACCAGATCCAACGCCCCCAGGGTGGTGGCGGGGGCGGCAGTGGTTCGGGTGCCTCCGACTCCGGCGAAGGTATGGATGACTTCACCTTCCAGATCAACCGGGATGAGTTTCTGGAGTACCTGTTCGAGGATCTTGAGCTGCCCCACATGGTCAAAAAGCAGCTCCACGACAGTGGCGATTACAAGCTGACCCAGGCTGGCTTCACCAACGAAGGCACCCCAGAGCGACTCAACATTATCCGCTCGCTGCGCAGCGCCCACGCCCGTCGCATTGCGCTGTCCGGCAGTACCCGGCGCACCATCCGCCTACTCAAGGCCGAACAGCAGCAGCTGATCGAACAACCCGAGAGCGACGAACGCAATCAACGACTGGCCGAGATCGAACAGGAGCTGAAAACCCTCAAGGGCAAACTCAGCAAACTGCCGTTCCTGGATACCTTCGATCTTAAATACAACAACCTGATCCGCACACCGATTCCCAGCTCCAAGGCGGTGATGTTCTGCGTCATGGATGTGTCCGGTTCGATGACCCAGAGCGTCAAGGATATCGCCAAGCGCTTCTTCCTGTTGCTGTATCTGTTCCTGAAACGGGCCTACAAGCAGATCGATGTGGTGTTTATCCGTCACCACACCCAGGCCAAAGAGGTCGATGAGGAGGAGTTCTTTTACTCCCGCGAAACCGGCGGCACCATCGTTTCCAGCGCGATTGCGATGACCGCCGATGTAATCGCCGATCGCTACCCGCCATCACAGTGGAATATCTATGTCGCCCAGGCCTCGGACGGCGACAACTGGGACGGTGACTCGGCCACCTGCCGCGAGCTGTTGGTCAACCGTATCATGCCGTTGGTGCAATATTACGCCTACGTCGAGATCACCACTGGCGAACATCAAAACCTGTGGTACGAGTACGAAAAAATTCGTAGTGAGTTTCCGGATTTCTTCGCCATGGAGAATATCGAGAGTGCCGCCGATATCTACCCGGTATTCCGTGAACTGTTCGCCCGACGTGAGGAGCAAGGGGTATGAAACTGAGGTATCTGCTGTTACTGCCGCTAGGGGCTCTGATCTCGGCCTGCAGCACCACTAGCAATCCGATCACTGCCTTGCCGGCTGATGCATTACGTTGCCCCGAGCCACGCCCGGTGGCAGGGGAGCCGGTAATCTGCACTCGGATCTACGCCCCGGTCTGCGCCGTCAACCGTGATGGTCAATGGCAACACCGACCCAATGCCTGCGAAGCCTGCGCCAACCCCGACAACATCGCCTATCTAGCCAACCGTCCCACACCCGAGTCTTGCCCCCAGTAACCGAGATCCGAGGATGAGGTCAGCCATGAAGCAAAAACAACCGATCTCCACCGGTTCCGAATGGACCTTCGAACTGCTTGAGCGCTACGACAATGAGATCGCCAAGTCGGCGCAAAAGTTCGGTCTCGACACCTACCCGAACCAGATCGAGGTGATCAGTTCCGAGCAGATGATGGACGCTTACAGCTCGGTCGGGATGCCGCTGAACTATCATCACTGGTCATTCGGCAAGCAGTTCGTCAGCACTCAGCAGAACTACCAGCGCGGCCATATGGGGCTGGCCTACGAGATCGTGATCAACTCCTCTCCCTGCATCGCCTACCTGATGGAGGAGAACACCATGACGATGCAGGCTCTGGTGATCGCCCACGCCTGCTACGGCCATAACTCCTTTTTCAAGGGCAACTACCTGTTTCAGACCTGGACCAACGCCAGCGCCATCATCGACTACCTGCTGTTCGCCAAACACTACATCGCCAAATGCGAAGAGCGGCACGGCATCGAAGAGGTGGAGAAACTGCTCGACTCCTGCCATGCGTTGATGAACTACGGCGTCAATCGCTACAAGCGCCCCAGCCCGATCTCGGCCGAGGAGGAGAAGAAGCGTCAAGAGGCACGCTCTGAGATCCTGCAACAGCAGGTCAACGAACTCTGGGACACCATTCCCAAGCCCGCGGATGCCGATGATACTGTCGAGAATCAAAAACGTTTCCCGGCCGAGCCGGAAGAAAACCTGCTGTATTTCTTGGAGAAAAACGCCCCGCTGCTGGAACCCTGGCAACGGGAAGTGATCCGTATCGTGCGCAAGGTCGCACAGTATTTCTATCCGCAAAAACAGACCCAGGTGATGAACGAAGGCTGGGCCTGTTTCTGGCATTACACCCTGCTGCATGATCTCTACGATCAGGGTCTGGTTACCGACGGCTTTATGATGGAGTTCCTCCACTCTCACTCCAGCGTGGTCTACCAACCACCGTTTGATAGCCCCTACTTCAGCGGCATCAATCCCTACACCTTGGGTTATAACATGATGCAGGACCTGCGTCGGATCTGTGAGACGCCCACCGACGAAGACCGTGAATGGTTCCCGGAGATCGCCGGTTCCAACTGGCAGGAGACACTCCAGGATGCGATGAACAACTACAAGGATGAGAGCTTTATCCAGCAGTTCCTGTCGCCCAACATGATGCGTGAGCTACATCTGTTCAGCATCGTCGATGACGAACGGGAGAAGAACCTGCTGGTGTCGGCAATCCATAACGAAAGCGGCTTTATCGATATTCGTCGCAGCTTGGCCGAGCAGTACAACCTCGGCTCACGCGAGCCCAATATCCAGGTCTGGGACGTCAACGTTCGCGGTGACCGGGCGCTGACCCTGCGTCACTTCCAGCACAACAATAAACCGCTGGGGGATAGCACCGACGAGATGCTCAAGCATGTGCACCGGCTGTGGGGCTTCGATGTTCATCTGGAATCGGTACGCGGCGAAGAAGTGATGAAGAGTTACCACTGTCCGCCACCGGTCCCGTCCGAAGCCGCCTAGGTGTACCCTCTTCCAAGCTGAGCCGCTCTACAAAGCGATTCGATCAGGATAAAATCGGCCACCTGTTGGGCTTCCTATGCGAGCCCGTGTCGCCCCGTTTGCTGAAAACCAGCCGTACCATGCCTGTATCTTCGAGTCTCGAAGCCCGCTTTGAACAACTGGACCCACTGCTCTGCCGGTACCGTCGCCTGTGGCAGCTGCGTACCTTCGAATGCACCGAGCTGCCCTGGCCGGAACTACGAACTTGGCTCGGCAGCCTGGATGCTCAGCAACGACAGCAGCTACTCAACGACGAGACCGAACGACGCGAAGCCCTACGCCCCCACCTGACCGACATCGATGCGCTCGACTCGCTCTGTCGGATCGCGCCGTCAACGCCTTCAGAGTACCCAACACCTCCGGCTCGACTGGGCAACCATATTCCGGGGCGAAAATGGCAACAGATCCAGGCCTTTAACGCGGCCCTTCGCGATAGCGGCCGACCGTTTCTGGAATGGTGTGCCGGTAAAGGCCACCTCGGCCGCTTGCTGTCATTTCAGCGTCAACGAGAAGTCACCAGCCTCGAACTGCAACCCCAACTTTGCCGACACGGCCAGCAATTGGCCGACAAGCAGCTGCTGCCTTGTACATTGCACGCCGTCGACGTGATGAGCCCACAAGCCTCAGCCCACCTGCAGCCTGCAGCCCAACAAGCCGTCGCCCTGCATGCCTGCGGCCAGCTGCATATCCAGCTGTTGCAACAGGCAGCGAAGCATCAGCTCGAAGCACTTAGCGTTTCCCCCTGCTGTTACCACCTGATCCAAGCCGATCACTATCAACCATTAAGCGATCAGGGACAGCGATCGGCGCTACGACTATCACGCTACGACCTGGGGCTGGCGGTGCAGGAAACCGTCACCGCCGGCAATCGGGAACGTCGCTTGCGCCAGCAGGAATTGCGCTGGCGCTTAGGGTTCGACCAGTTGCAACGCCAGCTGCGAGGAGTCGACCAGTACCTCAACTGCCCCACTTTGCCCCGCTCTGTGCTGTCCGGCAGCTTTGCCGACTTTTGCCGGCAAATGGCCGACCGTAAACAGTTAGCGCTGCCCGACAACATCGATTTTGATAGCTTCGAGCAGCAGGGTGAAGATCGGATCGCGCTGGTGGAACAACTGGAGATCGTGCGGCAACTATTCCGACGACCGCTGGAGATCTGGTTGGTCTTGGACCGTGGATTGTTTTTGCAACAGCAGGGTTACGAGGTCAGCATTGAGACGTTTTGTGAGCGTAACTTAACTCCGAGGAATCTGCTGATTCAGGCCTGGCGAAGCGCCAAGAACCAAGCAGAAGTCAACTGATCGCTTTGCTTCCGGCGGCCGAAGCTGAGACTATCTTTCGGATAATTCCCAGAGACTAACCCGACCTTACGGCCTGACATGTCTGCACAACATCAATTATTCTCCCGTTATGTGACCAGCCTGCCACCGGGCGAATTAAGCTGGATTGGAGTCCGTCCCGAACGACGCGCCCCCATGCAGCCACTGCAGCACACCCAGGCCGTTGCCACGCTGGGTCTACAGGGCGATCACCGGATGACCAAAACACCCGGCAGTGCCCGCCAGGTGACCTTAATCAGCGAGGAGTTTATCCAACAGATCGGCCACTTTCTGGGAGGTCGTGTTATTCGACCCGAACAGCTGCGGCGCAATCTGGTGGTCAAAAATATCAACCTCAATGCCCTGCGCTATCAAACCTTCAGAATCGGCGATGCGCTGTTTGAGGCAACCGCTCTGTGCCATCCCTGCAGTCGGATGGAGCAGGAGCTGGGAAAAGGAGGTTTCGCCGCCATGCTGGGCCATGGCGGCTTATGCTGCAAAGTGCTTGAGTCTGGAACCCTTCGTCTGGGTGATGCTATCGAGTTGTGTCCAAGCGAAACGCCCTCGGTATAGAGCGATATCGCGACTCTTCTCGCACCTCAGCGCTTATCCAAACGCTGCTCCAGCGCCGCACAGAGACTGTGCAGAAAACGAATATCTTCGCTATTGAGCTGCCCTAGCCGCTCCTGCATCCAGCGCTGCAATTTCGAGTCTTGCGGATAACCCACCGCGTCAGCCAACGATGCCGTACGCTGACGCAAGGCTCGCAACTGCCCCTCCTGGTTGGCGCTGGGCTTCAGATGCCGTTCGCTCGACGTCACTTCGGTCAGTGAATAGGCGAATAGCATCACCGCCTGGCCCAGATTCAGGGACGGATAGGGGTTGGCCAGCGGGATCGAGCTGAGCAGATCGCAGCGCTCCAGCTCATCATTCGACAAGCCGCGATCTTCGCGCCCGAACAGCAGCGCCACTCGGGTCAAGCTATCACGCTTGCTGCTGATCAGTTTACGCAGCTGCTCCGGCTCGTAAACATCGCGGTAACCGGCCCGGTGTTTCGCAGTGGTACCGACCACCAGATCGCAATCGGCCAGCGCTGAATCGAGATCGTCAAAGTGGGTTACCTGCTCCAGTACGGTGTCCGAGCCATGGGCGACCCAGCTGGCCGCCGGTTGCAGATGGGCATCGCTGCCGACCACCCGCAGTTGATCAAACCCCATGGTATTGAGCGCCCGTGCCGCCGCGCCGACATTCTCCGGCACCTGCGGTTCGAACAGGACAAAGATCAGCTGCATCGTTTAGCTCCGCTGCTCATCAGGTCCAATTTCAGGCTTGCGTTGCTGTTCTACCAACAGCTCCTTGAGCTCGGCGATCTGCTGCTGCAGGTCGGCGATGGTCGGCTCGTGGTTGGCCTCGGCCTTCTGCTTGCGAATCTTCTCGTGCTCGTCGTCCATCACGTTGACGACGATACCGATCACCATATTCAGGAACGCAAAGGCGGTGAAGAAGATAAAGCTGAGGTAGAAACTCCAACTCAGCGGGTAGACCGCCATGGTTTCGTACATCACGTCGGTCCAGTCCTCGAACGTCATGACCCGGAACAGGGTCAGCATCGAGATCGAAATATCACCCCATAGATTCGGGTTGATGTGACCGAATACGGTGCTGCCGACCGCAGCGTAAATGTAGAAGATGATAAACATCAGCAGCAGCACATAGCCCAGCTGCGGCATCGCTTTGATCAGCGCATTGATCAGCAGTCGCAGTTCCGGGATCACCGACACCATCCGCAGCACCCGGAACACCCGCACCAGGCGAGCCACCAAGGCCATATCGCTGTTGTCGATCGGCACCAGGCTGACGGTAACGATCAGGGTATCGAACAGATTCCAGGGGTTATGGAAGAAACGTTTTTTGTTCTCTTCGGCCAGGAAGCGAATCGTCAGTTCGACCACGAAAAATGCGGTGATTAGATGATCCATCCAGCCCAGCAACAGCGCCACCCCCTCGGGTAGCTCGTAGGTCTTGGCACCGACCAACAGCGCCGAGCTGATGATCACGAACACCACGGTTAGCTCAAACACCTTGTTGCTGCGCAGTCGAATAAATTGCTGTTGTAGTTTAGCGGTATCGGTCATGGTCTTAAATTAAGTTGAATTACAGGTTAGCCGGACAAAAAAACAATCTGGGCAGCTATATATCAGGTTGTGGTGACGGTTGAAATGGACACATCAGCTAAGCCGGGGATTTTTGTCGGTGTCCATACAACAACGCCGGCATAAAGCCGGCGCTGAATCTCGGACGGAGCCGTCTTCAGTCGATATGATCCAGCCCGCGGCTAGCCATCGACACGGCGCGGAACACCGCCCTCCCCTTGTTCAGGGTCTCTTTCCACTCCAGCTCGGGCTGGGAGTCGGCCACTACCCCGGCACCAGCCTGGATGTGGAGCTGGTTATCCTTGATCACCGCGGTCCGGATAGCGATTGCGGTATCCATGTTGCCGCTCCAGGACAGGTAACCCACCGCGCCACCGTAGACGCCGCGCTTGGTCGGCTCCAGCTCGTCGATGATCTCCATCGCCCGAATCTTCGGTGCACCGGACAGGGTTCCGGCCGGATGGGCGGCACGCAGGACATCGATAGGCCCCAACCCCGGCTTCAGTTTGCCGGTTACGTTGGAGACGATATGCATCACGTGGGAGTAGCGCTCCACCACCATCTTGTCGGTCAGCTCCACCGAACCGATCTCAGCCACCCGGCCCACATCGTTGCGGCCCAGATCGATCAGCATCAGGTGCTCGGCGATCTCCTTCGGATCGGCCAGCAGCTCGGCCTCCATCGCCAAGTCCTGCTCCTCGGTCTTGCCGCGCTTACGGGTTCCGGCGATCGGTCGCACGGTGACCTCACCGTCTTCCAGCCGTGCCAGGATCTCCGGTGACGAACCGACCACATCGAAGTCGCCCAGGTTGAGCAGATACATATAGGGTGACGGATTGAGGCTACGCAGGGCCCGGTACAGGTCCACCGGCCGGGCCTCAAACGGAATCGACATCCGCTGGGCAATCACCGTCTGCATCACATCGCCGGCCAGAATATATTCCTTGATCCGCTCGACCGCCGCCTTGAAGTCATCCTCGGCGAAGCCGGGTTTGAAGTCGCTTTCGGCCACCTGCAGGCGCGGACTCGGTGTCTCATCCGCCGGCATCGCTTCACGCAAGCGCGCCACTTCCGAGTCCAGCTTAGCCAGGGTTTTCTGGTAAGCATCCGGCTCGGACGGATCAGCGTGGCAGATCAGCATCAACCGACCGCTGAGGTTGTCGAACACCACCACCTCATCGGACACCATCAACAGAATATCCGGGGTACCCAACTGGTCCGGCGGCACATTCTTCAGGCGGGGCTCAATATAGCGGATGGTGTCATAGCCGAAGTAACCAACCAGACCACCATTGAAGCGCGGCAGGTTGTCCAGCTCGGGCACCTTGTAGCGAGCCTGGAACTGTTCGACAAACGCCAGTGGATCATCCAGCTCGTGGCTTTCGACCAGCTCTCCGTCGGTCTCGATCCGTACCTGCTTGCCCGATACCTTCAGTACCGTGCGGCAGGGCAAACCGATAATCGAGTAGCGACCCCACTTCTCACCGCCCTGCACCGATTCAAGCAGGTAGCTGTAGGGACCATGGGCCAGTTTCAGGTAGGTGCTGAGGGGGGTATCCAGATCGGCCAGCACTTCACGGCTGAGCGGGATGCGGTTATAGCCCTGTCGGGCCAGTTCGTCAAAGCGTTCGGGAGTCATTTTCATTCCAACAAATTAGGTATTCGGGCAGCAGTCAACGGGCACAAGCCGAAGGCATCAGGCGTTACAGCGTTAGGCGAGTTTCACCATCGCCAACGTTCGCCCAGGCGGATCAATACCGAATCAATTGCAGAACTGAAAAAACTCAAAATGGATTCCTGTTAAAAGTCACTTCTTAGCAGCAGAAAATTACAGTAGCTCGGTCAGACAATCAACCAGCCAGTCCGGCTCGGCGGCGCTGACCGGTAGCGGGTAGCTGTAGCCATAACTGACTGCGGCCACCGCGACCCCGGCATTACGGGCGGCCTGCACATCGGTGGCCGAATCGCCCACCATCAGGGTGGCTTCCGGACGACTCCCCAGCCGATCGATGCAGTGGCGTAACGGCTGCGGATCCGGCTTCTTGGTGCTCAGCGAATCACCGCCCAGCAGCAGCTCAAAACAATCCTCCAGCCCCAGGGTCTGCAGTAGCGGCTCGATAAAGCGGGCCGGCTTGTTGGTGACCAAAGCCAGTTTCAAACCTCGCTGTTGCAGACCTTGCAAACACGCCCTCACCCCCGGGTACAGGGTCGCCTGCTCATCGGCACAGTCGCCATAGGCCTGAAGGAACAGTTCCAGGGCTTCAGCTTTCAAACCTGGATCCAGTTCCGGATCGACTTCACGGCCGCCACTCAGGGCACGTGCCACCAGCATGGCGGCGCCGTTACCGACCCACTGCCGAGCCCGCTCTTCGCCGGCGGGCGCCCGCCCCAGCTGTTGCAACATCCGATCCATCGCCAACGCCAGACTCGGCACGCTGTCGACCAGAGTACCGTCCAGATCGAACAGAATCAGGTCTTTGCCCTGTAGCGGAGACAGACTGCCCTGCGTGGAAGCTGAATTTGTCATCAGACCGTCGCCAGTTGGTCACGCATCGCCTGAATCGTGGCGGCGTAGTCCTCGGTGTTGAAGATCGCCGAACCGGCCACAAACATATCCGCGCCCGCTGCGGCGATCTCGGCGATATTGCCGATACCGACACCACCATCAACCTCAAGACGGATATCCCGGCCACTGGCCTCGATCATCGCCCGGGTCTGACGCAGCTTATCCAGCGTGGTAGGAATAAATTTCTGACCGCCGAAGCCCGGGTTGACCGACATCAGCAAGATCAAATCCAGCTTATCCATCACATGGTCGAGGTAGTGCAGCGGGGTGGCGGGGTTGAACACCAGACCGGCCTGACAACCACCATCGCGGATCAGCTGCAGGCTACGATCGATGTGTTCGCTGGCTTCCGGGTGGAAGGTGATGATGCTGGCACCGGCATCGATAAAATCGCCAATCATTCGATCCACCGGCTTCACCATTAGGTGTACGTCGATCGGCGCTTTGATGCCGTAATCACGCAGCGCTTTGCAGACCATCGGCCCGATGGTCAGGTTGGGCACATAGTGGTTATCCATCACATCGAAGTGCACCACATCCGCACCGGCGCTCAGGACATTCTCCACCTCTTCTCCCAGGCGGGCGAAGTCGGCGGACAGGATCGACGGGGCTATCAGATAATCGGTCATGGTCGGTCTCAATTGGGCTTATCAAACGGTGGTAGCACTCGCTCCGGTCAGGCCGAAGTTTCAGCTTCCGATCAAAGCGCCGTATTCTACCGGAGCATGATCAAAAAAGCCGCACCGACAGACAGCAAAAGATCGCTGCGCCGAACGAGCGGAGCCCGCTTCAAATTTACCCTTCGCCCTGCCTATAATCGTCCCAAGATCACTATGACGCAGCCTCTATGACTAACCCCCTGAAAAGCTTACTACTCTGCTCGTTCTCGACTCTGCTTCTCAGTATCGGGGGGAGTGTCCAGGCCGAGGATCCGGCCCCGGAGGCTGGTACGGCAAAAGAAGGCGCTCCGATGGCCGATACCGGCAGCGATCCGCGAATTCTTCCCGATCTGGAGCAGGAACGGCTCAGCGCCCTGGCCAACAGCCAGCTGCCGGATACCGAAACCCTGTGGCTGGAGACCGCCCACGAATCCTTTCTTGGCCTCTACAAACCGGCCAACCGGCCGGTCGCATTGGGCGCGGTTCTGTTGCTCCACCATGATCGCACCAGCGCCGACTGGCCCGGTGCGATCACTACCTTACGTCGTGGCTTGCCGGATCAGGGCTGGCATACCCTGTCGCTGGCACTGCCCGACGAACCCGAATATATCCCACCCCGAATCGACGATATTGTGCTCAAGGCCGCACCGGACAGCGACAGTTCGGGCGAGCAGGCCCAAACCCCACAGGATAACAACACCAAAACCGAACAAGCCGCTGACAACAAAGACCAACTGGCCGATCATTACGAGCAGATCAGCGCCCGAATCGAAGCCGGGTTGAAACAACTGACGCAGCAACAACCCGAAGTTATCCTGATTGTGGGACAGGGAAGCGGCGCCTATTGGGCGTTACGTTACAGCGTCGACCAGCAACAGCAGCAACCGTTATTTCCGGTGATGCTGGAAGCGGTGGAACCGGTCACCCCGACCGAACCGAATCTGAGTGAACTGGTGGAAAAACTGCAGCGACCAACGCTGGATCTCTACTACAGCGGATTGGATCAACAGACTTCGCTGATGGCGGCCAAGCAACGCCGAGACAGCGCCAAACGCCAGGGTGTGGCTAACTACCGCAGCATCCGCCTGCCGGCCAAACCCGGAGACTGGAGCCAGCTCGATCGTCGCCTGCTGGGATTGATGCGGGGCCAGCTACCCAAGCTAGTGGTACTGGCCAATCAGGCCAAAGCGACCCAACAGGCCGACGAGTCGATGGAGCAGGCAAACAAGCAGCGCATGCCCGGTAGCTAAATCCGTGCTCAGGCTCTGGCACCGGTTTACGCGGAAAGCCGTTCAATGGCCATTCTTGCGCGCCTGACGAATCCGCTCGTAGGCCGCCTGAATCTCCTGGGTCTTCTCTTTCGCCAGCTGCTGCATCTCCTCGGGCATCCCCCGGGCGATCAGCTTGTCCGGATGGTGCTGGCTCATCAGCCGTCGATAGGCTTTTTTCAGCTCCGCATCGCTGACCTCGGGCTCGACCCCGAGCACCCCATAGGCCTGCTTCAGCAGCTCCGCGGCACCGGGTCCCTGCTGCTGGTGTGCCCGGTAGCCGCCAGCAAACGCCTGTTCGGCCTGGCAGCGGCGTAGGATCAGCTCCAGCTCCTGATAGCTGATCTCCAGCATCGAACAGACCTGCTGCAGCACCTGCAGTTCCGGCTGGCTGACCTGGCCATCGGCAAACGCCGCCTGCAGCTGGATCTCAACGAACATCTGTTTCACCTGGCTGCGTCGTCGGATCAGCCGCGCCAACGGCCGCATGGTGTCGACGATATCGAAGCCTTCCTGCTTGCCTCGGGTGAAATGATCGATCGCTTCCTGGCGTTTGGCTTCGCTGAGATTCATCCGGCCCATCACATCCCGGGCGTACTGAATCTCCTGCTCGGTAACCCGCCCGTCTGCCTTGGCAATTTTTCCCATCACCGTGAACGTGGCTTCGAAGAACGCCTGCTGAGGACTCAGCGCGCCGATCTGGATTCCGGTCATCATGCGTTGAATGCTGTAGCCGATAAAGGCGCCAAACACCAATCCGAACAGGCCGCCGCTGAAGACCCCAACCAAGCCTCCGATCAGAATACCGGTACGGTTGTTATAGATCCGCTCGCCCCACTGCTCCGCGCTCATTCCCTATCTCCCCTGTCTCATTCTGTTGATTGCGCATGTTGCAGTCGTCTATCCAGGTACTGCAGTCGCTCCGGTGTCCCGACATCAAGCCAAAATCCGGTGTAATGCTGGCCGGCCAGTTCGCCTTTCTCAGCCGCTTGATGCAGCAAGGGACCGAGCGCCCGTTTCCCCGGTGCAAGCCCGGCAAACAAGCTGGGACGTAACAGGCTGATACCGGCAAAAGTTAACCGGGGCGGGCTCATCCTGTAGTCCTCGTCCGCATATTTGACAATCCGCCCCCGCTGCAGCAAAAAATCACCCTCCGGGTTGTGGTCCGGGTTATCCACCAGCAACAGCAATCCCTTAGCATCGAACCGTCGGGGTAACCGATCCAGCGGCAGCTCACACCAGACATCGCCGTTAAGCAACAGAAAAGGGCTGTCCTGGCCATCGTCCAATTGCCCGAGGGCTTGAATGATACCACCGGCGGTTTCCAGCGCTTCCGGCTCATCGGAGTAATGGATCGCCATCCCCCAACGCTGACCATCACCCAGCGCTTGCTCGATCTGTTCCGCTCGATAGCTCACATTGATGACCACCTGCTTAACGCCCAGTGCAGCCAAACGTTCGAGCTGATATTCAATCAACGGCTTACCCGCCACCGGCAGCAGCGGTTTAGGGCAATGGTTGGTCAACGGCCGCATCCGGGTTCCCAACCCTGCGGCCAGAATCATCGCTCGCATCGACACGTCTCCAGCGACCCTGGCCTGGTCAGCACGCCTGCATCAGATTGCATCAGACGCGCCAGAGCTAAGTGGTTGCTCTAATCGTTCCATCGAAAACAAACCGCTCAGGCTCATTGCCGGAACCACCCGTTGATCCAACCAACGGCCAAATTCTGCCAACTCAGTATGGCTGGCCGCCACTCGCCGTAGATAATCGAGGGTTCGAGGAATATCACCCAGATAACCCGGCTTACTATCGCGCAGATTCAAACGCGCAAAGATACCGATCGCTTTGAGATGTCGCTGCATTCCCATTCGATCGAACCACCCCAGAAAGCGCTGTTCGGAAACCGAGTCCATCAATCCCGCCTCGGCCGCCAGCTCGGCATAATCCAACGCCCAGCTGGTCACACGATGTTCGGGCCAGTCGATATAGCAGTCTCGCAACAACGACACCAGGTCATAGGTGATCGGTCCCCAAACCGCATCCTGGAAATCGATCACCCCCGGCGCCTGGGCATCGATCACCATCAAATTTCGGCTGTGGTAATCCCGGTGTACGCAGACCTGGGGCTGCTCCAGCGCCGATACAATCAGGCGCTCATAGACCTGTCCCAGCAATTTCTGCTCGTAGCTGGTCAGCTTAAGTTCGAGTAGCTGCCCCAGAAACCAGTCTGAAAACAGGTCCATCTCCCGCTGCAGCAAAGCCCGATTATAGGGCGGAAAGGGTTCCCCCTGAATCGAGCGACACTGTTGGATATGGGTCAGGGTCACCAACGCCTGACGGTACAACGGGTCGGCGCTATCGGGAGTGAGCCGATCCAGGTAGAGGGTATCGCCCAGGTCGGACAACAGCATAAAGCCCTGGCTGAGGTCGGCAAGGTGTACCTGGGGCACATGAATATCCAGCGTTTCCCAGGCTCTGGCGATGGCGACAAAAGGCGCGCTATCCTCTTTCTGGGGAGGCGCATCGACAGCGATCCAGCTCAGGTTATGGCTGTGTACCCGAAAATAGCGCCGGAAGCTGGCGTCACCGGAGACGGCTTGGAGCTGCCAATCTTCCGCCAGATCAATTCCTAGCTGTTCGAAAGCCGACGGGACCCAGTCCTGCAACTGGTTCAGGCGCCGATCCAACTGTTTCTCATTCAAACTAAAGATTCCACCAATGGTATGGATGCATTATGATGCTGCCTGCGATGCAGAACCTAGGCAGCGGTTAAGCCATGAGGTGCTGTTACCCGCGGCTCACAGATGAGTCGAATCTTACAAGAAATCGAACACCTTCTGACAGGGGCTTGTGGGCCTCGGTCGCTATGTTGTTGACGGAGCCGACACCAACCCCATGCCCACCCAACCAGACCTTCAAGTGCGAAGATTATTGCTCGGTCTAACCCTATTCAGCCCCGCCACCGCCTCTTTGGCAGCCGATGAAACACCGGTAGATCAATCTGCCAATATCGTCTGGGACTGCCGGACGATCGATGGGCACTGGGACTGTCGTCGCGAAGACGGCGTACCCGAATCGGCGACGCAGCAGCAGGCTCAAACCCAGGGTTCGGTTGAAGCTCAGACAACGCAGACATCCAGCACACCGGTTGCGGTTGAAGCCACGGCAGAACAACCACCTGTAACAGAGGTGGCCGCTGAAGCCGACATCAAACCTAAAACCAACGCGGCAAGCCAAGCCAAACCAGACTCCGAGACAATCTCTGCTGCCAAAACAGAAGCCGTGGTCGTTTCCGACGCTGCACTTAACAGGGAAGCTGAACAGGGATCCGTCGATAGCCGCGATCAGCAAGTCGCCGTTGAACCCTCTCTGCTTAATACCGCCTGGGCCTGCCAAGCCGCTGACGATCAATGGAATTGTCGCCAAGGCAATAACAATACCGCCACAGCCTCCGGACGAGCGGCTCGATCAGCCTCCACGCCTAACTCTACCGAGGACAAGCGCTACCGGGAAAACTATCCCGAAACCTACGCGACCGCAGCCACGGTAATCGAAACCCAACAACAAGCGCGCCAGCAATGGTTGGCGCAAGGGCGGGTAGCTTCTAATCCCGACGGAGAGCGGCAGCAGGAAAATCTCTTTGACGATGCACCCTATGCCTTCCTGGATTGGTACCCGAATCCGACCGGAGTGTCGCCGCTCAGCCACTGCGCAGGCAGTTACATCGAGCCGAGCTTCGATTTCGAGGATGCCCTGCTCGGTGACGACGATCAGCCGGTTTATATCAAGGCCGACAGCAGCCGGACGCTTGGAAACAGCACGACCGAGCTGAGTGGCAACATCTTTTTACGCAAAGGCAACCGTCAGGCTCGCGCACAGAGTGCACGCATCGATCATCAAAGCGAGACGGCCGAGCTAAACGGAATGGTCCAGTTCCGCGAACCCGGCGTTTTACTACTGGGTGAACAGGCCGACATCGATATCCAGAACAACCGCGCAGTATTGGAACAGGCTCAATTCGTATTCCATGGTCGCCACCTTCGGGGTAGCGCCGATCGCATCACCCGTTTGGACAGTAACGAACTGATCATCGAGCAAGGCAGCTATACCCGCTGCGAGCCGGGCAATGATTCCTGGAGCATCCAGGGTAGCAAAATCGTACTACACCAGGAGGAAGGTCTTGGTGAAGTCACCCATGCAACACTGAGGTTCAACGACGTACCAGCGCTGTACGTGCCCTATATGTCATTCCCGATCGATGATCGCCGGATGTCGGGCCTGCTGTTCCCCAGTTTCGCTCTGACCAGCGACAACGGTTTCGACTATGCCCAGCCCTACTACTTCAACCTGGCGCCTAATTACGACGATACCCTGACACTGCGCTGGATCAACAAGCGTGGCCAGTTGCTGGAAAATGAGTTCCGTTATCTGAACCAATACGGCTTGAATGTGTTGTCGTTCGCCTATATGGCCGAAGATAAGGAGCGCAACGATGAAGAGCGCTGGATCCTGGGCTTCGAACATAAGGGTTCACCGGCCAGCAATTGGAGCACCTCGGTCGATTACACGGCGGTCAGCGATCAGGACTACTTCGACGACCTGGGCACCAATCTGGACCTGAACGAAGAATCCCACCTGCTCCAGAAGGCTCAAGTCAACTACCATGTCCGTGGCTTCAGTTTTTCAGCCGAAGTTCGCGATTACCAAACCATCGATGATGCTGCCGAAAGGCCCTACCAAAAGCTTCCATCGTTACGGGTCAAGGGAACCCCGCAACTGGATACCGATTGGCTGCAGTTCGATTATCTGGCTGACTTCACCCATTTTGACCGGGACCCCACCGGCTTTAGTGGTCTCGATCGTACCCATGGCGGGCGCCTTCACTTGGAAACCAGTGCCAGCGTCCCCTTCGAGCGTTCCTGGGGTTATATCAAGCCGAAGATCCGCCTGACCCAGACCCAGTACAGCCTTAACGATCAACCCAGCGGCTTTGATAGCAGCCCGGTGCGAACCGTCCCTCTGCTGAGCCTCGACAGCGGACTCTATTTCGATCGTTACTTCGATTACGGCGAGCAACAGTACACCCAGACCCTGGAGCCTCGGCTCTATCTGCTGGAGGTACCGTTCGAAGACCAGAGCGAGCTGCCGACCTTCGATTCATCCGAGCTGACCTTTGGTTTCAACCAGTTGTTCCGCGACAACCGCTTCAGCGGCTATGACCGTATCGGCGATACCCGCCAGGCAACCCTGGGCCTGACCAGCCGACTGCTCGACACGGATGGCCGCGAACTGGCCAACGCCAGCATCGGTCAGATCCACTATTTCAAAGACCGCAAAGTCAGGCTCGACAGCAGTTCCAGCATCTTGACCGAAAGCACCTCCAACCTGGCTGCCGAAGCGACGGTCAATTTCACCCGCCAGCTGCGTCTTCGCGCCGATGCCGAGTGGGACCGGGATGCCCGCCAAAACCTGGCCCGCAACTTCAAGCTGACCTACCAGTCCGATATCGATCATGTGATCAACCTCGGCTACCGTTTCACCAAAGACTCGGTTGAACAGACCGACCTGTCTTGGATCTGGCCGCTCAGCCCCCAATGGAGCATGCTCGGCCGCTGGCAGCATGATTGGGAAGCGAAGGAATCACTCGACACCATTGTCGGTTTTGAGTACGAAAACTGCTGTTGGCAGATCCGCACCATTTATCGTGAATGGATCACCTCGGACAGCACCGATCGACGCAAAGATGGAATTTTTCTGCAATTTGAACTCAAAGGATTGGGGGGCATCGGCACCCGCGCGGTTGGTGACAGCGGCACCAAGGCGAGAAGCTTCATGAAAGAGATCACCGGTTTTGAAGAGCGTAGCACCTATGATGAAACCAACTAACTGTTTGATCCGCGGTCTGGTACCAGCACTACTGGTCGGCCTACTGAGTCATATTCCGGTGGCCTCAGCGGCCGAAACAGCGCTGGATCGGGTCGTCGCCATCGTCGAAGACGACATTATTCTCGAGACCGAACTGCAGCGGCGAAGCGATATCATTCGACAGCAGATTGCCAAGCGCAACACCCGTCTTCCCGACAATGACACCTTCACCCGTCAAGTGCTGTCCAAGATGATTATCGAGCGTATCCAGATGCAGAAGGCGGCCGAACAGGGCATTGCCGTGTCTGATGCCGAACTCAACAACACACTCGATCGAATTGCCGAAAGCAACGGTCTGACCCTACCCGAGTTTAAAGCTCAGCTGGAGCAGGAGGGACAGAACTACCTTGAAGTCCGCGAGCAGATCCGTACCGAAATGCTGCTGGCGCGGGTTCAGGAGCGGGTGGTCAACCAGCGGGTCCAGGTTACCGAGCAGGAGGTCAAGAACTTCCTCGCATCCGAGCAGGGCAAGAAAAGCACCGAAGTGCAGCTGAATCTGAGCCATATCATGATACCGGTACCCAATGGTGCCACCAGCGAACAGCTGATCGCCGCCACCAGTCATGCCCGCGAGGTGTATCAACGACTGCTCAACGGTGAAGATTTTGGCCAGGTGGCGATTGCCGTGTCAAAAAGTCCGGAAGCGCTGAAAGGCGGCGAGATCGGCTGGCGCAAGCCCTCCGAGCTGCCTGAAGCCGCTGCCGAAGCCCTGGCTTCACTCGATAAAGGCGAAATGACGGAACCGTTCCGGGTCGGTGGCGGTTTCCATATCCTGAAGGTCAACGATAAGCGTGGCGGTCAAAAGCAGATGATCGATCAGGCCCAGGTTCGCCATATCCTGATCAGCCCGAATCAGATCAGATCCGCCGAAGAGTCGGAGCTGCAGATCCGCGAGCTGTTCCGTCGCCTGAATCGGGGTGAAGATTTCGCCGTTCTGGCCAAACAGTTCAGCGACGATCCCGGCAGCGGCAGCAAAGGCGGTGAGCTGGGCTGGGTGATGGACGGCCAGATGGTACCGGAGTTTGAATCCACCATGCATGCCACGGCCACCGGCGAGATCAGCCCGCCGTTCCAGAGTCAGTTCGGCTGGCACATTCTGCAGGTCACTGACCGTCGCCAACAGGACTTCGGCAAACAGATGCTGGAAAATGAGGCCTATCAGACCCTTCGTAAGCGCAAGTACACCGAAGGTCTGTCCAACTGGCTGCGTGAAATTCACGCCCAGGCCTATATTGAGAAAAAACTGTAACAGACCGATGCCGCACTGCTTCCGTCTCGCCCTGACCCCGGGTGAACCAGCCGGTATCGGCCCGGATCTTTGCGTCCAGCTGGCGCAACACCCCCAGCCCCATCAACTGGTGGTGATCGGCAACGCCGAGCTGTTGCGCCAACGCGCCGAGAGCCTGGGACTGCCGCTGAACTTGCGCCCGTTCAACGCAGATCAGCCGCCGCAACCGAGCCAAGCCGGCGAGCTCTGGGTCCTTGACCTGCCCCTGGCTGAAAGCTGCGTCGCCGGTCAGCTCAACAGCGCCAACGCCGACTACGTCCTGCAAAGCTTACGACTCGCCACCGATGGCTGCCTGAACGGTCAATTCGATGCGCTGGTCACCGCCCCGGTACACAAAGGCGTTATCAACGATGCCGGCACCCCATTCAGCGGCCATACCGAGTTTCTGATGGAGCGCACCGGTGCCGAACAGGTCGTCATGATGCTGGCGACCGAAGGCCTTCGGGTTGCGCTGGTTACTACCCACCTGCCGTTAAGCCAGGTACCGGCGGCCATTACAGCCGAGCGCATCAGCCAGATCTGCCACATTCTTAACCAGGATCTGCGCACCAAATTCGGCCTGCAACAGCCACGCATTCTGGTTTGCGGGCTCAACCCCCACGCCGGTGAAGGCGGCCACCTGGGATTGGAAGAGCAGCAGATCATCGAACCCACCCTGGCCAGGCTCAATGCCGAAGGGATGAACCTGATCGGCCCCCTTCCCGCTGACACCCTGTTCTGCGAACATCACCTGAAAGATGCCGATGCGGTACTGGCGATGTATCACGACCAGGGATTGCCGGTGTTAAAGCACAAAGGGTTCGGAAAAGCGGTTAATATTACCTTGGGACTACCGATCATCCGCACCTCGGTTGATCACGGTACGGCACTGGACCTGGCTGGAACGGGTCAGGCCGATAGCGGCAGCTTGATCACCGCCATCGATTATGCGGCGCTGATGGTCGCCGCGCAGCGCGGTAACACCCCGTCATAGCCCAACACAGACAACGTGCGAGACCAGCTCGCGCGCAAACAGGATACCCATGAAGCAGAGCCCGCTCGGCCATCAGGCGCGTAAGCGTTTCGGTCAGAATTTTCTCCAGAATCCCGGCGTGATCCGGCGGATCATCCGCGCCATTCACCCCAAACCCGGCCAGCATTTGGTCGAGATCGGTCCGGGCCTGGGCGCCCTTACCGAAGAGCTGCTGGCCGCAGCCGGCGAGCTGGATGTGGTCGAACTGGACCGTGACCTGATCCCGATTCTTCGCACCCAGTTCTTCCGTTACGAGCAGAACTTCCGCATCCATGAAGCGGATGCGCTGAAGTTCGATTTTGGCCAATTGGCGACCGACGAACGCCCGCTGCGGGTGGTCGGTAACCTGCCCTACAACATCTCGACTCCGCTGATCTTCCATCTACTCAGCCACAGCGGGTTGATCGAAGATATGTATTTCATGCTTCAGAAAGAGGTGGTCGAACGGCTGGCGGCCCAGCCCGGTGAGAGCGCCTACGGACGTCTGAGCATCATGGCGCAATACTATTGCGAGGTGTCGAATCTGTTTCTGGTTGGCCCGGAAGCCTTCCACCCCAAACCCAAGGTCGATTCGGCGATCGTCAAGCTCAAGCCCTATCCGACCCCGCCGCATCTGGCCGACAACCCCAAGGATTTCGAAACCCTGGTACGCACCGCCTTCACTCAACGCCGCAAGACCCTGCGCAACAATCTGAAGCAGTTGCTGCCGGTTGAACTGATCGAAGCGGTCGGTATCGATCCCGGCATCCGCCCCGAAAGGATCTCATTGCCGGAGTTTGTAACCCTGGCCAACCGCTACAGTCTATATGTGCAGCAGTCCCAATCCGAGCCGGAGAATCCCCATGAGTGAGCCGATCAGCATCGACGTCAAGACCGACTACCTCGACCATCAGTCCGACCCGGATAACCAGCGATTCGTGTTCGCCTACCACATCACCATCAGCAACAACGGTGGCGAAGCGGTCAAGCTGTTGAGCCGCTACTGGCGCATCACCGACGGTGATCAGCATGTGCAGGAGGTCGAAGGCCAGGGCGTAGTCGGCGAACAGCCGGAGATCGAACCCGGCGACAGCTACAGCTACACCAGCGGCACCGTCTTACCCTCCGAAGTGGGAATCATGGAGGGTTACTACGTGATGCAGAGCGCCTCCGGCGAGCAGTTCCAGGCTCCGATCGACGCCTTCACCCTGGCGCTCCCCCACGCACTGCACTAAAAGGACAATACGATGATCTATGCCGTCGGCGATCTTCAGGGCTGCCTGGATGAACTGCTCCAGCTGCTTGAGCAGGTCGGTTTTGGTCGAGAGGATCAACTCTGGATTACCGGCGATCTGGTTAACCGGGGCCCCAAGTCGCTGGAAACGCTACGTTTTGTTAAATCCCTGGGCAACCAGGCCCGCACCGTTCTGGGCAACCACGACCTACACCTGCTGGCCGTCGCCCACGACAAGAAGCGCGTCGGTCGCAAAGATACCTTCGATGAAATCCTGGCCGCACCGGATCGGCTCGAACTGATGGAATGGCTGCGCCATCTACCCCTGCTGCATCGCGACCAAGGCTACCTGATGGTTCATGCCGGTATCCCGCCGATCTGGGATCCTGACACCGCCGCCGCCTGCGCCGCCGAGATGGAAGTGGTCCTGCAAGGGCCTAAAGCCGGTGATTTTTTCGCCAACATGTACGGCAACAGTCCCGACCGCTGGGATCCGATGCTCGAGGGTCACGCCCGCCACCGGCTGATCACCAACTACCTGACCCGAATGCGCTTCTGCAGCGCCGACGGCACGCTGGAGCTGGCTACCAAGACCGGTCCGGCCAATCCGCCCAAAGGCTTTGCCCCCTGGTTCAGTTTTGAAGACCACCGTTGCGCCGATCAACAGCTACTCTTTGGACACTGGGCCTCGCTGGAAGGACGCGCCAATCGTGACGGTTTCCATGCTCTGGATACCGGTTGTGTCTGGGGCGGCCAGCTGACCGCGCTACGGATACAGGATCAACGCCTGTTTCAAGTCCCCAGTCCCGGCTACGCCTGAGCCCTCCTTCAACCACTGCGCAGGAGTCACCGCATGACCGAATTCGAACAGATCGACGCCCAACGGGCCAAAACCCTGATCGACCAAGGTGCCGCCCTGGCCGATATCCGCGACCCTGAGAGCTTTTCCCGCGCACACATACCCGGCGCAGTCCATCTGGACAACAGCAACCTGCAGCAGTTTGTCGAAGAGTCCGACCTGGATCTGCCGCTGGTGGTCTACTGCTACCACGGCCTGAGCAGCCAGTCAGCGGCCCAGTTTCTGATCAGCCGGGGGTTCGAAGAGGTCTACAGCCTGGCCGGAGGTTTCGAAGGCTGGCAGCAGCAGTTTCCTCAGCACTGCCAGCAGGCCCAGCATCCGGACCGGGAACAACCTTGATGCAGACCTATCTGGTCGGCGGTGCCGTTCGTGACCGCCTGCTCGGCTTCGAGGTCTATGACCGCGACTGGGTCGTGGTCGGTGCCAGCGCAGAGCAGATGCTGGCAGACGGCTTCGTGCCGGTGGGCAAAGACTTTCCGGTCTTTTTACACCCCCGGACCCATGAAGAATATGCCCTGGCCCGTACCGAACGTAAGACCGGCCTTGGCTACGGCGGCTTCCAGTTTCATGCGGCTCCCGATGTCACCCTGGAACAGGATCTGTTACGCCGAGACCTCACCATCAATGCGATGGCCGAAGATAACCAGGGACAGCTGATCGACCCCTACGGCGGCCGTGACGATCTGAAACAAAAACGCCTGCGTCATGTCTCCGCCGCCTTTGCCGAAGATCCTCTGCGGGTACTGCGCACGGCCCGTTTTCTGGCCCGCTTCCATCGACTGGGGTTTGAGGTGGCCGCTGAAACGATGGCGTTGATGAGCCAACTCAGCAGCCGGGAAGAACTCCAGGCCCTGTCCAGCGAACGGGTCTGGAAGGAAACCGAACGGGCACTGGGCGAAAGCTCACCGCAACTGTATTTCAGCTGCCTGCAACAGTGTGGTGCGCTGGCACAACTGATGCCGGAGCTGCAGCTTAATTCGCGCCTGATAGAGCTACTCGAGCAGGCGGCGGCCCAACAGTTCGATGATGAAGTCCGCTGGGCGCTGCTGTGCCATCAAATCGAACAGGAAGCCGATCTGGAACAGCTGCAGCAGCGGCTCAAGACACCCAAGCGATTCCAGCAAAGCGCGCAGTTACTGCGACGGCATCATCCGACGCTACAGAAGCCGTTGACGGCAGAACGGCTGCTGTCACTGTATCAGGGTCTGGATCTGTCACGCCGCCCCGAACGTTTAGCGCCCTTTATCGAGGGCTGCGGGTTGATCTTCACCGACCATCCCGAGAGCCTGAATCGATGTCGGCAATTACCGGAACTGATCGACGGCATCAACCAGATTCAACCCAGGCAACTGGTACAGCAAGGTTTCAAAGGCGCAGAGCTGGGGCAGGAACTGCAACGGCGTCGACTCTCCTGGCTGCAACAGCAGCTGTCACCCACACCGCCACAAGCAGCGCCCGACAGCAACGATCAGGAGTAACCCGATGACTCAGCCCGCCTGCTTCAGCTCCGTCACATCCAGACCCGGTTTCGACAGCCCCGTCGCTCTGGTGACCGGAGCGGCCCGCCGCGTCGGCGCCTGTATCGCCCGACGCCTGCATGGCGCGGGCTATCGGGTCGTAATCCACTACAACCGGTCTCAGGCCGAGGCCGAACTGCTGGCCGCCGAGTTGAATCGTATCGAACCGGCCAGCGCCTGCTGCCTGAGCGCCGATCTGAACGATGCGGACCAGGTCCGCCAATTGGCCAACCGGGCACGGGATTACTGGCAACGGCTCGACCTGCTGGTCAACAATGCCTCGACCTTCTACCCCACCCCATTGGCCCAGGCCAACCAAACCCAATGGAACGACCTGATCGGTTCCAACCTGCAGGCACCGCTGTGGTTATCGCAGGCCTTGGCCGACGAGCTACAGCAACGCGAAGGGGTGATTGTGAATATCGTGGATGTCCATGCCCAACGGCCGCTGAAAGGATTTCCGGTCTACTCAGTCGCCAAGGCCGGACTGGCGATGTTGACCCAATCACTGGCCAAGGAGCTGGCACCCAAGGTGCGCGTCAACGGCGTTGCCCCCGGGCCGATACTGCCGCCGGAAGGCGCTGCCAAACGGGATAAGGAAGCGGAACAGAAAGCTCTCGACAGCACCCTGCTGGGTCGCTACGGATGCCCCGATGACATTGCCGACGCGGTGCTGTTTCTGGCCGGGCAGAACTTTATCACCGGCCAGATCCTGGCGGTCGATGGCGGTAAGTCGGTCTGCTGATCCCGACCCGCCTGGAGCTGCTCTTTTGGTAAACCGGCGCTCAGTTACGCTGAAGCTGCTGGCCTTGCCATTCAAACGGTACCGTCCAGAGCCGCTGGCGTTTCTTCGCATCCTGCTGCCGGCGACTGTCGTAATCCTGCCAAATATCGCTGTAGCTGCGCTGGGATACAGGATGTAAGTACTCAGGAGCAATCTCAGCCAACGGCTGCAGTACAAATGCATTGGTTAGGATTTCGTCGCGTGGCAGCTCGCCGCCACTGCCATCTTCCAGCCGAAATTCACCAACGAAGTCGTCGTAGATCAGGATATCGATATCCAGCGTTCGGGCGCTGAACTTGATTGCATTGCGACAGCGGTCGTTGTCATGTTCGATCCGGCGTAACAGGCTGAACAGTTGCGGCAGCGCCAGCTCGGTCTCTATCCCAACCACCAGGTTGTAGAACGGATCGCCGTCAAACCCCACCGCTTCACTTTCGTATACGCTGGAGATCAACAACTCACCGAACTGCAACTGCAGGGCATCCAGGCAGGCACTGATGTAACGCTGGCGCTCGATATTGCTACCGATGCTTAAAAACGCCTGACTCATGCCGGCTTCTCGCCACGTTCAATGATCACCCCGACATCCTTGGCACCTCGAACGGCTCCCGGCTTACCCAGGCGCAACCGGATCCACGGGGTGGGGAATTCGCTCAGTACGATCTCGGCGATCTGTTCGGCCATGGTTTCGACCAGCAGGAATTCACTCTGCTCGATAAAGGCGATCAAGCGCTTGCTAACGGTCTTATAGCTGATGGTGTTGTCGATATCTTCGGTATTGGCGGCTTGGCGGATATCGGTTGCCATCTCCAGATCGAGGCTGACCCGTTGGCGGATCTTGCGCTCCCAATCGTAGATACCGATCACCGTTTCCACTTCCAGTTCCTTGATATAAACAATGTCCATTAAGATCTCCTTGGGCAGACTGAACGATCGGGGCCGACGTTGGCCGCTTTTACATCATCGAACAGTTCTGCTACTAATGCATGTTTAGCTTGCGTGCTGCATAGCAGCAATTATTGGCCCATTTATCAGACTTGGCACAGCTCCATGGCGTTTGAGCTCAATCTAACCTGCGCCCTGCTAATGATCGGCGCCTACCTGCTGGGATCTATCTCCAGCGCAGTGCTGGTTTGCCGTGCGTTGGGTTATGAGGATCCGCGAACGCTGGGCTCGGGCAACCCCGGCGCGACCAATGTCTGGCGGACCAGCTCCAAACATGCAGCCGCCATCACCTTTGTTGCCGACCTGCTTAAAGGCACCCTGCCGGTCTGGCTGGCGTTGCAGTTCGGACTCAGTCTTTTAGAGGCCGCCCTTTGCGGTTTAGCAGCCGTGATCGGACACATGCTACCTGTTTTCTTTCGTTTTCGTGGCGGCAAGGGCGTTGCCACTTTTCTGGGCGCCTGCCTCGGTATCGACCCGCTACTCGCGCTCAGTCAGATCAGCCTGTGGCTGGTCACCATGCTGACTTTCCGGCGCTCCTCGGTGGCTTCGATAACCTGTGCCTTAGCCACCCCGCTCCTGTGCTACTGGCAACAACCGGAGTTACTGCCGGTACTGGGACTGATGTCTTTGCTGCTGATTATCAGCCACCGCAACAACATCCGTCGACTGATCAGCGGCAGCGAGCAACGGCTCTAACCTCAGAACACGCCCCCAAACCACCAAACCTTAGACCGGTGCCAATTCGACCATCGGCCAGCGAGGTCGGGCCTCTATTTTGTCGCCGCTACGCTGCCCGGCCAGCAGGCGCTGACAACCGGCATAGGCGATCATCGCGCCGTTGTCGGTACAAAACTTCGGCCGGGCATAGAACAGCTCGGCGCCACGCTTGGTCGCCATCGCGCCGAGGCGCTCACGCAGCATCGAATTGGCGCTGACCCCACCGGCGATCACCAGGGTCTTCAACCCGGTTTGCTCCAGTGCCCGGCGGCACTTGATCGTCAGGGTATCGATCACCGCTTCCTGGAAAGCCAGCGCGATATCGTTGATATCCTGCTCGCTCAGTTCCCCCGACTCGTCACGCAGCTTGTCGGACGTATTCAGGGTAAAGGTCTTTAAGCCGCTGAAACTCAGGTCCAACCCGGGCCGATCGGTCATCGGTCGCGGGAAACGGAACCGTCCCGGCGTACCTTGCTCGGCGCGCTTGGCGATCAACGGGCCTCCCGGATAATCCAACCCCAGCATCTTGGCCGCTTTGTCGAACGCCTCCCCGGCCGCATCGTCGAGGGACTCGCCCAACAACTGATACTGACCCAACCCCTTCACTTCAAACAGCTGGGTATGACCACCGGAAACCAGCAGCGCCAAAAAGGGGAACGCCGGCGGCTCGGCCTCCAGCATCGGGGCCAACAGATGACCTTCCATATGATGTACCCCCAACACCGGCTTATTCCAGGCCAGCGCCAGCGAAGTCGCCAGCGACGCGCCGGTCATCAGCGCACCGATCAGGCCGGGGCCGGCCGTATAGGCAATGGCATCGATACCTTCTCCATTGCCGGCACCCTCACCACCAGCATCACAACCGGCCTCGCTCAGCACCTGACGGATCAACGGGATCAGTTTCAGAATGTGGTCCCGCGACGCCAGCTCAGGCACCACACCGCCGTATTCGGCATGCATCGCCACCTGACTGTAGAGCGCATCGGCCAACAGGCCCTGCTCACTGTCATACAGCGCAACACCGGTTTCATCACAGGAGGTCTCTATACCCAATACACGCATCTGAATTCTCTGGCAGCTCGGCAGTTTCGGCGCATAATACCAGCCCAACGGGACGATGCCATCAAAATCCCCCATCAGGGTTTACAATACCTTTGAGGAAGAATTAGAATGTGCGCCCCTGAAATTTTCGGGGGCCGTTTCTGTGGCCAAAAACTCTGGTTTAACCGCCCTGAAACCACATTGTTCGATCAACGAAATTAACGTTAACCAAAGGTAAGACAATGCCAAGTGTAAAAGTCCGTGATACCGAGCCGTTTGATATCGCTCTGCGTCGTTTTAAGCGTTCTTGCGAGAAGGCAGGTATTCTGGCTGAAGTACGTCGCCGCGAGCACTACGAGAAGCCGACTTCTGTACGTAAGCGCAAGGCTGCTGCCGCTGTTAAGCGTCACGCCAAGAAGGTCGCCCGCGAGAACAACCGTCGCGTTCGCCTGTACTAATCCCGGCTTAGCCGATTAGTACCGCACGTACCTGAACCACGGAATAACTTCGACATCCAGACATAGACAGAAGCCATGACCGACTGCGCCCTGAAATCCGAGCTGAAAGCCGCTCAGAAAGACGCCATGCGAGCCAAAGATAAGGATCGCCTGAAGACGTTGCGCAGTATTTTATCGGCCATCAAAGATGTTGAAGTTAACGAGCGCATTGAACTGGACGACGCTCGAGTTATTGCTGTTCTGGATAAGATGCAGAAACAGCGCAACGACTCGATCGCCCAGTTCGACGCCGCCGGCCGTGATGATCTATCTGAGGTAGAGAAGAAAGAACTGGAGGTGATTAAACAGTTTCTTCCTGCCCAGCTAACCGACCAAGAGATTGACCAGCTGATCGATCAAGCGATCAGCGAAACCGGCGCCAGTTCAATGCGCGAAATGGGCCAGGTCATGGGCCGCCTGAAGCCCCAGCTTCAAGGCCGCGCCGACATGGCCGTCGTCAGCAAGCAGATCAAAGCCAAGCTGAGCTGATCCTGCCGCGGTTGCAGTTCGTTACTGCCTCATCACCGCAGAGCTGATAATCTGGGCCGACCACCGGTCCCCGACAGACCCAACCTTATCGGGTTACGGCTGACCGGACGTTTTTCCTGACACCCGAGAACCCCATGGCCGGACGGATACCGCAAGATTTTATCGACGACCTGCTGCATCGAACCGATATCGTCGATGTGGTCGAGGAGCGGATAAAACTCAAGCGTACCGGCAAAAACTACTCCGGGCTCTGCCCGTTCCATCAGGAAAAAACCCCCTCCTTCAGCGTCAATCCGGACAAACAGTTCTATTACTGCTTCGGCTGTGGTGCCGGCGGCAACGCGCTGGGTTTTGTGATGGAGTATGACCGTCTCGAATTCCGCGAAGCGGTGGATATCCTGGCCAAGCGTCACGGCCTCGAAGTACCGGCCCAAAGCAACGGGCCGCAAAACCGCGCCGACCAGGAGCGACAGCAAAGCTACAACCTGCTGCAGCAAGCCAGCGATTTCTACCAACAGCAATTACGCGAACACCCCGAACGCAATAAGGCGGTCGACTACCTCAAGCAGCGTGGCCTGAGCGGCAGTATCGCCAAACGTTTCGGCATCGGTTACGCCCCGCCCGGCTGGGACAACCTGCTCAAACATATCGGCACCGAGCAGCAGAACAAGCTCGATGACGCCGGCATGCTGATCATGAAACCGGAGCAGAACCGCAGCTACGACCGTTTCCGCGACCGGATCATGTTTCCGATCATCGACATGCGCGGCCGCACCATCGCCTTCGGCGGCCGAGTGCTGACCGACGAGAAGCCCAAATACCTGAATTCGCCGGAAACCCATACCTTCAAGAAGCACGAGGAGCTGTACGGCCTTTATCAGGCGCGCCAGGCCAACCGTGAGCTGCACCGGGTACTGATCGTCGAAGGCTATATGGATGTGGTGGCACTGGCCCAGTTCGGTATCACCAACGCGGTCGCCACCCTCGGCACCGCCACCAGCGCCAACCACCTTCAGCGCCTGTTCAAGCTGCTGCCGGAGGTGGTGTTCTGTTTTGACGGTGATAATGCCGGCCGACAGGCAGCCCAACGTGCCCTGGAGACCGCCCTGCCGCTGATGGAGGATGGTCGCCAGGCCAAGTTCCTGTTCCTGCCCGATGGCGAAGATCCGGACAGCATGGTCCGCAGCGAAGGCACCGAGGCGTTCAACCGCCGCGTCGATCAGGCCCTGCCGCTGTCGGAGTTCCTGTTCGACAGCCTGTCGGAGTCACTGGATCTGGAAAGCGGTGAAGGCCGTGCCCGGCTCAGCGCCCTGGCAGTGCCGATGATCGATAAGATCCCCGGCCAGGTATTCCAGCAGCTGATGCGCCAGCAACTGTCAGAGATCAGTGGCCTGGAGCGCCAGTTCTTTACCCCGAAGGCCGAACCCAGCGTCCCGACCGTTCAGCACACGACTCAACGCCAAGCACAACCCAGCCAGACAGGCCCCGACTACGGCGATTACGATTCGGGCTACGGCAATTATGACTCCAGCTATGGCGACTCCGGCTTTACCCCATCCCCGTCACCTTTTCGGACTCGCTCCGGCAGAAACCGGCCCGCCGCTGCCCTGGCCACTACCTCCAACGGTGCCCGGGCACTGCAGCTACTGCTGCATAACCCCAAGCTGGCACTGAAGGTCGACCTGGAAACCAGCGACGCCCTCGGTTCACTGCAACATACCGAGCAGGGATTACTCAAAGCGCTGATCGAACAGCTGCGCAACGATCCCAACATTCCCACCGCCATCCTGCTGCTGCAGTGGCGCGACAGCGACTACGGGCCGCAACTGAAACAACTGGCCAGCAAGGAGCTGTTGATCTCATCCGGCGAGCAGTGTGAGCAGGAGTTTCTCGGCTGCCTGGATCAGCTTCTGCAGCAAACCCGCGAAGCCGAACTAGACTATTTGAAAGAGAAACAGCAGAACCAGCAACTCAGCAGTAAGGACAAAAAACGCCTGACCGAACTACTCTTGGCCGGGCAACGCCGAAAACATCGCTGACCCACCCTCAACAGCATCAGACACCGCCGCCTTTGGTGGTATTTGCGCCGCAACATCGATATAATATGCGGCTATTTTTTGAACCCTCAAACCGAGAATAGGCATCCATGGCAGACACGTCTCAGCAGCAGTCTCGACTTAAAGAGTTGATTGCAAGGGGTAAAGAGCAGGGCTATCTGACCTTTGCGGAGGTCAACGACCACCTGCCCGAGGATATCTCCGATCCGGATCAGGTCGAAGAGATCATCCGGATGATCAACGATATGGGCATCTCCGTTTCCGAGGTTGCTCCGGACGCTGACGATATTCTGGTCGCCGAAGGCGATTCCGCCGACGATAGCGCGGCGGAAGAAGCTGCCGCGGCGCTGGCAGCGGTCGAAAACGAAGCCGGTCGCACCACCGACCCGGTCCGGATGTACATGCGCGAAATGGGCACCGTAGAGCTGCTGACCCGTGAAGGCGAGATCATCCTGGCCAAGCGGATCGAAGAAGGCCTGCGCGGCGTGATGTCGGCCCTGGCTTCCTACCCGAGCGCTATTCCGACAGTACTGGCGTCTTACGAGGCCAGCCAGGAAGAGGAAGGCCGCATCACCGATGTACTGAACGGCTTCATCGACCCGGAAGACGAAAATACTGTACCCACCCCGGCCCCGGCGGCTCCTCAGGCTTCCGACAGCGATGACGACGAAGAGGAAGAAGGCCCGAAAGGTCCCGATCCCGAAGAGGTCAAGCGCCGCTTCGACGAGCTGACCGCTCAGTGGGAGAAGACTGAGAAGGCGATCGAGAAACACGGCCGCGAAAGCAAAGAGTTCGACAAAGAGGTCGCCAAGCTGGCTGAAATCTTTGCGCCGATCAAACTGGTACCGCGCCTGTATGATTCTCTGGTGGACTCGGTCCGCTCGGTGGTCGATCAGATCCGCTACGAAGAGCGCAATATCATGCGCATCTGCACCCGTCGCGGCAAGATGGACCGTAAGACCTTTATCAAGAGCTTCCCCGGCAACGAACTCAATAACGCCTGGGTTGAAGAGATCTGTGCCAAAGACGGCCCCTGCGGTCCGCGCCTGGTCACCAGCAAAGTTGAACTGCTGCGCTCCCAGCGTAAGCTGGCGCAACTGGAAGAGCGTGCTGGCCTGACCCTGGCTCAGATCAAAGAGGTTAACCGTCGGATGTCCATCGGCGAAGCCGGTGCCCGTCGTGCCAAGAAAGAGATGGTCGAGGCCAACCTCCGTCTGGTTATCTCTATCGCCAAGAAATACACCAACCGTGGCCTGCAGTTCCTGGACCTGATCCAAGAGGGCAACATCGGCCTGATGAAGGCGGTCGATAAGTTCGAATACCGTCGCGGCTACAAGTTCTCCACCTACGCCACCTGGTGGATCCGTCAGGCGATCACTCGCTCGATCGCCGACCAGGCCCGTACCATCCGGATCCCAGTGCATATGATCGAAACGATCAACAAGCTGAACCGGATTTCCCGTCAGATGCTGCAGGAGATGGGTCGTGAAGCGACGCCGGAAGAGCTGGCCGAACGGATGGAGATGCCGGAAGACAAGGTTCGCAAGGTACTGAAGATCGCCAAAGAGCCGATCTCGATGGAAACCCCGATCGGTGACGACGAGGATTCCAGCCTGGGCGACTTTATCGAAGACGTCACGGTCCACTCACCGGTAGACAGCGCCACCTCCGAAGGTCTGTGCGAAGCAACCCGTGATGTACTGTCCGGTCTGACCGGTCGTGAAGCCAAGGTTCTGCGGATGCGCTTCGGTATCGACATGAACACCGACCACACTCTGGAAGAGGTTGGTAAGCAGTTCGACGTAACCCGTGAGCGGATCCGTCAGATCGAAGCAAAGGCGCTGCGCAAACTGCGCCACCCGTCACGCTCCGATCACCTGCGCGGCTTCCTCGACGAGTAAAGTTCAGCGCCAGATCGAGACCTTAAAAAACCGGGCCCGCCCTAAGCGACCAGCCCGGTTTTTTGTGTCCGCCCCTTATCGAACAACGTCTAATCGGCATCAGAATCGATCTGTTGAACCAGCGCTTCGGCGCCCTGGTCCAGGATATTGATCGGCGTCTCAACCCCCATCTCCACCAGCTCCTCGCAATGGTCCCGATCCGAGCCACAGACCGCAATCGGAACCGACGGTGCCAGCGACCGAACCGACTGCGCCACCAACGAGATGCGGGCCTGATTGCTCATCGCGATCACCACCGCCCGCGCCTGGGTCAGATTCATCTGCTCCAGCAACTGACGCCGGCCGGCATTGCCGTAGTAGACCGGCTCTCCGCGCTTGCGGGCCTGACGGAAATTGGCCGCATCAAACTCCACCGCCTTAAACGGAATCTCCCGCGCCTGCAACAGCGCACCGACACGACCACCGAGCTTACCGTAACCGAGCACCACCACATGGTCCTGTTCGGCCTGTTCGACCGCTTCATCAGGTTCCCCATCGGCAACCGCCGCCGGCACCAGTTTTTCGGTGATCTGATCCAGGTAACGGAACACGAACGGGGTCAGCATCATCGTTAACACGATCGCCATGATCAGCGTCTGCCCCATCTCGGGATCCATAAACAGGTTATTGGCCTGGGCGGTCTCGAACACGACAAACGAGAACTCCCCGCTCTGGGCCAGCAGCAACGCGGTTTTGACCGAGTTCTTGGTGTTATTGAACACCCGCATCAGCACCAACAGCACCAGGGTTTTCACCACCAACAGCGCCGCCATCACCGCCAGAATCAGCGGCAGCTTACCGAGCACGAACATCGGATCGACCTGCATCCCAACGGTGATGAAAAACAGGCCCAACAGCAGATCCCGGAACGGGGCCAGGTCGGCCTCCACCTGATGCTTGTAATCACTCTCGGCGATCACCATGCCGGCCAAAAACGCCCCCAACGAATAGGAGAATCCAAGCTCATGGGCCATGTGGGCCGCGCCCACCACCATCAGCAGTAGGGTGCCGACAAACAGCTCATTGGAGCGGGTTCCGACGACCCGCTCCATCACATACGGGGTCACGAAACGACCGCCCAGGAACAGAATCAGAAACACCACCACCGCATCGATCGCCGTGGCGGTCAGCACCTGGGTAATATCCTGCTGATCGTTGGCCAGGATCGACACCAACAGCAGGATCGGAATCACCGCGATATCCTGGAACAGCAGCACCCCAACCGAATTGCGCCCGTACTGACTACTGGATTTGCGGTACTTGGTCAGCAGGTTCAGCACGATGGCCGTCGAGGAGAGCGACAACGACAAGCTGACGATCAGATTGACCGTCCAGGGCAACTCAAACAGCCACTGCCCCAACAGGAAGAACAGCGTTGCGGTCACCCCCAGCTGCAGCGGCCCGTAGAGGAACACCTCCCGCTTCATCCGACGCAATTTCTTGGGCGAGAACTCCAACCCGATGGTGAACATCAAAAACACGATGCCGAATTCGGCAATCAACCCCAGACTGCTGTTGTGGCTGAGATCGAACGCGTAACCGACCATCATGCCGCTGAGGATATAACCGATCACCGACTCCACCTGCCAGCGCTTGAGCAGCACATTCAGCAGCAGCGACAGAGCCGCGGTGATTACGATCAGAAAAATCAGATTATCCATAATGCACACCAGGGGTCGGTTAACACCTTCACTCTACAATAGCGCGGCGATTCAACCCCTTGATCTTCGACACTTATTAACCCGAAAAAACGATCGTTACTGGTTGGCGATACCGAACGGAATATGCACCGACGGCGACACCCCCGCCGTCGCATCCAGATGGCCACGCTGGTCATCGAAGAAGATATGCGGCGCCCAGACCTCCAGCACCCGGCGTTTCTCCACCCCGCCCAAAAAGAAGGCATCGTTGACCATCAGATCCCAGCTGCGCATGGTCTTGATCACCCGCGCATGGGCCGGAGCACTGCGAGCGGTGACAATCGCCAGCCGCAGGCGGGGACGGTAATCCGACTCCGATTCCGAGCGCTCCTGCTCCAGCTGCTGAATACGGGCGATCTTGGCCAGAAAGTCCTTTAACGGGCCGGGATTATGGGGAATGTCGGCGCGATCTTTCTCGTGCTGCTGGAACTGCTCCAGATCCCCCTGCTGATAGATCTGCTCCGACTCGTCGTCGGCCAACACCCCGTCAAAGTCGAACGCCAGCCTCAGCTCCTCGTCTTCCGGATCATCGGCAGCATGGGAGTCCAGCACCAACCCGGCCGGCAGCCCCAGCGCCATCGCCTGCTGCACATCGGTTTCGTTGGCACTGAGAAACAGGCTGATATTAAACGCCGGGATAAACTCGTGGGGCGAGCGCCCCTGTTGAAACACCGCCCGCTGAATCCCCAACCCGTAATGCTCGATAGAGTTGAACACCCGCAGTCCGGTATCCGGATCATTATGGGACAGCAGCACCACCTCAACCGGCGGATTGGCCGGATCCAGCGCATTCAGCGCCAGCAGGCGACGCACAAACGGAAACGCTACGCCGGGCTCCAACGGCTGATCCTGATGCTCACGCTGATAGACCCGGTAAGCCCGCTCCCCCTTCTCTCGGAACACCGCATCAGAGTGCTGCAGATCGAACAGCGCACTCGACGCCAATCCCACCACCAGCCGGTTTTCAATATCGTAAGGCACGCTTAACTCGCTCCCTGTTCAACATAAGCCGAGCCTAACATGGTTCCCACCCCAGAACCCTTACCAAAACGCCGAAAAGCCCCGCCAGCTCTTGGCTTGCCCCAACAGAGCCGCTACAATTCGTGCTCCTTTCTGGGGGCCTATAGCTCAGTTGGTTAGAGCAGGGGACTCATAATCCCTTGGTCGCAGGTTCAAGTCCTGCTGGGCCCACCAATCTCTTTGCCAGCCAAGAACCTCCCCTTAAAACAGACTCATTGCATCCTCTAGTCGCTATGACCAAGGACAACTTGTATAGCTAATCTGTCGGTGGCAATCACTTTTCGCCATAGGTCTTGAAATTTTCCCGCCAAATCCTTATCTATTTAGCAGGTGCTGAACTCAGGCCTCAGAGAGTGCGTTTTGCATATTGCTTCTAAAAGAATAGGTGGCGCGTGCTTACTCCCAAAGCTGCTGGTCCCAGCCGCTTTTCCAATAGCAATGCCTCCTGCTTTACCGCTCACAACGCCTGATTCAGCCGTTATCACTATTTGGTTTATTGTCAGCGTAGGAGACTAGCAATGAACAAGGCATTGACATTAGGTGGCCAGCTTCCCGTTTCCTTAGGTAACTTTGATGCTTTGGTGTCTTTTGCCAATAACTATCCGATGGTCGATGAAGGTGAAGAACGAGACCTGGCGCGTAAGTTGCGTGATGAGAACGACTTGCAGGCGGCACATCATCTGGTTCTTTCTCATCTGCGTTTCGTGGTCAAGATAGCAAGATCCTACAAAGGCTACGGATTACCTCTTGCAGACGTCGCTCAGGAGGGCTGTGTCGGCCTGATGAAGGCGGTTCGGCGTTTTGACCCTGACATGGGTGTTCGCCTTTCATCCTTTGCGGTCCATTGGATTCGTGCTGAGATTTATGAGTACGTGCTGCGCAACTGGAAGATCGTCAAGGTCGCCACCACCAAGGCACAACGAAAACTGTTTTTCCGCTTACGCCAGGCTCGCCAGTCCTTGAAGTGGCTATCCCAAGATGAGGCTACTGCGGTAGCTTCAGAACTGGATGTTCCCGTTGATGAGGTCAAAACCATGGAGCAACGGCTCTATACCCAGGATCTTTCCTTTGAGGGCAGCTATGACAGCCACGATGAAGAGGAAATCGTCCCACAAGCTCCAGCACACTATTTGGAAGCACCGGAAGCTAACCCGCTACTCCGTCTAGAGCATCTTCGCGATGGCGATTTTTATCGGGGACAACTATATAAAGCGATAAACGCTCTCGACGCGCGACAGAGGGATATTATTGAAGCCCGCTGGCTCAGCAACGAGAAAACCGGGTTGAAAGAGCTGGCACAGCGTCACGGCGTATCGATGGAGCGTATACGCCAGGTAGAGAAAGCAGCCATCAAACAACTCTCAACGGAAGTTCAAGCGACCTTCGTGGCCTGATCACTCCATCAACCCAGAAGATAAAGCCGACCTGAGCGTCGGCTTTATTATTTTGCATGGAAAAAACGACCTGCACTCTGAAGCGTCGCGGGTCGGATTCTAAACCGGTAAATGGCGGATTGGCGAACGCCGATCTAGGGTTAGCGATCGGCGCCTTTGATGCAATTACAGCATCACATACAACGCACCGCCCGGGCGAACAATATGGAGTAACGAACGTTCACCGGACTCTAAACGTTTGACCGCATCATCAGCCTGACTCAGCGGTTGCTGATTGATCGACCGGATGACATCGCCGGCGCGAATGCCTGCTTGCCAAGCGCGACTATTGGGATCGACCTGCAGTACCGCCACACCGGTTACCTGCCCCTGCAAGGGGTGATCGGGTGGAATAGCACCCAGCGTCAAGCCTCGAACCTTATCGGTTTCCGGCCCTAAGGCCACATCAGGATCGCGCTTACTGAGTCTAACCGTCAGTTGCAAGGGTTCTGCGTTACGAATCAGCTTTATCCTGACACGATTGCCCAGGCGCTGCATGCCGATCAGGTTTCGGAGCTCAGCACTGTTGGAGACGTGCTGGCCATTCACCCCGATGATGACATCACCTTCCTGAAGGCCCGATTTTTGCGCGGCAGAACCTTCCACGATCTGAGAGACGAGAACTCCAGCCTGCTGTTCTAGTCCAAATGCCTTGGCCAGATCAGTGGTCAAGTCCTGAATCAGTACCCCCAGTTGGCCCCGCCGGACTTCACCGTGGTCGACAATCTGCTCCACCACCGCTTTCATCATGGCCGTCGGGACCGCAAAGCCAATTCCCACATTGCCGCCATTGGGTCCGATGATGGCCGTGTTGATACCCACCAATTCGCCTTGAGTAGTCACCAGCGCCCCTCCGGAATTACCGGGGTTGATAGAGGCATCGGTTTGAATAAAGTTTTCATAGCCTTCGACACCCAGGCCACTGCGCCCCAAGGCACTGATGATGCCGTAGGTAACTGTCTGCCCGAGACCAAAAGGGTTGCCCATCGCGACAACAAAATCACCAACGCGAAGATCATTGGAATCCCCTATCTCAACAGCAACTAAGTTCTCAGCGTCGATCTTGAGTACAGCAATATCCGTTTCTGGATCGGAACCGATCAGCTCGGCTTTCAAATTCCGCTTATCACGCAACGTGACCGTGATCTCATCGGCCTGATCAATGACATGATGATTAGTAACCACCCAGCCTTTTGCAGCATCGACGATGACACCGGACCCCAGTGATTGGTTCTGCCTTTGCGAAGGTTGAGGAATACCCCGCCCTCCATACAAATCCCCAAAGAAGTGTCGGAAGAAAGGATCGTTGAGCAACGGGTTGCTCTGGATGGTCGCATTCGAACGGGTAGAAATATTAACCACCGCCGGTAACACGCGATCCACCATGGGAGCTAGGCTGTCATCAGGAGGTGGTGCTTTGGCACCCGCTTGCCCTATCCACAGGGTAGCTACCAATAGACAAAGGGCCTGAAAATTACGCACTGACATTTTCATTGTTTTTTCCTCTGTGATTTCTCGGTACCGTGCTTGTGTCGTTGAAACAGGTTGCTGGCCAGATAGGAAACAGCTTCACCGTGGTTAGCCCCGGGGGACAACATCAGGTGCTCCGACAAGAACTCATCTTCGGATTCATTAAGTCGCTGCAGCGAAGTAGGGCTGAGGCGAAGATAATTGCGACTTAACTCCAAAAAACGACGTCTCGGAGCGCTGCCATGCTGGGCAAAAAAACACTGGGACTCGGCCATCAGAACAGCGTCCTCAAGCGCCTGACTGTCACAGGCAACTCCCTCATCGAGCTGACGAAGAAGAGCTACCCCCTGCACTATTTCTTGCTCTGTAAGCCCTTGTAGTCCAGCACGCTCCAAAAGCAGCACTGTCGCTTTCGATCCCAGGGCTTGTTGCAGGTAGTAACCCTCCAGTGCGAGGATCTCGGCTGATGAGGGGTTAGCGCAGAAATGGATCAGCCATTGGCGAGCATTCAGGAACGTCTGCGCCTGACGCGCCGAAAGTCGGTAGCTGATATCAGTACTCAAATAGCTAGATTCAGCGGCCATGATCAGAGCCTCCCAAAGAGCAAAGACACCGAGCAAAATGCTGTTAGCTGATGGTGATCTCTGTTTTTCTTGCTAGGAATCGATGAGAGATCGATGGGGGTATTCCTGTTGCACCTCTCGGACAAACAGCAGAGCTCCCAACGAACCTATAAACTTCGATTATTCAATGACAGACGGTTATGGTTGACCTTCTTCGATAGGGCGGTGCTGCCGCACCGCCCTTTGGCTTTAGGCTGCTTCGCCTTGGTCGTCACCTTGGTGCTCAATGGCAGCAGGCTCATGAGAAATATGGATCTTCCGAGGCTTCATAGCTTCCGGGATCTCTTTGACCAGGTCGATGGTCAGCATGCCATTTTCCAATTTCGCGTCTTTTACCTCCACATAGTCTGCCAGGCTGAACTTACGCTCAAAGTTTCGGGTCGCAATCCCTTGGTAAAGGAAGCGTCGTTTCTTGTCGTCCGTACTCTTCGAGCCACGCACGGTTAACACTCCGCTTTCAACTTCCAGCTCCAGATCTTTCTCTTCAAAACCGGCAACGGCCAGGGTGATGCTGTACCTCAGATCATCCACTACCTCGATGTTGTAGGGCGGGTAGCCGTTACCAGACTGGTTGTGCTGCAGGGTTTGATCCAGCAGCGATGCCAGACGATCAAAACCGACAGAACTCCGATAGAGCGGTGAGAAATCAATAGTGTTCATGACATATCCTCCAATGAGCAATATGAGATAAAGATATTGATGCAGTGCAGATAGGAGCTGAGTCCAGCCTCCTTCCCCATGCAATTACTCAAGTAAGGATGAGAACAATCTTTTCAAGATATTGATCTGAAGTTTTTCTGAAAGACGCCGCCGAACTGACAGCAACGAGTAAATCATCGCGCAGCTCTCCGGTATCAGAAACCGGCAGAGCCACTGATGATCTACCCGCCCCACTGTGCCCCGGTAGTCAGGCCTGGTTGCTCGTCGATGCGGCCAAAAGCATCATCCGTGAGCAGGTGCCGCAACGACTTGACTAAACCTGGAGTAAACAGCGGTTTTCACGGAAGTCCTTCCAGTCTGCCAGCGAATTTAATCAGTCAGTACCGATCAAAAAATCATTGGTAGACAGCTCAGGAACCAAATTCAAGCCGACTGAGTAATAGTTTTTAGCTTGGTTAACCAGACGGCAGTATCTGTCCCAGACACGCTCATCTTCTGTTTCTGGTTTTTTACGCCCCTGAGAGAAAGTTACGAACTGATTTTCTGCAGAGGTTTTCGGTTTGCGTTCTCCGGTCGACAAGGCCAGGTATGCATGCCCCCGTTGCGTCAACAGATCACTCTGTTTACAGGTGAACTCGCCGCATCGATCTAAACCGTGGGGGAAGTTCTCGTTGTCATGGAATTTCCTGCTGCTGGCAAAGCTTGTGGCGAAAGCAGTCTGCTGATACATATCACGTACTCGATGAAATTAGGTGCCCTCGAAAGGCAGTGAGATAGGCTTGATGGCCGCAGTATGCTGTCTAGGCTATAGAGGGTAAAACGAGTTATTTTGGGACTCAGTACAAAAAAAACTGGCCGGCGGTGACTGTGGATTCCGTACTTTTACGCACTTTTCTTGAGGTAGCCAAGACGCGCCATTTCGGTCGCGCTGCGGAGAACCTCTATATCACGCATTCAGCAGTCAGTTTTCGAATCCGTCAGCTGGAAGATCAGCTTGGCGCCCCACTGTTTCATCGCAAACGCAATAACCTGTCGTTGACGGTTGAAGGGGAGCGGTTGATTTCCTATGCAGAGAGTATATTGGCCACCTGGAATCTGGCGCTGCAGGATGTAGCACTATCTAAAGAGCAGGCACTGCAGATCGGTATTGGCGGCACGTCTAACGTTTGGGACACCTTTCTGCAACATAGACTCTCGGATATCTCAGGAGCCTTTCCCAACGTAAGCCTGTCCACCGAAGTGGATAAGCAGGTCGTCCTGGTTCGCGCCGTGCTGGAACGTAAGATCGATGTCGGATTGGTGTTTGACCCGCCCAAGGTCGCGGGCCTAACCGTCAAACCAGTCACCCAGTTTGAACTGATCCTGGTCAGCCACCAAGACGGAGTCGGTGTTGCCGATATCAGCAACACCGGCTACGTGGCTGTCGACTGGGGGATCAGCTACAACGTTCAACAGGCCAAGCTTTTTAAAGCGAATCCGATTCCGATTTTGAGAACCGGGCAGACCTATATTGCACGCAAATTTATTCTCAGTAAGGGAGGCAGCGCCTACTTACCTAGGAAATTGGTCGAAAATCAGCTGCAATCCAAACAACTCTTCGTCGTCGCAAAAGCCCCTGCCTTATACCGTGATGTGTACGCCATCTACCTTGAAGAGTCGGACAAGGCCGAGGTGGTCGGAGATATTGTGAATTTCCTGGCCACCACCACTCAACCGCCCTCAGCGCAGCCGGTATAAGTCTTTTAGGTTGCCCTAGCGTGCGGACAAACAACCATCCGGGCCTCAGCAACATCGGTAATGACTGATTAGCCAATTCCTCAGCGGGGCTTCATCCAGCGTCGAAACCCGGTGTAATCCAGCAACCGCAGCGCATACCGGATCCCCCTATCAGAAAGTCCCATCAAACTGCTTGCTGTAACTTGAACCTTAGCGATCAGGCCCAAGCCTGTTGAAATGAAATTGACCTTCAACGAAGAATTTTCTCGCTTTTCTTTTTCTCAGCTGTGCGTGACAGTGAGGCCCCCAAACCAAGGCACCCGTGGTGCCATCACTGAGTTTACATCTATGAACTACTCTTACGAGGATAGAGATTTTCGTGAGGACACAGTTGATCTTCCCGAACACCGCTCTGCGCAGCATCGAGACAAACAAATCCGGCAAGCGGAGATTCGTCGAGGAATTGAAGATTATCTTGAGCGCAAGGATTTAGCCTATCAAGGCAGCTGGTACGACTTCGAATGATCTCGGTGACAAGGGGAGAAACGCTACAACGGCCGACGTCTCCCCTTGTCGTTATCTTGGTGGTGATAGTGTCGAACTATCCTTTGCTTTATCGTTGATTGTTATCACCACTGCCCCCCCGCCAGCCCCCTTTCCAACGACATAAACCGGCCGCTTTTTTGACTCCCAATCCATACCTTTTGGATATTTCGATTCAATCTTCGATACCGTTGTTGGGAGGCATCGCCTAACACATCAGTTTATCCAGATAGCAATAAGACTCTACTTCGGCGATATAGTCGTGATCGATACTCTCAGCTACCATGCAAAAAGGCATGAAGCCTTAGATCACATGTATCACTGCTTTGGGAAGAGCTTTTATGATTGATGTCACTACCCTCGACTCGACCTACTTCGATGTCGATCAAGTGATCAGAGCGATTCGCGACAATGACTTACCTCGACTCGAAGCGCAGCTAAACACTGCTTCTGCGGCTGACATCGCTGATTTATTGGCGGCTCTACTGCCGACCCAACGCTCAATCCTTTGGGGGCTGATAAACGAGAAACTGCAGACGGAAACCATCCCCTTGTTGAGACCGGAGTTGAGGGGCGGGATCCTGGAAGAGATGGATGCCCAACAGCTCATCCAGGCTGCAGAGACAATGGAGGCCAAGACTCTCGCCGGGGTAATCGGTGATTTACCAATCCAAGCTTCCGATGCGGTCATAGAAGCGCTCGAACAAGACCATCGACAACGTCTGGAGCAGGTCCTGAGCTATGCGGAAGGGACTGCGGGACGGATGATGCAAACCGCCACGCTCAGCGTCCGCAAAGACGTGACCTTTGCTGTCGTTTTACGCTGGTTACGGATGCAGCAGCAATTACCCCCGTTAACCGATTCACTGATGGTTATCGATCACTCAGGACACTACCTGGGTAAACTGATGTTATCCGAGATCCTAACGGGTGCTCCTGATACTCCGGTCGAACAAGCCATGGTTGGCTCGGAAGAGGTGGTCCGCTGCGATTTACCGGAACACGAGGTAGCGGTCTTGTTCGAGAAGCGGTCTCTGATCTCTGTCGCCGTAGTCGATGACGAGGGCAAGCTATGCGGCCGTGTGACGGTTGATGATGTGGTCAATGTCATTCGTCATGAGGGCGACAAGGCACTACTCAAGTCAGGCGGTATCGCTACAGATGAAGACCTGTTCGCTCCCATCTTTCCCAGTGCCAAACGCCGGGGCATCTGGTTGGGCGTCAATTTGCTGACCGTGTTTGTCGCCGTCTGGATTATCGGATTATTTGAACAGGCGCTGGAACAGGTCGTAGCCTTAGCGGTATTAATGCCGATTACCGCCAGCATGGGAGGCATTGCGGGCAGCCAGACGCTGACTCTAACCATCCGCGGCATGGCTTTGAATCAGATATCCAGAGCCAATACCCCCTGGCTGGTGCGCAAGGAACTCGCCATCGCCGCGCTCAACGGGGTGACCTGGTCAGTACTTGTCGCTGCGGTATCCTTAGCCTGGTTCGAAGATCCCGCGCTCTCCACCATCATTGCTATTGCCCTGATGATTAACTTTTTTGCTGCAGCATTATCGGGCGTCATCGTACCGCTTTTACTTAAACGCATGAACATTGATCCTGCCCTTTCGGGGGCGGTCATTCTAACTACCGTCACCGATGTCATCGGCTTTCTCAGTTTTCTGGGTATGGCTTCACTGTTCTTACTTGATATGTAAGCGAACAAAAAAACATGCTTTCAAACTATATTAAACAACGCTGACAAAAGAGTTAATAACATGCTAGAGAGCGATCTATTTCAAATACTTTCCAGCTCAAAGCTATTTATTAGCATATTATTCATATCAATAATCTACTTGGTAAAAATTTATATAATTAAACTTATCAGACTAAGAAGCAAAGCAAAAAGACAAGATAAAAGACATCTGATAAACCTGATACGCAACTTAATAAACTTAAGCGTAGTTATTTGTTTATTTAGCTATTGGTCAGAAGAGCTACAACATTTTGCTCTATCGATCGCCGCCTTCGTCGTAGCCATTGTTATTGCAACTCGAGAATTCATCCAATGTATTATCGGCTTTATCTATATCTCCGTCGCTCGACCTTTCCAGATAGGAGACTGGATTCAGGTCGGAAGTTACTGTGGTGAGGTGACCGAGACCGACTGGTCAAAGCTGACCCTGCTGGAGGTTGATGTTCATTCATACAGCCACACTGGAAAAACGTTGTTTCTTCCCAACAACATGCTCTTCTCCAGCACAATGAAGAACCTAAACTTCTTAAAACGCTACGCAACCCACACGTTCACAATAACGAGAGATCAGAGTGTCAATTTATTTTCGATTAAAGACGAGCTGCTGGATAAAGCCATTGAGCATTGCGAAGATTTTTATGATGTCGCCATTCGATATAATACATTGATAGAAAAACGACTCGACGTCACGATATCTGGACCGGCACCGACAATTCATATATCAACCACGGATATCGGTAAAAACAAAGCTACCGTCACTATTTTCTGTCCATCAGAGCAAGCATTAGAATTAGAAGAAAAGATTACCGAAGACTTTATGTCGCTCTGGTATCTAGAAAAGGCGAAAAATCCTGGCGGCAAAGAGATAGAGTGCGATGATGAAACCCTCTGATGATCTGCCGGCTGAGCAGGTATATGATTGCATGAGGTGATTCAATCACCTCCCATCCACGACTATATCGTTAAACCATCTAAGTCTGGGCCGGATTCCAGATCATTAGATAGCCGGAGCACCTTGATCTCCAATCACTCCTGAAACAACTCACTTGATCCAATAGTCTGTTGAAATCAGAATACAACAACCAAAAAGCTATGTTATAACGTTTTTAATTAACTATAGGGTACTGTAATCATGCGCCGCACCTCCCTGCTTCTCGGGCTAGCTATGCTTAGCCCGATCTCTCAACCATTGCTCGCCAATGAACATGAACACCAGCAGTTGGACGCCCATCAGCACGGCGCGGCCGAACTGAATATGGTGGTCGAGGGCGAAGAGGTTCTGATTGAGCTGATATCCCCGGCCGACAACATTTTGGGGTTCGAGCACCAAGCCACAACGGAAGCGGACAGGCACAAGTTGGAGCAGGCCGTGGCGACCTTGCGGCAAGGAGCCGTGATTCAGCTGACTGAAGCGGCTGACTGCGAGCTGGAATCCAGCGCCATTGAGTCGGCGTTGCTCGAAGATCACCAGGAGCACGATCACGACGCGGAACATGCTGAGCATGACGGGCACGACGACCATGAGAAGCATGAAGAACATGCCCACGATGATCATCAGAATCACGACAGTCACAAAGAGCATGACGCCCACGGCGATGACCACACAAGCGAGCATAGCGAGTTCCACGTCAGCTACAGCTACCATTGCCATAAGCCCGACGCCCTGAACGGAGCACAACTCCAGCTTTGGCAGCAGTTCGACGGCTTTGAAAAGATTCAGGTGCAACTGATCACACCCGGAGGCCAACAACGGCAGGAGCTGACCCGCAGTACCCCCCACATCCGCTTTTAGGGGTATCATGGCGTCCATGGATGCTGCACTGAGTCACACTGTTGAACTAACCGGGTTGCGCTACGGCTGGCAACCCGGCACCCCACTACTCGACATAGAGCTGCTGCAGGTTGCCCGTGGTGAGCGGCTGTTTATCTACGGCCCCAGCGGTAGCGGAAAGAGCACGCTGCTGAGCCTGCTGGGCGGCTTGATCTCGCCGCAGCAGGGTCAAATCCGGATTCTGGGTCAAGCGATGACCGAACTGGGCGCCTCGGCCCGTGATCGGTTTCGCGCCGATCATCTGGGCTTTGTGTTCCAGCAGTTCAATCTGATCCCCTACCTCGACCCAGTCGACAACATCACCCTTGCGCTGTCGTTTTCCCGCCATCGTCGCCGGCAGTTGGGGGGCGAATCACCCCGTCAGGCGGCGCAGCGCTTGCTGAAAGCCTTGGAGCTGGATCCCGATCAGGTCGCCGGCCAGCCGGCACGGCAACTGAGTATCGGTCAGCAGCAGCGGGTAGCCGTTGCCCGGGCGCTGATCGGCAAGCCCGAACTGATCATCGCCGACGAACCCACCTCCAGCCTGGATGCGGACAGCCAGGCCCGCTTTCTGACCCTGCTGTTTGATCAGTGCCGAAGCCAGAACAGCACCCTGGTGTTTGTCAGCCACGATCTGCGCCTGGCCGAACAGTTCGATCGAACCCTGTCGCTGGAGCAGATCAACCGCGCCAGCACCAGCCGTCCGCCAAAGGCGGTTGCATGCTGATTCGCCTCGCCATCGCCAGCCTGCTCAACCGTCGAGCGACGGTCATGCTGACCCTGTTCACCATCGCCCTGAGCGTGGCGCTGCTGCTGGGGGTCGAAAAACTGCGCCAGGACGCCAAGGCCAGCTTTGCCAACACCATCTCCCAGACCGACCTGGTGGTCGGTGCCCGTAGCGGGTCAATTCAGCTGCTGCTCTACTCGGTGTTTCGGATCGGTAACGCCACCAGCAACATCAGTTGGGGCTCGTACCAGCACTTTGCCAACCACCCTCGGGTCAAATGGACCGTGCCGTTGTCGCTGGGCGATTCTCACCGGGGCTTCCGGGTGCTGGGCACCAGTCGCGACTATTTCCAATACTATCGCTACGGCCGGGGTCAGCCGCTGGCCTTTGAGCAGGGCAAACCCTTCGAAGACCTCTACGATGCCGTCATCGGCGCCGATGTGGCCCGTGAGCTGGGTTATACCCTCGGCCAGTCGATGATCGTCGCCCACGGCCTGGTCGATATCGGCAACAGCGGCCATAAGGACAAACCCTTCCGGGTCGCGGGGATTCTGGCCCGCACCGGCACGCCCGTGGATCGCACCGTCCATGTCAGCCTGGCCGGCATCGAAGCGATGCATATCGACTGGCAGGCGGGTGTACCGATCCCGGGACGCTCCATCAGCGCCGAGCAGACCCGCCAGATGGCGCTGGAGCCCAAAGCGATCACCGCCTTTATGGTGGGCTTAACCTCCAAAATCAGCGCCTTCCAGGTACAACGGCAGATCAACGAATACCGCCGTGAACCGATGCAGGCGATCCTACCCGGCGTCGCACTGCAGGAGCTTTGGGACCTGATGAGCGTCGCCGAACAAGCATTGCGGGCGGTCTCGATTCTGGTGGTCGTCGCCGGCCTGGCCGGTATGTTGAGCGCGATTCTGAACACCCTGGCCGAACGCCGTCGGGAGATGGCCATTCTTCGCTCGGTCGGCGCCCGTCCGCTGCAGGTCTTTGCGTTGTTCACGCTGGAAGCGGGTCTTTACGGCCTGCTCGGAACTCTGCTGGGTTATCTTGTCTATAGCCTTAGCCTGTTGGCCGCTGCCGACTGGCTGCTGGAGAGCTACGGACTCAACCTTCAGTTAGGACCACCCGGATCGCTGGAATGGATGATCCTGGGTGCCGTCACCCTGGCCGCAACCCTGGTCGGGATGATCCCCGCCTACGTGGCTTACCGGAATACCCTGGCCGACGGACTCTCGGTCCGGATTTAGGAGTGGAGTAGATGAAACTCAGCACAGGTTTGGCTAAGTTCCTGATCACTATCGGAGTGCTGTTCAGCGCCCTGATTTCGGCGCTGAGTCATGGCTCGGATGAAGTTCAGGCGCTGGACTGGAGCGACCTGATGCCGGCCGGTTTCTCCGACGAGGCGCTGTTCGCCGACTACGATGTCAGTGCATTCGAAGATGGCGATCCCGAAGGTCAACGACGCCTGGAAGAGTTCCAGGAGATCCTGCAATCGGCACCGGTGATCGAATCCCTCGACGGCCAACTGATCAGCCTGCCCGGCTTTGCCTTGCCGTTGGAAGGCGACTACGAAGCCACCAGTCTGTTCCTGCTGGTCCCCTATTTTGGCGCCTGTATCCACGTACCTCCGCCCCCCAGCAACCAGATCGTGCTGGTACGGGCCGACCCCGGGGTAAAAATCGAGACCCTGTTCGCCCCGGTGAAAGTCTCCGGTCGGATTCGAATTGAAACCACCGATACCGGCATTGCCCATGCCGGCTACACCCTGGATCTGACCAATATCGAAACCATCGAAGACTTCTAGTGCTCTAGAACTGGCAGTTAATCAAGCGACCAATAGGCTGGTCTGCTGTTGATGCCAGCGCACACAGGCTGAGGCCAAGCTGCGGGTGGCATCGACGCTCTGTTCTCGCCATGGCGATTCGATTCGATCCAGCGCCAGGGGGATTTCGGTACAGGCCAGTATCACCCGCTCAACCCCTTGCTCCAGCAGCTGCTCTACACAGGATTCGAGTATCCGCCCGCCGGTTTCAATCTGCCCGGCTTTGACCCGATAGATCCCCTCCATCACCTGCTGTTGCAACTCGGCTCCCGGCAGGGTCACAGCGATCCCATGCTCACTGAGCTTACGCGGGTAAAAACCGGCTTTCAGGGTGCCATCTGTCGCCATCAGCCCTACCGATGCCACTCCTTCATTGACCAGTGATTCGGCACAGGCATCCGCAATATGCAGAATCGGGACGGGACTGTCTTTCGACAAGGGTTCGTACCAGTGATGGGCGGTATTGCAGGGGATGACGATCGCCCCGACCCCTGACTTCGCCAGAGTCTCGACACCTCGGGCCATGGCCGCCAGCGGTGAGCGTTGCTGATCGATCAGACAGGCCGTCCGATCGGGAATCTGGGGTACCGAGTGAATAATCAACGGCAGGTGCTCTTGATCGCAACGAGCCGGGGTCAGCCCGATAACCTTCTCGACAAAATCCACGGTAGCCAGCGGTCCCATCCCTCCGAGAATACCAATAACTGTGCTCATCAACGTCGCTCCAAGTTTTTCTGCCAGACTAGCCAAGCCCCCTGGCAACCGGCCAATGCCGACTCTGTCTAGCCCATACCCAAACGACATGGCACGAGATAATTTCTAGTTATTTCAATCTGATAAGCCGCGCATACCATCATCGCATCGGCGATACCGGCTGGGTATAAGGTGTCTAACCGGCAGAAAAGTCGCCAAGTCGGTAGTACACTTCGGTAAAACAACGACAACACTCCGATGCCGATCAGCCTGAGCAGCGCTTGATGAACATAGAAACCAAGTGGTTAGTGGACTTCCTGTCTCTGGCTAGGACGCAGAGCTTTTCCCGCTCAGCCGAAGAGCGGCACATGACCCAACCCGCTTTCAGTCGACGCATCAAAGCCCTGGAACAGGCACTCGGGTGCGAGCTAGTGGACCGAGCCCAGGTGCCGGTTCGGCTCACCGCCGAAGGACAGCTGTTCCAGATCACCTCGCGTAATCTGGTCTCACAGCTGCAGGATTGCCGTGCCCACCTGCTCTCGCTGCGACAGAAAGACGCCAAAGTACTGGACTTTGCGGTCTCCCACACCCTGTCGCTGTCGTTCTTTCCCCGCTTTATCGACTCTCTGGAAGACAAGGTCAGCGATATCCGATGCCGACAACTGGTCGCCAACGTCGATGACAACGTGCAGGCGCTCAAGAACGGTATCTGCGACTTCCTGCTCGCGTTCGAGGACCCTTCGCTGGATCCCGCCACCTTCGAACGTTTGGAGCTGGCTACCGAGCAATTGATCCCGGTCTGTCGGGCCGATGAGGAGGGCAATCCCCGCTTCAACCTGGACGCCGGCTCCGAACCCCAACCGTACCTGGGCTACCCGACACAGATCTATCTGGGCCGCTGCGTCGACAAGATCCTGCGCAACAGCTCCAGATCAGCAAACCTGGAGCTGACCTTCGAGTCTCCCCTGGCCGACAGTTTGAAGGTGATGGCCGTCCAGGGGGCAGGGATCGCCTGGGTGCCTTCGTTCGCCGTCGAAGAGGAGATTAAAGCCGGTTTCCTGGCCGTTTGCGGTTCCGCGGTCTGGCGCCTGCCGCTGAAAATTTGCCTCTATCGCTGCAACCGTGAGACCTCTTCGCAGGCGCAGGCTCTGTGGGATGGTCTGACGGCGCAGCTATCCCGCCCCCGGACGAGCGGGCCTTAGTATGCCGTCAGTCCGTCGCTGGGTTCAGCTGTTACTGATCATCCTGTCGATCCCGCTGGGAAACCATGCGGTCCAGGCCGAGCAGCTGATCCGGGTCGGCGGCGACCATAACTATCCGCCCTACGAATTCCTCAACGAGCAGGGCCAGCCGGACGGCTACAACACCGAGCTGACCCGGGCAATCGCCGAAGTCATGGGTTTCGAGGTCGAGATATCGCTGGGCACCTGGGATGTGATGCGCAGAAGGTTGGAGCTGGGTGAGATCGATGTGCTGCAGGGCATGGTCCATTCGGAAGACCGCAACCGGGTGTACGAGTTTTCGCCCCCCCACGCGATCATCAACCAGTCGATCTTTGCCCGCAAAGGCGATGCAAGGATCAATACCCTGGCCGAAATGGAAGGCAAGTCCGTCATCGTTCAGGAGGGAGGGATCATGCACGATTATCTGCTGCAGCAGAAGGTGGGTGCCCGGCTGGTATTGGTGGAAACCCACGCCAGCGCCCTGCGGCTGCTGGCATCGGGCCAGCATGACTACGCCCTGGTCGCCAACCTGCCCGGCCTCTATCTGGGACGGGAGCTGGAACTGTCCAATATCGTCCCGGTCGGCAAGCCCTTCGGGGCGCTGAATTACGGTTATTCGGTCACCAAGGATAACCCGGAACTGCTGGCTCAGTTCAGCGAAGGGCTGGCGATCCTGAAGAACACCGGCCGCCAGCAGGCGATCTACGACAAGTGGCTGGGGCCGCTGGAGAAATCCGGGCTTCCCTGGAAAAAGATCGGCCAGGGCGCCGCCATCGCATCAGCGCTGCTGGTGCTGGTGCTCGGAGCCATCATGACTTGGAACCGTACCCTGTCGCGCCAGGTGGCACGCCGTACCGAAGAGCTGAAACTGCAGCAACAGCAGCTGATCCAGGCCGACAAGATGACCTCACTGGGGATTCTGGTATCGGGAGTTGCCCATGAGATCAACAATCCCAGCAGTCTGCTGCTGCTGAACCTTCCGGTCATGAAGGAGGTTCATCAGGACCTGGAAGAGATTCTGGAGGCCCATTATCAGGCTAACGGCGACTTCGATCTGGGAGGACTGCGCTACAGCCGTATGCGCGATGAAATTCCGGCGATGCTGGACGACATGCTGACCGGCACCCAGCGGATCCGTCGAATCGTGGACGATCTGCGCGACTTTGCCCGCCAGGGCACTCCCGATCTGAATGAAAGCGTCGATCTGAACGAGGTTGTGGCCACGGCCATCCGCCTGGTCGACAACACCATCCGCAACTCCACCAACCACTTCAGCGTCAGTTACGGTCAGAAACTGCCCCGCTTCCGCGGTAACGCCCAGCGTATCGAACAGGTCGTAATCAACCTGATCGTCAACGCCTGTCAGGCTCTGGAGTCGCCGGAGAAAGGCATCACCCTAAAAACCCGCTACCGCCCCGAGAAACAGCAACTTCGACTGGAAGTGATCGACCAGGGCTGTGGTATCGAGCCGGATCAACTCTCTCGGCTCAGCGATCCGTTCTACACCACCAAGCGGGAACAGGGCGGTACCGGACTGGGATTATCGGTGTCGTCCAGTATCATCAACGACCATGGCGGTACGCTGGTGTTCGATTCCGAACCGGATCAAGGCACCAGCGCCATTCTCTATCTGCCGGCCACCTACCGAGCGCTGATCAAATGACAATCACCCATCAACCCAGCTTCGGCATCCTGATGATCGATGACGAGGCTTCCTTTCTTCGTAGCCTGAGCATCGCGCTGGAACGCCGTGGTGGCTACAACCACCTGTATCGTTGCCAGGACAGCCGCGAGGCGATGGATATCATCGCCCGCGAACCGATCGGATTGGTGCTGCTGGACCTAACCATGCCGCACCTGTCGGGTGAAACGCTGCTGAAGCAGATCGTCGAAGACCACCCCCATATCGGCGTGATTATCATCAGCGGTCTGAATCAGCTGGAAACGGCGGTCAACTGTATCCGCCTCGGGGCCTATGACTACTTTGTCAAAACCACCGAAGAGGATCGCCTGATCGAGGGGGTCCGGCGGGCCGTCCAGATGCAGGAGATGCGGCTGGAAAACCAGGCGATGCGGCGCAAATTCCTGACCGATACGCTGGAGCACCCCGACGTCTTCGCCGACATCATCACCCAGGACAAGGGGATGCGTTCGGTGTTCCAGTACCTCGAGTCGGTATCCGGCAGCAGCCAACCGGTGCTGATCAGCGGCGAAAGCGGCGTCGGCAAGGAACTGATCGCCCGCTCGCTCCATACCCTGAGCCGCCGTCCCGGACCGCTGGTCAGCGTCAACGTGGCGGGACTGGATGACAATGTCTTCGCCGACACCCTGTTCGGCCATCACCGCGGCGCTTTCACCGGTGCCGACAAGGCCCGTGCCGGGATGATCGAACAGGCCGCCGAAGGCACCCTGTTTCTGGATGAGATCGGTGATCTGAGTCTGAACTCTCAGGTCAAGCTGCTGCGCTTGCTGCAGGAAGGCGAGTACTACCCGTTGGGCAGTGATCGACCCAAACGAATTCGCGCACGGGTCATCGTCGCCACCCATCAGAACCTGGAGCAGAAGCAACAATCCGGCGAGTTTCGGAAAGATCTGTTCTACCGCTTACGCACCCACCAGCTTGAGATCCCGCCGCTGCGCAAACGGCAGGGCGATATCCCGCTGCTGCTGCATCACTTCCTCGAAGAAGCCGCCAGGGAGATGAACAAGAGCTGCCCGACTATCCCCAAAGAGCTGCTGGTGCTGCTGGCCAATTACAGTTTCCCGGGCAACATCCGCGAGCTTCGCGCGCTGGCATTCGATGCGGTCGGACAACACCGCGGCAAGGTGCTGTCGATGGAGAGTTTCCGCCGCGCCCTGAATCTGAGCGCCAGTGCCGTCGACAGCCCCGGTAACCCACCGGCGTCGTTATTCGATCCCGAACAACCGCTGCCGACCCTGCAGCAGGCGGCGGATCTACTGGTCGACGAAGCGATGCGCCGGGCCCAGGGCAACCAGTCGATCGCGTCCCGGCTGCTGGGGATCTCCCAACCGGCGCTAAGCAAACGGTTGAAGAAGAAAGAATCGGGGCCCGAGGATGGCTAACCCACGCGCTCAAGGCCGAGCGTTGCTGATCGTCCTGACCTTTGCACTGCTATCCATCCGGGTTGCGGCAGAACCCCTGACCCTCTATACCGAGGAGTTTCCGCCATTTAATTTCACCCAGCAGGGTGAGATGCAGGGGGTTTCGACCCAGATTATCAAAGCGTTGATGCAGCAGGCCGGATTCAGCTACCGGATCGTCAGCCACCCCTGGTCACGCAGCTTCAAGCAGGCCCAGACCGAACCCAACGCGCTGATCTACTCCATCAGCCGCAATCCCGAACGGGAAGCGCTGTTCAAGTGGATCGGGGTTCTGGTTCCAGCCTCGCACTCGATCTTTGCGTTGCGATCGCGCACCGATATTCGGATCGAACAACTCAGCGATCTGCAGCAATACCGCATCGCGACCCAGCAGAACGGCGCCCGGGAGAGCTACCTGCTGCAAAACGGTCTGTCGGAGCAGCTGCTGCTGCGCTTGAGCGGTGACCAGGTTCCACTACAGCAATACCAGCTCCTTAGCCGGGGACGGATTGATCTATGGCCTGCCGCCGATGCGGTTGCCCACCATCTGCTGAAGTCACAGGGTCAGGACCCGGAGCGACTGCTGCGTCGGGTCTACTCGCTGAAATCGCTGTCGGCCCAAGGCTATTACCTGGCGGCCAGCCCGAACAGCTCGCCCGAATTGATCGCGCAGCTCAGGGATGCCCTAATCCGTCTGAAGCAAACCCCACGTTACCAACAGATCTTGCGCAACTGGGGAATGACCCCCGCGACAAGCACCCACTGACCGCGTCGATAGAACCCCTATAACCCCAACTTTGGTTATAACCTCCCCTATCCAGCAGTAACCATCTGTTTTTATTCAACTATCTACTCAACACCCGGCACCGCTCCCTGGCATTTATTCGTTTAGTTATAGCCCTTGGCGGCAGCCAGACAATCATAAACAAAGATATTTATTTAATGCTTTCAATAAGTTAACCAACAAAACAACAACTGGCACCCCGGTTGCAATAACTCTGACTTAAACGGGCCCTTGATCCTGTCGGCCCCGATAACAATAACGTCACGAGGAAACATTCATGGGGATAAGTGCCGCTTCAACTTTGAAACGGGAGGGACGCCAGGAAAAGGATTTGTTGGGCGAAGCCAGCGTTCCGGACTCGGCCTACTACGGTATCCAGACCCAACGCGCCTGTAAGAATTTCGATCTCAGCGGTGTCACGCTGCAGCACTTCCCCCAGCTGGTCAACGCCATCGCCATGGTCAAACTGGCCTGTACCAAAGCCAATCAACAGCTCGGGCTGCTGGATGATATCCACGCCGACGCCATCGAAGCCGCGGTCGGCAAAATCCTCGACGGCGACCACCACGATCAGTTTGTCGTCGACATGATTCAAGGCGGCGCCGGCACCTCCACCAACATGAACGCCAACGAGGTGATCGCCAACGTCGGGCTGGAGCTGCTGGGGCATGCCAAAGGTGAGTACCAACACCTGCACCCCAATAACCACATCAACATGTCGCAGTCCACCAACGACGCCTACCCGACCGCGGTACGGCTGGCGGTGCTGCTCAAGCACGGCGACCTGGTCAAGGCGCTGGCGTCACTGCGCGATGCCTTTGCCGCCAAAGCCGAGGAGTTTTCCGATGTGCTGAAGATGGGTCGCACCCAGCTGCAGGATGCGGTACCGATGACCCTGGGGCAGGAGTTTCAATCCTTCGCCAGCACCCTGACCGAAGATATCGACCGGATCGCCGGTCTGTCCGAACTGCTCAAGGAGATCAATCTGGGGGGCACGGCGATCGGTACCGGCATCAACACCGATCCCGAGTACGCCCGCCTGGCCGTGGGCCACCTGTCCGAGATCAGCGGCTTCGAGTTCAAGCGCGCTTCCGACCTGGTCGAGGCCAGCTCCGACATGGGCGCCTTCGTCCTCTTCTCCGGCATGCTCAAGCGCCTGGCGGTGAAGCTGTCGAAGATCTCCAACGACCTGCGCATGCTCAGCATGGGCCCCCGCTGCGGTCTCAACGAGATCAACCTGCCCGCCCAACAGCCCGGCAGCTCGATCATGCCCGGCAAGATCAACCCGGTGATTCCCGAGGCGATGAATCAGGTGGCCTATCAGGTCATCGGCAACGATCTGGCCGTCACCATGGCCGCCGAAGCGGGACAGCTGCAGCTCAACGCCATGGAGCCGCTGATCGCCTACAACGTGCTCGAATCGATCCGGATGCTGACCCAGGCGATGGACATGCTCAAGAACCGCTGCGTTCGCGGCATCAGCGCCAATCGAGAACGCTGCCAGGAGCTGGTCGATCAGAGCATCGGCATCGTCACCGCCGTCAATCCTTACATCGGCTACGAGAACGCCACCCGAATCGCCAAAACCGCGCTGCAGAGCGGCCGAGGGGTGCTGGAGCTGATTCGGGAGGAAGGGCTGATGAGTGAAGAGGCGCTGGCCGACGTGCTCAGCCCCGCCAACATGATCCGACCCCAGCGACGTCGTCAGTAAGACGCCATTTAACCCGGTCCGGCTACCCGAGACGGACCGACTACAAACATAAGAAAGGAAACCTCTATGGAACAAGCAATCGCAACCCAAAACGGCTTCTGGAGCGGCATGCCGCTATGGAAGAAGATCCTGATCGGGATGGTGCTCGGCACCCTGGTCGGCGCGGTCATGGGCCCCGATGCCGAAATCCTGAAACCGATCGGAACCCTGTTCATCAACGCCATCAAGATGCTGATTGTGCCGTTGGTGTTCTGTTCGCTGGTGGTTGGCGTCACCTCGATGCAGGATACCCGCAAGATGGGCCGTATCGGCCTGAAGTCGGTATTCCTCTATCTGGGAACCACGGCGGTGGCGATTAGCATCGGCCTCGGACTGGGCACCCTGCTGACCCCCGGCGCCGGCATCAGCATGAGCGTCGAAGCCGCACCGGTGGCCAAAGAGGCCCCGACGCTGATCCAGACGCTACTGAACATGATTCCGAAGAACCCGATCAGTGCCCTGGCTGCCGGTAATATCCTGCAGATCATCGTGTTCGCCCTTGGTCTGGGTATCGCGCTGTCACTTTGCGGTAAGAAGGCCGAACCGGCGATCAAGGTGTTCGAGAGCCTGGCCGAAGGGATGTACAAGCTGACCGAGCTGGTCATGAAGCTGGCCCCCTACGGCATCTTTGGCCTGATGGCCTGGGTCGCCGGTAAATACGGCATGGATATCCTGCTGCCGCTGATCAAGGTGATCGCCGCGGTCTATATCGGTTGTCTGGTGCATGTGCTGGTGGTCTATACCGGCCTGATCAGCAGCCTGGGCCGCTTGAACCCGAAGCGTTACCTGAAGGGCCTGCTGAATCCCGCCTCGGTGGCCTTCACCACCACCAGCAGCTCCGGCACTCTGCCGGCCACCATCAAGGCAGCACGCGAAGAGATGGGTGTTTCCAAGGGTATTTCCAGCTTTGTCCTGCCGCTGGGCGCCACCATCAACATGGACGGTACCGCGCTCTATCAGGGGGTCTGCGCGCTGTTTATCGCCCAGGCATTCGGTGTTGACCTGGCCTTCTCCGATTACCTGCTGATCATCATGACCTCGACCCTGGCCTCTATCGGTACCGCCGGTGTGCCGGGAGCCGGTTTGATCATGTTGTCACTGGTACTCACCACCGTGGGGCTGCCGATGGAAGGTCTGGCCATTGTCGCCGGTATCGACCGCATCCTCGATATGGCCCGCACCAGCGTCAATGTCTGCGGCGACCTGATGGTCTCGATTCTGGTCGGCAAGAGCGAGAACGAGCTGGACGAGGCGATCTACAACCAGGAAATCAGCGAAGCCCGCACCGCTACGGCCTGATCACTGTCCTTAAAGCCCCGCCATGCGGGGCTTTTTTTTCCACATCACGGGGTTTCGCCCCCCTAAGTCCGGTCGAACAAGCCCAACCGCAGTCGCCCTGATCCTCTCCCTGTGCTTTACTGCCTTAACGGTTGCTGTTTACTCAAGCTTGAGTAAACTTCACCCCCCTTAATTCAACCCCTCCGACCCCTGTTGGCTGCATGATCACCGCCGGCCCGGTCGAACAAGCTCAACTGAACGACACTGCCCTATGGATCTCGCCACCTACCTGAACGCGGTCACCGCGCTCTTCGTCATTATTGACCCGATCGGAGCCGCACTGATTTTCCATTCGCTGGTCCCGGTCGGTGATAACCGCCATCGCTTCGTGATGGCGGCCAAGGCGGCGCTGATCTCGACCCTGCTGCTGGTTATTTTCGGCAACTACGGTGAACCGCTGTTGAGCCGGTTGGGAATCAGTATCGAAGCGCTGCGGATATCCGGCGGATTACTGCTGTTCTTCACCGCCTTCAACATGATCACCAAGGATATCGAGTACAACCAGACCAACGAGCGTAAGGATGTGTCGGTGTTCCCGATGTCGATCCCGATGTTGGCGGGACCGGGGTCGCTGACACTGGCCATTCTGCTGTTCTCCAAGGCTGACTCGTTTGAAGGACAGCTATCGGTGCTGGCGGCGATTCTCAGTATCACCGCCACGACCCTGGTGCTGATGCTGCTGTCCAAGTATGTGAAGTTGATTATCGGCCGTACCGGCGATGAAATTCTGCGCCGCTTTCTCGGGGTGATTCTGGCCGCGCTGGCGATCCAGTTCGTCGCCGATGGTGTGACCGGAATGATCGGGTAGACCAACGGGCAAGCTGAGTTAAGACGTAGAGTCCGGCTCCAGCCAGTTGGCGGCGAACTGATCGGCCGGCAGCGGATGGCTGAAGAGGTAGCCCTGGGCATAATCGCAATCGATCTGACGTAACAGCTGCTGCTGTTGTTCGGTTTCCACACCCTCGGCGATCACTTTGATCCCCAGCGTATGGGCCATTGCGATAATTGCCTGACAGAGAACCCGGTCGTGATTGTCGGGGCTCAGATTGCTGACAAAGCTCTTGTCGATCTTCAAATAATCGATATCGAACTGTTTCAGATAGGCCAGCGATGAATAGCCGGTGCCGAAGTCATCCAGTGACACCTCCACCCCGTTGTCACGAAACATCAGCAGCTTCTGCAGGATACTGGGATCGGGTTCCATCAACAGCCCTTCGGTGATTTCAACGCAGAGCCGGGCCGGATTCAGGCCTTCAATAAGGATCTTTTCAAACCATTCCGGTTTGCAACAGTAGTCATCCTGATACTGGGCCGGACTGGTGTTGACCGAGATCTGCAGCTCGACCTGATAGTCCTGGCTCCACTGCTGCGACTGCCTGGCCACTTCGCTAAAGACCCAGTTACCGATCTCGATGATCAGGCCGGTCTCCTCGGCCAGCGGAATAAACTCCAGCGGCGAAATCTGACCGTCGGGGTGGTTCCAGCGCAACAGCGCTTCCGCCTTTAAGATCTGTCCGCTGCTCAAGTCGATGATCGGCTGGTAATAAACTTCCAGTTGTTGGCGCGGGATCGCCTCGCGCAACTTCCCCAACAGGCGACGACGGGTCTGCGCCAGCACTTCCATTTCGGGCGTGAAATAATGAAACCGGTTCCGCCCCTTGCCCTTCGCCGCATACATGGCCTGGTCGGCATTTTTCAATAACACCTCTTCGGTATCCGCATCATCGGGAAAGAACGTGATTCCCAAGCTGGCGGTAACATAGGAGCGGTGATCCAGCAGGGTATAAGGCTCGCTCATCTGCTGTAAGATATTCTTGGCGATTCGCTCAATCGCAGCGATATCTCCGACATGATCCAACAACAGCAGAAACTCATCCCCACCGAGACGCGACACCGTGTCGGTTTCACGGACGCAGCGCGTCAGCCGTTTGGCCGCGTCCTGCAGCAATAGATCACCGTAGGCGTGCCCCAGGGTATCGTTGACCTCCTTGAAGTGATCCAGATCGATCATCATCACCGCAACCCGTCCGCCGTCGCGGCCTGAGCGTTTCATCATCTGGTCGAACCGGTCACTGAAGGTACGCCGGTTCGGCAACTGCGTCAGCGGATCAAAGTGGGCCAGATGTTTGAGCTCGGCGTTGGCTTTTTTCTGCTCCACTAGGCTGATGTCGATGCAGTACATCTCCTTGCCGGACGCCTCGGAGCCCAACAGCACATGGCTGGAATAGACCGGCACCAGGCTGCCGTCCTTATGCAGCAACTCCAATTCCGCCGCGGGGATCGCCTGTCCCTTATCCACCCAGGCCCGATGTGCCCTGTGCACCTCCTTGCGCATCGAGGCCGGAATAATCAACTCGTTCAGCGAACGTCCCAGCACTTCATCCTGGGTGAAACCGTAAAGTCGTTCGCTGGCATCATTCCAGTAGGTCACCCTCAACTGCTCGTCATAGCCCTGAACCGCAATCGCCGGCAGGCTGTCGATCAGCTCCCGAAAACGATGCTCACTCTCTCGAATCAACATCTCGGCCTTCTTTCTCTCGGTGATATCGAGCATCAAGCCTCGCATCACCACCGGACGACCCTCTTCGACCACCAGATTGACCATATCCCTGATCCAGAGCATCTGCCCGTCGGCATGGACAAAGCGGTACTCAAACTCATGATCGAGCAACTTCGAGGTTTGTGTGCGGCAGTAATTCACCGCCTGATCCCGATCCTCCGGGTGGATATTCTGATGCCAGAAGTTGGGCTGCAGCCACTCCTCAACCGAATAACCCAGAATGCGGACGGCGTTGTCGCTGATATAGGTAAAGTTCTCGGTCTCGACATCGGCTTCCCAGACCATCGCATCGGTGGTTTCCACCAGGTTCTTAAAGCGCTGCCGACTCAAGCGGTGAGCGGCTTCGGACTTGCGCAGCCGATAGTTCCAATAAGCGAAAATCGATAATAGGGCCAGCCCCAAGGCTAGTCCGATACCGATCTTCTCAAGCGGTACACCGTTCGGCAGTTCCAACCTCTGCCAGCGATCATAGATCTGATTGCGCTCCGCTTCGCTGATACTGCCCATCGCCGTTGCTATTATCGCCGCCAGCTCCTGGTTGGCTTTGTAGACCCCGATGCGGAAATCACTCTGATAGTCGGTGTGGCCGGAGAAAGTCAGATTCAGGATGCCGGTCTTTTTCATCACCAGACTGGCGGCGGTGGCATCGCCGACAAAGGCATCCGCCCGACCGCTCGAAACGAATTCCAGCGCCTGCTGTAGACTGGCTGTGTTGACGATATTGATGTTGGGGTAGTCGCGCTTGACCAGCTCGTTGGTGAAATGGCCCTTATGAATGGCTACCGTGCGGCCATTGAGCTTATCCAGGGTGCCCAGGTACCCCTGAGACTGTTTGCTGATGATTACCGTAGCACTGGAGAGATAAGGTTCGCTGAACAGCAGATAATCTTCCCGTTCCGGTGTTTTCACCAGACAGGACATCAGGTCGAAGGCACCGTTGCTGGCAGCCTGGAGCACCTCGGACCAGGATTGATCCGGTTCAACCCAGGGCTTGATCTCGACCCCGAGGCGCTGTTCCAGCAGCTTGATATAGTCCGCAGCCATACCGGTGTAACGGCCGCTCTCATCAATCCACTCGTAAGGGGCGAAACTTCGATCGACACCCAGTTTCAACAGCGGGTGCTGCTCCAACCAGGCGATCTGTTGTGCTGTCAGATTCTGTTCACGCCAGCTGGCGTCATTCTGCGAAGCCCGGACGTTGTCACTGGGAAGGGAAACCAGAGCAGAGGTGCCTAGCAGGACCAGGAAAAACACCCAGATACGACTTGCGAACATCCCTTTCTCCAATAATCCCAACGCTGGTCCAACTCAGGATCGGCTCGTCAGTGCCTCATTAATTAGCATAGTCCGTAATCGGCGGTTAAAAAGCGCCGGGCTGGGAAAAGTCGATAGAATTTAAGGGATACAGCGAGCCAGCCACTATCCGCTGGCTTGGACCTGTTCGACCATCAACGTGACATAGCCCCGATTGTTGCCGTAAAACCCCCAGGCGTCGTTGGCAAAACAATACAGATAACCGGATCGCTCGACCCGAATCTGAGCCTGTTCACCGATCTCGAAGTGGTACAGCGGTTCGTGGGTGCCGTCCACCCCCGGGTTGCCGCCGTCGGCGATCGCGCCCATCAGGCAGAACCAGTCGGCATGTTCGATCCGCTTGGTGCCGAAGAAATTGGCCTGTTGATTACCGAACAGTTTCTTGAACCCGCTTTCAAACAAGCCGGTGATCTTTCCTGCCAGATGGATAATTTCCCCCTTGTGGAAATCCCCGTCTTCGGTGCCCTTGGGTGAAGCGGGTATCGAGGCATCCATCCACTCGCCGGTGGCACTAAAGCGATAGCACTGCCCTGCTTCCAGAAAGATTCCGGTCCAGTTCCAGGGATGCTTGGCGTAGATATCGATCTCGATCGGTTGGCCGTTGAAGGCACGGGTCGGCAGGTAACGGCCCTGATTTAGCGGCGCCCTGCGGCGCCGCTCGGTCACCGAGGCGTGAAGCGCCGATCGGTTGTGATCCAGATCGGGGATGCTGCGCGGTGCACTGACCAGGGCCTTCATCGCGCCGACGTGGGAATCATGCTCCAGTCCCTGCGGGTCGGGTTTGATCTGTTGCAGCATCGGGGGACTCAGGACCACCCCCTGCTCCTTCGCTTCCTGGATCATCCATTCAAGCGCACCGTCCGACAGCCCGGTCTCCTTATAGCCTCCACCCACATCCGAATGCACCCCGGGGAACCACAGCTGCTTCAAGCTACCGTCGGTGCGATCGCTCTTCCACAGCGTCGGGGTGAAACTGCCACGCTTCTCATTCAACGCCACCGCATGGCGGGCCTGGCCGATATGGTCGCCCAACGCGACATTGTGAAACTGATATTTTTCCGGATTATCGAAGATATTCAGCAGCGATTTATCGTTGGGAATCCCCAGGGCACCGACGGTGTCCCAAACACCGACAAACGCCACCGCGCAGGAATCGGGATGAAAATGAATCCCCTCATCGAGCACTTCACCATTACGGTAGCCTTTGCGGTAAACCTGTTTGACCAGGGAATCACGGGGCTGCCCCGGATGCCGGGAGAAATCGATCAGGCCGTACCTGCCGATCATTCCGGCCAGGCTTCGTGCGGTAAAGGCGCCGCGACTGAAGCCGAACAGATAGAGCCTATCGTCATGCTGATACTTATCCGACAGCCACTGGTAGCAATCGCGGATATCCTCTCCCAGTCCATAACCGACCATCCCCCCCATCACCTTGTCGACCAGCCCGCCGGTGCCGACACCGGACTGATAACGGCTCAGCTGGCTGGGATTGTCGCCATCCAGATCGATCGCTTCGAACAGCTTGCGGACATTGGTCGGAGCCGGAACCTCATCATCCTCATTGTTGGGGTCGTTCCAGGTTCCGTCACAGCATACGATTAGATTCCTCATCGGAGCCTCCTCGTCGGGTCAGCTATAGCCCGGTGCGGGTACCCCCGTAACAGGCCAACAGGTGGTTGATTCCATTACAGCCACTGCCTGACTGATAGTAGATCAAGCCGCCGGGGTTTGCGGCTCGGGAAGTGGATCACACAACCGCTTAAGCCCAGGTCGGAATCACTGAAAAATCACCGGCGCAAAGTGACATATGCTCAATTCCGACAGAAATATTAAGTTATTGGTGATTTATTGATTTCAGACATGTATGTTGCCGCACCAAGAGCGATAGCCTTGGCCGATCAATTGTCAACAACTCCTGCCAAACTGCAGGCAGGCGCCTCAGGAAGAGTACGCGTAACCTCATGAATCTAAGACCCTCCAAAGCGATCGCATCGATCGTGCAGCAACAGATCGTCAGCTGCGGTCCGGAAACCAGCCTGTTGGCGGTCTCCCGACTGATGCGCGAATGCCGTTGCAGCTCGGTCCTGATCAGTGAAGAGGGTCAGCCGCTGGGCATCTGGACCGAAAGCGATGCGATGAAGCTCGATTTTCAGAATCCGGCGGTGGTCAACAGCCCGATCCAACGTTGGATGAGCGCCCCGGTACAAACGATCAACGCGTCAGCCAGTCTGGATGAGGCCGCCCACCACTTTAAAGGCAGCGGTATTCGCCACCTGCTGGTCACCGATGATCAGGGCAAACAGCTAGGTATTCTGTCGCAAAGCGATATAGTCAGACATCAGGACGCCGAGTACTTCGTGCACATGAGCGAAGTACAATCCATCCTGCCCAATAGGGCACCGCTACAGATCAGCCAGAGCGAACAGCTGGCAACGGCGGTCACCACCATGCGTGACCATCAATCCGACTGCATCGTCATCACCGAACAGCAACAACCGGTAGGGATGTTGACCGAGCGCGATCTGGTCAGGCTGATTGCCGAAGACAAGATGGGCAGTGCGTTGAGTGATGAGATCAGCAAACCGCTGATCTGCATCCCGGCGACCATGACCCTGCTGGCGGCCCGCTCGCTGATGGACAGACGCAACATTCGCCATCTGGGTGTCACCGACCAGAGCGGCAACCTGATAGGACTGATCTCGTTTGCCGATATTCTGTCCAATATCGAGCAGGCGTACGCCAATCGGCTCAGGGAAGCCCTGGCCAGCCGCGCCGCCGACCTGGCCCGCAGCAAACATGATCTCAACATGGCTCACGCGCTGATCGATGCCTCCATGGACGGCATCATGGTCACCGACGAGCAGGGGATTATCCAGTCGGTCAACCCCGCCTTCACGATCCTGACCGGCTACTCCGAAAACGAGGCCCTGGGGCAAAACGCCAGTCTGATCAGCTCCGGTAAACAGTCGCCGGAGTTTTACCGGGAGATGTGGAAGCAGATCCATCGGACCGGTTCCTGGCAGGGAGAGATCTGGAACCGACGCAAGAGCGGCGAGTTGTTCCCGGAGTGGCTGACTATCACCGCGATCCACGACGCGCAACACAACCGTACCCTCTACGCCGGGATCTTCAGCGATATCACCGAGCGCAAGAAATCCGAAGAGATCATCGAAAATCTGGCCTACTACGACCCGCTGACCCGGCTGCCCAACCGCCAGCTGTTGTTCGACCGGGTCGATGTCGCACTGGCCACCGCCAAACGGGACGGTAACCGCCTGGCGCTGATCTGTATCGATCTGGACCACTTCAAACGGATCAACGACTCCCTCGGTCACTCCGCCGGCGACCAGGTCCTGAGCGAGGTTTCCAAACGCCTGCAGGGCTGTATCCGTGCCGGCGACACCATCTCCCGGGTCGGCGGTGACGAACTGATTCTGTTGCTGACCGAATTGGACAACGACGATGCCGCCCGCCGTATCGCCCAGAGCGCCATCGAAGCCCTGAAACAACCGGTTCGGGTCGAAGGCCACGAGCTCTACATCAGCGCCAGCATGGGTTGCAGCATCTACCCCCAGGATGGGCGCGACCGCGACACCCTGCTGAAAAACGCCGACATCGCGATGTACCGGACCAAGCAGGCCGGTCGCAACGGTTTCCAACTCTACTGCGCCGATATGAACGAGCGCTCAATGCGGCAGCTGAAACTGGAAAACCGACTTCGCATCGCCCTGTCCGAACAGGCGTTTACGCTCCATTACCAGCCCAAGGTCGATATCGGCCGCGGTGAGATGATCGGTGTAGAAGCCCTGCTGCGTTGGCAGGACCCGGAGCTGGGTTCGATCCCGCCGGACGAATTTATTCCGCTGGCCGAAGAGCTTGGCCTGATCGGTGAGATCGGGGCCTGGGTCATCAATCAGGCTTGCCGGCAGTGTCGCCGCTGGCTCGATCAGGGTAATGACGAGCTGAAGATCAGCATCAACGTCTCGCCCCAGCAACTGTTGCGACGGGACCTGACCGAGGATATCAGCCAGGCACTGCAACAGGCCGATATCCCGGCCCGGCTATTGGATCTGGAAATTACCGAAAGCTGCCTGATCGAAGACACCGACACCGTTGCCACCACGTTGCATCGATTGCGCGATCAGGGCGTCAGCATCTCGATGGACGACTTCGGTACCGGCTACTCCAGTCTCAGTCTGCTGAAACGGATACCGCTGGATAACCTCAAAATCGACCGTAGCTTTGTCGATGGCATCGGCCACGACAACAACGACGGCGAACTGGTTTCCACCATCATTCTGATGGCCCATAACCTCGGCCTGAAAGTGATCGCCGAAGGGGTGGAGACACCCCAGCAACTGGATTACCTGAGTTCGCTCAACTGCGATCAGGTGCAGGGCTACTACTTCAGCAAACCGCAACCGGCCGATCAGATTCCCGCGCTCCAGAAGCGTAGCCACTGGCCCTGAAGCATCGATTGACCGGGCGCTCGTGACCGCGACGTCCCGTCGACCTAAAAATCCGGCGGGTTAATCGCTTGATGCAGGAATGCATCGACATTGGCCATGGGCCAAGGCGAGCCCACTAAAAACAAATCGTTTCGCACAACTTCATGAGTTTTTAGTGGGCAGCGGGCAATCAGGAAGGAAACCTGTTGGTCTGCCAGATCCATCGCCGCCGCTCATCCGCACCATCGAAGACGGACGCCCCGTCTCGTTTTCCGTGACCACACTTGGTAACTCCTAAGCCATAGCCAAGTCTCTACTCTGCAGGACGTGATTCACAGAGCCTCCGATCAATGGGCCAGCACCAAAAATCCGATATGCTAAAAATTTTTCCGCTATTCTGTTGTAAAAGCCATTCCTGATAGCTAGCATGAGATCCACTATATTAAAAATCATTCTCACTTAGAGGAAAACCCTATGAGCCGCGCCCTTCTCTCCCACCTATCCGAACAACTACTTTCCCTGCAGGACGAAGGGCTCTACAAACACGAACGGATCATCCGCTCGGCACAACAGCCCAACATTCAAAGCGGCGGCAACGAAGTGATCAACTTCTGCGCCAACAACTACTTGGGGCTGGCCAACCACCCGGCATTGATTGAGGCCGCCAAACAGGGGCTCGATGAGCGCGGTTTCGGCATGGCATCGGTACGCTTTATCTGCGGGACTCAGGATCTACACAAACAGCTTGAGCAGCAGCTAAGCCTCTTCCTCGGTACCGACGACAGTATCCTTTACTCCTCCTGCTTCGACGCCAACGGCGGCCTGTTCGAGACCCTGTTCGGTGCCGAAGACGCCATCATCAGCGACGCCCTCAACCATGCCAGCATCATCGATGGCATCCGTCTGAGCAAAGCCCGCCGCTACCGATACGCCAACAACGATATGGATGAACTGGAAGCCCACCTGCAGGCAAGCCAGGACGCCCGCTTCCGCTTGATTGCAACCGACGGCGTGTTCTCAATGGACGGATCGATTGCCAAGCTGGATCAGATCTGTGAGCTGGCCGACCGCTATGATGCACTGGTCATGGTGGACGATTCCCATGCCGTTGGTTTTGTCGGCGATCAGGGTCGCGGCAGCGCCGAATATCATGGAGTGCAGGACCGTATCGACATCTATACCGGCACGCTGGGCAAAGCCCTGGGCGGTGCCATGGGCGGCTACACCGCCGCGTCACAGCCTATTGTCGACTGGCTTCGACAGCGCTCGCGCCCCTACCTGTTCTCCAACTCTCTGGCACCGATGATCGTCAATGCCGCTATTCGAACCCTGCAACTGCTCGACGATGGCGACGAGCTGCGCCGACAATTGCACGCCAACAGTGCCTATTTCCGAGCCGGACTGACACAGGCCGGTTTCACCCTGGCCGGTGCCGACCACCCGATCATTCCGGTCATGATCGGCGACGCGCGCCTGAGCGCCGAGATGGCAGACCGACTGCTGTCCGAAGGCATCTATGTGGTGGGCTTTTCGTTCCCGGTAGTACCACGTGGCCAGGCCCGAATCCGTACCCAGATATCAGCCGCCCACACCCCAGAACAACTCGACCGCGCCATCGAGGCCTTCAGCCGTATTGGTCGTGAACTCGGCATTATCTGACGGAGGACTGAGCCATGATGAAAGCACTGGCCAAACTGAAACCCGAACCCGGCATCTGGCTGCACCAGACCCCGATACCGAAACTGGGCCATAACGACCTGTTGATCCGAATCCATAAGACCGCCATCTGCGGCACCGATATCCACATCTATAACTGGGATGACTGGGCCAGCAGCACCATTCCGGTACCGATGACAGTCGGGCATGAATTTGTCGGCAGTGTCGCCGCCATCGGCCAGGAAGTCAGCGGTTTTAAACCCGGCGACCGGGTCTCAGGCGAAGGTCACATCACCTGCGGTCACTGCCGCAACTGCCGGGCCGGGCGCCGCCAGCTATGCCGCAACAGTGTCGGCGTCGGCGTTAATCGCCCCGGTGCTTTCGGCGAATATCTGGTCATCCCGGCGGTCAACGCCTTTCGAATCCCCCAGGGAATTTCCGATGAACTGGCGGCCATTTTCGACCCGCTGGGCAACGCGGTCCATACCGCACTGGCCTTTGATCTGGTCGGTGAGGACGTGCTGATCACCGGTGCCGGCCCGATTGGAATCATGGCTGCCGCCGTGGCGCAGCATGCCGGTGCCCGTCATGTGGTGATCACCGACATCAACCCTTACCGGCTCACGCTGGCCCAACAGCTGGGGAACACACACACCATTAATATTGCCGAGCGTAATCTGGACGACGTGATGCAGGAACTGGGCATGACCGAGGGCTTTGATGTCTGCTTGGAGATGTCCGGCGCGCCCGCCGCCCTGAATCAAATTCTCGACAGCATTAACCACGGCGGCAAGATCGCCATGTTGGGTATTCCCGCCAACGACACGGCCATCGATTGGTCGAAAGTCATCTTCAAGGGGTTAACCATCAAGGGGATCTACGGTCGCGAAATGTTCGAGACTTGGTATAAGATGGCCAGCCTGATTCAAGCCGGACTCGATGTCAGTCCAATTATCACCCACCGTTTCCCGATTGATGAGTTTCAGCAGGGGTTCGATGTGATGCGTTCCGGCCAATCTGGAAAAGTCATCCTTGATTGGGGCGTTAGCCCTGACAGCGATCATCCCGACCACTAAGCTGTCGCTGCAACACCAGTAAGCGCCGCAACCGAGCAAGAGCCCCCACGATGGCCACAACACCCAACAAGAATCGCCCCGCCACCGATCCGGCCAGCCAGGCGCTATGCCAACGGGTGACCCAACTTCGCAAGCAGCACCGGCTGACGCTGGACAAGCTGGCCGCCGCGTCGGGGGTCAGCCGCTCGATGCTGAGCCAGATCGAACGCGGCCAGGCGAATCCAACCCTGGCCGTCACCTTCCGTATCGCCCAAGCCTTTGGGATCAGTGTCGGCGAGCTGGTCGATCAGCCCTGGGCCTCTTCCAGTATCGAGGTGGTCCATGGCGATGACCCCAACAACCTGTTCCGTTCCGACGACAGCTGCCAGATTCGCACGCTATCGCCGCTGCACATGGAAAAAAGCACCGAGTTCTATGAGTTACGACTGGCACCGGGAGCCAGTTTCAGCAGCGCCGCCCACTATGAGGGAACCCGCGAACTGCTGACCCTGGCGCAGGGGCAGGCCGAAGTTCGCTCCGGTGACAGCCTGTGCAAGCTCGGCCGAGGTGATTCAGCCCACTACCGGGGAGATCTGACTCACCGGATCGACAACACCGGCAGCGACGAATTGATCGGCTATCTGGTGGTGACCAGCCCCTGATCAATCCTAACCTGCCGACGATAAACCGCTTGGTCAAACCACCCGTTGCTCCGATACCAGACGGATTCCGGCCCCCTTCAGTCGCCGATAAAGGGTCACGCGGGTAATTCCCAGTGACTTGGCGGCGGAAATATTGCCGTCAGGTCGTTCGACCGCCTGGCGGATCATCTCGATCTGAGCGCTGCGTAAAGTCTGGCCCACGCCGACTCGGACGGGGTCTGCGGGGGACTGAATCGCAGGTTTCTTAGCCCAGCAACGCCTGATAGCGCGACTCAAAATTCGCCACCAGCCAATCCATCAGCGCCTTGACCCGCTGCACCTGATAGCGCGCTGGCGGGCAGACCAGCGACAGCTCGGTGGCATGGTTCCAATCCGGCAACACCTCCACCAGTGATCCGTCATCCAAGCCAGGCTGGACATAAACATCGGCCAGCCGCGCCACGCCCAGCCCGGCTTTAGCGGCCTGCAACATCGCCCGGCCGTTGGCTACCTTGAAACTCTGTTTGATCGGCAGCGTGACCCGTTCCTGCTGCCTGACAAACAGCCACTCGGTAACGCTGCCGCAGATCAATGGCAACTCCCGCAACTGCTCCGGATGCTCGATCTCTCCCCGCTCCGCGACAAAGCCGGGGCTGGCCACATAACGGGTCCGAATCCGGTAAAGCCGACGGGCCACCAGACTGGAGTCGGGCAGATCCCCCATCCGCATCACCAGGTCCACCGGATCCTTGAGCAGATCGACCCGATGGCTGGAGAAATCCAACTCCACATTCACCTTGGGGTGCTGTTGCAGAAACTCGATCACCAACGGGGTAATCAACTCTTCACCGATCAGGCCGCCCACCGCATTCATTCGGATCGGCCCTTGCAGTGCCTGATTCGCCTGAACTGCCCAGGCCTGGGCACTCTCCAGTTGATCCACCCCCTGCTGGCACAGCCTTTGGAAGCCCAGACCCACATCGGTCAACCGCAGGCTGCGGGTAGTCCGGTGCAGCAGCTGGACCCCCAGGTTCTTTTCCAGTGCCGAGATATGCTGACTGAGGCTGGCCTTGGAGACCCCGCTGGCTTCGGAAGCCGCAGTAAAACTGCCGTGACCGGCCACCGCCAGGAAAGCGCGAACCCCGTTCCAATAGCTACTGTTCATCGATCTTCCCCCCCTGTTCCAACGCCAAAAACCAGCATGATGTTTGGTTTATCTTAACAATGTTTTCATATTAGCCATATTTATCAAAACACCAATCATTCCGACAATAGCACCATCGACTGCACCACGTAGTCCCTCAACAATCCTTGATTCAGGAGTCGTTCTCATGTCGAAGCCACTTATCGTTATCACCGGCGCCAGTTCAGGTATCGGCGCCGCCATCGCCCGTCACTTCAGTGACGCCGGTCATCCATTGCTGCTGCTGGCCCGCCGGCTTAAGCAGGTCGAGGCACTGCAGCTGCCCAACAGCCTCTGCCGCCAGGTCGATGTCTGCGATGCGACCGCTTTCATCCGAGCCATTGAAGAAGCCGAGCAGGCCTACGGTCCGGTGGATGGATTAATCAACAACGCCGGTTGCATGCTGCTGGGTCAGCTCGATGAGCAATCACCGACCGAATGGCAACAGATGTTCGACGTCAATGTGATGGGGGTTCTGAACGGAATCCGCGCAGTACTGCCGGCCATGAAAGCGCGCCGGGGCGGTACCATCATCAACGTCAGCTCGATCGCCGGACGTAAGACCTTCCCCAACCACGCGGCCTATTGCGGCACCAAATTCGCCGTCCATGCGATGGGGGAAAATCTGCGCGAAGAGGTGGCCGATTCCGACGTGCGGGTGGTGACCATCGCCCCCGGTGCGGTGGAGACCGAACTGCTGTCCCACACCAGCTCCGAGCAGATCATCAATGACTATCAGGCCTGGAAAGAAAGCATGGGCGGTGCCATTGCCGCCGACGATGTCGCCGCGGCAACGCTGTTCGCCTACAGTCAGCCGCAAAATGTCTGCATCCGCGAGCTGGTGATCGCACCAACCCGCCAGCAGCCCTAAGCTCGACACTGAGCTTCACCGATCGCCGCGTTATCGCTACGCGGCGATCCCGTTACACCACCCGTTTTTCCGACACCAGATTGATCCCGGCGCCCTTCAAACGCCGGTAAAGGGTCGCCCGGGTAATCCCCAGTGACTTGGCGGCGGCGGAGATATTGCCGTCGTTGCGCTCGACGGCCTGGCGAATCATTTCGATCTGGGCGCTACGCAGGGTCTGGGCTTCGGTCTCCGGTTGCTCGGGCTGGCCGATCAATGCCAACCGGTTATCACTGCTCGCTGCGGCTGTCGCGGCTGTGGAATTCCGAACCGGCGCTTCGGTCTGGAGCTGACGGCGAAACTGCTCAGTCAGATGCTCAGGCGTGATCAGATCCTCATCCGGTTCCAGGAAAGCGATGCAGGTCTTCAGCACCGTCAGCAGCTGCCGGACATTGCCCGGCCAGTGGTAACCGGCCAGCAGTTGCAACAGCTCGTCATCCACCCGCAGCCCGTGACCGCTGCCGGCTTCCAGCTGCAGCAGTCGAGCCACCAGTCCGGCGAAATTGCGCCGTTGGCGCAGCGCGGGGATCTGAACCTCGACGCCATTCAAGCGGTAGTACAGGTCCTCCCGGAACCGGCCCTCGTCGACCATCTGTTTCAGGTCACGGTGGGTGGCACAAATCACCGTGATATCGACCGGCAGTTCTTTGCTGCCCCCCAACGGCGTGACGGTGCGCTCCTGCAGCACCCGCAGTAACCGGGCCTGCAGATCCAGCGGCATATCGCCGATCTCATCCAAAAACAGGGTACCGCCATCGGCCTGCTGCACCTTACCGGTCATCCCACCTCGGCGGGCACCGGTAAAGGCGCCGTCCTGGTAACCAAACAGCTCCGATTCGATCAACCCTTCCGGAATCGCCGCACAGTTGAGCGCCACGAAGGGCTTGTCGCAACGGCCACCATCGCGATGCAGCGCTCGGGCCAATGCCTCTTTGCCGGACCCCGTCTCACCCAACAGCAGCAGGGGAATCTGATGCTGCAATGCCCGTGAGGCCTGCCGACAGGCACGATTAAAGCCGCTGTCTTCCAGGGTGATATCGTCCAGCCCTATGGTACCGTCGCTCGGCGGTCGGGGCCGCTGTCTGGTCAACGGTGCCGCCACCGAACCCTGCGGACGATGGTCGGGAATCTGGATCAGACGAGCAAATAGCCGTTTGGCGGTGGAGGTTTCCAGCATCAACGCGTTGCGCGGCGTTTTGAGGGACTGATCGATCACCGGCCCCAACGGCTGGCCAAACAGTCCCTCAAAACACCGAGAGTTCACCGCACTTCGGCACGGGACCTCGTCGAATCCCAGGCACTGGGCCGCTTCCCGATTCATCGCCAGCACCGTGCCGTCATTAGCCAAGGCAATCAGCCCCTGCCACAGGCTGTCGACAAACTCCGGTCGCGAGTGAGCCGCCAGAAGCAACGCATCACGGTACTGATCGACAAACAGCCGGTTCTCGATCAGTCGGGTCGACATGCTGACCAGGCCCAGGTTGTGACTGCCGCCGCAACCCCGGTGGGAGGTCACATCCAGCACCCCGACCACGGCACCGCCGGGTTCAAAGATCGGTGCCGCCGAGCAGCTGAACCGGCTGATGGCGTCGAAATAATGCTCTTCGCCGCTGATCATCAATGGTTTCGGATTCATCAGTACCGTACCGATGGCGTTGGTCCCCCCGCGCTGTTCGCCCCAGCTGGCACCGGGAAGCAAGGAGTAGCGTGAAGCCCGATCGAGGAAGCTGCTGTCGCCCAGGCTCTTGAGGATGGTGGCGTTGGCATCGGACAGCATCACCATGCTGTCGCGCTCGCCGAAATGCCCCAGCAGTGCTTCCATCTCGGCGGTGGAGCTGGCGATCAGGCGCCGATTACGCTCCTGCAGCTCGGACGTTTCCCGCTCGGAAAAAACCTTCAGATCCAGCTCCTGCTCAAAACTCAGCCCCTGATCCAGACAGCGATTCCAGGAAGACTCGATCTCTTCGCGCAGCATGCCTTGCGGCAGGTGCCCCATCCGGGCAACCGCTTCGCGGGCTTCGACGGCACTGGCGCGACTCTGTTGAAATTCAGCGGACATGGTAATCGCCTCCTCTTCAGCTCAACCGCTAGGGTTGGAAAATCGTTATACGGCCCAGGTCAGACGGCGCGACCAGGGAATCCGCTCCACCGAGCGTTGCTCGGTCCGGTATCGGGCCCTGTCGGACAACCAGCGCCGTAGTGCTACCGGATCCGGCATGCCGTTGCGCGCGGCATCCATCGACTGCAGATAGCAGCCTACCTGGGCACTGATATAGGCGGCCGCGACACTGGCGCCGACCACATTGGGATGGCAACGGTTGGCACGATCAGGCCGCACACAGGCGCCGAAATCCGCCTGCGCCGACGGCCCCCAGGAAGTCTCACCCGGCGCACAGCGGGCATCGCCGGTTACCCGGATCACACCGGAATAGGCCGCCGGAAAGACCTCTGCGCCCATCGCCGGTGACGAGGCCACCAGCACCACGCCTGCCTCTCCGGCTCGAATGCAGGCCTGCTCCAGGGCGGGCCTCGAGGTTCGGATACCAAAACTGAGGTTGATCACCTGAACGCCCTGATCCAGCAGCCAGTCGATCGCCTTTGCCGCCTGCTCGGCATTGGCGGCCAGGCGCCGGTCGAAAATCTTTGCCGACAACAGCGCCACCTCCGGCAGCTGCTGGATCATCACCCCGGCCAACGTGGAGCCGTGACCGAGCCGATCCAGCCCTTCCATCTCCCACGTTATTAGCCCCTGGGGTTGGCTAAAATCCGCCATCGCCGCCACCGAATTCCGCTGAAACTCCGCCACCCCGGAATCAACCAGGCCGACCCGTACTCGACTCGCGAAACGCTCACTCATGCTCAAACGCCTCCGCTGCGCTGATGGGGGTCAGCCTGCCGTTCTCTAACCGCAGCAACTGATCCATGCGGGCCAGGGTGCTGGCACGGTGGCTGATCACGATCAGGGTCCGATTCCGGAACAGCGACTCAACGCTGGCCATCACCTGGCTTTCGGTAGCACTGTCGACCGCCGATGTGGCTTCGTCGAGGATCAGCACCTGCGGTTGCTGCAGCAGCGCGCGAGCGATAGCGATACGCTGTCTCTGGCCACCGGAAAGCCGGGCGCCGCGCTCGCCAATCTGGGTTTGCCCCCCCTGCGGCAGACTGTCGATCAACTCGGTCAAACCGGCCTGCTGCAATGCCTGCTCCAGCGCTTCCGGTTCAGCCTCGGGGCAGGCATAACGGACGTTGTCTTCGATGCTGCCGCGAAACAGCACCACCTCCTGGGACACCACCGCCACCCGCCGACGCAGTTGCGACAGTGGCAATTGGCGGATATCGACCCCATCGAGCAGGATGGCGCCCTGCTGCGGATCGTAATGCCGCTGCAGCAAGTCGATCAGGGTCGACTTACCGGCGCCTGAGCTCCCCACAATTCCAACCCGGCTGGCACCGGCAATCAGAGCCGATGCCTGACGCAGCACCGGATCGGCACCGGCTTCATACCCGAAGTTCAACTGCGCTATGCGAATCTCGGCAGCCTCTGTAGAGGCCCTGGTCTCCGACTCAACCAAATCCGCTGCGGGATTAGATACGGAATCGGTCACCAGGGGGCTTGCCTGAGTCAGCTCACAGACCCGGTCGAGACTGACCTGCAACCGCTGCACCGCCATATACAGACCGAGCAAGGTATGCACCGGACCGACCGCCATGCCCAGGTAAGCCGAGAATGCGATCAGCGCCCCCAGCTCCATCTCACCCTGAATCACCGCGTAGCCGCCGATCAGAAACGCGCCGGCGCGGAACAGCGTGGTCATGCTGGACGGCACACTACCGGCGGCAAACTCCAGCAGCTGCAGATGCAGCAACTCATCCAGATAGCTGCGGTTGAGTTTGCGTAAACGCTCGCTTTCGCGGCCCTCGGCCCCGACCGACTGGATAAACTTCATCGCTCCGAGGGTTTCGACCAGGAAGGAGGAGATATCCGCCGAGCGTTCCCGCAAGCGCCGGGTCCGACGCTGCACCAGCGGCCGGATAAAACGCAGATAAACCAGTTGCAGCGGGATCAGCGCCAGCATCGCCAGCGCCAGCTGCCAGTTGAGCCACAGCAGCATCGCCACCGAGCCCACCAGCCCCAACAGCCCGCTGACCGCCGAGAACAGCCCGTCGACGGCGAAACGTTGGATCTCGGCGACGTCTCCATCCAGCCGCGACAGCACATCGCCGGTCCGGCGACGGGCGTAGAACGTCGGTGACAGGGTTTGCAGGTGCCGATACACCGATTCACGCAGCGCGAACAGAATCTGTCCCGACAGGCGGGTATGACAGTAGCGGTTGATCCCACCCAACAGGGTCGATCCCATCGCCACCGCCAGCAGGGTCGATGCGATCCACAGCAGCTGCTCGAAATTACCGGCAAGCAGCCCTTCGTCGATCATCCGCTTGGTCAGATAGGGCTGCACCAGTACCAGCAGCGAGGCCAGCATCGACAGCAACAACAGCAAACCCACCGCGCGCAGGTGGGGACGCACAAAGCCGAACAGCCAGGCCAACGAGGCCCGGCGATCAGCCTGGGTGTCCATGGCTCGGACGTCGGCGTCCAGAGTCTGCTGCCACATTTCTTAGTTCTCCATCGACTCAGTGCCCCTTGCGCGGGGTGATGTAGGTGTCGATAAAGTCCGGATTCTGGGCCCGGATCCGGGCATAGACATCGATACCGAAGTCGACCCAATCGCGCATCAGGTCGCAGTAGTGATAGGTCGGCATGGTCGGATCTTCGTAGCGGGCGTAGCTCTCGTGATAACAGCCGCCGGAACAGAGGTTGCGAATCCGGCAACTGGCACAGCCGGTATTGGTGCGATCCAGCCGCTGATCCAGAAAACCGGATAAACGCTGATGATCGATCCCCTGCTCCACCGAACCGAACAGCTCCATATCAGAGCCGGTAAAACGGTGGCAAAGGTTCAGGCCACCGCTGTGGTCCACCGCCAGCATCGCCACCCCGGCCCCGCAAGGCAGCGCCTTCTTGCTGCCTTCGTGAATGTCGGTGATCAGTTGGTGCATGTTGGAGAAGCCGATGTTGCGGTGTTCCAAGGCCGCTTCCAGGTAGCGCTGACCCAGCCGTTTCATGTTGGCGAACACCTCGGCGATCTCGGCTTCGGTCAGGTTGAAATCGGCGATATCGCCGGACGTGACCGGGGCAAACCCCACCTCGGCAAAGCCCAGCTCGTTGAACAGGTGATCCCAGATCCGCTCCACATCGGTGATCCCCCGGGTCAGGGTGACGCGGGCGCCTACCGGGCGGCTGCGGTAGCGCGACAACAGCATCTGCGCCTTACGGGCCACCACCGCGTAGGTGCCCTGACCGCCGACGGTGATGCGATTCTTATCGTGGATCGCCTGGGGGCCATCCATGCTGATCGACAGGCCGAAGCGGTGCTCGGCCAGAAACTCGATGGTGTCTTCGTTGAGCAGGGTGGCGTTGGTGGTCATGGTGAAGTCGACCGGTTTACCGGCTTGCTCGAAGCGCTGCTCGGCATAGGCCACCACCTGCTTGATCAATGCCAGGTTACTGAGCGGCTCGCCGCCGAAAAACACCAGGTTGTAGCGAGGCTCATCCGGCGACTCGCGCAGCAGCATCTCGATCGAATCGCGGGCGGTGTAAAAATCCATCTTGCGACCGGCCGACGGCGTATCAAGATCCTCCTTGTAGCAATAGGTGCAGCTCAGGTTACAACCGGTGTTGACGTTCAACACCAGGGTATTGAGCGGAAAGTTCTCGACATGCGTGACCCCGATCTCCGGGGTCACCGCCCTGCCATCGGTGACCACTTCCATCGCCACCAGCTCGGCCAGCGTCTCCCCCAGTTCGTCGCGATCGAAACGCCCGGCCAGTTCGGTGTTGAGCCGATCCAGGCTCAGATCCGGCGTCTGTCGGAGCAGGTCGATCACCGCCGCGCTGATCTGATCGAGCTGGAACAAACTGCTGCTGGGGATATGAAACAGCAGGCGACGACCTTCGACGCTGACTTCGTGAAGATTGTTGTGGAGCAGATTCAAGGGCGTACCCATGGGACCTCCTGGTAAAACGGTGCCGCGACGGCAGCTGATAATCGGTTAAGGGGGCGCAGTGGCCGGCCGGAGACCGATTCCAACGCGCAACGGAACCTCGCTAACGGCTTCGCCGCAACGGGTTTGGCGCGCTTGAGCGCAGCTTGGGGAGCTTGATGTGAAGATCAGAAGTCAGCCGCCGCGACTGGCGGCAACCGGCTGCAGCACGGCTGCAGGACAAAGCAGAATGGTCGATCATAACGGGCTCGCTCAGTTATATTTATTAGTACGAGTGTCCAATATTCATCTACCCTAACAGCAAACCAATCAACAAAATAGAACTCTTGTCCTATTTTTTGGTCAGTTTTGATATCTATTTCTTATAACGACCACGCCAAAATAAAACTATTGGTGATAAATTGAACGATCTGAGCCAATTAGCGATAATCCCGCCCAGCCCGACTATCCCCGGATTCCGACCCCCTATGCGTGAGCTCCAACTGCAAGTCCGCCCCGGCACCGCCGCTTTCTCCAAAGGCCAACAACGAGTACTGAAGATCCTGCAGTCCGCCCGTGATCTGATGATTGCCGGGGGCTACCACAACCTGACCATGCGCAAGGTTGCGGCCGAGGCCGGGATCAGTGTGGGCAACCTCAGTTATTACTATCCCAATAAGGAACATCTGCTTCGTGACCTGCTCGATCAGGTGATCGAGAGTTACATGTGGGAGTTCGACAAAATCAAAGAGGAAGCCGGGGTGGGGCCGGAGCAGCAGTTTGTGGCGATTATCCGCTTTATCATCGATGACCTCGGCACCCAGGAAACCACCAACTTCTTCCCCGAGCTTTGGGCCCTGTCAAATCATGACAGTCATGCCGCCGAGCGGATGGACGCGCTCTACATCAAAGCTCGCCTCGTTCTGAACGAACTGATCGAAGTGCTGAATCCGTCGCTGAATGAGCCCGAGCGTGAACAGCTGGCGCTGTTTATCTCCGCCTCGATGGAAGGGCTGACCCCCTTCGCCGGGTTCAACAAACCCTGGGAGTCCAAGCGGGACAACATTGCCAATATCGCCGCGATCAGCTTCCTGAACCTGGTCAAAACGATCCGCAACGAAGATATCGACCAACTCCGCTGACAGGCGATACACCCGTTTCAAGATAAAACACCCGGTTCAAGTTCCGGTCCGACGCCGGCCTGTTCGCAACCGAACAGAAAAGCCAATAAATTCTATTTATCAGCCAGTTACGCAGCAAAAAAAGCACTGGCACAGTTCCTGCCAATCAGTACCTGTCACAGTCCTCGGCGGCGATTCATGATCGCCGCCGGCAGCTACCGATAACAACAAAAGGCAGGATCTATGAGCTATATACAATCCACTATCTCCCCCAGCCCGAAGGCCGCCGCCTTCCTCGATCGCCAACACCGGATGCTGATCGGCTCGCGCTGGTGCGACGCACTGAGTGGTGAAACCCTCGAGGTTGAAAACCCCGCCACCGGCGAACTGATCGCCCGTATCCCCCGCGGTGAAGCCGCCGATGTGGAGCTGGCCGTCAAAGCCGCCCGCGATGCCTTTGAGAGTTCCGACTGGAGCCGGATGCGTCCGCCCCAGCGGGAAAAACTGATGTGGCGATTAGCCGAGTTGATGGAGCAGAACATCGAAGAGCTGGCCGAGCTGGAGTCGATCGATAACGGCAAATCCGCGGTGGTCGCTCAGCATGTCGACATCACGGTGGCGATCGACTTTTTGCGCTACATGGCCGGCTGGTCCACTAAAATCGAAGGCCGCAGCGTCGATGCCTCGGTCACCTACATGCCCGATGCCAACCTGCACGGTTACACCCGCCGCGAGGCGGTCGGCGTGGTCGGTGCCGTGATTGCCTGGAACTTCCCGCTGTTACTGGCAATCTGGAAACTGGCACCGGCACTGGCCACCGGTTGCACCATGGTGATCAAACCGGCCCAGGAGACCTCGCTGAGCGTGCTTCGTTTAGCCGAACTGGTTCTCGAGGCCGGCTTCCCGCCCGGGGTGTTCAACGTCGTCACCGGCGAAGGCCATGTGGCCGGCGATGCGCTGGTCAAGCATCCGGGCGTCGACAAGCTGACCTTCACCGGCTCCACCGAGGTGGGCAAGCTGATCGGCAAGGCGGCAATGGACAACATGACCCGGGTCACCCTGGAGCTGGGCGGCAAATCACCGGTGATCGTACTGCCCGATGCCGATATCGCCCAGGCCGCCGCCGGCGCCGCCACCGGGATCTTCTTCAACTCCGGCCAGGTCTGCTGCGCCGGTTCACGACTCTATGTTCACAAGAAGGTGTTCGACAATACCGTCGCCGAGATCGCCAACATTGCCCAAGGCATGTCGCTGGGTCAGGGGCTGGACCCCAATGTGGATCTGGGGCCGCTGGTCTCCCGCAAGCAGCTGGATCGGGTCTGCGGCTATATTGAAGACGGTCGCTCCCAAGGTGCCAGCATCGTCACCGGCGGTGGCCAGGCCGGTGACAAGGGCTACTTTGTCGAGCCGACCATTCTGGTCGATGTCGATCAGAGCGCCCGGGTGGTTCAGGAAGAGATCTTCGGCCCGGTAATGACCGCCATCCCGTTCGACGATATCGATGAGGTGGTGCGGATGGCCAACGACTCTCCCTACGGTTTGGGTGCCAGCATCTGGTCCAACAACCTGTCGCAGGTCCACCGGATGATTCCGCAGATCAAATCGGGCAGCGTCTGGGTCAACTGCCACACCGCCCTGAGCGCCACGCTGCCGTTCGGCGGTTACAAGCAATCCGGTGTCGGCCGCGAGATGGGCGCCGAAGCGATCGAGCACTACACCGAGGTCAAGACGGTACTGATGTCGGTCTGAACCCGGCAGCCTAGCTCCTCACTGGGCTGCTTCGGCAGCCCTTTTTTCCGCCTCCACTCGGCGCACGGCCCTCGCTAGCGGCCCGGTTTAGCCGGAATAACCCCGGACGCCCCCAAGCCGTTGAGTTGCTTCATCCGGGCGGGGATCGGCGGCAACCTCATCTCGGACAACGCCTGCTCCAACTGCTGTTTGATTCGATCTCCCCGGGAATCACGACGCAACGCCAACCCGAGCGGAATCGGCGCAGCAGGCGCCTGCTGAAAATAGATCGCCGGGTGCTGCGACAGCGCCTCCAGCGCCTGATGCAACGCGGCCCGCTCAAACCAGATCAGATCGACCCGTCCCCGCAACAGCATCAACACCAGCTCATCCAGTTCGGCCAGGTCAAACTGCTCGATCGGCACCCCCAGCATCTGCGACGCAAACCCCTCGTTTCCGTAAGGCGTACCGACCCTCAGCCGTTCGGCCTGAATCCGCCCGGTCGAATCTCTTCGAATCGGCGCCAGCGAGATAAAGTCGGTATTGACCGGATAGGGCCAGCGCACTTCCTGAGCCTGGCGATAGAAGGCATCGACTTCACGCCCGAACGGGGGTGAAGCCGGCCAGATCCGCCTCGCCGCTGAGCAGCTGCCGCTTGGCTCGGCTGTAGGGCATCATCTGAACCTGAAACGGAGCCAGTCCCTGCTGCTCGAGACGCTCAAACAGCTGTCGAACCAAACCTTCACCGTCGGCGCCGATCTGTGGCGGCAGCGGCTCAAAAGCGGCACGGATCGGTTGTTCCCCATCGGGGGGCTGACCCGCCTGGGGGAGACTCGCCCAAGACGCTGAGCCTCCCGTCAGTAACAATGAAAAGACGAGCCAGTTAATGCGCATTTCGACAACTCAACGGGCCACACACAAGACACCCAGACAGCAACGGCATTTCCCCGATTTGAATGACAACCAGCTACCAGTTTAGTCGCAGATTCAACCGGATTGGGATCAACGGAATGCGTTATCCGGACAGCGGCCTCACACCGATCGATCCGGCGAATCCGATCCGAGGTCCTCAGGCACGCCAGTAACTGATCAGCGCACTGTACAACGGAATCCCCACCAGCACATTAAACGGAAAGGTGACCGATAACGAGGCGGTAATCGACAGGCTTTGATTCGCCTGCGGCAGTGCCACCGCCATGGCCGCCGGCACGGCAATATAGGATGCGCTGGCACCCAGGGTCGCCAGCAGGATCATGCCACCGGTGGACAAGCCCAAAAACCCAGCCAGCAGGGCACCGGCAGAGGCTCCCAGCAATGGCATCATGACACCGAAGCTGGCGATAAAAGAGCCGTACTGCTTCAGCGCACCAAGGCGCCCCGCAGCAACCCGCCCCATCTCCAATAAGAACAGTGCCAGTACGCCATGGAACAGGGTGCCGAAAAACGGCATCAGTTTTTCGGCCCGTGGTCCGGCCCAGAAGCCGATCAGCAACGATCCCACCAGCAGCAGAACCCCTTGATTCAGGAAAATCTCCCGCAGGGCTTGTCGGCGGCTAGCACCGGACAGATGACTGTTGGCCAGCCACAACCCCACCGCGATCGCCGGGATCTCCAGCAGGGCGACAAACAGTGGAAAATAGGGCTCATAAGGGATCTGACTGGTTTCCAACAGCGTGATCGCGACCGCGTAGGTCGCGATGCTGACCGAGCCGTAGTGAGCCGCGATCGATGCCGCATCGATCCGGGCCAGACCACCAATATAGCGAAGCACCGGGAAAGCCAGTAGCGGCAACGCCGCGCCAAACAGAATAATGGCGCCGGACTGCCACAGCAGCGCGATGGTGGCATGGTCCGCCAGTGCGATGCCGCCTTTGAGGCCGATCGCTATCAGCAAAAACAGCGTCAGGCTCTGATACAACCCCGACGGCATCTTGATCGGCGCCTTCAGCAGCTGCGCTACCGCACCGAACAGGAAGAATGCAGCGACGATATCCAGTTGCACCTTAGACTCCTGAACTCGTCTTGGCCTGCGCTGTTGTTTGAGCCGGTTTTTGAACCCTTACTCGAGCCGCCTGCAGGGACGTCCTGGCGTTTAGCAGTCGTAAACCCAGGCTGCAGACCGCCAGCACCACCGCCGTCATCACCACCCCCATAACCGGCAGCTGCTGCTCTAGCAGGATCAGCCCCATCGTGAGCAACAGTCCAATCGCTGCCAACTCAAACGCCACTACCCGATTCATGCTTTGCCTCCCATATCGATGCGATCGAAAATCTGGCGGCCATCATGGAGCAATATTAAAATAGATAAAAATCGATTTTTTATATGCTGAAAATAGATTTTTATCTATATCTAATTAAAGATGTTTTGGTGATCTGTTATGGCCCGCTTTTCAGCCCGCATCGGCACCCTGCGCCAACTGGAGATCGTTCTGGCCGTGTACAAGCACGGATCGATCACCGCCGCTTCCCACGAGCTACACCTGACCCAACCCACCCTGTCGATGCAGCTCAGAAAGCTGGCCGATAGCATCGGAACCCCGCTGTACAGCACCGTGGGGAAAAACCTGGTGTTCACCGAGGCGGGCCTGGCGGTGGTCGAGAGTGCCCGCGAGATGCTCTCCTGCGTTGATCGTCTGGAGATGAAGCTGGCTGACCTGCAGGGGATGAAAGCCGGCCAGTTGCGACTGGCGGTGGTGACCACAGCCAAGTATTTTATTCCCCACCTGCTGGGGGATTTTCTGCGCCGCTATCCGATGATCGACGTCCACTTCAATGTGGGAAACCGACAGCAGATCATCGACCGTCTGGCCAGCGGCGAAGACGATTTCTATGTGTTCAGCCACCCCCCGCAGGAACCCAGGTTAGAACTTCAACCTTTTGTTCCCAATCCCCTGGTGGCGATCGCTTCGGAAGGTCATCCGCTGGTCGAGCAGGCTTCGGTTTCGCTGGATCAGTTTAGGCAGCTACCCTTTCTGATGCGCGAAAGCGGCTCCGGCACTCGCCATGCGATCGAGCGCCATTTTGAACAGCAGGGCGAGACCCTCAAAGCCCGGATGACGATCGAGAGTAACGAGGCGATCAAGCACTGCGTGATGTCCGGGCTGGGGGTCTCGATCCTGTCGCAGCACACCCTGGCCTTCGGAGGCAGCACCGGCTTGGCCATGCTGCCGGTTGAAGGGTTACCGATAACCACCCAGTGGTTTCTGGCCCGTCTCCCCGCCAAGCAGATGTCGGTGGTCGCCAGCACCTTTCTCGAATACCTCGAAAGCGAAGGTCGCGATCGATTGCTGGCCGAGATGGGCACAGCCTGAGCGAACCAGAGGCCATGGTGTTTGGCACCGTGGCCTCATCGCCAGAAGGCATATCAATCTCCACTCGCGTAGTGAATAATCATGGCTTTCACCGCGGGCAAAGGCCCCGTCAGTCGGGTTCCTCCATGCCCGGATTGGTGGCACTGTTTGATGGCACGCGATTAATGCGCTTCAGCCAGGTGGTTAGCCACGCCGAAGACCTCGACCAAGCCTTTAGCAAGCCCCTGAAGGAGGAGCGACATTGGAACGCCTGAATCTGAACCTTCTCCGAGCCCTGGCCACCCTGCTGGAGGAGAAAAATGTCACCCAGGCATCGGTGCGCCTGCACCTGACCCAATCGGCCATGAGCCGGCAACTGGCCCAGCTGCGGGACTACTTCGACGATCCGCTGCTGATTCGCGAAGGCAACAGCTACCACCTCAGCGCCCGTGCGATCGAACTGCTCCCCCGGGTGCAAAGCATCCTCAGCCAGGCCGATGGGCTACGCCAACTAAGCCACTTTGATCCGGCCAGCTGCGATCGCCAGTTCAGCTTCGCCTGCACCGATTATGTGGCCCAGTTTATCTTCCCCCACATCCTCAACCGGCTGCAGCGTGAAGCCCCCGGAATCAGCTTCAGCTACGAACTCTGGAAGCCCCAGAGTCTCAGCCGACTGGGGCAGCTGCCGCTGGATTTCGTCTCCACCACCATCTCGACCCTGCCGGCCAATCTGCAGAGCATCTTCCTGGGCAAAGACCAACCGGTCTGCCTGATGGCCGCCAAGCATCCCCTGGCCACTGAAGCCAGACCCTCCCTAGACGCACTGTTGGCGTACCCCTTTGTGCGGGTCAACAGCGGCGGGGACAAAGACTCCTTCTTCGAGCGAGCGCTGGAGAGCCAAGGGCTGAGTCGACAGATCCTGTTTGAGGTGCCGTTTTTTTCGGCCGCCTTTCAGGTGGTGGCGCAGGGCAGGGCACTGATGATCCTGCCGGCCCATATCGCCCGGAACGCCGCCAACGCCCTGCCCCTGAGCTATTGCGAGCTGCCGCTAGCGCTGCCGGAACACCACTATCACCTGTGCTGGCACCTGAAGCACGATCGGGACCCGGCCCATGGCTGGGTACGCAACTGCATTGCCGACGAGATAAAAGCCTCGATGTACTCTCCCAAGTTTCATGACTTGAAGTCATAGCAGCTAGATATAATTGTCATTTAAAGAATACCGCTAGTTTCTCTACACTAGTGTCTTCACTGAAATCTGGTTGGCACATGGCATCATGACTCTCACCGTTTGGCTTTCACTCGTCGCCATCTGCTGCCTGGGCGCTATCTCACCCGGCCCAAGCCTGGTGGTGGTGTTGCGCCACAGCCTCGGCAACGGCCGCAGCCACGGCATCCTGACCGCCATCAGCCACGGTACCGGGGTGGCGATCTGGGCGGTGCTGACCCTCTGGGGCCTGGGACTGCTGGTCACCGAAACACCGCTGCTCTATACCGCGCTCACCTATGCCGGGGCCGGTTATCTGGCCTGGATGGGGGTCAAAGCCCTAAGGGCCAAACAAAACAGTGCCCTGCAGGTGGAAGGCCGATCCTCGTCCCTGGCCGATGCGGCCCGGGACGGGATCATGATCTCGCTGCTGAACCCGAAACTGGCGATCTTCTTTATCGCCCTGTTCTCCCAGTTCGTCAGCGCCGACCAGGGCACCACCGAGCAGTTGATCATGGTCGCCACCGTGTTCTCCATCGACACCCTCTGGTACATCATCGTGGCGCTGATCATCTCCCACCCGCGCGTACTGCGCAGCCTGGAGAAACGCGCCACCACCATCAACCGGGCCACCGGACTGGTGTTGATCGGCTTGGCGCTGAGAGTGGTAACGCTCTAGGACAGTACAGCGGCACGTCTGAAACAAATCAACGGTAGTCAATGAGGGGAAACGGGAAAGCTCAGCTACACTGGATCCTGATCAGAGAGATTCCGCGCACAGCTTGCCAAGGAACTGATTAACGACACCCTTAAAAAGAACTCACCCTGGCCAGCAGCAACGTTACTCACAGGGACCGTCTGCCATGAAACTCATCGATCGAGCCGGTAAAGCCGCAATGACACTCAGGGAAAACCTCTTTGCCTTATCGGAGCGGGTCGGCGGCTGGATCGAGGGTGACAATCACCCCCGAGCCTTGTCCTTACTGCTGGTTATTTCCGGATCAGTTGCCTGTTTAATCATTGCCATCGCGGTCTTGCTGCTCGGGATAACGATCTGGGTAAGCCTGTTATCCGGTGATGGAAATTCCCCCGGGTTTTTCAATGTCCTCGGCCCCTTCGGCGATTTTATCGGCGGGATTCTCAATCCGATCTTGACCTTCATTATGTTCATCTCGGTGCTCTTCACCATCGTGATCCAGAGTAACGAACTCAAAGAAACCCGGAAGGAGATAGCGCGGCAGGCTTCAAGCCACCAGGAACATATCAAGATTCTGAAGAAGGAGAATACCAACCACCACCTCTGGCTGGCATTCAACGAATCGAGGGACAAATTCTGGCAGTTGTCGAAAGAGAAAATCGACGGCGGTGACCAGAGTCTCTATTTCTACGTGATGAGTAATTCCCGGCCTCCGACTACCGAACATGTTACCAAGCAGGTCGAATTTATGGATCGTAAGCTGTCTTCGGTGACATTGCTGGCATTAGAACTCTTACCGAATATGCCGAAACCGGCGGCAGTGGTTCTACTTAACGACATAGAAGACACCTATCGTTTTGCACGCAAACTATCGATCATATCGGACGACCAGATTAAGGTTAATCTGGATAAAATCAGAGACAAGCTCGAGTCGGAGTCAGGCACATCCTTTGAGGCCATATTCGCTTTGCTCTTCAGCACTATTTTCGGCGGTCCGGAGCAGTCCGAAAAGACCAACGATAACAAGACTCAGAAATAACCTCAGACGACGGTCGCCTGCAGATACAGATTTGAGTTGTCATACCTTAGGCAGCTTATCACCGGCCAAATTCAGACGGGTGGAGCCAGGGAACGGGCGAATGGGTTTAGCCGCAGCTGAACTATCCTGAAAAACCCCGGACTGAGCAGCCACTATTGACGGCTGTCGATCCGCTATTAAAAAATAAAAAGATCGACAAGCAGTCTAGTTACCTGTATGGTTGCCGTCAGCTAGAAAAAAGCCTTTCGATTTACATTCTACAGCCGCTGTCTTATTCGTAATTCCTCGTCCTGCAGTTTCTAAGTTCCAGTCTATATTTCCAAGCTATTCGAGCCTTATCAAGGCACAACTCTATATAAAATTCAGGATATTATTATGTCTAATACAACGACCGGAACCGTAAAGTGGTTCAACGAAGAAAAAGGCTTTGGCTTTATCGAGCAGGAGTCTGGTCCCGACGTTTTTGCTCATTTCAGCGCTATTGCCGGTGACGGCTTCAAGACCCTGACCGAAGGACAGCGTGTCCAGTTTGCTGTGACTCAAGGCCAGAAAGGCCTGCAAGCTGAGAACATCGTGGCACTGTAAGTCTGAATTGATGTCATTCGATTCGACGCTGGAGAGCATGGATCAGCCATGCTCTCTACTGAAAACACTGCCTATCCATCCCTAACCCTATTTTTCTGACTATTTCCTTCCCGCTTTTATTTCGTAAGTCCTCCGTAAATTTATAAATAATTGTGATATGGCCTGTATCGTCAGGAACTATGGATAGATATCAATAAAAGGAGTTTCCATTTATGTTGAAAAATCTAAATGAAAACCTATGCGTATCTCGCTTTTCAAACAAAGAAGCTGATAAGTGGATCTGCTATGAACCCTCTACGACTTGCTCTGATTCTAAACGCCGGACATGGAAGCGTTTGACGGGACTATTGTCCCAACAAGAGATGTGTCGCTATCTAGAGAAAAACCACCCTTGCAGCGAAATTACCGACACCTACCAATCCATCTCTTCGCGCCCCTGAAAGCGCTGTGCTGAGCCGCTAATCTCGCCACTTATCCATGAGCGTCATAAATAGCGAGCCAGTCGATAACGAAAAGTCTTCGTTCGCTAATCCAATTTGTTTGTGCTCCGTCTTGTCCACTTTCCGCCTGACTGCCGCCCCTGAAATAAGACAACCACAACAGCCTGAAGGGGAAAGCTGTTGCGGTTTCAGGGTTATCTGATGAAGCCGTCAGGGGACACGACTTGCGACAACCCGGTAAGCCTTCTCCTTAGAAGAAGTACATCAGCACCGCCTGCAGATACAGATTCGAATCGTCATTACCCTGAGCGGCGATCACATCGCTGCCCTTGGGATCGTAGTAACCGATCATCGGGCTGAAGACCCAGTTATCGTTGATGCTCCAGAGCGCATACAGATCGATCTCGTCACCGGACAGGTCGGCGGCATCGTCCTGCTTATCGAACTTCCAGTACTGGGCTCCGATCATCAGATCTTCACGGGGCGACAGGGTCAGTTCAATCCGGCTGACGTCATTACCGCTGCTAAACGGACCGGCGTAGTTTGACGCCACCTCGCCCTGGTACCAGGTACCGAAGCCGCGGGTGAAACCGTAGAACAGCGGGTCAAAGGCTTCGTTTTTGGCGGTGCTACTGTCGTCACCGGAGAACTCGGCGTAGCGGTAGTTCAGGCTCGGTGAGCCCCAGACATCGGCGAAGGTGTAACCCAGTTCGACATACCAGCCCTGAGCGTCATTCTTGACCGCAGTATCGCCACCGGACTGATCAACGTACTCGAACGACAGGAACAGGTTCTCCACCCCGGCGCTACCCTGCCCCCGGAGACTGGTGACTTCCAGCCCCTTGCGCTGGTCGAACAGCGACAGGCCGGTGCCCTCTTCCAGATCGGTCACTTCGAAGTAGCTGACGCCCAGGGTACCCAGTTCGTCGTTCACCCATTCCAAGTTAACCCCGGCCAGCTCGGTCTTCTGCTGGTATTTGTTGTCCGACTGCAGCCAGAACAGGTCGCCACGCACCGGACCTTGCGGGTCGATCCGGGCGATGGCGGTGTTGCTGAAGCTGCTGCGACCGGCCAGGTAATAGGCGCCGCCACGGTCGATGTTGTCGCCAAAGCCCTCGCCGGGGCTGACCTTATCGCCAGCGATCAGGAAACCGTCACCGAGCTGGAAGGTCTGCCGACCGATGGAGATATCGAACACCCCGGAGGCGGAGCGCCAACCGGCGAACAGGTTTTCCAGGTCGACATCGGCCTCGTCACCGGTACTGATTCCCAGGCCGTCACCGTCACCCCGGGTGCCCAGCGCGATCAAACCGGCACCGCCGTAGAGGGTGCCGACATCCAGCTGCGATTCGCCGACCAGGTCGGTCTTGATATAACCCTCCTGCCAGTTGCGTGAGCCGGGAGTCCCGCTGTAGTTCTCATCCAGCGAGAAGACGCCGAGCATCGCTTCGACATTGAACTGCAGGCTGTTGCCGTTCTGGTTGTGAATTTCGGCGGCCTGGGCCGGTGTGACACCTAAAGCCAGCAGCACGCTCAACGGTAATGCTAGAGGTAACGCTTTGATTTTTTTATTCATTACTTCACTCTCTATTTCAATCTCTCAACAAATTCAGGGTGCAGGCGCCCGAAGCCGTCCCGGAGGACGACCCGCAGTTCGCTTGCGATTAAAGAGGGATGGTGCTGTTAGCGGCGGAACACCTGGGCGGTGGTGATGGCCATATCACCGCCGGGCAGTTTGATGGTGCCGGTCCGCTCCAGGCTGTCGGCATCGAAGATCGCCACGTCGTTATAGGTCCCGGCCAGATAGACCTTGCTGCCGTCGTGGTTCATCGCGATGCAGTAGTAGGAGTGATCCAGCTCGGCGGCCTTGATCAGCTCCTTCTTCGACAGGTCGTACTTGGCCAGTCGGTTCAGTACCCCGAACACCAGGTTCTTGTCTTTGGGGCTGCGCATACCGGTGAAATAGATTTCGGTGATCGGACCAAAATCCAGGCTCTCGGCCTTGCCGGTTTTCAGATCGACGGTATGGAAACCGTAGATCCAGTCGGCGGTGTTGAGATCGTAGCTCTCATCCTGAAACCGGGCGGTGGTGTACAGGCTCAGGAACTCGTTGCTGGGCGTATCCATCGGCCAGACGTTCAGAACATCCGGCGGCGCATACAGCGGCCGCTCCCAGTTTCGATTCGGCAGCAGCACTTCACGCTCGCCGGTGCTGACGTCGACCGCGTAGAAATCCTCCCCGGCCATCACCAGGGTGCCATCATCCAGCACGCTCAGGACCGACACCTGACGCGGAGCCTCGAAGGTCCGGACCGGCTTCGCATCGAGTCCGGCATCGGTGCGATAAACCGCCAGCCGAGGCTGCTGAACCCGGTAGTGATCGCTGTTGAGCTGGGTCGGGTTCTGTACCGTGTACAGCTCTTTACCATCACGACTCAACGCGAACGAGAAGATACTCTTGACCCGCTCGGTCTCACTCGACTGGCGAGCGGTAAACACCACTTCGCAGCTATCCAGCGCGATGCCGTAGACATCTTCGTAGTGGTTGTTGAGCACGTAGGCGATCTTGCTGTCCGGTGAGACCCGAATCGCCCCCGGACCGAAGTCGTCGGGCAGACTGCAGGTTTTGAGCAGCGACTCGGAGGCCAGGTCGATCACATGCAGGTTGTTGGGATAGTTGGTTACCAGCATGTACTCATTGCCGGTGCTCAACGCCTGACTGCTGTTGGCTTGTGCCGGAATCGATCCCAGCAATGCGCTGGCGGACAGTGCCAAGCCCGCAGCCGTCAGCCCAAACCGAGAGATGATGGGTCGAGCAGGCGCTTTGTTTTTGTTGTTGCGATTCTGTTTCATGGTGTCGTCCCCGTTGGGTTATTTCTTATCTTTCGGGAACACATCCCCGAGATTGCGCCAGTTCTGCCCCGCGCTCGGGGCATCCTTGTTCCAGTCCGGGTAGGTATTCATCATGTCCGGCACCTGGGCCGGCCACCAGCAGGGGTCGGCGCAACCGTAAAGGTCCGATTCCATCGGCTGACAGAGCGAGGTAACCGAGCCGAAGGCGTCGATCTCCCAGCCTGGGTCGGTGGTGGCGGTACAGCCGGCGACGCTCTGCATCGCGATCACTTCGTCGGCCTGGTCGTTACTGGCGGCTTCGGCCAACGCCGAAGCCTTCTGATTGATAGGTTTTAGATGTTTCATGCAGTTCACCCTCCGCGGTGAGCAACCGGGTCGATGCGCGGCGCGGCCGGCACCTCCCGTCGATTCGTAAATCCGATAAGGCTCGAAAACCGGCCGTGATCAGGGCAACGGTGGGTTGTTCCAGCGCTGCACCGTGACGATCAGCTGGCCGTCACCACTGAGGGTCTGACCGGCCTCGGCCAGTTCGGCAACCACCTTCAGATTGCCGGCGTTGTTGGTCGACATCCGTCGATCCGGATTCGGTCCGGCCAGGGCCGGCGTGAACACCCCGGTCGCCGCATTCATCGAGCCGGCGAACTCGACGTCACGATCGGCGGCGGCGGCTTCGTCAAACGGCTCGACCCGCCAGTTGGCCGGCATAAAGCCGATCCGCACGTCGTCATCGGTTCCGGCCTTGCCGTCGGCACCCGGCGCCCAGGCTTCGGCCTGGAACGCGGAACGAACCTTCGGCGTCGAACCACCGTTGCCACCGACCCGGGCCACCGCGAAGGAGGGCACCACCTTGAGGCTGCCGATGCGATCGTAGACCTGCACTGTAGCGCCATCACCGTCACCGACCCGCAGGCTGTGGGCACCGCTGGTCAGGGATTTGGCGGCGCTGATTTCGACGTCGATCAGCCCCTTGCCGCTGTGATGGATCTTTTCAACCTTGAGACCCTCGGCCAGCGCCAGACGCCCGGTCAGGTTGTTGCCGATCACCTTGATCCGCTGCCGCTCGCCGGCTTTGATATGGGCCGGCTGCACCGCCAGGATCTGGTTGCTGCGGCCGTTGTCCTTCAAGGCCCGGATATCCATGCCACGCTCGTCGTGGAGCGCTTCGAACATCCGCCCGTTCAGCTCGCTGCCATCCTGGGAGGCGGCCAGCACCTGACGCATCAACACCCCGCCGATATCGACGCTGGCACGCCATTCGTAACCGGTGTAAACGATGCCCTGTCCACGGCCTTTGAAGGCAGAACCGTCTGCGTAGTGACCTCTCACTTCGACCGAATAGCCGTCGGCATCGGAACCGGAGATCTGCATGCTGCCTTCCAGCTCACCCTTGCCCGGCAGGTTACCGGCAAAACGCCAGCTGCCGCTCAGCTCCGGCTTGGCCGCCTGCTGCCAGTCGCTCCAGGCTTCGGATTTGAGCGGGAAGCGCTCGGCCAACTCCGGCACCATGGTGTTCAAGGCGATGCCGAACCAGTCCCGATCCCGCCCCATGGCCTGGTACTCGGTGGTCGGCCACTGACCCAGATGGAAGTGCACCAGGTGCTCCCACTCGCTGGCGGGTCGGCGCTGCAACGCCACCCGGGCGCCCGAGTGGCAGCGGCTGCACATCTCGGTAATGCCGGCCGATTCGAAGCTCTCCTGGGTATTCAAACGGCGCTCCATCGCATAGCGGAAGCCATCGGTTTCCTCAGGCGCCAGGCCCTGTGTATCGGCCAGGTGTTTCACCAGCGTGCTACGGTCCTCTTCGCTGATCTTGAGCCCATGCATCGCCTGCATCCGGCCGATGGTCATCAACCAGCCTTCCGGGGTCTTGCGCTGGTGACTGATGCGGCTCCATTGAGGGGTGTCGCTGCGCTCTTCGGTATGGCAGGCCAGGCAGTTGTCGCGAATAATCTGCGCGGCCTCTCCCTGGGCCAGCGTCGTGGCGGGTGACAGCAGCGCCGCTGCGCCGGCGCCGACCACCCAGGATGACAGTCTGTGTTGTTTCATCTAGGTCAGACCTCCTTCGTTATGTTTATTGTCGATGCCGACCTGATGCCGGCACATACAATCCAACCCGATTGATAAATAGCAACAGCCGTGCCAGCCTTTTTTGACTAATTAATTCAAAGAGTTAAGCAAGCAGCAGCAATTCGACGCCGTGATAAACGACGCCGTTTTGAATCAAAACGAGACAGGTGTTTAAGCCGTTACCCTGCAGCCATAGAGACCCGGGGCAACATAGAGGTCACGGTAAGAGAGGAGAGGAAGACGGACACCAGAGATCTAGAATGGGGATGGGTTGAAGCCTGGCAACGAGCGCAGACTGCGCTCAATACCAGCCCTCACTACCGATCCAGCTAACCAGCTGCCTGGCCAGTTCAGGATCAAGTTTCAGGGCATCGGCCAGTCGCTGGTCGGCCCCGTCCAGCGACGGGTTATGCCCTAACTCCCGCATCACCGGCGCCAGCTCCACCCCTCGGTAGTGCCAGATACCCATCGGCTGATCCGGGGTGACCAGCACCTCGGCGGTGCGGATCCGATCACGATCGATCACCGGCAAGGTTTCGATCGACCAGCGACCGGGCACCGGTTCGGCATGGGAGGGTTCCCGGTCGGGCCAGTCGCATCGATCGCGCCAGAACGGCTGATCACTCCAGCGCTGCTCCATCCGATAGAAATCGCGCCCGACCCGGGCAAAGCGATAGAACAGGCCATGGATCCGTCGTCGATAGAACTCGGCGGCGATGGAATAGGACTTAGGGTGGCGTAACAGCGTGTTCACCACCGCTGGAGCCGCCAGCCCGCTGGACATCGCTTGGAAGACGCCATTGCCGGACAACGGGTCCGCCGCCATCGCCGCATCGCCGATACAGAGCCAACGCCGACCCATCAACTGCTGCCGCAGTACGCAGCCGCTGGTGCGGGCCTGCACCCTGTCGGTGGGCTCAGCACCCTCGACAAAGGGGCCTGACTGCTCCAGTTGCAGCAACTGTTGTTGGCAGAACGACGCCAGTTCCGACTTGGCAGGTAACGGGCAGTAGCGCGGATCGACCGTCAATTGCAGGTAGCGACGCCCATCGGCAGCCATCGCCATCCAGGCCCAGCCGTGTTCGAAACTCTCCACCGCCGAGCGCAGCTGGCCGGCGGGGCCCTGCCAGTAATGCAACAACGACAGGGTTTCAGGTCCTTTGACCCGCTCTTCGCCGGCCGAGGGAGCGCTACGCCCCCGCGCTTCGATCAGAAAATCGGCCCGCACCCGACGATGCTGCGGATGCCCCTGCAGGCTGATGCGCCAGCCATCGCCGTCGGCCACCAGCTGTTGCGCCCGCGCTTCGACAACGCTTATCTGTCGTTGCCGCAGTTCGTCGAGCAGCAAACGATCGAGCTGTTGCCGATCGACCAGCACCTCCACATTGGCCGCGCTGGTACTGCCGTTCCAGCTCACCTGTCGCGGCGACGGCGGCGGTAAGGCCTCCACCAACGCCTGCATCCCCTGCTGGCGGAAACTGTCGATCACCCGTTTGGAGATCCCCTCCAGCGCCGCAAAGGGCCTTGGCTGGGTAATCACCAGTACGCGATAACCCAGGCGCTGCAGGCCGATCGCGGCAATGGTCGCCGCCGGGCCGCCGCCGACCACGGCGATCTCGGTATTCAACGTTGAGGGTGATGGGATGTTGACGGACGAGGCTGTCGGGTTCTGGTTTTCCATACCCGGAACACTGCAAGGAACGGACCAGCGTCTAAGCCCCGGAAAACAGTGTCGACGGCCAATCCAGCTGTCTCAAACCGTTACAATCGATTCAGTTTAAGACAGTATCGGCAGACCGAATCAGTCCAGATTCGGCTGCAGCTGCTCCAGAATCCAGTCCCGGAATGCCTTACCGGCATAACTCAGCGTCCGGTCCTGTGGGTAAACCAGGTAAAAGGCGCTATGGGTATCCATGCCGATGTCGAACGGCACCACCAGATCACCCCGGGCCAGCTCCTTGTCGACCAGCTGCCGATCCGCCAGCGCGATCCCCAGGCCCTCCATCGCCGCCCCGGTGGCCAGCGAGGTGCTGGAGAAGCGCAGATCCTTACCGAAATCATTGAAATCGATGCCGATCGCCTTCAGCCACATCCGCCACTCCTCCATCCGGGTGGCCACATGGATCAGGGTGTGATCGCGCATATCCTCGGGTTTTTTCAGCGGCTTACCACGCTTGAGCAGATCGGGACTGCAGACCGGCACCACCGACATCCCCATCAGCAGGTGAGCCTCGACATCCTTCCATTCCCCGCGGCCGTAGCGTACCGACATATCGATATCGGTCTGGTGGAAGTCCAGATCGGCGTTGGAGGCGCTCATCCGCAGCTCCACATCCGGGTACTGGTCCTGGAAATCGGATAGCCGTGGCATCAGCCAACGGGTCAGAAACGCCGGTGCCACACTCAGCGTCACCGCACCGGAGTTGGGGTTGCTCATCAGGCGGCGGGTGGCGCTGTCGATCTGATCCAGCGCCTGCTGAATCGTCGGCAGGTACTTTTCCCCAGCAGCGGTCAGCTCCACCTTACGGCGATTGCGGTGAAACAGCGGCAACTCCAGGTACTGCTCCAGGGTTTTGATCTGGTGACTGATCGCCGAAGGTGTGACGTACAGTTCATCCGCTGCGGAGTTGAAACTCAGGTGACGCGCGGCGGCTTCGAAGGCACGCAAAGCGTTCAAGGGCGGTAGGCGTCGGATAGCGGTTCTCCCGGAGCAAGATCGGCAAAGCCCTATGATCCGGTATTCGCCTTAAATTGACCAGTCTCAAGCACATCGCCCGTGTCGGGCAAATAGAATAATCTCAAGCTTTGGTGCACAATGATCAGCTTATACAGCCGATTCGGCTGCACCCTACAATCTGAACGACCACTGAGCGCAAGGTTGCTCGCCCATGGATAATCAAAGTAGTAATCCACAGGCCCCGGTTGACCCGCCCGACGCTATCGATCGCCGGGCTTCAGCCAGTAGCTATTCCGAGCTGCAGGCCACTAACGACCCTGCCTACCCGACCAAAAAACAGGCTTTCATTCAACGCCTCAAGCAGGCCTACCTGTTTGACCTGTTGCGGGCACGACCGCATTCGAAACACTTTCGCCACACCCGTGCCCAATACATCAACGGTCGAATTCGACCGATCGCGTTTTTGCTGGCCCTGCTGATCCCGGCCTGGATCGCCGTCGATGCGCTGTTTCTTTCCGGTCAGGAACTGAAAACCATCGCGGTATTGCGAACCACCAGCGGTGCGCTGTTCCTGTTGTTGTGCCTGTGGAGCAGCGCCAATCACAGCCTGCTGGTGGCCCGCCTGAAGCTGACCCTGCTGGTGGTGATCCCTTCCGGGTTTCACACCGCGGCGCAGTTTGTGCTGCTCGGTAACGGCCATGACAGCCTGCCGGCGGGCTATCATTTCTTCCCGTTTATGATTATCGGGTTGGGCGGTATTTTCCCGCTGACGATCTTCGAAGGGGCCCTGCTGGCCGGTTTCGTGGTCGGACTCTATATTCTCAACCACCTGATCCTGGGTGACCTGTTCAGCTATGCCAGCCTTAACGATATCTGGCTGCTGACCCTGCTGGCGGTTATCTCCGGCTGGGCCGCACTGACCCAGTTGAGCATGATGATGCGGCTTTACCGACAGGCTCACCGGGATTCGCTGACCGGGCTGGCCAACCGCGGCTCCATCGTCGGTTTCCTGAACCGGGAGTCCCAGAGCGCCATCGAGCAGGACAGTCCGCTGAGCGTGATCCTGATGGATCTGGACAAGTTCAAACGGATCAACGACACCTATGGCCACGCCGTGGGCGACGAGGTCCTGATCAACTTCTCGCAACTGCTGATCAAGACCTCCCGGGCGGAAGACTTTGTCGGTCGTTACGGCGGCGAAGAATTCCTGATGGTACTCAGCGGCACCGATGCCGATACCGCGATGAAGGTCGCCCATCGGCTGCGTAACGCCTGTCATCAGCAGCATGTCCAGTTGCTCAACGGTGAGCAGCTCAACTACAGCACCAGCGCCGGCGTTGCCGCCCTGAAGCCTGGTGAGACGGTCGAGCAGATGATGAAACGGGTCGATGACGCCCTCTATCAGGCCAAGGGCTCCGGTCGAAACTGTATCGTGCTGGCCGACGACGATGACTGACCGGCACAGCGGCAATCCCGCCACCGGTCAGGCAGAAACCGCCCGGCTGCAGTGGGATCAGCAGGGGCAGCCGCTGGCGCAGGCGTTCGACGATGTTTACTTCTCCCGTGCCAGCGGACTGGAGGAGAGTCGCTATGTGTTTCTGGAGCATAACGACCTACCCCAGCGCTTCGGACAACTCGATCCCGAGGCGAATTTTACCGTCGCCGAAACCGGTTTCGGCACCGGCCTGAATTTCCTCAGTTGCTGGCATAGCTGGCGCCGATCGGCGCCGGCCACCGCCCGATTACACTTTATTTCGGTCGAGCGACACCCCCTGAATCCGGACGACATGCAGCGGGCGCTGGCACTATGGCCGGAGCTGGACAGCCTGTCCCAATCATTGATCAAACAATACCCGCCGGCCTGTAACGGCTACCACCGCCTCAGTCTCGACCAGGGACGGGTTCAGCTCACCCTGCTCTACGGTGAAGCCACCGACGCCTTCAGCCGCCTGGATGCCGAGGTCGATGCTTGGTTTCTGGATGGTTTCGCCCCGGCCAAGAATCCGCAGATGTGGAGCGACGAGCTGTTCGACCAGCTCGCCCGTCTGAGCCGCAGCGGCACCAGCTTCAGCACCTTTACCGCAGCCGGTATCGTGCGCCGGGGACTCCAGCGGGTTGGATTCCAGCTCGAAAAGATCAAGGGCTTCGGCCACAAGCGAGAGATGATCCGGGGGCGCTTTGAGCCTCAACCACAGGACCCGCAGGACAGCGAGCAAGCCCCGTCACAAAGGCCTCGGGCCCGTCGCCCACGTCCCTGGTTTGATCGCCCGACGCCGGCCTCGATCCGACCTCAGCGGGTGTTGGTGATCGGTGCCGGTATTGCCGGTGCCGCCACCGCTTTTGCACTGGCCGAGCGCGGTTGCCGGGTCAGCCTCTACGAGCGAGGCCCGGCCCCGGGGTGCGGTGCATCGGGCAACCCCCAAGGGGTGCTTTACGCCAAGCTGCCGGCGCAACCGACCCACCACAGCCGTATCCACCTCAGTGGCTACCTGCATAGTCTGCGCCTGCTACATCGGCTGGCCCAGAGCGGTGAGGATTGGGCGCCCTGCGGTGTGATCCAGCTGGCGCTGAACGACAAGGAACAGACCAAGCAGCAGGCCTTGCTGCAGGGTGCTCACTACCCGGAAAAGCTGGTAACCGGTCTGAATCAAGCCCAAGCCGGCGACTGGGCCGGGGTTCCACTGGCGGCGGGCGGACTGCTGTTTCCGAACGCCGGCTGGGTCAGCCCAGCCCGCCTTTGTGCCCGGTTACTGCAACACCCCAATATCGACTGCCACTTTAACCAACCGATCGAGCAGCTCCGCTTCGATGAACCGCGGCGCTGCTGGCAGCTACTTGGCCAAGAGCAGCAGTTGCTGGATCAGGGCCCGCAACTGGTGGTCTGCACCGCCCATGAGGCCAAGTTATTCGCACCGCTATCAGAGCTACCGCTGAAGCCGATCCGCGGCCAAACCACCTCGCTGCCTCAGGTTGAAGGACAGCCCGCTCTGAAGAGCGTGGTCTGCGCCAACGGTTATGTCTCCCCGCCGAAAGATGGCCGCTACTGCTTCGGGGCCAGTTTCGATCTGCACGACCAGAGCCCCGAACTGCGATCCCGGGATCATCAGCTGAATCTGGCCCATGTCACAGAGATCAGCCCACCGTTAGGCCGACAGCTGGAGCCTCAACTGACGCAAGCCGAAGGACGGGTCGGATTTCGCTGTGCGGCGCCGGACTACCTGCCAATCGTCGGCGCCGTTCCCGATCGTGAAGCTTACCTGCACAACTACCGCCAACTCGGTCGCGATGCCAAAGCCGAGATCGACACCCCACCGGTGCATCTGCCCGGACTGTTCGTCAACCTGGCCCACGGTTCCAAAGGCATGATCACCGCCCCCCTGGCCGGCTCTCTGCTGGCCGATCTGATCCTCGATCAACCCCTGGGACTGGAGCGCGAACTGCTCGAAGCGCTGAATCCGGCCCGTTTCCTGATAAAGAAAGTAATAAAAGGGGCGATATAAGGTCTAAGGGCTTAACTACACTTCGTTATGCAGAGGTGAAAAATCAATGGCGTTGGTGGTCTACGATCAAGGTGTACGGATTCAGACTCCGGTTTCGTCTTTGCTCCCTCCCCGGGGAGTCGAAGCCACCACCGAGTCGGCCCGCTCACGCGAGCTTCCCTCCTCCGGTGATCAGGCACTGCCGCCCAAAACCCAGACACCACTGCAAACCCCGACCGGCCAGGCCAACATCAGCCTGGAACAGCGCCTGAACTCCAGTCGTGCCCAGCAGGCCTACCAACAGACCCAGCGGCTGAACCGTCGTGCCAGCGACCACCAGAAACCGACCCAGGTCTCCCAGATCATGACCTCGCCGGTATTCACCATCCCGGTGGGCGCCACCGTACAGCAGGCCTATCAGCAATTTCAGTCCCACAATGTCCACCACCTGGCGGTGGTCGATGCCCGGGGAGCCTGCCACGGTGTCGTTTCTGAATACGTCCTGCTTCGTCGTACCAGCCTGTTGAACCCGATCGGCCCGATCACTGACGGACTCACCATCGATGGCACCTACCCGGCCCAACTGATCGCCGCCACACCGGATACCCCGATCAGTCAGGTGGCGATCACCTTCCTGAAAAGCCGACTCAGCTCGATGCCGGTGATCAACAACAATGGTGCCTTGCTCGGTATCGTCACTCATACCGATCTGGTCCATATGGTGGCCAACGAAGCCGCCCGCGAACGCTGGATCTGAGCCGTTGGTTTTTACCGCGCAGCAAAAAGGCCCCTGAGGGGCCTTTGAAAAGGTTGTTGGGCGGCAGGGCCTAGTCTTCAGGCCGCTTGTCCCCCAGACCAGGGCGCGAACCGGTACCCACCGACCCACGGCCGGCCGCCGCCGCGGCCGTGGCTTCGATCGAATCCGACTCGTTATCGACGCCGAACAGTCTTAACAGGAAGCGGAACACCCGACGGATACCTCGCCAGATCTTCGGCAACAGCCACACCAGCAGCACGATAAACAGCAGCAGCAACCCCATAAACCAGTAGGGGTGGTTCAGTGCCGCCCAGACACCGCCGATCACGGCCACGTCTTCACCCACCGAGGCGCCCCAGTTGCTGAATGGCTCCGGCGAGGTGTTGATCATCACCCGCCCACCGGCCTTCAGGGCATGACTGCCGGCCGCCAAGCCACCGCCGACCAGCGCCGCCGCGACCTCCACCGGTATTGCCACCTCGCCCACAGCCGCTGCCGCCAGCGCCGCGCCGGCCGGAATCCGCACGAAGGTATGGATGGTGTCCCAGCCGGTATCGACCCCGGGCACCTTGTCGGCGAAGAACTCCACCGCATACATCAGTCCGGCCGCCATCAACACCAACGGATCACCGACCACCTGCAGCTCGGGCGGCAGGTCGATATGGCCCATGTTGGACAGCACCCCCAGCGTCAGCAGGGTGGCGTACAGGTTGATGCCACTGGCCCAGCCAACCCCCATAGTCAGCGCCAACGTTGCGATAATCTGGTCAAGATGTTCCATAGCTACCTCTCTTGGAAACCTAAAGTAGAGTATAAGCTGAGCAGATGAACATCGGATTAACTCACACGCGCCCTAGTTTTCCTTACTCTGAGCATGAGCAGATGATACGGTTTTACCAATACATAAATTAGGTTACAGGGGCAGGAAGCACTCCTGTTTCAACCAAAGCAACAAATTGCTCTTCATTCAAAGACTGAACACCCTGGCTTTCCGCCTTCTCAATCTTCTTAGGCCCAGCACTGTCACCACAAACAAGATAATCAAGCTTCTTCGTTACCGAACCTACTACCTTAAATTTGTTCTCGCCCGCCAATAACGTGAGCGCTTCTCTTTTAGAAGCTCCAAAGCCCGTGAAACAAACTTGCAAACGAGAATCTTTAGACCTCTTTACTCGATCAGAGTAAATCAGCCTCCACGCCTCAGCGTCACTTAATAGACCAATCTCTTCTTCACTTAAGTCTGTTTTCGACCTCAAAATTGATGTCGGCTTTGCACTAGCCATAATTCCTCCTTGAATGACTCCCTTATCGACGACTAACTTTGACTTTCAAATTCATCAAACTGTTTCTTTGTCATAAGGGTGCAAGTCTGTAAGTAGCTATCGAAACAGATGACCACTTTCCCTTGCTTCAACTGCTCACGCACATGATCTACTTTATCAACCAATGAATAGTCACCCTCACCATAATCGGTGCCTTCGCGAGTAACAAATTCTTCTATCAGCCCCTGTAATGCTTCGGCGCTAAGCTGGTCATGAGGAATTCGCATCAAGACTCCAACGACAGCAGTTCAAGCAGATTCTCTTCATCCAGCACCTCGATTCCGAGTGCCTCAGCTTTTGCCAACTTAGATCCAGCCTTTTCACCGGCGATCAGCGCATCGGTTTTGCCGGTCGGGGCACCAGTAGTGACCTTCGCACCCAGAGCCTCCAATCGAGCTTTGGCTTCGGGTCGAGCCATGGCTGAAAACTTGCCAGTGATGGCATAGCTTTTCCCCCCCAATGGAAAAGCATCTTCCTTTACCCGCGGCCGCTGGCTCCAATGCAAGCCTGCATAAAGCAAGTCCTGCTCTTGCTCCAATGCCTCAGCACAAGCTGTCACATCCACAGTCAAGGCAATTAGTGCAGTTTTAGCCGCTTTGGGAATAGCACACTCATTAATCCGATTAGCATCGGCCCCTATTAACTGAGCTAAATCATCAAAATTCTCAGCTAGTTTCTCAGCACTAACCCGGCCCAATTTAGGAATATTTAGTCTCTCAATAAAGGAAGCAAAGCCGACACTACCCCGCAGTCGAGCAGAAACCTCACAAGCAGGAGGCAACTCCAAGTGCTGCTTCAGCTCTGCAAGGACTTCTTGGTTATGGCTATCTTGGAAAAAATGGCGTATCTCATTTGCCACTTCAAAACCAATATCCGGCAGCCAGCTCAGCAATTTGACTGATGCTCTTTCAACTTTCTCAAGCGAGCCTAGTTCGGCCAGGGTTTTTGAAGTTTCCTCTCCTACATCTGGGATACCTAATGCGAAAAGGAATTTGGCTAATGAGGGTGCATTTGAGCTTTGAATCGAATGGTGAAGCTTCTTCGCTGAAATTTCAGCAAAGCCATCCAAAGTTTCTAACTGTACAGCTGTAAGCTTGTAAAGATCAGCCGCTGAGCGAACCAGGTTTCGTGAAACTAGTTGCTCGACATGTTTATCACCTAATCCTTCAATATCGATAGCCTTCCGGGAGCCAAAATGGATGATTGACTGGACTCTTTGCGCTTCGCAGGACAAACGGCCTATGCACTGATAGGCGACCCCTTCGCGAGTAGCCGTCTGAACCCGCTCGACATCAGAGCCACACACCGGACAGTGCATCGGGAGAGTAATGACTTCCGCATCTTGCGGTCGTTTTTCCGGTACTGTCTTCACAACTTGTGGAATGACTTCAAAGTGTCACCTTCAAAATAATCTTTCAATTACTCAAGATCATACAATACGTTGATTCCACCCTTGTTACAACATATCATCACTCTAGTTGAAAGTTTCAAATAGGGGATTTTTGTGTATATCGATGAAAAGCTCAATTCCCTTTCCACTTCTCTAAACACAGAATCTTTCAACATCCTTAAAGAGTATGCAGGTAATAGGACTCAAGCTGGAAGACTAAGAATAGCCCATGTTCTGGTAACGTACATTGGACTACTGGAATCTCCTCTCAGAAACAATGACAGTGCAGAATTAACAAGGGCTTTTGTTTATATCCGCTCCCATCTATGCCAAAACTACACCAAAGAGGTGGTTCAACAGAAACTCTGTGAACTTTACAATCTAGCAACACTGTTAAGTGAAAATGGACTAATCTCTGGTGAACTTCTCCTACCAGACAAACCCAGATGCCTTTCGACGCACAAAGCATACAAAGAGCAGACAATACCTGCCGACCACCTAAAAAAGATAAAACGTACAAACCTCAGCGCAGATGAAGAATTTGACAATACGCTATCAAGAGCCTGTTCAGAGGCAATAGCAAAGAGACTAAAAGAACACGTCTACAACTTCAAAATTGTAAAGCATCATAGAAATCCGCTAACCAACTTTTTAAATTTTGCACACGCCGAACACCCAAGATGGTATGAACACCCGAAAGTAATCGAAGGGACATTACTCAAATTCAGGAACAACCTGCTAAGCGAGGTCTCTAGAAATTCAGCTTATGGCAAATTTCAGAATGTAAAGAATGCTATTAACGTACTGATACAACATAAGCTTATCTCCAACGAAACCGACTCTCCATCCAACCTGCGACGATGTACTAAAACTCAAAAGATGAGGATAGATAACCCTCTTTTATGCGCTACGGATATTTATGATGACAGGCAAGAGAGTCTATTTAGAAACACTCATGACTTTATACTTGAGATCGCAACAGAGATTGAATCTAACTTAAGCATCTTACTTGAAGAAGCGAGAAGTATTGTCCACAAAGGCTATGAAAAATTTGCTAATCGAGAACAGATAATCGCAAGAAGCGATAAATCTGAATTTCTCAAACGCTCTGATTTGCGAGTAGAGGAATACGATGTTCTAAATCGCTCCATAACGAGAAATCCGTTTAGCAGATGCAGACCAAATCGATCTGACAATTTAGTCGCCTACTTCGATCACTTCTATGACTGCTACATAGATGGAGCAGCGAAACATGACGTAAGCGATATTCGCTTCAATGAAGAAGTAAGAGAACGTCTTGGGTTAACTACACTGGTCGCTTCGGCAATGCAGCTCGTAATTGTTGAAGAATTGGGAATAAATCCTTACCAGCTTTACAACATAAAAGTCTCTTCAGATGGCCACGGGCATGAATTTGTCCAAGTCACAGATAATGGTTCGGTAAGATTGAGAGCTTTAAAGCTCAGAGCCAGGCACGCCAAAACAAGAAACGCGCCTGGATCACTTGAGAGTCTCAAAGATATCCCTGAACAGAAAATCAATGCAGCCACCTGCCTAAAAATGGCCCTTGAAATGACAGAGAGAGTAAGGGCACAGACAAAACAAGATGAGCTTTGGCTGTGCACATCAAAAGGGGCTCCAAAAAAACCTGTCCCCGAAAGCTTTCAGGGTTCCTTTAAAAAAATAAGAACGGAAGCGGCTAAAAAAAATGGGCAATTAAGAACTGCAACACTAAAAAAAGTTCGCACATCAAAAGGGGTTTGGATCTATCTAGACTCTAGGGGAGACTCCCTGAAGACAGCTAGTTACTTTGGAAACACTGTAAAAACGACTCTTGCAAGGTATATACCTGAACACCTTACAGAATTAGTGTTTCGGATGAAAATCAGATCTTTTCAAAACCTCCTTTTATTCATGGCTGTAGCACATGATGAATCTCCAGCAGAATCGCTTTCATTAACCAGTGATAATTTTAAATCCCAACTAAAGCAAGCTTTTGAAAATCCAGATATGGGCGGGAGGCTTTATGAGAAATTTAAATCTACAGACAAGCCTGAAGATGAGACCAAGTACTTTTGCGTTTCAATTAAAAACATAATGTTAGCTCTTAAATATGCTAGAGAAGGTGAAGATAAAAGCCTTAAAGAGGACTGCCTAGCGGCTATTACAAAAATTTCTGAGGGGCCAGTAATCATGAAACAACTTCTTAGGCAGGCTGAAAAGAAAATAAACAATTTTGTGGGAGAATAAAATGGAACATTCAGGATTATCCCCCCATAAAGAACGACATGACCCTAGCAAGATTGCAGAGATAAATGAAAGGGACTGTTACCCCAAGCCAAGCTGGATGCTTAATAGTAAAGTTTCCGATAACGTTTGGATACTAAGTAAAACAGGGCTAGAACTAGACTACAACGAAAATCACGATTATGGGGCAAAACTATCTTTCTCGAAGGCTATATCTAGCACAGAGCTACTGACAGATAAAGCAAACCAGCCACTACTAAAAGACATAAGGGATAGCCTTCTATACTTAGATCTCAAAGGAAATATAACCAGACCTGAACGCATTGCGAACATACTAAACACTGTGTGTTACTTAATACTCCATGCAAACGAGATACAAAATAAAAACAACCAGAAGCCAATAAGAAGCCTAGCCGAAATCAGTTTTGAACACCTTAAAGACTACTTATTATCATTTGAAGTTGAAAGAACTGTCTTTGATGAGAGCCTTGAATTTATATTAAGTCGCTGGAAATCAAAGCCTGAGATTAACTGGATATTATTGAAAAAATCAGACTCACTTACAACCAGAAAGTTTTTGACTCTAAAAAACAAGCTATCAAAATACTTAGATGAACATCATGAAGACTTTAACCATCCTAGCGGATACAAAAGACACTACGCCAATGCATGTACTCATGCCTTTGATCTGGATTTTGATTTAGCACCAAAATTTAAAACTATATCGAACGAATTATCCAAGCTTCAAGCTCTTTTCATCGCTCGCCCCGCTCAAAAATACAAGTTCAAACATTCATCAATGGATCTTTTTGATAACGGCAATACTCTCTTTGATAGAATGATTGAGCCGAATAAAACACCTCTAATCCCTGCACAAACAACTCTACATACGATATCAGCTTCACTTCAATTTTGTCGCACCTATGGAGAGTCTATCAGAGAATACTTTTCTGATTTAAGTAAAGCAGAAAAGGAGCTAATCAATGCTCAAGGCTCTACAGCTTCGCTTGAATCTATTAATGAGTTCAAACGCATTGCTTATGAAAACACACCCATACCAAGTACCCTAAAGGATCTAAATATCACTTCTTGGGGTTATGAATTTTACCATGACGTAACAGAAATAGATTTTAATAATGGAATCACCTTCGAAACAGCAGCTAAGCTTTACACCGCATCTATTTGGATACTTATCTGCAGCTTTACCTCTGCAAGAGCCAAATCACTCTTAACTCTAAGGCGCGACTGCTTTAAACAATCCCCAATAGATGGGTTGTTTGATCTAGTTTTACGGATACCCAAAAGCTCTGAGAGATGGGAATTAGAAGAGGCTCAAAGACCAATACCAGATCTGATATATGACTATGGGCTTGAGTTCGCTGCATTTATCAACGTTCTCGAAGAAAGGCGTAATTTAGTAACTTATGATGATGATTCTTTTCTTTTTGGCCAATGTCTAAGAACCCGATCAATTTCAGCATCTCCCGTTAGCAAGATAGAAGTAACAATCCATAAAAAGCCATTAAGTGACGATCACATGAACGCCTGTTTAGACTTATTTATGGATTGGATTAACTCACCTTTGACTGATGGTAAACGGTGGTATCCAAGAACACACCAATTCAGACGGTTCTTTGCAGTTCTATATTTCAATTTTTCTCATGAAGAGGGACTGGACGAACTATCTTGGTTTATGGGTCATTCTAACTTAAACGAGACATTCCATTATGCCGAATTAGCTCCAACTGATGAATGGATCGAAGAAGCAGAAATTACAATTGCCAATATAGGAGCCTCATTACATAAAAAAGTCAACGCAGATGAAAGTATCTGCTCAATAGTAGAGCAAGCGAGAAAAGCATCTAAAATATCGACCATAATAGAGCCTCTTGTTAAGAAGCTAATTGCTGAGCACAAAGAAAAAACGAACCAAAGTGTTCGTTTTTGCAAAATTGATGGCGAAGATGTTTTCTTTTATTTCTCAGATAAGGAGGAAAATTAACTATGTCTCAATATAAACCTGGAGAAACATCAGAGGCGGTTATAAAAAAGAAAAATGCTATTACTAAGTCAATATTAAAAAAAGCTGAACTCATAGACAACATAGAATCTATCGATGACATCTACTCCACCCTGAATATAAAAGGAAACACTATTTCAGAGGCCGCAGTTCTTCAATGGAATGATGATAATTTAGGAATCGTCAAATGCTCTTGGAATACAGCGCGTACCGAGCACAATGCCAAAGCGCATGCTCGTCTACTAAAGGCACTGATCAAAGTAAACAAGAGACTTTCTACAAATCAAAAAGAAATCATCAGTAATCGCCTGTACAAATCAAATGAAAAGATTTCTATACAACTGCGCCAAGAAAACGAAGACCTGAAAAGAGCTTTAGCTGAAGTATATCGCGCTTACATGCAACTAGTTGAAAGGTTCCGTGAAGATCAAGAAATAAATGATGCAATTAGACAATTAATCCTAGACCAAGCACAAATACTTGGCCAGCAACGTGTTTGGGAAGTTAAGTAATGTCAAAAGTAGTCATTGCTAGTCAACCTAACCTTGGCAATATTTTAACGAGTAGCCGCCCTAATGATCAGCACAACTGCAAGCTCCCAATGATCTTAAAAGAAGACGGTAGTTTTGATTGGAATGCTAACTCGTTTCTTACAAACAGCGGAGGAGGTGCAAGTACATACAATATAAAGCCTCTTGCTAACACAGTTATTAAAAAAGCATATAGCTTAAATCTATTTTGTTCATTTCTAGAGCTAGAAGCTAGTGATATTGCTGAAGTAGATGACAGCACTCTCTATCTTTTTGTTGACCATCTGAAAGACAGAGGCGTTAACGACGATACTATTACAAAGCATGTCAGGCTGGCTATTGAGTACATAGCCTATATTTCTGCCATACAACCAGAGATAAGACTCGCTTGCTGTGATAACAAAGACGCAGGGGATTATAGAGTCCACTACACTACGAAATTTTTCAAAAAAGGTAATATCGAAATATCCTTTTTAGATCATAGCTGCTTACAGGGACTAATTCATATAAGCACAGATGTAGAGTACATTCGTGACTATCAATTAGAAATGTGGCTTGATGCTATTAATTGCACCACCTACCATCCAGATGTAGATGATTTCCTTCTTAGTAGATGGCAAGCATTCACTACGCTACTTGATATAACTGGTTCTAGAATTAGTGAAGTACACCAAATCACTAGGTCAATGATTAAGGAGGCAGCAAAAGGCCTTCTTAGTAGCAATAAGAATCCAGTAATAAGAAACATTCCCATTTCAAAAGGTAAATACAAAGGAAAGCATCGAGAAGTTGTAACAACAAAGGAAGATATTCAGGTTCTACTTTGGCACATTCAGATTGTAGAGAGCATGTTTCCTGATATCAGCCATGATGCAATTTTCGTGGACTCTAGAAGTGGCAAAGCCATCAAGTCCAGTTACCTAAAGAACTATGCAAAAAAAGTCATCAATGGAAGTAAATACTGTCGCGACCTTAGACACCTCAGCAATCACTCTTTCCGCCATAGATTCATCACTCTAACTGTAGCAAAAGCTATTAAAAAAATAGCAGATTCTGGAAGCTTCCATAACATATTGACGGTTGCTGCAAATGCATGCCGAAAGATCACTATGCACGCATCTAACGACACTTTATCGTCCTACATCCACCTTGCAAGTGAGATGAATCAACCAGATGGACCATCGGAAGATAGCCAGATGCCCACCCAGATTAAAGTTAGACTTAAGCGCATGCTAAAAATTGCAAACGACCTTACCTCTGATGAGATAGATAGAAATGAGGCGCTGGATTCTATACTAACTACACTTTCAGAACTTCGAAGGATTTCTATACTAAACACCGAGTAATAGATATTACTCGGACATAAGGGTTGTGTATTGGCTGCTATTCTCTCCCTAATGACTTCGATTTTCCTGTGTCGAAAGGTGCGAGCAACTTAGATGATTACAGCTGCATCTGACTTATTACATTAAAGTTGTAATGTGTTAACGGGTAGTAAGAAAAGAGTAAAATCCACTAAAATCATATAGATAGTCATTATTGGATTGATGGAACTGTCTTAAATGTGGATAATCCATGTATGTAGGTAAAAGGAATTCCATACACATATCATGAAATATAACTATTCCGAAATTTCACATAACCAGTTTGAAGAGCTTGTTTTACAATTATGTTTTGAGCTTTTTGGACTAGGAACTCAAAAATTCTCTGACGGGGTTGATGGCGGGCGTGATGCTCGATTTGATGGTATCGCCAATGAGCTCCCAAGCAGGAGAAATCCTTGGGAAGGATTAACAGTAATTCAGGCTAAGCATACTATTGAGTATAATAAGAAATATTCAGATAACGATTTCTTTGGAGCTGATAGTTCTGTACTAAATCAAGAAGTCTCAAAGATAAAGAAGCTGATTGCAAATGATGATATGAAAAACTATATATTATTTGCAAATAGGAAATTACCAGCGCAAAGCAATGAAAATATATTAAATTTTTTAAGCCTGGAAACTGGACTTAATAAATCTAACTTAATGCTGGTCGGTGTTGAGTTGATGGAAAGTTGGTTGAAGGTATTCCCTAGCATTCCTGAAAAAGTTGATCTTAACGCTTTTGATATGCCCTTGAATATAGAGCCAGATGAGTTGGCTGAAGTTATTTTAAAGATAAAGTCTGAATTAGTAAACATTGATGAATTAGTTAAAAACAAAAGAAAAACAGAAATAGATGATATAAAAAGAACCACCTTTAAAAGAAAAAATGAATTAAATAATGTTCGCGAATCCTATGCTAATATTATTGAGAAAAAGATTATTGCTTTTGACCAAATAAATGATTTTCTATCCCGCCCTGAGAACTACTTATTTCAAGAAAAATACGAAGACTGCAAGGATGAGCTTGATGAAAGAATCAAGTCCTTCAGGAATAACGATCATGATTTTGAAAAGATTTTAGAAAACATTTATGACCTGATTATAAAAAGGGACCAAGACTGTAAAACCAATAAAAGATTAACAAAAGCCATGCTTCATTATATGTACTACATGTGTGACATAGGTGAAGTAGACTTTACAGGTGATAGTCGTGCTGCTTACTCCAAATAAAAACTCGCATCCAGATCTTACTGTTATAGCAGTTTCCACATTTCTTTTAAAAAAGATTAAGTCAAAGCGGGTTGAGACATATAGTGAATTACATAGCGCCTTGAAGAAAAATAACGAAAAGTCTGCCCCTCTGATGGAGTTATCCCTAGGGTTATTGTTTATTTTGGGATTAATTGAATATCATGAGAAGAACGACCTGATTGAGTATGTAGGAAAATGAAGATTTCAAAGATCTACTCGAACAAGAAGGCTGAATTTAATGATATCGAATTTAATGAAGAATTTAATGTAGTTCTAGCCGAGATAAAAATCCCAGAAAACAGAGGTAAAGATACTCATAACCTTGGTAAAAGCAAGCTTATGGAGTTGATAGATTATTGCCTCCTCAAAAAAAGAAGCAATGATTTTTTTCTTTTTAAATACTTTGACACCTTTAAAGATTTTGTTTTTTTCTTGGAGTTTAAGCTCAACAGTGGCGGTTACTTAACTGTAAGAAGAGCTGTTTCTAAGAACACAAAAATATCTATCAAAAGACATAAAGAAAAGCACCAAGACTATAGGTTTTCTGATGAATCCTTCTGGGATTATTATGATATAACTATAGACAAGGCTAAATTAATTTTAGATGCTGAATTCAATCTACGTCGAATTTCTCCCTGGGATTATAGAACAGCCACGAACTATGCCTTAAGAAGCCAGAAGGATTTCGGAGATATTTTTAAGTTAAGTAATTTTCTTGGTAGACATATTTATTGGAAGCCATATCTAGGTCGCGTATTTGGATTTAATGCTGAGATCCTAGAGAGAAATTATGACTTAGCAAAAGATATTGAAACTTACGAAGATAATCTAATTTCTTTGAAAGAAGAAGTTGGGCATATATTAGGGGATGAAGAAGAGGTTCTTAACAGTCTCTTAAAAGTAAAAATTAAAGAAGCTGATGATTTTCAAGACAAAATAGATAGATTCGATTTTGACAAGGAAGATGTTGAAGCTATTAATAGACTCGTTGAGGATATAGATTCTGAGCTTTCTGATCTAAATAGTGTACGTTATTATTTGTCTTCAAATATCAAAAAGCTAAAGGACACCGTAGATAAAAGCAATATTGATTTTAGAGTTTCTCAAGCAAAAAGACTTTTTGATGAGGCAGGTGTTCTATTTGAAGGTCAAATCGAAAAGACATATTCAGAGTTAATTGAGTTTAACGAGAAAATCACCTCGGAAAGAAAAGGTTATGTCTACAGCCGAATAGAAGAACTAGAGGAGAATTTGGAAAAGGTCAAAGCCGCATGTAAGGACCTGAATTTAGAGAGATCTAAAAAAATATCTTACCTTGGCGAAATGAATACGTTCGATAAATATAAGGAAGCTACTGGGACGTTAATTAAACTTAGGACAGAGATTTCTGAATTACATAGAAAGCTTACACTAAGTGAAAAAATAAAAGAAGTTAACAATAAAATTAGAGAAGCCTCTACAGAAAAAGAATATATTGTTGATTGCATAAGATCAAATAGAGAAGAAATAATAAAATCAGAAGAAAGCATTTATCATGCAATAAAAGAAAACTTTCTAGATTTTGTGGAAAGTGTTTTAGATAAAATTGGCTATATATCTACTACACAAAATGGAGAAGGCAACTTAGAGTTTTATGCTGGAATTATGAGTAACAAAGGAGAGCAGACAGGTGAAAGTGATGGTTACTCGTATAAGAAAATATTGTGCATGGGTTATGATTTAGCTGTTAACTTAGCTTATAGTGACTCACAATTTATTAGATTTTTATACCATGATGGCGGATTAGAAACCTTAGATAACAGGAAGAAAATTGAATTTTTGAAGTATGTCAGATCCGTCACTAAGCATAGTGGAATTCAGTATATATTAACGGTTATTGATACGGACTTACCTCCCAACTTTAATTTTAAAGACTCTGAAGTGGCTGTTAGGCTACATGACGATGGCTATCAAGGGCGATTATTCAAAATGAAATCATGGTAAGCTTTTATATACTTTCATTAATTCTGTAAAACTTTATGTTATTCAAAAACATAATATCTGAAGTTGGATACAACAACTAGAATAACCTTAGTAGATCACAGGTCACAAATTCTTATGTGACCTGTGAACTTAAAAGCTTAATATATCCCTATTTCTATTCGGTAGACTTCATAATATTTATTCCTTCCATAGGATCTAGCTTTAAAGCCTCGCAATACTGATAATACTCTATAGCACTTAGTTTTCTGACCCTTTTCTCAATTTTAGTAATAAGAGAAAAGTCTTCATCTATCAACTCTGCCATTTGGCGCACAGTTAGGCCTTGCTTCTTTCTAGATGCTATTAACCATTCAATCAGTGCAATGTACTTGGGATGATGGGCATTTTTAATCATTGAACATATATATGGGCATGCTACAATGTTGCGAAAATCGCAACAAAATTTCATGATTGGAATCCTAATGCATATCTGCAAAGCAACGGGTAGACCATTAGGCTTGGTCGAGATAAACAGCTTAACTATCGATAGAAAAAAGGATCTGAATGACTTTTCGATACCTAAGCCAACGGTTTGCTTAAGTCTGACTTCGACCCTTTTTTATATGATTAAAGCCACTGAATTGGCTGATATAGATGAAGAATGGGTAGAGAGTGCAATTGAGGTTAGCTATCAAGAGGATGGGCCTAAAAAGTGCAGAATTATCCCAAGGCCTGGCTTAACACAACTTCTTGTCGAGCTTGAGAGGTACTGTTCTCCGATGATTTACTCAAGCGAGTCTGATCAGTTTATTGATGCAGCATTACTTGCTTTGTCTATCGCTCAAGGAGATCCAGAGCAAGATGATTGTAGTCTTGAGGCTGGAGCTTATATGGGGCACTGTGTCTGGTCTATGCATCAATGTGTTCCGACGGAATTAGGTTATAAAAAGTCCTTAGGGACACTGTCAGAGTTCACAGAAAGTGGCATTAATGACATTTGGATTATTGATCACAATCCTCAACAAGTTGATATACCTTCCCGCGTGTTAACAGTTCCTAAATTCTCAGGAGATCTATCGGATAGGGCTTTGTTTAAGTTAATGGATCAGATCTTCATAAATTGAATATCATTGAATTTGTAAGTTTGTTGGAAAATTATTATCGATATCCAGCTAAAACCTGACGAATAACTGGTTGTTCCTGAAACTGTTCAAACAACGCTGTTACGGCGCTACAAAAAGAGAATTAGAGTGGATCTTTTAGAATCACTTACCGATGCATATGCCCCAACAAGACCAGCCTCTGTCGCTATGCCAGACGGTAAATACTCTCACTATTGGGTGGGTTATGTCGGGCAAGGGGTTGAAGACGCAGCTCTGATGAATGACCAGTTTGCAACTGAACTTGAAGCATTGATAGAGTCAAATAAAGTATCGATTGCTCACAAGCGATACGTGGTAGCTGTAGGCCATCAAATGTTCTTCTGGGAGTTGAACTTGGCTGCAGCAACACCCATTACCGAAGAAATAAAAGCAACTCTTGAATCATACGTCAAAGATGTTTCGATAGGTTTAGACAACCCCCTTGATGATCAGGATGATTAAAGATATGTGTAAAATCATCCGAAACAAGGCAAAACACAAGCTCTACGGTGATGTGATCGAGAGGAAGTCCAGCTTTACTCAAATGAGTGTCCGCTTTGTGCCAAAAGCGGACTCAATCACCTTTTCCTGGAAGATCTGCAAGCGACACATAGCTGACATTAATCAGCTATTCTCCAACCCATTTAGGATCAAGTTTAAAGGGCCATCGATACAGTCTATGGACAAATTTTCAGGGTTACATTGAATTGCTAAAGCAACACCATGTATGTAATCAACTAGTAAATCTCGGGTATCGTTGAAAACTGCGTTGTCCAACTGTAGTGGGGCTAGTGCAGTAGCTAGACGTTGAATGAAAATCTGGGCAGGCCCATCAGAGTCCATTGTTAAAAGCGTTTCCAGTAGACCCGTGTGCGCTCCTAATAGAGCTAGATAAGTTTTACAAAGCTGCCTTAGCTCCGTTTGCCAACACCCGCCCTCTTCGGGGTCGTAGATTTCCTCAACTAGAGAAACTGTTAGTGCCTCCAGCAGTGCAGTCTTATTAGAAAAGTAATGATAGATCGCCATTGGATCTACATTCAATACACCAGAAATTTGCCTAATACTGGGAACTTTGCCGTTTTCTTGTAGCAACTTGAGAGCAGTTGTAATTATTAACTCTGTTGTTAATTGGCTTTGATTCTGAGAGGGACGTCCCCGCTTCTTATTTTTCATGCTTACTTTGCAACTCGACAGTCTTTTTTCTACAGTGTAGAATTTTATTGTTATCCAATGATTTTGGCAAGCAAGTCTTGGTCAGTGGCTATCTATTTTTTTGTATTTAATGAGGTTTTTATGTCGAATATTGTATATATCGCCACCAGTTTAGATGGCTACATTGCCGATAAAGAAGGCGGTCTGGACTGGTTACACAGTATTCCTAACCCAGATAACCTTGATCTGGGCTTTGCTGACTTTCTCGCATCCATTGATGCTCTTGTGATGGGGAAAAATACATTTGAAACCGTTTGTGGCTTCGATGTTGAATGGCCTTACCCCGTGCCTGTATTCGTATTAAGCAATACAATCACCTCCATTCCAGAGGAATATGAAGATAAGGCGGAGATTATTTCAGGCCCATTAGCCCAAGTTGTAGCTTCTCTTAATCAAAGAGGATATAGAAAGCTGTACGTTGACGGTGGCAAAACTATTCAGAGCTTTCTGGAAGCAGGTTTGATTGATGAGATGACAATAACTAGATTTCCTATCTTGCTCGGTGGAGGAACTCCGTTATTCGGTGACTTGGATAAACCATTAGAGTTTGAACACCTAAAAACTGAAGTATGTCTTGATGCGCTAGTGCAAACACACTATCGGCGTAGAAATTAATTGATGGTCGTATGAAATGTCCGCTTCTGGCACAAAGCGGACATTGCCTGTCAGGTTAAGTCTGAATTTCTACACCTTATCGGACAAAAACTGTCAGATCTGGTCTGAACTAAATCAAATTAACCAATCAGGTCTAAGTACTCTCTTTCAGTTAGAATTCTTACACCTTTTTTCTGAGCATCATTAATTTTAGATGCGCCTACTCGCTCCCCAGTGACAAGGAATGTTGTCTTAGTAGAGACTGACTTGCCAACTTTAGCACCAAGAGATTTGGCATGCTTTTCCATATCGCTTCTTGAGCCTTGAAGCATTGAACCAGTAAATACTATAAGGGCATCAGATATCGGTGAATCCACTCCTATACTCTCTGACTCCTTTGCTGTAACTAACAAATTGAAGCCTAGATCGTAAACCTTGAAGAACTCCTTTTTAATGTTATTTAAGCCTTCCACTATAGCTTCCGCACTAACCTGGGCAAAACCATCTATCCTGACTATCTCGTCAACCGAAAGTGTAAACAATTCTGTAAGAGAGTGGTGTCGAAGTAATTTTTCACAATTGCCTCCTCCGAGCCTGCTCACGCCGAAGGCTGAAAGAAAACGCCAATCTTCTACTTGAATTTCTCTACTAGCTTTAAGTTGATCGGACAAATTTTGAGATGTCTTTTGTCCAAAGCCATAGATTTTGAACTGGTGGGGCTTAAGTTCATATATTTCATGGATATGTTTAATCCCGAAATTATTCAGTTTCTCTATTACTTTAGGACCAAATCCGTCGTTGTTCCCAAGTGTCTTAAAGAAATGAATCAATGTATTTTCTGTCTGCGCTGGACAGTCACTTTTATTGGGGCAAATCAAGTGATCTGACTCCCAAATCAAGTGAGAATCACAACTCGGACAAAACTCAGGTATTCGAGGCTCAGACTCCTTCAGGACCTTTTCAATTTTAGGTATTACAAGCCCACTTCTAACAATTTTTACTATTGCCCCTCGCCCTATTCGCTTAGTCTTCACCATGTTGTAGTGATGGACTGTGACACGGCTTATAGTTGCTCCACTTAATTTTGTTGGAACAAGCTCTGCAACAGGAGAAATACGTCCAGTTCGCGAGGTCTGAGGTATTACATCTAATACTTCTACGTCAGCAGAATCCTCATTCACTTTAAATGCGATCTGCCATCTGTGATTTTTTCTTGTCGCTCCCATATGTTCTTTAATAGCTTCATGGGTTGTTTCAAGGACCACTCCATCGATATCAAAATCCAGCACATCCCATAACTCTTCAATTATCGAATCAAAATTCGAAAGAATTTCAGAGAAGTGTGCCGTTCTATTCTCTAATATTGAAAACGGATAAAAGACACAAGCCCCATTATCAATCGCTCTCTGTACATTTTCGTCAACTTTTTTCTCTGCGATAATTGCTGCTTGAATATTCCTTGAATTTTCAAATTGGTTCTTCAAGACTTTATTGAAATAGCTTTTTTTAATTACTATTTCTCCAGGGCCCAACCCCCTCTGCCCACCTACAGCGACTTTCAAACCTCGATCAAACGCTCTGGTAACATTCTGCCCTCTATAACCATCGCCACGAGTATATAAAGTCACCCCATCATCATAAGCTGCATAACCATCTAGCTTAGGAGTTACACGAATATTTATTTCGTCCTCGGAAACATTAATTTCTTGAGCCGCTTTTAAGATTCTCTTGAGCCATTTTTTTATATCATCCAATGAGTAAGCTTTCTCAGTAGAAAGCATTCGCTGAGGTAATTGAACTGTTTTTGCCTCAGATACTACCTCTGGCTCAACACTATTTAGATATGGATTGAGATGATTAATATCCCTTAACATCGAAATATATAGGTCATATTGATCATCATTAATAACTTCAACACCTTCACGGTAAAGAGCATTGGAAACTTTCAGAACATAGACTAGATCATATTCATTCAGTGAAGGCTTTGAAAAAAGACCTTTTAGTTCAATAGGATCTACTTCAAAATCCAGCTTATCAAAAACAGCTAATTGCTCATCTGTAAAATTAACTTCAATCATCTCTTATACACCCAAACAAGCATGACTAGTTGATTTATAAGCCTGTGAAAAGGAATTCAAGTTGTAAGCTTCACTTTCGGATTCGGCCCTATTTGAAACATGATGTTCTAAGGTGACACCCACATCACCAGCACGACGTACTACAACAAAGTCTTTCTTCATCAATCCGAGTCGCGCCACTTCATCCATATTGTGGAGAGTGACATTGCTTACCGTCACACCGCCGACAAACACGGGGGTCAGCCGCGCTACAGGTGTCAGAACACCTGTCCGTCCGACCTGAAAGTCTACATCTCTAAGCTGCGTGATCTCCTCTTGAGCAGGGAATTTACGTGCAATAGCCCAACGCGGCCCTCTGGCCGAAAAACCCAGAGAGTGCTGCAGTGTACGATCATTAACCTTGTAGACGATACCGTCGATCTCATAATCAAGTTGATCTCGCTTTTGCAGTAACTGTTCGTAATAACCGATACAAGCCTCTATGCTTGCCAACACTCTCATCTCCGGGTTGACTGGCAAGCCCCAGGCGTTCAATTGATGAAGCAGCTCAGTATGGTGGGCACTCAACTCAACAGGATTGCCATCAGCATCCTCCACCAGACCATACCCGTAGGAACAAAAGACCAACGGCCGAGTTGCTGTAATAGAAGGGTCAAGCTGCCTTAGGCTACCTGCAGCAGCATTACGCGGGTTTACAAAAGTCTTCTGATCAGTCTTCTGCATACGACGATTCATAGCTTCAAAACCCGCCTTAGGAATATAGATCTCACCACGCACTTCGAGCAGGTATGGCCACCCTTCGCCTCGCAATTTCAGCGGAACTGTACCAATTGTCCTTACATTGAGTGTTATATCCTCACCAGTGCTACCATCACCGCGAGTTGCTCCGCGAACCAAGAGACCGTCTTGGTACAACAAGCTAACGGCAATACCATCGAGCTTGGGTTCGGCACCGTATTCAATTACCGCGTCATCGTCCAACTTCAAGAACTTACGAACTCTTCGGTCAAAATCGATTAGCGACTGGTCATTAAAGGCGTTACCCAGCGACAGCATCGGGACTTCGTGCTGTACCTGAGAAAACGCCGACAGCGGTGTGGCCCCGACCCGCTGGGTCGGCGAGTCCGCACTGACCAACTCCGGATGGGCCTGCTCCAATGCCACCAGCTGCTGAAACAGCCGGTCGTACTCGGCATCGGGTACCGACGGGTTGTCTTCGACGTAATAACGGTAGTTGTGGGCTTCAAGCTCGGCGCGCAACGACGCCAATTGCTGCTCGACGGTCTGATCGGTCATCTGCGGCCTGTTATGAGTAACTGAAATACCAGCGGAGATTAAACCCGGCGGGTTAACTGCTTACGCTCGAACTCGCGGACTTTCTGGCGATAGTGCTCGATGGTCTGGGTCCGCAGGCTGCTGCGGTTTTCATCCTTCAACTCACCGCCGAGGTTGTCGGCCACGCACTGAGCCGTGGCCAGCATGCACTCGAACGCATTCATCCGATCGGCCGGCTCCGACATCCGCATGAAGAAGGTCACCGCCGGAGTGCTGAACTGCTCGCTGTTGGCCGGGTCGAAGGTGCCCGGCGCCACGGCGTTGGCGGTACTGAATTGAATCGCGCCACGTCCCTTGTCCTGTTCATGACGATGGAAAATCTCCATCGCACCGTGCTCCATGCCGCAGGCATTCAACAGCTTAAACAGAATCGGGCCGGCGAAGGGCTGAATTCGGGCATCGACGTTGATGACCAGCACTTCGTCTTCCTGAGCGCTCGTGTCTTCTACAACGGCGGCAGCCTCCACCACCGGTTCGGCGGCTTTGGCCTTGCGACGGCGAGTCTTGGGCTTCGGCTTGACCGGCTCGGGTTCCGGCGCCAGGTCCGGTAACAGATCGAAGAAACTGGTTTGCTCTTCGGGACGCGGCTTGCGCTTACGCTTGCGGGTCCGGGTCGCCGCCGGCTTGCGGGGCGGTGCTTCGACCACCTCGGGCATGGGCTCGGGTTCAGCAGTTGCGGATTCGGCCACCAACGCGTCCAGATCGCCCAACTGCGGTTCCCGCTTATTGGCCTGCTGCTCCTGCAGCAGCTCATGAACCGGACGCTCCAGGTCCAGCGTCGGTTCGACCGCACTGAGGCTGGGTTGCGTATTACTCGGTTCGGTCGCTGGCGGCTGTTCCGGCTCGGATTCGACGGGGGTTTCCGCAAGCTGGGGCTCGGATTTAGTGTCCTCCGCCTCTGATTCCATTGTTGGCTGCGGTTGCGGTTCGGCTTCAGTGCTTGGCTCGGTCGCCGCGACCGACGCCTCGGCACTATCTTCAATCTTGGCCTCGGTCTTGGCCTCAACCTCAGACCCAACGGGTTCCTCACTCTGATCCGCAACCACGGCCTCTAGCGTCTCGGACTCGGGCTCTTGCGGTTCATTTCGCAACGGCGCTTCAACAACCGACGCATCGGAAGCTGCCAAGGTTTCTTCAACCGCCTGGGAGCGCGGCTCATCGGGGATTTCCGACTCAACGAGCGGCTCGGCATCGGACGTTGGTTCCAGATCGGCAACCGGCTCGACCCGTTCGGTGCTGTCGGAGCGGGCCATCGAGGCCTCGGTTTGGTCAAGCCATCGATGGGCACCTTCGCCGACACCCCGAAACTCCTTTTCCATCAGCAGATCGACTTCCGGTTCCGCAGTCGGACGCTCGCCGGTCAGGATCGGATCAATCTGCCACTCGGATTCGGCCCGAACCGGATCCGCAGTCAACGTTGGCTCAGTCTCGCTGAAAGTGGGCTCAAGCGGTTGTGGAGAATCGGGCTCAGGCTGCTGTTCAAAACGGGGCTCAGGCTGTGGTTGAAAACGAGGCTCCGGCTGCTGCTGAGAAGTGTCATCGACGGGCTCATTCGGACGAGCGGACCAGTCGGTCTGAGCCTCAGGATCGGTGACAACCCGGGCTCCGCCGTTGGGCAGCTCCGAACAGGTCGGATCGAGGTCCGGGAGATCCTGAAACTGTTTATCAATTTTCAGACGCAGCTTGTCGCGTTGCAGATAACGTCGAATCAAGTCGGCAATCACCGTCACCAAAATGACTCCGCCAGCAATTAATAGCCAGTCTTGCATCCCCATGCTTTAACCCGTCTCGCTCGTTCTCTTTATTGTGATAACTCAGTCGTCTTTCTTATCAAGCAGACGCTGGAGCTTGTCCCGATCCACCTTGCCGGCATCGGTTTGCTGTTCTTTTTTATCACTACGCTTGCGCTTGGCCAACATCAACACCACCACGGCACCCAACAGCAGCATACCGATCGGCCCATACCAGAGTACCAGCGTACTGGAATCGCGACGGGGGCGGTAATTGACGAAGTCGCCATAGCGGGCAACCATGAAATCAACCACGTCCTGATTGGTCTGCCCTTCGGTCACCATCCGGTGAATTTCGCGCCGCATGTCGGCTGCGATCGGGGCGTTGGAATCGGCCAGATTCTGGTTCTGACACTTGGGACAACGCAGCTCTTCGATCAGCACCTTGTACTGATCCTGCTGCTGATCATTGGCAAATTCGTAGGTATCAATCACTGCCCAGGCGCTGAACGGCATCAGTAACAGTGCCAATAGCAGCCCACGCAATTGGGTCATCGCGCTCATGATTGTTCTCCACTCTCGGCAGCCGCCTGGCGCTCGGCCAGCCGCTGCTCACGCTTAAGACGACGCTTGTGCTGCTCGATAAACTGTTTCTTGCGCAGCAGTGGACTGACCACGTTATAAACGATGATCGCCACGGCGATACCGTAGGCCAACCAGACATAAAAGCCGTGGCCACCCATCGCCAGAAAGTCACTGAAGGAATCAAAAAACATCAGCTTGCCTCCACCAGTTCACGAACCCAACCGGAGCGTTTTTCCCGTTCCAGAATCTCCGCCCGGGTCCGCAACATCAGCACCACGGCGAAGAAGCAGTAAAACCCGAGTACCATCAGCAGCAGCGGTAGATACATCTCCGGCGGCATCGCCGGACGCTCGGTCATGGTGAAGGTTGAGGTCTGGTGCAGGGTGTTCCACCACTCCACCGAGTACTTGATGATCGGGATATTGACCACCCCGACCAGCGACAACACCGCACCGGCCTTACCGGCCGTAATCTCATTTTCGATCGCCGAGTGCAGGGTGTAAACACCGATATACAGGAACAGCAGGATCAGCATTGAGGTCAGCCGCGCATCCCAGACCCACCAGGTGCCCCAGGTCGGCTTTCCCCAGATCGCGCCGGTAGCCAGTGCCAGCAGCGCCAGCGTGGCACCGATCGGCGCGCAGCTCTTGGCCACCATATCGGCAACCTTCATTTTCCAGATCAGGCTGATGGCACCGGCCACCGCCATCAGCAGGTAACAGGACTGGGCCAGGATCGCCGCCGGGACGTGGATATAGATAATCCGGAAACTGTTGCCCTGCTGATAATCCGCCGGGGCGAATGCCAATCCCCAGATCACGCCGCCGATCATCAAGCCCACCGCCGCAACGGCAAACCAGGGCAACAGCTTGCCCATGATCTCGAAACTCCAGCGCGGTGAACCCAACCGGTAGAACCAGGTCGGCATCTTCCAACTTTTCGCCATCGTTACCTCTCAAACAACCGCTGCAGCCAGCGGTTTACAAACAACTCATTGCCGTTCCGGCGGATTAGTCACTGACGCTGATTCGCAGCCCTGCGGCCACCGCCAGCGGCGCCAGGACCATTCCCAACGCCAAAATCGCCCCGAGGATGGCCAGATAGCCCCCCACGGGTAACCCTGTAGACGCTGCCTGTACCGCTCCGGTTCCAAAAATTAACACCGGAATATACAGCGGCAACACCAGCAGCGAGATCAACACCCCGCCCTTGCGTAAACCGACGGTCAAACCGGCGCCGATCGCACCGATCAGGCTCAGGGTCGGCGTCCCCAACAGCAGGCTCAGCACCAGCGTGGTCATCCCCTCCTGGGGCAGGAACAGCATCAAACCCAGCAACGGCGCCATCAGCGTCAGCGGCAAGCCACTGATCATCCAGTGGGCGCAGATCTTGGCAAACACCAGCAGCGACAGCGGCTGCGGGCTTAACAGCATCTGCTCCAGTGAGCCGTCGTCAAAATCGGAGCGAAACAGGCTGTCCATCGACAACAGCGTGGCCAGCAGCGCCGCGACCCAGACCACCCCGGCGGCCACTTCGGACAGAAACAGCGGGTCCGGACTGACGCCCAACGGGAACAGCGTCGCCACCATCAGGAAAAACATCAACGGACTGACCAGATCATTGCGCCGACGGTAGGCCAGCATCAGATCACGTCGGAGGGTGATCCAGAACACCCGGCTCAGCGACATCTCGCGCTCGCTTCCGTTCGCCATCAGAGTCCCTCCACCCGTTCGCCCGGCCCCGCCTGGCCACCAAGCGTCACTTTGCGCAGATTATCGCGAATCGCCAGTTCGTGGTGGGTGGTGAGTATCACACTGCCGCCATTGGCCGCATGCTCGGCAATCAGCGCCTCTTTGCGGGCCACGCCGCGTTTATCGATCGCGGTAAAGGGTTCGTCCAGCACCCACAGCGGTGCATCACTCAGGTACAGCCGCGCCAGACTGACCCGCCGGTTCTGGCCTGCCGATAGCGAGTGGCAAGGCACATCCTCGTAACCGTAAAGCCCCACATTCGCCAACGCCTCGCTGATCCCTTCGGTACGGGTATGGGGATGCAGCGCGCAGTACCAGCGCAGATTCTCCTCCGGAGTCAGGATCGCTTTGACCCCCGGCAGATGGCCGAAATAGAGCAGGTCGGACAGAAAATCATCGCGCACCTCATCGATCGGCTCGCCTTGCCAAAGGATATCGCCTTCGAACGCCTGGGACAGACCGCTGAGAATTCGCAGCAGCGTGGTCTTGCCGCTACCGTTGGGTCCTTCAACCTGGATGATCTCTCCCGCTTCAAGGGAGAAGTTCAACCCTTCAAACAGCACCCGCTCATCACGCTCACAGAAAAGGTCCTGGACCTCTAGCAGGGGGGTAGACAAAATGACAAAGCCTTCTGTTGAAGTACAGCTACCGCCGTCGCGGCCGCTATGCTTTAAGAGTCAGTAAAATTCGTCGCATTATATACGAATATTCTATCCAGTCGGAGCCGATGTCGCCCTTGATCGCGATCATCGGGAGGTGTTCTTGGTCAACCAACTCAACAACGCAAATCGCCAGCCTCAAGCCAGCGAGGCCGCCACCGGACTCCGCCGTCTGGAGGCGCTGCTGTCGATCGGCCAAAGCCGCAGCGGACAGGTAGTTCAGGTAACCCCCCAACCACTGCCGGCCAACACCTCGGGACAGGGTACGGCCCAGCAGTCTCCGGCACCGACGACATCTCAGACGGCGGCGCAAGCCCAATCGCAAGCCCAGCCACAACCTGCGGCTCAGACACCGCCTCCGGCGAATCCTTCGACGACGAGCGGTGGCAGCCCCACCAACGTCGCGCAGAACGCCGCCCCCACAACCGGTAACACGACCGCAGCCGGGGCGCAAAACAGCTACCTGATTCAGGTCCGGATCGAAGGCCGCCTGTACGAATTGCTGACCCAGCGCCCCATCGATCCGGGCACCCGGGTACAGGTCAGTCGCGATGCCGGCGGCCAGATCAGCCTGCAGCTAAGCCCCGGCGCCAACCCCGGCTCGTCGACCGCGGGTGCAACCCAGACCGGCGGCACGCCCCTGGCAGCACCAGCGCAAGCACAAGGGCAGCGCCAGGTTCCGGTGCAAAACAATCCACAGGCACCATCCAGCAATTCAACACAAACCGCTCGACCCGCAACCGAACCGGCAGCACCACGCCAAGCCGCGGCCGCGGCAGGCCGTGGCACGATCGCCGCAGCGCCTTCGTCGACGGCTTCAACTCAGCCTGCAGCAGCGACCCAAACACCCGCTCCGACAGCAGCCGGCCAGGCTGTCGCCACGCCAAATCAGAGCACCACTCAGGGCAGCGCCCCTGCGGCGAGCCGGCCTGACAGTGGCTCTGCCACGTTGGAGCGCGTGCCGCTGCAACTTCAGCGGGGCCAGCTCCCGGCGGGAACGCGCCTGCAGGTGGAGGTGATCAGTTCAAGACCCCTGCCCCAAACAACCGTACAACAAGCCCCCGTACCGCAGACATCTCAACCCCAGCCCACAACTGGCTCCAGCCCGGCAGCCCGGTCAGCGAACCTCAGCTCCGGCCCGAACCCGCCGGTCAGCAGCAATACCGCGACGCCATCAGCGCCCGAAAGCCATCTGTTGCGGGCCCGTGTCGAGGGTAGAGCCGTTGAGCTGGTCAGCCCCCGGGCTATCGAACCGGGTACCCGGCTGGAGCTGCGCCAGCAGGCCGACGGGCGGTTGAGTACCGAGCTGCCGAACCCCCGTACCCGTTCCGTCGAACAGGCCCTGCGAGAACATCTGCCGCAGCAGCAGATACCAGCCCCACTGTTGAACCTGCTGTCCGGCGCTCAGGCCAACGGCCAGCTGCAGCAGGCCAAGCCGGTGCTGCTGGATCTGATCCAGATTCTGCTGGGTCGCAGCCTACCCAATCCGCAACAGGCGGATGCCGAAACGGTACGACAACAGGTGCAAAACAGCGGCACGCTGCTGGAGAACAAACTGGCCCGCGGCGACACCCAAAACCTCGGCCAGGACCATAAAGCGTTGCTGCTGAAACTGTCCGAACAGCTGAATCAGGGCGGCAGCCAGCGCGAGCTGCCGGGCAGCCTCAGCGACCGGCTCAGTCAACTCACCCAGCAAGCACTGAGTCGGGTGCTGGTCAATCAGCTCACCAGCGCCGCCCCCCAAGTGCAGGAAGGCGGCAGCGAAGCCAACCGCACCCTGGCGTTGGATATTCCGGTGCTGTGGCAAGGCAAAACCGAGAACCTGCAGCTGCAGATCCGCCGTGACGACGGCAGCGTCGTGGAAACAGCGCAAGGGATGAGTTACCGCTGGCAGGTACGGCTGAATTTCGAGATCAATCAGACCGAACGACTCCAGGCGGAACTAACCCTGGAGGGGCAACGGATCAGCGTGATCTGGAGCGGCGATCAGCAGATCCGCCGCCTGGTCGAACAACAACTGGATCAACTGGGTGAACGTTTTGAGCGCATCGGTCTGGATGTAAAAACCCTCGGCGTGCGCGACGAAAAGGCCCAGCCGGCGCCAACGGTAAAACCGCCGCGCAGCCAACTGATCGACATTAAGACATGAACGAAGAGAAACAACAGAACCGCAGCGCGGTCGCCCTCACCTACAACCAGCAACAGGCTCCCTACCTGTCGGCCAAAGGCAAGGGACTGGTGGCCGAGGAGATTATCCGCGTCGCCGCTAAGCACGGAATTTTGATTCACGAAGACCCGGCACTGGTGGATACGCTATCGATGCTGCAATTGGGACAGGAGATTCCGGAGTCACTCTACAAGGCGATCGCCGAAGTCATTGCGTTCGCGTACAGCTTACGCGAAGACAAGCCGGATCTGGGGTCCCTGGGCAACAGCCTGGTCAATTCCGGACAGGCCGGACAAGATAGTAGCGACAACCCGCGTTAAGCGGGCGCTCAACATGAGCTATCGAGGACCGATCCGATAAAGCTCTCAGCGGTCCGACTTCAGCGCCGGAGAGCCTTTGATCTCACGGTGCAGTAACGCCATCAACTCGGCCTCGGGACGGGCGATACCGCAACTGCCGACCAGATCATCGACATCGGCGCCCATCTCCATCAGCTTGGCGGCCTGGTTGTAGGCCAGCGCACCCGGATCACGGTTTTCCAGCTCCAACTGCTTCTCAGCGGTGATGTTCAGACGCTGTTCGACCTGCTTAAGCCGTCGCCCCATCCCCATGGCACCGCTGTTGGTCAGTCGGATCTCGTTACGGAGCACATTCAGCAGGGCTTCGTAATTACGCTGTTGATCACGCAGTCGACGCTGCAACCGCAGCAGCCAGTAAAGACTCACCAGCAATCCCACCGATAGCAGTGTAATCGCCAGCCATAACCAGGTTTGCGTCATCGAACTAGAGCACTAAACAGGGAAATCGACTCACCATGCCTTAAAGCATGGAGATCTCGGACCACTCATCGTCGGTCATCATCTTGTCGAGCTCGACCAGGATCAGCAGTTGCTCATCTTTATGGCAGACACCCTGGATGAACTTGGCGCTCTCTTCGGTACCCACGTTGGGAGCTTTTTCAATCTCGGACTGGTTCAGGTAAACCACTTCGGATACGGCGTCCACCAGGATACCGATCACCTGCTTCTCGACTTCGATAATGACGATTCGGGTATTGTCGGTTACATCCGTCGGCATCAAGCCAAAGCGCTGGCGGGTATCGATAACGGTAACGACATTACCCCGCAGGTTGATGATCCCCAACACGTAGGTCGGTGCGCCCGGAACCGGGGCGATTTCACTATAGCGAAGGACTTCCTGAACCTGCATTACGTTGATGCCGTAGGTTTCCTCTTCCAAGCGGAAGGTAACGTACTGCAGTACCGGATCTTCGCTACCGCTGGCGGCATTAATGTTCATGCTGATTTCCTCTTCTCCGGACGAACCGGCTTATTGATCTGAATGGGTCTGTTGCTGCTCGGTCTGGCTCTGTTGGAGCAAGTTTAGCAGCGCGGAGACATCCATGATGGCGCACATATGATCGATCACGGTCCCGGCAAGCCAAGGGCGGCGGCCCCGATCGCTACGCCAGCTGACCTGATCCGGCTCCAGCGTGACGGCATCGGCCACCTCGTGACAGGCCATGCCCCAGTCGCTGCCTTCCATCAGGATCACGTACTTGAATTCACCGGCATCCTCCGGATAACGCTCCGGCATGACCCAGCGTGCGGTATCTATCGCTTTGACTGTACCTTCGGTTTTTGACGGCAGCAAGCCTAAGAACCAATCAGGCTGGCCGAACAGAGGGCGTAGCTCATCTTCAATCACCAGCACCCCGCCCAGCTCCACCAACGGCACCGCCAACGTCAGCCCGGCCACGTTGAACAGCAGGCAGTCGAAGCGCTGCTGGGCCCAGGGCGGACGCCCTTCGATCCAGGGATCGTCGCTTGGTTCTTCGACATCGGCGGGCATCGCCTCATCAACGGTCTGCTCGACCTCAACCGCTTGCTCCACCTCGACGACGACTTCGACCGGCTCGGGCTCAACCACCGGAACAACCGTTACCGGCTCGGGAACCGTCAGAACCTCAAGCTGCTGGTCTTCGACGATCGCCTGGCTGGTGGCGTCCTGCAGCAACGCATCCAGGTATTCCTGAACCGCCACCTGCGGGCCCCGAGTCTGAGTCTGGGTTTGCCGAGGCGTCTGCAGATCCGTTTCGATGGCCAGCTCTGCGCTGGTTGGCTGTCTGGGCTTCATCATCGCGGCTGAATTCCTGGATCGGATTGCTTCTCAAGGGTCTGCAGCCAACGCAGCAGCATCCCATAGGCACGCACGCCGTGGGTGCTGGAGTCCAGCGCTGAGGGGACCACACCGGCGGTGCTGGCATTACGGAACTTGGTATCCACCGGGATCACCGAATGGGCAATCTCATCCGGGTAGTTGCGCTTGATGCTGCGCAAACTCTGCATCGAAGCCTGAGTTCGGCGATCAAAGAAGGTCGGCAGAATGTGGTACCGCAGCTTCTGACTACGTGCCCGGTTGATCATGGTCAGGGTACGAACCATCCGCTCTAGGCCCTTGATCGCCAGGAATTCGGTCTGGACCGGCACGATCAGGCGCTCGCAGGCTGCCAGCGCATTGACCATCAACACCCCCAGTACCGGGGGACTGTCGATCAGCACATAATCAAATCGATCCCACAGCTGCGCCAGCGCCTTGGCGATCATCAACCCCATTCCCTCGGCGCCGACGGACTTGCGTTCCAGCGTCGCCATCGCCGTCGAGGCCGGGATCAGGCTGATGCGATCATGGCTGCTGCTTTTCAGCAGCGGCAACACCTGTTCGATGCTGCGGGTTTCCTGCTCAAACAGGTCGTAGGCGCTATGCTCCAACGAATCCGGGTCATAACCGAAATAACTGGTCAACGAGCCATGGGGGTCCAGATCCAGCAGCAGGACATCATGCCCCTGATCCGCCAGCAAGCCGGCCAAGGTCACCACGGTGGTGGTCTTGCCTACTCCACCTTTCTGATTGGCTACTGCCCAGATATGCACGCGATTACTCCTAATCTACCGTCGCTGATCTCTGCTGCTACTGCTGAGGCTGTTCGGGCGCTTCACCCTGGGTGAACAGCACCCCTCCCTCATCGGTTTGTACCCGCTGAATCGTCGTTTCAGGGGAGCTTTGCACACTCGGCGCTCGAGGCTGCTGCAGGATAGTATCGACCGCATCCTCGCTGATATATCCACTGCCGTAGCTCGAAAGTGCGCGCTGAACCCGCTCATCCCGGGAAACGATGATCACCACCCGGCGATTCTTGCGTCGTCCATTCACGGTCAGATTACTGACCTTGGGCTGATACTGACCGTAACCCACCGCCGCCATCCGCTCCGGCGCGACACCGAAATGGGCCAGCATCCTCACCACCCCGGCTGCGCGAGCAGCCGACAGCTCCCAGTTCGACGGAAACTGATCGCTGTTGATCGGCTGGTTATCGGTGTACCCCTCAACGTGCAACGGATTGTTGTACGGTGCCAACAAGGCCGCCAGCGCTTCCAGTATCTCATCGGCACTGAGTGCCGGGGTCGCACTACCACTGGCAAACAGCACCCCGGAACCAATTTCGATCTCGACCCAGAGTTTGTTGGCGGAGATCGATATCTCACCGTCGTTGATCAGCTCCTGAAACTTGGCCGTCGCCGCCGACTGGATCTGCTGCAGCTGCTCCGTGTCCGGATTGGTTCCCCCCTCAATACCGCCGGCCTGTTGCGCCGAGGTCTGATCCATCAAACCGATGTCCCGGCTACTGTCACGCAGCTGCAGGTCCCCAACCTGGACCGGATCAAAGGACAGGTCGGGACCGCGGAAGATACCCGCCAGAGATTCCGATAGCACCCGATATTTCCCTTCGTTGACCGATGAGATCGAGTACATCACCACGAAAAAAGCCAGCAGCAGGGTAATAAAGTCCGCATAGGAGACCACCCAGCGCTCGGTGTTCCCGGCAATCTCCTGATGCTTGTGTCGTCTGGCCATGGGCGTCGCCTCAGCGCAGGTAGCTTTCCAGCCGCATTCGAATCGCCAACGGATTATGTCCCTGGGCGATCGACAGGAAACCTTCGAGCATCATCTCGTGATATTGATAGCGCTGCTGCACCAGCGACTTCAACTTTCCTGCGATCGGCAGCAATACCAGGTTAGCAATACCAACGCCGTAGACGGTGGCCACAAATGCCGTAGCGATACCGCTGCCCAGGGTTTCCGGGGAGTCCAAATTGGTCATCACATGGATCAATCCCATCACCGCACCGATGATGCCGATCGTGGGTGCATAGCCGCCCATGCTTTCATAAACCTTGGCCGCCTGAAGGTCTCGAAGCTCACGGACGTTGAGCTCCAGCTCCATCAGTTCACGGATCGACTCGTGCTCGTTACCATCGGCAATCAGTTGCAGCCCTTTGCGCAGGAAATCATCCTCCTCCAGGTCCGATTGTTTCTCCAGCCCGATCAGGCCGAAGCGGCGGGCATGCATGCTCCAGCCGACAATCTTTTCTACCCCCTGGGGAAAATCCAGTTTCGGCGGGGACAGCACCCAGCTGAACATCCCTAAAGCCCGCCGGGTTTCAGGAAAGGAGAACTGCAGCATCCCGGCCCCCAGGGTGCCACCGAAGACGATAATGGCCGCAGCGCCATTGATCAGCGTATCGACGCTGCCACCTTCGGCCATCTGGCCGCCGAAGATGGCGATCAGTACCAGCAGGATCCCTAGCAGGCTAAGCCGGTCCATCAGTAACCCAAGGCCGATTTTATGTGGTTGCTGACGTCATCCAGATCGACGATATGATCGGCCAGGTTGGCCTGGGCGATCGCCTGGGGCATGCCGTAGATCACACAGCTCTGCTCATTCTGGGCCCAGATGGTTGAGCCACTCTTCTTCAGCATCCGCGCGCCATCGCGCCCATCTGCGCCCATTCCGGTCAGCACGATGCCCAGCACGTTTGCACCATATGCCTTAGCCGCCGAGCCGAAGGTCACATCCACACTGGGTTTGTAATTCAAGCGCTCATCGCCAGCCATGATCCGCACCCGCCCCTGGCGTGGGTCGACCATCATCTGTTCGCCACCGGGGGCCAGCAGCGCCAGGCCCGGCTTGAGCTGATCACCATCGACCGCCTCGCGTACCTGGATCTGGCACTGCTGATTGAGCCGTTCGGCGAAAGCGCCGGTAAAGGTTTTCGGCATATGCTGGACGATCAGGATCGGCAACGGGAAGCTGGCCGGCAGTCGGGTCAGGATCTTCTGGATCGCCACCGGACCACCGGTCGAGGTGCCGAAAATGACCAACTTGGTTTTACCTTTCAGACTACCGGAGCGCGGTGCCGGCGAATCGGCCGCCGCCGGTGATGTCGGTGCTCTGGCAGCTTCGCGGGAGATAGGCTGACGCAGCGAGGTCGGACGGGGACGGGCGACAGGCGAATCGGCGCTGGGCGCCGGTCGTGAAGCCGCGGCAGCGGAGCCAAGACTTCGCCCTGCACCAACCCGGCTCTTGGATACCGTCAACACCCGCTCTATCAGCACCTGCTCGAGGCTTCCACGCCCCTTACCCATCCGCTCATAGCTCTTGGGCAGGTAGTCCACAGCGCCGGCTTCCAGGGCTTCCAGCGTAATGCGCGCACCTTCGTACGTCAGCGATGAGAACATCAACACCGGTGTGGGGCAGCTGCGCATGATCTCAGTCAGCGCGGCGATGCCGTTGAGAACCGGCATCTCGTAATCCATGGTGATGACATCAGGCTTAAGCTGCTTGGCCTTTTCAATCGCCACCTGGCCGTTTTCAGCAGTGCCGATCACCTTTACCCGGGGGTCTGAATTCAAGATGGTTGTGACCCGCTGACGGAAAAACGCCGAGTCATCAACAACAAGAACATTTACGGGCATTCAGTTCTCCTAAAGCATCGAGGCCCTGGGGCCGGTCCACCACCCTGTGGTCAAGATGCGTAATGTTTCAACATGCTCGGGATATCGAGAATCAGCGCGATCCGGCCATCGCCGGTAATGGTTGCCCCGGCCATTCCCGGGGTCCCGAGCAACATTTTGCCCAACGGTTTGATCACCACCTCTTCCTGCCCCACCAACTGATCGACAATAAAGCCGACCCGCTGGGTTCCCACGGTGACGATAACCACATGACCGGTCTGCGGTAGGGGCTCACCGGCACAGTGCTCTACCAGCCAGCGCTTGAGGTGGAACAGCGGCAACGCTTTCTCGCGCACCACCACGACCTCCTGGCCGTCGACCACATTGGTCTGGGTCAGATCCAGGTGGAAGATCTCGTTCACGTTCACCAGCGGCAATGCAAAGGCCTGATCGCCCAGCATCACCATCAGGGTCGGCATAATCGCCAGAGTCAACGGCACCTTGATTTCGATCCGGGAGCCTTCGCCCTGGACCGAATCGATGTTGAGGGTACCGTTCAGCTGGGTGATCTTGGTCTTGACCACATCCATACCGACACCACGACCGGAGACATCGGAGATCTCCTTCTTGGTCGAGAATCCGGCGGCAAAGATCAGGTTAAAGGCTTCGTTATCGGTTAACCGGTCGGCGGCATCCTGATCCATCATCCCCTTGCTGACTGCTAATCCTCGCAGCTTGTCGGGGTCCATACCGGCACCATCATCCTGGATCGCCAGCAGAATATGGTCGCCTTCCTGCTCGGCCGACAGGACCACATTACCCAATCGTGGTTTGCCGGCGGCCTCACGTACCTCAGGCCCCTCAATGCCGTGATCTACCGCATTACGGACCAGGTGAACCAACGGATCGGCCAGGGCTTCAACCAGGTTTTTATCCAGATCGGTATCTTCACCACGCAGCTCGAGGTTGACCTCTTTTTTCAGTGTCCGCGCCAGATCACGTACCACCCGCGGGAAACGACCAAAGACCTTCTTGATCGGCTGCATGCGGGTCTTCATCACCGACATCTGCAGATCGGCGGTGACCATATCCAGGCTGGATACCGCTTTGCCGACCTCTTCGTCAGCCACGGTTCCTCCCAGACGCACCAGACGGTTACGCACTAACACCAGCTCACCGACCATGTTCATGATCTCATCCAGGCGCTGGGTATCGACCCGTACCGTGGTCTCCGCGGCTGCAGGCTTTTCAGCCTTCTTGGCGGCGGCCCTGGGTTTAGCCGGGGCTTTCGGTTTCTCAGCCGGTGCCGGTTTGGGGGCGGCGACAGGCTTGGGTTCTTCGACAGCCGGGCTGGGCGCACTATCGGCGGCCGGCGTGGCGACTGGAGTTTCGGCACCGGGAGCGGCAAAGGCTCCTTTACCCTGGGCCTGAAGCTCGTCCAGGAGTGCCTCAAATTCATCGTCGGTGATCAGCTCATCACCACCGGCAGCGGCGGGTGTTTCGGGGGCTGGAGGAGTCTCGGGCTGGGACGGAGCATCGACAACGCCACCATGCTTGCCTTTGCCGTGCAACTCATCGAGCAACGCTTCGAACTCGTCGTCGGTAATCTCATCATCAGCGCCCGCTGCCGCGACCTGCGCAGCACCGGCTTGTGAAGCATTGGCTTCGGCCGCCGACTCGTCGGCCGCTCCGCCGAGCGCATCCAGCAGCTGATCGAACTCGGCATCGGCGGTATCAGCACCTTGCGGGGCCGGCGCCGCAACTGCTTCGACTGCCGCTGGCTCGGCGACTGGCTCCGAGACCGGCTCATCGGCCGGCACTTCACCACGGACATAAGCATCAAGCGCGGCGATCAGCTGGGGATCGGCCTCTTCGGGGGTTTCCCCGGAGCGCACACTATCGAACTGTTCATTGACGGTATCCAGCGCCTGCAGCACCACATCCATCAACGCGGTGCTGACCTGTAACTCGTTATTACGCAGCTTGTCGAAGACGTTTTCGGCCGAGTGGCAGCACTCGACCAGCGGTGTCAGCTGCAGGAAGCCGGCACCGCCCTTAACGGTATGAAAGCCTCGGAAAATGGCATTGAGAAGTTCGGTATCATCGGGGCTATGCTCGAGATCGACCAACTGCTCCGATAACTGCTCAAGAATTTCTCCCGCCTCGACGAGAAAGTCTTGCAAGATCTCTTCATCTACTTCCAGGCTCATATACTCAGCTCCTTAGAATCCGAGGCTCGACAACAGGTCGTCCACATCGTCCTGCCCGGACACGACGTCCACGGCCTCTTCATCCAACACCAGGGGACCATGCCCTTTGACATTGGCCTCTTTTTCCTTCGCCACTGCCGTTTCGGCCGTGGTCGACGTATTTTCAGATTCCTGCTCGCGGTTGACACCGGTAATGATGTCTACCTTTCCGGCCACCATAACCAGTTGAATCAGGCTCTTCTCGACATCGTTGACCAAGCCGTTGACCCGTTTGATCAACTGACCGGTAATATCCTGAAAGCCCTGCGCCAGCAGAATCTCGGTATAGTTACTCTGGAGTTGCGCCACCCCTTTCTCGATCTCTTGCAGGAAGGTCTCGGTGGTACGCCCCAAATCCTTAAGCTCGGACATGGTGCTCTGCTGATCCGCCATGTTCTGCCAGTCTTTGCGCAGCAGCTTCGCCTGCTCGCCGAGCTCTTCGGCGATCGGCATGCTGGCATCCACCATATCCATGGTCTTATTGGCAGCGCTTTCGGTCAGCTCCAGCACATGGTTGAGTCGCTCGTGGGCATTGGACACTTCGCTGTGGGTATCGCCGTCGTGGGCCACCTGCAGCGCTGCACTCTTTTCCACATCGATATTGAACTGCTTGATCGCTTCATGCAGTCCTCGGGTCAGTCGTCCGACCTCCTGGTACAGCATGTTATTGCGTGCTTCGCTGAGTGAGGCGAGCAACTGCATCGCGCCTGCGAAGTCGCCCTTATCGAGCATCTTCATCAGCTCAGCCGCCTGCACCTGCATCGTCTGTTCGAAGCCCTGCAGATCGACTACTTCATCTAAGCCGGTCATCGGCAGCACCCCTTAAATACGTTCGAAGATCTTCTCGATCTTTTCTTTAAGGACTGCTGCGGTAAACGGTTTCACCACATAGCCATTCACACCGGCCTGAGCCGCCAGGATGATCTGCTCACGCTTGGCTTCCGCAGTCACCATCAGTACCGGTAACTTCGCCAGATTGGGATCAGAGCGAACATTCTGCAGCAACTCCAAACCGGACATGCCCGGCATGTTCCAGTCGGTCACCAGAAAGTCGATGCCTCCGGCCTGCAGGATCGGCAGCGCCGTGCTGCCATCATCCGCTTCCACGGTATTATTGAAACCGAGGTCCCGGAGCAGGTTCTTGATAATTCGTCTCATGGTTGAGAAATCATCAACAATGAGAATCTTCATGTTCTTATCCAAGGCGACCTCCGATCTACCTAACGATTCGATGATGCTGATACCGGTCCACTGTATTAGGTATCGAACAAAATCATAGAAACCTTAAAAAAAGCAATATATTCAATGTCGGCGCCGGGCTCAACGCCAGGATTCCAGCCGTGCTCTCAAGCGCAATGCCGCCTGGGAATGTATCTGGCTGACCCGCGATTCGCTAACGCCCAGCACCTGACCTATCTCTTTGAGATTCAACTCTTCATCGTAATAGAGCGCAAAGACCAGCTGTTCACGCTCGGGCAAGCCCGCTATCGCCTCGGCCAAAGCCCGCTGAAACGCCTGATCTTCCTGTAGCTCATCGGGCGGCGCATCCTCGCTCGCCACCTCCTCTCCGGCAGAGGTGTCAGTACTTTCACGCATCTCGTCAAAGCTGAACAAGCGACTGCTGGAGCTGTCTTTCAACAGCGAATGATATTCTTCCAGGCTGACACCCATCTCTTCCGCCACTTCGGCATCATGGGCATCCCGACCGGTGCGAGCCTCTATCGTCTGGATGCACTCGGCAACCCGGCGACTGTTACGGTGCACCGAACGCGGTGTCCAGTCTCCCTTGCGCACCTCATCGATGATCGCACCACGAATTCGAATCCCGGCATAGGTCTCGAAACTGGCCCCCTTAGAGGGATCGTACTTACGCGCGGCCTCCAACAGACCGATCATGCCGGACTGAATCAGATCATCAAGCACCACGCTTGATGGAAGGCGCGCCATCAGATGATGGGCAATCCGCTTGACCAGCGGGGCATGCCTTTCAACCAGATCGGCCTGGGCTTCGCCCCCACGAGAATCGTACATGCATCCCCTAAGGTCATCAGCGCTGACGCGCAGTGCGCACCAATCGCTCGACAAAAAATTCCAAGTGTCCTCTCGGCGTCGAAGGCAACGGCCAGCTCACCACCTTGGAAGCCAGCTTTCCGATCGCCACCGAAGACTTGCTACGCGGAAAGGCATTAAACACAGGTTGCTGTTTTTGCACCGCTTTACGTACCGACTCATCATAAGGGATGGACCCTACATATTGAAGGGTCACATCCAAGAAGCGATCGGTCACTGTGGTTAGCTTAGCGAACATATTGCGACCTTCCTGTTCAGATCGAACCATATTCGCCAAAACCCGGAAGCGACTCATGCCGTAGTCCCGGTTCAACAACTTGATCAGTGCGTAGGCGTCAGTGATTGAGGTCGGCTCGTCGCAGACCACCACCATCACTTCCTGAGCCGCTCGTACAAAGCTGATCACCGACTCGGAGATACCGGCAGCGGTATCAACGATCAGCACATCAACTTCGTCGGCGATTTCGGCAAAGGCATGGATCAGCTCGGCATGTTCATGCGCGCTCAGATCCACCAGCGACTGAGTTCCCGAAGAAGCAGGAACTATATTAAAGCGCTCACCGGCAGAAACCATGATGTCACTCAATAGACAGTCACCGGCCAGCAGATCAGCAATGGTTTTTTCCGGCCGCAACCCGAGCAGCACATCAACATTAGCCAGGCCAAGGTCAGCATCCATCAACACAACCCGTCGCCCGGCCTGCGCTAACGCCGCTCCCAAATTGACCGACACATTGGTTTTACCGACCCCACCCTTACCTCCGGTGACGGCAATAACTTGAGCAGGATGGGTCGCATTCATCGCTACGCCCCCTAAACCGCATCACTGTGCTGCGGCCGCAGCACCACCGGATCGGTACGTTGCGCCGTTTCACGACCGCTGGCCAGCACCACCGCACGACTAATCAGCGTCTTGGCCTTGGCCACTTCAATATGATCCGGAATTCGCTGCCCATCGGCCAGATAAGCCAACGGCAACCGCTGTTCGATAATCGTGCTGACCACTTCGCCGAGGCTGACCGACTCGTCCAGCTTGCTCAATACCGCCCCATTGAGCCCGATCGATTTAAAGTGGTCATAGGAGCGCTGCAACACCTGCTGCTGCGCGGTACAGGGCAACACCAGCAACTTCTTGATCCGACTACCGGAACGGGCCAGCATTTCCAGCTGTTCCTCGCGCTGTTGGTCCGAACCACCGATACCGGCGGTATCGATCAGCACGACCCGACGATCCCGCAGCGAACGCAACGCATCATCCAGCGAATGCTCCTCGTCTACCACCCGGACCGGGATATCCAAGATTCGACCAAAGGTTCGCAACTGTTCATGGGCGGCGATCCGATAGCTGTCGGTGGTAATCAACGCGACACCGGAGCTACCATGCTTGAGCACGTAGCGCGCCGCCAGCTTGCCGATCGTAGTCGTCTTCCCAACCCCGGTTGCCCCGACGAACGCCAGAATACCGCCACGATCAACCAGGTCTTCACCCACCACCGGTAGCGATTCAACCATTCGTGACAGCGACACTTTCCAGGCCCGCTCCAGATCAACTCCCGGCTCCAGCGCCTGGATCAAACGCTCGATCAGGCTATCGCTGACCCCGACCCGCTGTAAGCGGCTGCGCAGGCGACCCAGCACCGGATCCTCACCCGCTTCGACGGTTGCCGGAGCGGCCATCTGCTCGCGCAACATCTGTTTCAGATCTTCGATTTCGCTACGCATGGCCCGTAGCACTTCACTTTCACGGGGTACAACAGCTTCCGTAACCACCGGCCTTTCTGGCGCTGCCGGTTTCTGCACCGGCACGGGATCAACATCGGCCTGATCGGCGCGTAGTGAGGCCAACACATCATCCCAGGCCTTGTCATCCAGGCTATCGAGCTGACGATTCTGGATTGGTCTTACCGATGAAACACCCGACACCTGAGCCGCCTTGCGACGGGCCAGCTCCGAACGGGTTCGATCCAGCTCCTGGTTCAGTCGACGGCCTTTATCACTGTCGGGACGCCCTCCCATCAGCGCACTCAACTGCCGCTCTCGACGCGCGTCCGACAACGATCTTGGCGCCGACGGCTCTGATGGCGCCGGCTCGTACTCCAACGCCACCACCACTTCGACACCACCCGCAACTCGGTTATTAGACAGAATCACCGCATCCGGTCCGACTTCATCACGCACCAGCCGCATCGCTTGACCCATATCCGGGGCAAAAAAGCGCCTAACCTTCACTGTGCTTCCTCAATCGATCTATCCCTTGCGTTGTGGCTGCCATGTTCATCAGCCCCCTACCGTCGCCACTATGGTGACCTGCTTATTTTCTGGAACTTCCTGATACGACAGCACATGCACTTGCTGACTACCGTAACGGACAAACTTCGCCATCAACGGCCGGATCGGCGCCGCCACCAACAACACCGCCGAGCGCCCTTCGGCCTCCAATCGCGCCGCCGACTCTTCCAGCGTACGCTGTAGGCGTTCGGCCATGCCCGGTTCCAGCGCCAAACCGTCGCTGACACCGGTTTGCTGGCTCTGCTGGAACGACTGCAGCAGCAACTGTTCAAGCTGCGGATCCAGCGTCATCACCGGCAGCTCCTGCTCGTTGCCGTAGATCTCCTGCACGATCAATCGCGACAGCGCCACCCGCACCGACGACAATAATGTGACGACATCTTGACTTAGCGCTGCCGCCTCCGTCAAATTTTCGGCGATCGTGCGTATATCCCGGATCGGCACCCGTTCCTTCAGCAGTCCCTGCAATACTTTCAACAGACTGCTGATCGGTAGTTTGGTCGGCAGCTCTTCGGCCAGCTTCGGCGAACTCTTGCCCAACAGCTCCAGCAAACGCTGGACCTCTTCGTGCCCGAGCAACTCATAGGCATGACTGGTCATCACTTGATTCAGATGGGTCGCCACCACCGTACTGGCATCGACCACTGTGTAGCCCAGAGTCTGCGCATGCTCTTTCTGACCCGGCTCGATCCAGACCGCCGCCAATCCAAAAGCCGGATCCTTCCCTTCGATCCCTTTGACGGTTCCGAACACCTGGCCCGGGTTGATCGCCAGTTCGCGATCCGGATAGATCTCCGCCTCACCGGCCGTGACCCCCATCAACGTGATGCGGTAGGCACCGGGCAGCAGATCGAGGTTGTCACGGATATGCACCGCCGGCACCAAGAAGCCCAGGTCCTGCGACAGCTTCTTACGCACCCCTCGAATCCGTCCCAGCAACTGCCCGCCCTGAGCCCGGTCGACCATCGGAATCAACCGATAACCCACCTCCAGGCCGATCATATCGACCGGATTCACATCGTCCCAACCCAGCTCTTTGGGCTCTGTCGTCTCTTCGGGCTGCTCCTGCTCCGGAGGCGGCGCCGCCAACGCTTCGGCCTCACGACGCTTGTTTCGCATCCAGACCCAGTAGGCGCCACCAGCCGCCAAACCACCCAGCCCCAAAAAGGCCACGTGAGGCATACCCGGCACCAGACCCATCACGATCAGAATCGCCGCTGCCACCGCCAGCGCCCGCGGCGTGGCGAACATCTGATCGAAGACCTGAGCCCCCATATCCACGGCGGTATTGACCCGGGTTACCATAATCGCCGCTGCCGTCGAGAGCAGCAGTGACGGGATCTGCGCCACCAGACCATCACCGATGGTCAGCAGCGAGTAGAAGCGAACGGCGGTCTCAAAATCGAGATCATGCTGAGCCATGCCGATCGATAAGCCGCCGACGATATTGATCACCAGGATCAAAATACCGGCCACCGCATCACCGCGAACGAACTTACTGGCACCATCCATTGAGCCGTAGAAGTCGGCTTCCTGGGTTACTTCGCGACGCCGCTCTTTAGCCTCTTCCTGCCCGACCAGACCGGCATTCAGATCGGCGTCGATCGCCATCTGCTTACCCGGCATCGCATCCAAGGTAAAGCGAGCACTAACTTCGGAGATCCGCCCGGCACCTTTGGTCACCACGACGAAGTTGATGATCACCAGAATCGCGAACACCACCAGACCGACCACATAGTTACCGCCGATCACCACCTCACCGAAGGCTTCGATCACCTTACCGGCCGCGTCACCGCCCTGATGACCTTCCAGCAATACAACCCGGGTCGAGGCGACATTCAGCGCCAACCGCAATAGCGTCGCCACCAATAGAATGGTGGGAAACACCGCAAAATCGAGTGGCCGCAGGCTATAGACCGCCACCAGTAACACCACCAGCGACAGCGCGATATTGAAGGTAAAGAGCACATCCAACAGGAACGGCGGCATCGGCAGCGTGACCATCGCCAGCACCACCAGCAGCAGCAGCGGAATCCCCAAATTCCCCTGACTTAGGCTGCGAAAATTATTTGCCAACGCCATTCGTGCCAATTTTGCTACTCAACTTCAGATGCAATCGGATAAATCGTCATAAAATTGACGAAACATAGTCCTCAATATGAAATAAATGCAAAAATCCTGCCAGCGTCACTTTTCTGACTTAGCAACCTTCGTCAGATCGCCACCGCGTTCCGGCAGCAGCGCTAACCAGGAACAAACCCGATCAAGGAAAAAGATGAAGGAGAGGGAGAAAGAGGAGAAAGAGGAGAAAGAGGAGAAAGAGGAGAAAGAGGAGAAAGAGGAGAAAGAGGAGAATAAACGTCCGACTTGCCCGGATCTTACGAAAGGAGGTTTACGATCAGCCGCTAGCGATGCCAACCCCCAAGACCCGTGGCTATCTGCAAGCACGCCACCGGGTCATAGACCCGGCTAGTCGTGCTTCAGCTCATCAGGAATCGCGAATTCGGTAGGAACCACCGGCTTCTCGGCACGACGCGCATGGAACTCGCGCAACTGATACACATAGGCCAGCACCTGAGCCACCGCCACATAGAGCCCTTCGGGAATTTCATCTTCCAGCTTCGTGCTGTAGTAGATCGCCCGCGCCAACGGCGGCGCGGTCAGAATGGGAACTTCATTTTCGACCGCCACTTCCCGAATCTTCAGCGCCAACTCATCGACACCCTTGGCCACCAGCATCGGCGCCGACGAATTACCGCCCTCTTTATACTTGAGCGCCACCGCATAGTGCTCCGGGTTGGTGATAACCACATCCGCTTCGGGCACTTCGCTCATCATTCGACGCTGCGCCATCTCGTACTGCAACTGGCGTATTCTGCTCTTCACCTCGGGCTTACCCTCGGTGTTCTTCATCTCATCCTTGACCTCCTGCAGCGTCATCTTCAGCTTCTTGCGGTAGTCATACAGCTGAAAAGGCACATCCACGGCCGAGATCAGTATCATCGTCGAGCACATCAGCACAAAGGCCCAGCCCAACACCTCCAGACCATGCCGCATCGCCGGGACGACAGGCTCATCCCCCATCCCCAGCAGATCCGGTTGCTGCAACAGCAAAATAACCACGCAGAGCGCCCCGACCACCAAAAACTTGGCCAGCGCCTTAAGCAGCTCGATCAACGCCTTCATCGAGAACATCCGTTTCAGGCCCGACAACGGATTGACGCGACTGAACTTGGGGGCAATCGCCTTGCCGCTGAAATTCCATCCACCCAGCGCGATCGGACCGACAATTGCTGCCAGCACAATCACCCCATAGAGCGCCAGCATCGCCCACATCATCTCGATCACGGCCGAATTCAGGTTGGCGAACATCAGCTCGGTATCAAACAGGTCGCTGCGATCCAGCACCAGATTGCGCCGCAGAATCCGCTCCAGACTCAGCGCAATGCCCGGACCGAACACCATCAGACCCAACGACGCCGCCAGCAGCACCACCGTGGTGGTCAGCTCCTTGGAGCGAGCCACATCCCCCTTCTCACGGGCATCCTTGATCCGTTTGGGCGTGGGCTCTTCGGTTTTTTCCTGACCGGTTTCCTGCTCTGCCATTTATGACACCTCAAGCTCCGCTCAACATACGACTGATTTCACCCAATGCCTGGGAAGCGATGCGCTGATACTGCCCCAGGAACCCCGCCAGACTGACCCAGACAATAAACAAACCGAACAGCATCGTGAACGGGAAACCGATCGCGAACACGTTCAGCTGCGGTGCCGCCTTGGTCATGATACCGAAGGCAAAGTTGACGATCAGCAGCGCGATGACGGCCGGCAGCGCCATCAACAACGCTCCGGCAAACATCCAGCTACCCGACGACGCCACTTCCCAGAACACATCACTCGACAGCGTCGCGCCGACCGGCATGATATGAAAGCTGGTCACAATCACCTCGATCAGCACCTGATGGCCGTTAAACGCCAGAAACAGCATCATCACGATCATCAGGTACAGCTGCGACAGCGCCACCACGCTGACCCCGTTGACCGGATCCGAAATCGACGCAAAGCCCAGACCCATCTGATTGGAGATCACCTGACCGACCACGATAAACAGCTGGAACAGCACCTGGACCATAAACCCCAGCACAAACCCGATCACCATCTGCTGCACGATGATCACCAGCATCTGCGGTGATAAGCCCTCGATCACCGGCATCGGCGGTAACAACGGTACCACCACCAGCGTGACCGCCAGCGCCAGTGACAGCCGCACCCGCACCGGCACCAACTGGGTCCCGATTAGCGGTACCGCCATAAAAAAGCTGGAAATTCGGAACAACGGCCACAGGAAGCCGTTCATCATCTCGACCAGTTCCGGAATACTGATTTCGATCATGGGTCCGCGATCTGCTAGCCGATCATGATCGGGATGTTATGAAACAGGAAATTGAAGAAGCCGGTAATCTCGCTGACGATCCAGGGACCGGTCCACATAATGGTGGCCAGCGTCACAATCAGACGCGGCAGGAAGCTCAGGGTCTGCTCGTTGATCTGAGTGGCGGCCTGAAAGGTTGCAATCACCAGCCCCACAATCAGACTGGGCACCACCAATACCGCGACGATCAGAATGATCAGAAAAAAAGCCTGTCGGTAAAGATCCAGTACCACTTCGGGAGTCATGGTCGCGCCCTCAGTCAGGTTCCGAAGCTGGCGGCTAGGGTTCCGATCACCATCGCCCAGCCGTCCACCAACACAAACAGCATCAGCTTGAACGGCAGCGAAATAATGATCGGCGACAGCATCATCATACCCATCGCCATCAACACACTGGCTACCACCATATCAATGATCAGGAACGGGATATAGATCATAAAGCCGATCTGGAACGCGGTTTTCAGCTCACTGGTGACAAACGCGGGTACCAGAATACTCAGCGGCAAGGCCTCGGGAGACTCGACCTGCCCCAGTCCGGAGATCCGAACAAACAGCTCGATATCACTCTCACGGGTCTGCGACAGCATAAACTCACGGAACGGCTGCGCCGCCCGCTCGATGGTTTCCAGCGCACCAAGCTCTTCGTTCAGGTAGGGCTGAACCGCCTGAGCATTCACCTTATCGAGCACCGGCGTCATGATAAAGAAGGTCAAAAACAGCGCCAGTCCCACCAGCACCTGATTCGACGGTGACTGCTGCAAACCCAGTGCCTGCCGCAGAATCGCAAACACGATTACGATCCGGGTAAACGAGGTCATCATCATGACGATGGCTGGCAGGAACGTCAGCATCGTCATCAGGATCAGGATCTGCAGGGTTACCGAGTAACTCTGGCTACCATCCTCTCCGGTCGTTACCGTTACCGCATCGATACCACCGACCTCAGCCAGCGCCAGCGTCGGCAGCAGCCCCAATAACGCTCCCAGTAAAAGACCGAATGGCCACTTAGGCAGCCGAGCAAGACGTCTATCCACGATCAGCCCCCGGCGAATCGACCCTATCGGTTCCAGGCTCCTGCCCTTGAGACGCCGCCTGACGACTGCCGGCACGTTGCTCAGCAACGGCACGATTGAGCCAATTGGCAAATCCCGGCGCGGACTGCTCAGCCTCAATCACCGGCGTGTCGAAATTCTGCAGCAGACTGACCCGACCCGGCGCCACCCCCAGCAACAGCTGACGATCACCCACCTGCACCAGCACCGCCCGCTCGCGGGCGCCGAGCGGCAGCGTGGAGATCACTTTCATGCGGGAATGGGAAAAGCCGCCAGCAACGCCACTGCGCTTAACCAGCCAGGCCAGCACCACAAACAGCAGCAACACCAGCACCAGTCCAACAACCAGCTGGGCTAGAGCCGCATAATCGAATTCCTGGGTACGAACACCCACGATTGAAGGCGCTGCCGAGCTGGCAGCGGTTTCAGCCAGGGAAATAGCAGGCACCAGGGCCAACAGCGCCGTACCGATAGAAAAAAAGGAAAACCTCGGACGCTTCAACGTAGCTTCCTGATCCGCTCGGTCGGACTGACCACGTCGGTCAGACGAATCCCAAAACGGTCGTTAACCACGACGACTTCACCATGGGCAATCAGCGTGCCATTGACCTTAACATCCAACGGCTCACCCGCCATCCGATCGAGCTCGATCACCGATCCCTGGCTCAACTGAAGCAGATTGCGGATCGCAATTTCCGTCTCTCCGACTTCCATCGACAGATTGACCGGGATATCGAGGATCACTTCCAGGTCGGGGTTATCCGCTGCCTGAGGCAAGGACTCATCATGCAGCTCATCCAGATTGACCGGGTCAGCATCGGGATCGACACCCTGTTCGGCCATCGCTTCAGCCCAGACATCGTCGACATCGCTGCCACCGGTGGCTTCCTGCTCATCCAGCGCCGCGGCCCATTCGTCGGCCATCGCCTGCTCGTCCGGATTTGGCGTTTCGTTCTCGTCACTCATGCACTGTTTCTCTTAACATCCATCAGACCCGCCCCTGGGAACGGAATCAGCTATCCCGTTTGACCTGATCAATAATCTTCACCGCTAGATTATGCCTCGAGCGACCCAAACGACAATTAAAGGTCGGCACCCCATTGGCGGTCATCACCAACTGATCGGGAATATCAACCGGAATCACATCGCCGGCTTCCATCTCGAGAATATCGCGCAACGAGATCTTTCGGGCGGCGACGGTCAATTCCAACCCTACCTTGGCATCCATAATATCCGAGCGTAACGCATTGACCCAGCGCTCATCCTTCTCGTCGGTATCGCTTTGCACCCCGGCATCGAGGATCTCACGGATCGGCTCCAGCATCGAATAGGGCATGGTGACATGGAAATCGCCCCCGCCCCCATCCAGCTCGATATGGAAGGTGCTGACCACCACCACTTCGCTGGGACTGACGATATTCGCCATCGCCGGGTTAACTTCGGAATTGACGTAGTCAAACTCGACCTTCAACACCGGCGCCCAGGCTTCGCGCAGATCGACAAAGATCTGGCTCAGCAGCATCTGCACGATTCGGGTTTCGGTCGGGGTGAACTCTCGCCCTTCGATTTTGGCATGCCGTCCGTCACCGCCAAAGAAGTTATCCACCAGCTTGAACACCAGCTTGGCATCCATGATAAACAGACTGGTGCCACGCAAAGGCCGGATCTTGACCAGGTTCAAACTGGTCGGAACATAGAGGGTGTGGACGTATTCGCCGAACTTGAGAATCTGTACGCCACCGACCGAGACATCGGCGCTGCGACGCAGAATATTAAACAGAGAGATACGGGTGTAGCGGGCAAAGCGCTCATTGATCATCTCCAGGGTCGGCATTCGGCCCCGGACGATACGCTCCTGACTGGTCAGGTCATAGGATTGAGCACTGCCCTCCTCGACCTCGTCATCGGTATCGATATCACCATCGTCTACGCCGTGTAACAGCGCATCGATTTCATCCTGTGACAGTAGATCCTGAACACTCATCGATTCTGGCCCTATTGCATCACAAAATTGGTGAAGAACACCTCTTCAACCCCTGGGCGACCGATCTCTTTCTGCATCAATTCCTGCAGCGCCCGGGTCGAATCCTTACGCAGTTGCTGCTTACCTTCGGTGGTCTGCAACACTTTGAACTCCTGCGCGGCGAATAATGTAGACAGCTGGTGAACCACCAACGGCATATGCTTGTTCAGCGCATCGGCGACTTCCTGGTCACGGGTCATCGCTTCGGCAAAGATCTGCAGAAAACGCTGTCGTCCGGTCTTTTCCTGGAAGGTATTGATAAACGAAGGCTTGCCGCCAAGAGTCCGCAGCTTGACGTAGATCGCCTCTTTGCGAACCTCTTCGACCTGTGCTTCAGCCTGCTCCTCTTCCCCACCCAGCAGGAAAAAGGCGGCCGCGCCACCACCGGCCAGCAACACCACCGCCGCAATGATGATAATCAGCAGCTTCTTTTTACCGCCTTTGGGTGCCTCTTCGGCGCCTTCTTCCGGCGCGTTCTCGTCAGCCATAACGTCCTCTTCGCTCAGATCACCGCCGCAGACGCTGCCAGCCCTGCCGCAAAGCGACGACTATATCATAATTGCCGCCCGGGTAGGCCCACCTCAAGACCTTGAAAATCAGGCGTAATAGTCGACCAGCGACAAGCTCATTCGAGCTCCGGCAAGCTGTTCATCTGCAATCGAAGCCAGCTCCAGATCGTTGAGATCCGGATCCTCATTCTCACCACGGTAGCCTTCGTCTCCGGAGGCTCCCGCCTGAGGCTGATCGGAGACATTCGAATCGGCCAGCTCGATACCGCTTTCGGCCAGCATCTCCCGCAACCGTGGCATCTGCTGCTCCAACGCATCGCGCACGTGGGCGTGCGGGCTGGTGAAGCTCAGGCTGGCCTGCTCGCCGTGCAGATTCAACCGCACATTGAGACTACCGAGTTCGGGCGGATCCAGCCGCAGTTCGGCATGACCGACATTTTGCCCGGCCATCCAGACGATTCGCTGCGACGCTGCGGCATTCCAACGCTCACCACCAAAACGCTCATTCAACCCGAGCACGATGCCCGACTGGGCGTTACCCTGATAAGCCTGCTGCAGCTGATTAAGACTGGCATTGCTGCTAACCTGAGCCAGGCTGACGCTCTCGCCTTGACGCACCACCGTCGACTGCGAAGCCATGATATTCTTGAAGGCATTCTCGGCCTGAACCAGCTTCTGCCCCTGGGCCACCACCGAATCCCGCAATTCGGTCCAGCGCGCCAAGCCCTGATCACGCGCCCCGTCACGCTGCCCATCTGGCGAGGCATCACCACGCCCAGAGCGCCCCTCCGCAGGCGCCGGGTCGGCTTTGGTTCCGACGGATTGACTGCTCGGCTCAGACGCCTTGGTCGATTCGCTCGAGGCAATCGCCGCCCGCTCCGCTGAACCGACATTGGAGACGCCTCTCGACACCTCGGCAGCTCTCTCCGCCCCCGACGCGACTGCCGCCGCGGGCACCGCCTGCTGCGACACGACCTCAGCCTCATCCGGCTGCACCGCCACCGCCTCGCTGGCCGCCGCGACGACGTTGGCAGAGCCAGTCTGAGCCGCAGATATCGTCCCAGGCTTATCAACAGAAGCCCCCTCAGGCGGTGACACCGGTGCCTGTGCTGAGACTTCGGTTTCGAGCGCCGGCTGCGATGTCGCAGCAACCTGCGGCTGAGTCAGATTCCGCTCGGACTCAACCGGCTCTGAGGAAACGGTTTTGCCCGCCTCGGCCCGCTGCCGAAGTTGCTGAGCCAACTGCAACAACTCGTCGATCGAACGAGCATTGTCAGTCTGACGCCCATCGGCAAGGTCCTGCGCCTCGGCGCCGACGGATTCCGACTGCCGTAGCTGCTGCAGCAGCTCTGAAAGCGGCTCGGGCTCAACACCAGGCTCGCTGCGCGCATCCTGTAGCAACAGGGCCGCCTGTAGCAGCTGTCGAGACTGGTCCGGGGCAACACCGTCGAGTTGAAGTTGCTCCAACGCCTGCTGCAACTCAGCCGAATCGACCGGCTGCGCCAACTGGGCGGCGAACTCCTCCAATTGCACCAGCAGCTCAGGCGGCAAGCCCTCGCCGTCCTGCGGCAAGCTTGCGCCATCAAGACCCGGCTCGACCTGCCCCTGCTCCAACGCAGCCTGTATCTGCTGCATCAACTGGACAAAAAGCTGCTCAAACGCATCCTGGGCCCCAGCCTGCTGGGGATCGGCAGTGTTGACGCTACCTGAAGCCCCGGCCGATATCGGCCCGGGTGCAATCATCGGCATCGAAGACATGGCATTCTCCTGATTATCGCTGAGTAGGACTCTGCAAAGAAAAGGCCAATATTGAAAACTTGCTGGCTCGACAGCACGCAGACGACGCTTATGCGGTACCGCTAGGATTGCCGATGAGAAAGATGGCGGTTAGCGAGCAGCCTTAAATCCCCGACCGAGAGCGCCGACTCTGGGCCAACTCATCGATCTGCTTCTGCAACTGCTTCTCCTCGTCACGCGCTTCCTGCTCCGCGGCCCGTTCAATCAAGGACCCCATCGCCCGCTCACGGCCGCTGGCCTGATGCCAGGCCTGTTTGGCGTGGTCCAGCAACTGACGACAGAACTCGATCTGACGACGTTGCTGGGCCAAGGCATCCAACAAGCGGTGCTTGAACGACTGCAGTCGCTGCAATTGATCGATAGCGACACCATCGCGGCCGGTCTGCAACAGATTCTGCTGATAGTCGGCCAGGTACTGCTCCAACTGAACCAACTTCTGCTGCTCAGCCAGCAACTGCTGCTGGGCAGCTCCCAACTGCTGCTCGGCCTCTTTTCGACGACGTTCCGCCAGGTGCTGGACCGGTCGCAGGCGCTTCGATCGTTTCATGACTCAACCCCTAGCCAGGCTGCGGCGGCGTCATCGCCGTGACCGGCTGCAGCTGCTGGGCTTCCGGTGCCGGAGGTGGCGTCAACACCTGTACCAACTGCTGCATGCTGTCGAGGAAGCTGACGCTCTCATCCAGCCCCTGGCGTAGGAATTGCCGAAAGTGAGGAACCCGCTCGATGGCCCGATCGATCTCCGGATCAGAGCCCGCCACATAGGCGCCGACACTGATCAGGTCACGGTTCTGCTGGAAACGGGAGTAGATCTGTTTGAGCTGCTGCGCCATCTGCAAATGTTGCGGCGCCACCACCTGGGGCATCGCCCGGCTGATCGAGGCTTCGATATCGATGGCCGGATAGTGCCCCTCTTCGGCCAACTGTCGCGACAGCACGATATGGCCGTCCAGAATCGCCCGAGCGGCGTCAGCTATCGGATCCTGCTGATCATCGCCCTCGGTCAGCACGGTATAGAAGGCGGTGATGGAACCACTGCCTTCGGCACCATTGCCGGCCCGCTCCACCAGCTTCGGCAATCGCGCAAACACCGACGGCGGATAACCCTTGGTCGCCGGCGGCTCCCCCACCGCCAGCGCGATTTCGCGCTGGGCCTGGGCATAGCGGGTCAACGAATCCATCAGCAGCAGTACATTCTTACCCTGGTCACGAAAGTGCTCGGCGATCCGCGAGGCCAGCTCCGAGGCCCGCAATCGCATCAGCGGCGAGTCATCGGCCGGTGAGGCCACCACCACCGAGCGCGCCAATCCCTGCGGACCGAGGCTGTGATCGATAAACTCTTTGACCTCCCGCCCCCGCTCGCCGATCAGGCCGACCACGATGATCTCGGCCTCGGTAAACCGGGTCATCATCCCCAACAGGACCGACTTACCCACCCCGGAACCGGCAAAAAGACCTAAGCGCTGCCCCCGACCGACGCTAAGCATCGCGTTGATCGCCTTGATACCGACATCGAGCGGCTGATGAATCGGCTGACGAGAGAGCGGGTTGATGGTCGGACCGCTAAGCCCGACCTCCGCCTCGGCATTCAGCGGCCCGCGATCATCCAGCGGCTGTCCGACACCGTTCAGAATCCGACCCAGCAACTGCGGACCGACGGGCACCTTGCTACCACCACTGAGCGGCCTGACCTTGGCGCCAGGGTAGAGTCCTTCGATCGGCTCCAGCGGCATCAGGAAGATACTGTCATCACCAAAGCCCACCACCTCGGCCTCGACCGACAGCGACGGGCTGACCTCGATCCGACAATAACTGCCGATCGCACTGCGCAGCCCTTTCGCCTCCAGCGTCAGACCGACCAGCCGGGTGATCTTCCCCTCAACCGCCGGTTGCGATGGGCGTAGCGATCGCTGACTGCGTTGCTGCAGCCGCTCAACCAGCCGGATCGGCATCACCATCACCCGAATCATTGGAGCCCAACACCTGCTCAACCACCTGACGGAAGCGCGCCTCGACACTGTAGTCGAGATAGCTGCACTCGCCCCGAACTCTCAGACCGCCAGGACTCAGGGCCGGATCGACCGCCACCTCCCAGCTTGCCCGCTCCTGCTCACGAACCTCGAGCAGCAACGCCTCATCGTCCGGATTAACAAAGAAACACAGCTGCTGAGCCTGCTGCGGCAGCGCATCGAGCGAATCGGCAATCGCCTGGCGCAACAACTCGGGCCGGGTTTTCAGCTCGCGCCGCACCACCGCCTCGGCGGTATCGACCACTAACCGCATCAACGCCTGATCCAAGCCCTCGAGCTGAGCCTCCATCGGTTTCTGCAACTCGTTGATTGCCGAAGCCAGCCTTGCCTTGAGCGCATTGATCTCGGTCTCGGCCTGTTGATACGCCGCCTGATGACCTTCACTGCGACCGCTTTCCAGTCCCTCGGCGTAGCCTCGCTGACGCCCTTTCTCCAGACCCTCGGCCATTCCATCCTGGCGAGCCTGCTCGCGGATGGTCTCCATCTCCGCAACGGTCAGCGGAGCGGTACTGATGGGTCGATTGGGATTTGGCTCGGCCGAATCGGCCTGTTTCTCTTTGAACGGCGAGCGGACCACGTGCTGGCCACCAACCTGGGGAAAATCCCAGGATTTTAAGGCTCTCAACTCGGCGGCGGGAATCCGGCCAGTGCTGGTTTTCTTGTTAGTCACGCCCACCTCAGGCAGGAAGGTTGTATCCAAGGCTTCCGCCCAGACGGACGGAGTACTGCTGTCATACTGACTATAGCGCGATTGCCCGCGATCAGATCATCTCTTCGCCGCCGCCGCCCAGCATAATCTCGCCCTCGTCCGCCAAACGGCGAGCCACGGTGAGAATTTCCTTCTGGGCGTTTTCGACATCGCTGAGCTTAACCGGCGGTGAGGCCTCCAGATCATCCCGCAACAATTCGGCGGCACGCTTGGACATGTTCTTGAAGATCTTCTCCTGCAGCGCCGTGTCGGCCCCCTTCAGCGCCACCACCAGGATATCGGTCGAAATTTCGCGCATGATGGTCTGGATCGCCCGATCATCGACATCGGCCAGGTTGGCAAACACGAACATCAGGTCCTGAATCTCGTCACTCAGATCCTCGTCGACTTCGCGAATCGCTTCCATCACCGTCGCCTCGGTCGCCGTGTCGAGGAAGTTCATGATATCGGCCACCACCTTGACGCCACCCATGTCGGTGGTCTTGGTCGATCCGGCGCCGGTGAACTGACGCTCGAGGATATCGTTCAACTCCTTCAACGCCGCCGGCTGGACCGACTCCAGCGCAGAGATTCGCATCAGGATGTCGATCCGCACCTTGTCTTCGAAATAGGTCATCACCTGAGCGGCCTGGTCCGGATCCAGGTAGGAAACCACGATCGCCTGAATCTGCGGGTGCTCATAGCGGATCACATCGGCCACCTGGCGGGCCTCCATCCACTTCAACGTGTCCAGCCCGCGGGTGTTGCCACCCTCCAGAATCCGATCGATCAGGGTACCGGCCTTATCCGCCCCCAGCGCCTGGGTCAGCACGGTACGGATATAGTCATCCGACCCTACCCCCAAACCGGTCTGGTTACCGACCGTGTTGAGAAAGTCGCTCATGACCACCTCAACCTGATCCTGCTGTACATTGGCCAGCTCCGCCATCGCGGTACCGATCCGCTGGACCTCCTTGGGCCCCATATGCTTGAGCACCTCGGCGGCATCCGCCTCACCCAGGCTCATCATCAGGATCGCCGCCCGCTGAACCGGGGTCAGACTCTTAACATCACTCATCGGCGGCCAACCACTGCTTTACCACGTTGGCGACACGACCCGGGTCTTCCGCCACCAGGGTGCGAACGGCATCAATCTGACGCTCGTAACTGTCATTGGGGCCCGGCAACAGGGCCTCACCGCTGACATCGTCCGCCTCGCCCATGTCACCCTCGATACCTTCGAGCTCGCCCCCAATCGCTTCGCCGGCGATCGGCGCCGCGGCGGCAGTCGACAGATTTTTCAGGATCGGGCGCAGTACGCCGAACACGATCAGCAGCACAAAGAGCGCTCCACCGGCCTTCTTGGCGATATCCCAGAACCAGGGCTGCTCCCACATCGGTACTTCAGGCAGCGCTTCCACCGGATCCGGCGACGCGAACGGGGTATTGATCACATTGACGCTATCGCCACGGGCAGCGGAATAGCCAACCGCGTCGCGCACCAGCAAGGTTAAGCGTTTCAGATCGTTCTCATTCCAGGGCCGACGCTCGGTCACCGCCCCTTCGGCATTACGCTCGACCAGATCATCGACCGCCACCGCCACGGTCAGGCGCCGGACCCGACCCTGCTGGTGACGGGTATAACTGATGGTGCGATCCAGCTCGTAGTTACGCGTCGACTGGCTCCGGGAACTGTCACCGCCGGCACCGGCACCACCGAAGCCGCCTTCAACCGCACCGGTTTCCGGCACCGTCGCCGCGCCTGGCGGCTGATTGGACAACGCGCCGGGCACCCCGGCTGCCCCCAAGGCACCACCGCGACTTTCATTCAGCAATTGCTCGGATCGCAACGACGGCAGGTCCGGATTGTAGAGTTCATCGGTCTGTTCCACCGCGGTAAAGTCCACATCGGCAGAGACCTCTGCCCGGAACCGTCCCAGCCCGACCACCGGTTCAAGAATACCGCGCACCCGAGTCACCAGTCGCTCCTCCACCTTGCGCACATACTCCAGCTGTTTAGCCGCCATCCCGACCTCTTCGTCGGCATCCTGGCTATTGAGCAAGCGCCCCTTCTGATCCACCACCGTCACATCGCGGGTATCGAGCGACGGGATACTGGATGCAACCAGGTTAGCGATCGAGGCCACCTGAACCTTGCCCAGTTCACGGCCGGAGAACAGCTCTACAAACACCGACGCTGTTGGCTTACGACTGTCGCGAACGAACACCGATTGTTTCGGCAGCGCCAGGTGCACTCGGGCACTCTTGACCGCCAACAAGCTGGAGATAGTACGGGCCAACTCACCTTCCAAGCCGCGACGGAAGCGCGTGGTTTCCATAAACTGGCTGGTACCCAGCGCCTGCTCTTGGTCGAGCAGCTCGAAACCGACATTGCTGCGTCCGCTGAGCCCCTGAGCCGCCAGCTGCAGCCGAGCCTGATGAATTTTATCAGCAGCCACCAACAGCGCACCGCTGCCGCCGTCGATCTTGTAGGGAATCTGACTCTGAACCAGCGTATCGATAATTTCGTTGGCATCGAGGGTATTCAGATCATTGAGTAGCGGGCGATATTCCGGCTCCTGCGACCAAAGCACCACCGCGAAACCGATCGCCACACTGGCAGCCAAGCCCACCATCAGACCGATCTGACGGAAGATACCCAGGCGGTTAAACCCCTCTACCGCGCCAAATCCACCCGTTGTTGCTGGAACACCCTCAGTAGCCACTTACCCGAACCCTCAATCAGATTGGCATCTTAGAGATATCTTCGTAGGCCGAAACCAGACGGTTCCGAACCTGGGTCATCGCCTGAAACGAGACACTGGCTTTCTGCAACCCGATCATTACCTGGGGCAGATCGACGCTGGGGTCACCTTTCTCGTAGGCGGTAACCAACTTAGAGGAGGCACTTTGCGCATCATTGACACTATCGATGGCACGCTTAAGCAGATTGCCGAAACTACCGGGCTCGATCTTTGACGCCGGATCAACACCCGCCATAGCGCCCGGAGCCTCAGCAGGCTGCACACCCTGTTGCGCCTGCGTTTTTAACGCTCGCATCTGAGCCAGAACATTTTGAATATCTGCGCGTTCCGCTTTCACCACTCTTCCCCTGGTCAGGCGCTCTATCCGAGCGACAAAAAACCATCATCGACAATTATTTGACGACCAATAATTGGCGACCTTACCACAAACGTCATAAATACCGCAGCCAAACTGACAAATAAATGACACTTATTGTAAAAACCCACTGCCGACACACCTAAAAATGCAAATAACGCGCCACATGACTAAAAAGAACAAAAAAAGGGCCCGACCGGACCCTTGGCAATCATCGAATAATCCGTCTAAGGCTTGGGCGCCTCGCCGAACTTCAAACGCACATACATCAACGCCACGGTAATGGCGTCACCGAGGGCGGTGTGTCGCTCCAACATCGGCAGGTTGAGCTTGTTTGCGATGGTATCGAAGCGAAGATCCACGTCACCGCCGATCGACTTCCACTTGACGATATCGTGATAGACATGGGAAAGCTCGATCGCCTTGTTCGGCAAGCCGAAGCCGTAACGGGGGCGCAAAAACTTATCCAGCATATTGATATCGAAATTGACGTAATAGCCGAGAATAGGGCGGTTACCGACAAACTCGAGCACCTGCTCCAGCGCCTCTTCGATCTCCACCCCCTCACTCAGATCCATCGCCCGAATCTTGTGAATTACGATCGAATCGCCGGTCAGACTCTTGGGCGGCTTGAGCTTGATATCCAGCCGCTCACTGGTTTTCACCCGACGCCCCTTGATCCGAACCGCGCCGATGGACAGAATTTCAGCCTCTTTAACATCCAAGCTGGTGGTCTCACAGTCGAGCGAGACCACCTCATCGCCATCGTAGGGTTCAAATAGATGCCCATAAGGGCCGTCCCGGTGCTGTTTTCGCTCCTTGTAGACTTTGAACTTCCGCAACACGCTAGTGCACCTCCTTTAGCGATCCAGATGGAATCGCATCGACAGATGTTTCTTAAATTCTTTGACCACCTTCAAGGCTTCCCGCAACAGGTCTTTATCGAGCCGGTCAAGACGATCGGGAATAATCAAGTTCGGGGACTCATTGAAGTCTTCATTATCCATCCGCAGCAACTGTTGCTGCAGCCGAATCTGAACAAAGATCGACAACGCTTCAACCAGGTCATTGCCCTGCTGCTTCTTCAACGCCCCTGCCTCGATCAGCGCATCGATCCGTTTAAAGGTATTGGTTTCCAGGATCCGATGCTGAAGCGCCAAGGTTCTGACACCATGCACAATCGGGAACACCCCGCCCTTCTTGATATCGATGCCGCTATCTTTGCTCTTGATGCCACCAAAGAAGGTCAGCGGGGTGTCGAATTCCAATGAGGCTTTAACGAAGTGGGAGAAGAACACCTCGTTATTATGCATCTGGCGCAAGAACCAGTTTCGCGCCGCCTTGAACAGCGCCGGGTTACCGGCCACCGGCTTGGCATCAACGGCGATCGCCAGGTTCATCAACGCATCGCCTTCAGCCTTGTTGGCCCAGTGATTGAGCCGCTGACTCCAGTCGCCCAGATGCTGTACCCAGTAGGGGTTGGAGACCATGATATTACCGGGGCACTCGGGATAGCCGAACTCGATCAGGGTATCGGTAAAGGTCTGCAGCACCTTTTCACGATCCGGCCAGTCAAGGCCGTCACGCATGATCACCCCGTTATCCTGGTCGGTCTTCATGATCTGCTCGCCACGCCCCTCACTGCCCATCACCACCAGACAGACGTGGGGCAGGATATCCTCGGGCACCAGCAGCGTAAACAGCTTGGCCATGACCCGCTCATTCATCGCCGCCACCAGATCCATCGCAAAGCGCGCCTTGACACCATGGGAAACCAGCGAACGGATCAGGTCGTTCAGACCATGGGCCGCCCGCGACAGATCCTCAATCGTCGCCGCCCGCTGAATCCGCAACCCGATCACATGGGAGTGACTTGAGAAGTAACTGAGCACATCGGTCAGCTCGATGACCCCCATCAGTTTGGCGTCATCCATCACCACCACCCGCTCGATATGCTGCAGCGTCATCAGCGTCAGCGCATTGAACAGATAGTCGCCGGCCTCAACGGTAATCAAGCGGTAACTGGCGATATCGGCCACCGGCGTCGACAGCGGCACCTCCTTGAGCACCGCCGCATTGAGCAGATCGGTGCCGGTCACGATACCGTAGCGCCCGCCGCGTTTAACCAGCACCGAGTCCGCATGCTTCTCGCGCATCAACGCGGTGGTCTCCTTGATCGTGGTTTCCTCCAACACGATCAACGGATCACGCATCACCTCACCATCGACCTGGGCAAGCATGAATTCCGCCATGCCCTGCTCTTCGCCCTGCTGCTCATGGATCTCGGTTTTGGCAGCCAGGGTACGGCTGAAGTAATCGCCGAAGCGCGGGTTGCTATAGACCAACTCCAACAGCAGTTTGGTCGGCAAAATATGGGCGATAGTCTCCTCTTCGGCTACGAAGTTATGGATCGCCTTGCCCTTTAACGCCGACCAGGCCCCGAAGTAGTCCTCGTCACCGTAATGCACAAAGACGTGCTCGTCTTCACCATCCTTGGACTCACTCTCACGCACCTTACCCTTGAGGATAATGAACAGTCCTTCCGGCGCTTCACCGGCGGTGATCAGATTCTCTCCCTGCTGGTAGTAGCCGATGTCCAGATTGTTTTGTAGCAATGCCAGCTCGTTCGCCTCCAGCAGACTGAAAGGCAGATTCTCCGCATTAAATTCCTGTGCCATCTATTTCATCCCTCTACAAGCTCGGTCTAGAGCACTTGGCAAAATACCATCGACCCAGCCCTCTACTGTTTCATATTGGACGCAGAACCCCAAATGTAAAAAAGGCGCACCAGTACCCGTACCGGTGCGCCTTGCTTTCAGTCGGTGACTAAGTCACCGGTAACTCGATCAGTGCGCGTGGGCCTCACCAGCACCGCGGGGGATACGGATATCCTCAACGATGTGCTGAATCTCTTCAGGCGGAGGCGGAGTCATCGAGGATACGACGAACGCGGTGATGAAGTTCAGGATCATACCGACGGTACCGAAGCCTTCAGGGGAGATACCCATGAACAGCTCGTCTTTGGTACCACCCATGAACTTGAAGTAGATGATGTAAGCCATGGTGGTACTGATACCAACGATCATACCGGCTACCGCACCTTCTTTGTTCATGCGCTTGGAGAAGATACCCATGATGATGACCGGGAAGAACGAGGAGGCGGCCAGACCAAAGGCCAGCGCGACCACGATCGCCACGAATCCTGGCGGGTTGATACCGAAGTAACCGGCAACACAGATCGCAACGATGGCAGCCAGACGGGCGTACATCAGCTCCTGCTTGTCGGAGATGTTCGGGTTGATCGTCTTCTTCATCAAGTCATGCGAGATCGCTGTGGAGATTACCAGCAGCAGACCGGCCGCAGTCGACAGTGCCGCAGCAACAGCACCGGCAGCAACCAGCGCGATTACCCAGCCCGGCAGCTGTGCGATTTCCGGGTTGGCCAGTACCATGATGTCACGGTCTACGTAGACTTCGTTGGCGTACTGAGCGTTACCCACCGCTTTCGGCTCGGCAACCAGGTTGGTAACAACCCGTGAACCGTCAGCGTTGCGGTTTTCGCCGTCAAACGCCGGCTTACCTTTACCGGTGAACGCCTTACCCGCAGCGTACTGAACCTTGCCGTCGCCGTTGTAGTCGTTCCAACCGATCAGACCCGCAGTCTCCCAGTTTTTGAACCACTCAGGCATCTCGGTGTAGGCAGTACCGCTACCGTCAGCACCGTTTACGGTCTTGATAAGGTTGTACTTACCGAAGGCAGCAACACCCGGAACTGCGGTGTACAGGATCGCGATGAACATCAGCGCCCAACCCGCAGAAGAACGAGCATCTTTAACACGCGGTACGGTGAAGAAACGTACGATTACGTGCGGCAGACCCGCAGTACCACACATCAGTGCAGCGGTCAGGAAGAACATATCCAGGGTGGACTTGTTACCCGAGGTATATTCCTTGAAGCCCAGATCGGTCGACAGTTGGTCAACGGTCGCCAGGATCGATTGGCCGCTATCCAGGGTGGCACCCAGGCCGGTTTGCGGCAGGATGTGACCAGTGATCTGGAAGGACAGGAACAGAGCCGGGATGGTGAAGGCCAGGATCAGTACACAGTACTGGGCAACCTGGGTGTAGGTGATACCCTTCATACCGCCGAGAACGGCGTAGAAGAATACGATCGCCATACCCAGAACAACACCAGTATTGATGTCAACGTGCAGGAAGCGCGAGAACACGATACCAACACCACGCATCTGACCTGCAACGTAGGTGAAGGAGATGATGATGGTACAGATTACCGCGATAACACGGGCGAAGTTGGAGTAGTAACGATCACCAACGAAGTCCGGCACAGTGAACTTACCAAACTTACGCAGGTAAGGAGCCAGAAGCATCGCCAGCATTACGTAACCGCCGGTCCAGCCCATCAGGTAGGCTGCGCCGTCACGGCCGATGAACGAGATAATACCCGCCAGAGAGATGAATGATGCAGCGGACATCCAGTCAGCCGCGGTCGCCATACCGTTAGCAATCGGCGGTACACCACCACCGGCAACGTAGAACTCTTTGGTGGATCCGGCTTTCGCCCAGATCGCAATGCCGATATAGAGTGCGAAAGACGCCCCTATAAAGACAAAGTTGAGGATATCTTGAGTACCCATAAAATAGCCGTCCTATTTAATTTTTTATTATTTTGAGCTGTTACTCGTGAACGTCGTACTTCTCGTCGAGCTTGTTCATGCTCACTGCGTAAGCAACGATCAAGCCACAGAACACGAAAATGGAGCCCTGCTGAGCGAACCAGAAGCCAAGCTGGAATCCGAAGAACGGAATCGCGTTAAGCTGTTCGATAAACAGGATGCCGCAGCCATAAGAGACTACGAACCAGACCGCAAGGTAAGAGAAAATGATCTTCAGATTCTCTTTCCAATAAGCCTCGGCATTTTCTTTGCTAATGCTCATGGCACATTCCTTCTACTTGTTGTTATTGAGACAGAGGTTGGAAAAAGTACACTCAGAAATCTAACAAAGCCGTTTTTCAAACAAACCCCCGACTTTAGTCTGAACGCCCTTTTTGACCTTTCCGCCCCTCTTTAAAAAAACTGAAAAAGCCTTTTTATTCAAGGCAGTGAAAGCTTAGCATTGAGCGACAACAAGGCAGCTAGACCATGGTCTTAACCGGCTCAATTTCAGACTTTGGTATGATCAAAAAACGTTAAAAAACGAGCGACATCGCTATGGAAGACACCCTGCTCGACGGCTGGTTTATCATCTTTGTTTCGCTGACCTACGTCGGCATCCTGTTCGCTATCGCCTCCTTCGGGGAGCGCCATGCCGAGCAGATCTTCAGCTCCCGCTCACGCCCGCTGATCTACAGCTTGTCGCTGGCGGTGTACGCCACCTCCTGGACCTTTTACGGCGCGGTCGGCCGCGCCAGCACCAACGGCTGGGAGTTTCTGGCCACCTACCTGGGGCCGATCCTGACCTTTATCCTGCTGTGGAAGGTGTTCACCAAGATCGTGATGGTGAGCAAACAGCAGAACATCACCACCATCTCCGACTTTATCGCCTCCCGCTATGGCAAGAGCCAGAAACTGGCGGTACTGGTGACCTGCATCGCGGTTCTGGGCATCGTTCCCTATATCGCCCTGCAGCTCAAAGCCGTGGCGATGAGCTACGACGCCCTGACCGCTGCCGCCAGTGCCGAAAGCGCCGGCGGCAGTGACACGGCGCTGTTTGTGGCGCTACTGATGGCACTGTTCTCGATTCTGTTCGGCACCCGTCACATCGATGCCACCGAACACCATGAAGGGATCGTGCTGGCGATCGCGTTCGAGTCGCTGGTCAAACTGGCCGCCTTTATCGCCGTCGGCCTGTATGTCACCTTCGGCATCTTCGACGGCTTCGACAACCTGTTCAGCCGCGCCACCGAGGAGCTGTCCCAGAACGAGAACTTCCGCACCGATTTTATCGAGCACAGCTTTATCACCGAAACGCTGCTGGCCGTGTTCGCCATCATCTGCCTGCCACGCCAGTTCCATGTCGCGGTGGTAGAAAACGCCGACCCCAAGGATCTGCGCACCGCCCGCTGGATGTTCCCCGGCTACCTGATCCTGGCCAGCCTGTTCGTATTGCCGATCGCCACCGCCGGGATGCTGACCTTCCCGGACGGCAGCGTTGATGCCGACACCTTTGTTTTGACGCTGCCGCTGGCGGCCGAACAGAACGCGCTGGCGATGGTAGCCTTTATCGGCGGCCTGTCGGCGGCCACCTCGATGGTTATCGTGGCCACCATCGCGCTGAGCACCATGGTCTGCAACGACATTATCATGCCGACCCTGCTGCGAATGCCCTGGCTGAAGCTGTCCCAGAACAAAGACCTGGGGGCACTTCTATTACGAGTACGGCGACTGACGATCTTCGTGCTGATGCTGCTGGCCTACTTCTACTACCGCATCTACGGCGATTCCGGCAGCCTCGCTTCCTTCGGTCTACTGGCCTTCGTGGCGGTAGCCCAGTTTGCGCCAGCCATGTTCGGCGCCGTGCTCTGGAAGCAGGGCAACCGTCAAGGCGCCCTGGCCGGCATCGGTGCCGGATTTACGCTCTGGCTCTACACCCTGGTACTGCCGATCATGTCAAAAGCCGGTCTGCTACCGACCGAGATCGAAAACCTGATCTGGCAGTTCCACTGGCTCGACCCTCACGCCCTGTTCGGGATCGAATTCGGCAACAGCCTGACCCACGGCACCTTCTGGAGCCTGTCGATTAACTGCCTGCTGTTTTTGGCGGTCTCCAAACTGACCAGTCAGCGCCTGATCGACCGGATTCAAGCCAGCACCTACGTCGACGCCCGCAGCAGTGTTGGCGGCGACCCGCTGCATGCCCAGAGCGGCACCAGCAGCGTCGGCGATCTGCAACTGCTGACCGAGCGTTTCCTCGGTATCGAGCGTGCTCGCAGCGCCTTTAACACCTTCGCCAGCCAGCGGGGTGAGGATCCGCCCATCAGCGGCGACGATGCCTCACCGGAACTGATCGACTACATCGAGCGCCTGTTGGCCGGTGTTATCGGCGCCTCCTCGGCCCGGATCCTGATGGCCTCGACGCTGCGCGGTCGCGACATGCAGCTGGGCGACGTGGTCACCATCGTCGATGAAGCCAGCAAGGTACTGAAATTCAACCGCTCGCTGCTGCAATCGACGATCGAGAATATCAACCAGGGCATCAGCGTGGTCGATGCCCAGATGCGACTGGTGGCCTGGAACCGGCGTTACCTGGAGATGTTCCATTACCCGGAAGGTCTGATCTGCATCGGTCGTCCGATTTCCGAGATCTTCCATTACAACGCCAAGATGGGGGAGTACGGCCCCGGCGATCCCAGCAATCATGTCAGTCTGCGGATGGAAACCCTCGCCTCGGGCGAACCGCACTCCTATATCCGCTACCGCCAGGACGGCACGGTGCTGGAGATCCAGGGCAACCCGATGCCCGGCGGCGGTTACGTCAATACCTATCTGGACATCACCGACCACAAGCGCACCGAAGAGGCATTGCGCGAAAGCGAGCAGAGTATTCGACTGTACACCGACAACGTTCCGGTGCTGATCGCCTATCTCGATAACGAGCAGCGCTACCTGTTCGTCAACAAGGCCTACGCCAAGACCTTCGACATCACCGACCGTCACGGCATTACCGGCACCCCCTGCTACAAGATTCTGGAGCGGATGCAGTACGACAGCCGCACCCCCTTTATCAATAAAGCCCTGCAGGGTGAACGGCAGGACTTTGAGATCAAGCTGCCGCCTCGCAAGGACGGCCAGGTGCGCTATGCCGACGTGACCTACATTCCCCATATCGGCGATTACGGCGACGTGCTGGGCTATTTCACCCTGTACCAGGACATCACCGAACGCCGAATGGCCGAACAGGCGCTGCAGGAAACCAACGAAAACCTGGAGCACCGGGTTCACGAGCGCACCCAAGCGATCACCGCCATCAACCGGGAGCTGCGCAAAGAGAACACTATTCGCGCCCTGATCGAGGACGAGCTGCGCCAGGCCAAGTCCGATGCCGAGGCGGCCAATATCGGCAAGACCCGCTTCCTGGCGGCCGCCAGCCACGACCTGCTGCAGCCGCTGAACGCCGCGCGGCTGTTCGCCTCGGCCCTGGCCCAACAATCCCACGACGACAGCACCAACGCCCTGGTCCAGAACCTGGACGGCTCGTTGAAAGCGGCCGAAGAGCTGCTGGTGACGCTGCTGGATATCTCCAAGATCGACGCCGGGGCGCTGGAGCCGAAACCGAGCCACTTCTGCCTCGACAAGCTGTTCAATACCCTGCAGGCCGAATTCACCGTACTGGCCAACGAGAAGGCGCTCAAATTCCGCTGCGTCCACACCCGTCAAGTGATCCACAGTGACCAGCAGCTGCTGCGACGGGTGCTGCAGAACTTCCTCTCCAATGCGATCCGCTACACCCAGGAGGGCCGGATTCTGCTTGGCTGCCGTCGGGTTCGCGGCCACCTCCGCATCGAAGTCTGGGACACCGGCGTCGGCATCCCTGAAAGCAAGATCGGCGAGGTCTTTGAAGAGTTCCGTCGTATCGACAACCCCAAACACTCTCAGGTTAAAGGCCTGGGCCTGGGGCTAGCGATCACCGAGCGGATCGCTCGGATGATGAATCATCCGCTTAACGTCCGTTCCTGGCCCGGCAAGGGCACCGTATTCAGTGTCGATGTTCCTTTCGGCGACCCGAAACAGGTCCGCCAGGCCCGCAGCGGCGCCAGCGCCGGCAAACGCGCCAGCAACCTGGCCGGTATCCGAGTGCTCTGCATCGACAACGAGCCCAACATCCTCAACGGCATGGAAGCCCTGCTGAACGGCTGGTCCTGTGATGTTCGTACCGCCACCCATGAACAGAGCTTTATCGACAGTCTCGATGAGTCACCTTTCGAGCCCGACATCATCCTGGCCGACTACCACCTCAGCGAAACCCACACCGGGGTGCTGGCATTGAAAAACCTGCATGGTCATTGGGGCAAGGAGGTACCGGCCATCGTTATCACCGCCGATCGCACCGACGAGGTGAAACAGGATATCGCCGACTTCGGGGCTCAACTGCTGCATAAACCGATGAAGCCGGCGCAGCTGCGGGCGATGATGAATACGGTCTTGGCCCATCGATAGCCGGGCACTTATTACCGACACAAAAAAACCGGGCATTGCCCGGTTTTTTTATTAGCTAGCGCTTATCATCCCATCTCGGTCTTCGGCGGTTCAACCCCCATCCGGCTGGCTTCGATCACCGCCTGGGTCCGGCTATGGACGCCCAGCTTGCGCAGAATCGCGGTCACGTGAGCCTTGATAGTCGCCTCGGAGACATTCAACTCATAGGCGATCTGCTTGTTCAGCAGCCCTTCGGTCAGCATCATCAGCACGCGGAACTGCTGCGGTGTCAGCGAGCCCAGCTTTTCGGCAAACTCGGCATCTTCCGAGGTCACGCTGGCATCGCCGTCGGCAATTTCCTGCGGCAGCCAGACTTCACCTTCCAGCACCGCCTGAATCGCTTCAGAGATGGTTTCCAGCGGCGCCGACTTGGGGATAAAACCGGAGGCACCATACTCGATCGCCCGCAGCATCACCTGCGGCTCTTCGCTACCCGACACCACCACTACCGGCATGCTGGGATTTTGACCGCGAAGGTAAGCCAACCCGGTAAAACCACTGGTGCCGGGCATATGCAGATCGAGCAATACCAGATCAGCATCATCGTGGGTTTCCACGGTTTCCTGCAGTGAGGTCAGGGAGTCGGTTTCGATCATCTCGACCCCGGACACGGCCTGACTGACAGCCTGTTTCAACGCCGCACGAAACAGAGGATGGTCATCCGCGATGATAATTTTCTGGGCTAGCTGCATCCTATCACGTCCTCCATAGGCCTTACTTCGGAAGGCTCTAGACACAAAAAAACTCCCCTAGTGTAAAACACCTAGGGGAGTTTTCAACTACTGCTAATATGCAGCCTCTTCGCGTTGCTGCATAGGCGTCTTAGTCTTTGCGGTTCTGACGGTTGTTGATCAGATCGTCAACCACGGTCGGATCGGCCAGGGTCGAGGTATCGCCCAGGCTACCGAAATCATCCTCGGCCACCTTACGCAGGATTCGACGCATGATCTTACCGGAGCGAGTCTTCGGCAGACCCGGAGCAAACTGGATCAGATCCGGTGTTGCGATCGGACCTATCTCGGAACGAACCCAGGTGCGCAGCTCTTTCAGCAGCTCGTCGGACTCTTCGATACCGGCCTGCAGGGTGACGTAGACGTAGATGCCCTGACCCTTGATGTCGTGCGGGTAGCCCACCACCGCGGCCTCGGCCACTTTCGGGTGTGCAACCAGCGCCGATTCAACTTCGGCGGTACCCATCCGGTGGCCGGAGACGTTGATCACGTCATCGACACGACCGGTGATCCAGTAGTAACCATCTTCGTCACGACGGGCACCGTCACCGGTGGTGTAGTAGCCCTTGAAGGTGGAGAAGTAGGTCTGGACGAAGCGATCGTGATCACCCCAGATGGAGCGACCCTGGCCCGGCCAGCTGTCGGTGATAACCAGGTTACCGTCGGTGGCACCTTCGAGGATAGTACCCTCGTTGTCGACCAGCGCCGGCTGTACGCCGAAGAACGGACGGGTCGCAGAACCCGGCTTGGCAGCGGTCGCACCCGGCAGCGGCATAATCATCATGCCGCCGGTTTCGGTTTGCCACCAGGTATCGACGATCGGACAACGGCTCTGACCGACAATACGGTAGTACCACTCCCAGGCTTCCGGGTTGATCGGCTCACCCACCGAACCCAGCACCTTCAGGGTCGACAGATCAGAGTCACCCAACACGTCTTCACCCTGCTGCATCAACGCACGGATCGCGGTCGGGGCGGTGTAGAACTGGTTAACCTTGTGCTTTTCGATCACACGACCGAAGCGCGAGTTGTCCGGATAGCTCGGCACACCTTCGAACATCAGGCTGGTGGCACCGTTGGCCAGCGGACCGTAAACGATGTAGCTGTGACCGGTTACCCAACCCACGTCTGCGGTACACCAGTAGATGTCGCCGTCCTTGTAATCGAAGGCGTACTGATGAGTCATCGAGGCGTAAACCATGTAGCCACCGGTGGTGTGCTTCAGGCCCTTCGGCTGGCCGGTAGAACCGGAGGTGTAGAGGATGAACAACGGATCTTCGGCGCCCATCTCTTCCGGCGCACACTCGGCACTGGCGTCGGCAACGATCTCGTCGAACCAGACGTCACGGCTGTCGTCCCAGGCGATATCACCGCCGGTACGCTTGACCACGATCACTTTCTTGCAGCACTCGGTGCCGGCATTCTTCAGTGCCAGGTCGACGTTATCCTTCAGCGGAACCGCCTTACCACCACGCAGGCTCTGATCGGCGGTGATAACGATGTTGGATTGCCCCCCTTCGATCCGCGCCGCCAGCGCGTCCGGAGAGAAACCGCCGAATACGATCGAGTGAACCGCACCGATACGAGCACAAGCCAGCATCGCCACCGCCGCTTCCGGAATCATCGGCATGTACAGGGTAATCACATCGCCCTTCTTGGCGCCTTGGGCTTTCAGGGCGTTGGCAAACTTACACACGCGCTCGTACAGATCGCGGTAGGTGATGCTTTCGTCTTCGCTGGGATCGTCGCCTTCCCAGATGATGGCGACCTGATCACCGCGGCTTTCCAGGTGGCGATCCAGGCAGCTGACAGAGGCGTTCAGTGTGCCGTCTTCGTACCAACGGATATCCACATTGTGCGGATCGAAAGAGGTGTTCTTTACCCGGGTGTAAGGCTTCATCCACTCAATTCGACGACCATGCTCGCCCCAGAACCCTTCCGGATCCGTGATCGACTTCTCGTACATGGACAGGTAGGTGTCATTATCGACCCACGACTGGCTGGCGAATTCGGTGTCGACCGGATAGACCTTAGTTTCACTCATGCTGATGCCTCTACTATTTTTAGGAATCTGTTATTGGAATACGGCAACTTTGCTTATTATTGGCGGCTTGACGTTGGTGCATAAACCGCCGGTACGCAACCGAGCCCTATCGCTCGATATCTGTATCAAACTTTTATACCCAACCGCCCTTTGCCCTCTAATTAGACATTGGTCTACGCGCCCCCTATATATGGCTTTTCTACGACCAATTGGCAAAGCAATACCAACACTTTTGGACACCCCATGAACCTACCTATCATCATTGCTTGCGAAATGAGCAGTTCTGACTGGAACGCATTTCCGGTCGCCATCGCCTGGAGTCTAGCCGACGGACGGATCAAATCGACCCTGATTCAGCCCGAGCAGGAGTGGCTCGAACAGGAGCAGCTGCTGAGCCTCGACCCGGATCAGTTATTCATGGAAGGGCACAGCGCCAAATCGGTGCTGCACGAGCTGGTTCAGGACCTGGAGAGCGAGCCGCTCTACAGTGCCGATATCGATCAGGTCGGCCAGGCGCTGGATCAGCTCTACCAGAGCCTCGAGGGCCATAACGACCTGCCACTGCTACCGCTAAGACAACTGCTGGAAGATGTCGAGGATGAGGTCGAGCCCTGTCGGGAAGAGTGCCAGAGTCTGCTGCAGCTGGACCCCGGCCGAGCCGACGAACAGGTCCGGCTCTGGCTGGAGGTTTACGTCCGGCTGATACAAGACTGACCAGTTAGCTTTTCAGCAACGTATCCACATCAATGCCGCTATCGCGCATCTGCGCCAACTTATAACGCAGCGTCCGTGGACTGATACCCAGCTGGGCCGAGGCATCTTTACGGCTGCCGCGATGAGCCCGTAGCGCATCGATGATCAACTGGTACTCGTGCTGACGCAGATCATCACCCAGCTGTGGTGACGAACTCTCGGCTGACGTCGGTACTGCAGGCGCTGCCGAGGATAACGAAGCACCGGCCTGCATCGAAGTCGGGTTCAGACACAGATCGGGCGCCAGAATGGTCGTCCCGGTCTGCAGGATCAGCGCCCGCTGCATCACATTTTCCAGCTCACGCACATTGCCCGGCCAGTCGTGGCCCAGCAGCACCGGATGGGCGCTCGGATCCAGCTTAACCCCGACCCGGTTCATCTTGGCGGCATGTTTGGCCAGCAGGCGCTCGGCCAACGGCACCAGGTCTTCTGGACGCTCGCGCAACGAGGCCCAGCGCAGCGGGAAGATATTGAGCCGGTAGTACAGGTCTTCGCGGAATTTGCCTTCGGCCACGTACTGACCCAGATCGCGGTTGGTGGTGGCCAGCACCCGCACATCCAGTTTGATCACCTTGCGACCGCCGATCCGCTCGACCTCCTGCTCCTGCAGCACCCGCAGCAGCTTGGCCTGCAGCCCCAGATCCATCTCCGAGACCTCGTCCAGCAACAGGGTGCCGCCATCGGCCTGCTCGAACTTACCCGGCATACTGGCCACGGCCCCGGTGAACGCGCCCTTCTCATGGCCGAACAGGGTCGCTTCGAGCATATTCTCCGGAATCGCGGCACAGTTGATCGCCACGAACGGCTGTTCGGCACGAGGAGAATGCCGGTGTATGTACTGCGCCAGCACCTCTTTACCGGTGCCACTCTCGCCCATGATCAGCACGGTCGAATCGGTTTCCGCCACCCGCTGCGCCAGCTGCAACAGCTGCTTGGCGGATTCGGATTCGGCGATCGGTGCGTCGGCAACACCGGTTCCCAGTCGGGCGCCGGCATGGCGCTCGACGATATCGAGCAACTGATCGGGTTCGAACGGTTTGAGCAGGTAATCCACCGCGCCGTTGCGAATCGCATCCACCGCCCGATCCACCGCGCCGTAGGCGGTGATCAGCAATACCGGCAACGCCGGTTTCATCTGGTTGATGCGGGCCAGCAGATCATGGCCATCCATGCCGCCCATATTGACGTCACTGACCACCATATCGACACTCTCACGCTGCAGCAGCGCCAGCGCCGCCTCACCCGAGTCGGCTTCGCGGTAACGGTAACCGGCCAGTTCGAGGGTGTCGCAAAGCGCTTCGCGCAGCTCGGCGTCATCCTCAACCACCAGCACACAGGCTTTACTCATTGTTTGACTCCTGATCGGTTACATTCGGCGTTGTCGCCGCGTTGGCCGCATTGGTCTGCAGCGCGGCCGGATTCTTGTAGGGCAGTTTAAAGCCGGCGATCGTTCCCTGCCCCGCCACGGAATCGATCACGAAATCACCGTGATGAGCTCGGGCCACCACTTGGGCGACCGCCAAGCCCAGCCCGGTTCCCTGGGATTTGGTACTGTAGAACGGCTCCAGCGACTGGGCCAGTTGCTGAGCATCCATCCCCGGCCCATCATCCTGGACCTGCAGCCACAGATACTGCTGATCGATCGGCTGGCTACGTACCACCAGCTCCCGCGCACCGGCCTGGAGTGCATTGTTGACCAGATTCATCAACGCCCCGACCAGCGCCTCACGGTTACACTGCAGCAGCAAGGTCGGTGCCTCATTGATACAGTCGGCGTCCGCATCGGCATGGGTCAGCGGCACATCCAACGCATCTTCGATCGCGCTGAACAGCTGCTCGGTACTGATCAGGTCGGTCAGCTTGGTTTCGCCCCGAGCGAACACCAGCATGTCGCGCACCTGCTGTTCCAGCGAGCTGAGCCGGCCACGGACCTTGTTGGCAAACTTGATCCGCTGCTCGTCACGAAGCTCGGGCTTGGTCAGGTGGGCACTGTAGAGCATCGCTGCCGACAAAGGCGTACGGATCTGGTGGGCCAGCGACGCCATCATCTTGCCCATAAAGGAAAGCCGCTGAAAGTGCCCCAGCCGTGCCTGCAGCTCACGGGTTTCGGTCTGATCGGTCAGCAGAATAATCTGCCCCGGCTCGCCCTCCAGCGAACGGGTCGCCAGGCTGACCCGGCGGCCGCTTTTGAGCGACACTTCATGGCCATCATCCACCCGGGGGGCAAAACTACGCTGGATAATTTCACTCCAGATCTCACCCTGCAACGGCTCGCCCAGCAGCTCGACGGCGGCGGCATTGCATTCGCTGACCCGGCCCTGGTTATCCAGCACGATCACCCCACCGGGCAACAGCTGCAGCAGGTTCTCCAGCCGCATCGCGATCCGTTCTTTCTCGGCCAGCTCCTGCTCACGCTCTTCGGCCTGCTGTTGCAATTGCTGATTGAGCACCTCGACCTGCTGCTCCAACTCGGCATAAGAAGCGCTGAGCTGATCCGACAACTCATTGAACTGAGCAAAGGCCTCGGCCAGCTCACGCTCACGTTCGAGCAGCTGTTCGGGGGTCAGGCTGGGCTTGGGATCGGCCACGGGCGGCTACCGAGAGAAAGACAGATTCATTAGCGACGCACGATACCGAACTTGCGCATCTTCTCCACCAGTGTGGTACGGCGAATACTGAGCAGATCGGCGGCTCGGGCGACCACGTTGTCCGCTTCGGTCAACGCCTGTTCGATCAGCGACTGCTCCAGCTCACCCAGGTACTGTTTCAGGTCCAGCCCTTCGGGAGGCAGGTAACTGCTGGCGGTGGACAGTTCGATCATACCGGCATCATTGATCAACGGCGCATGCAAAGGCTGCTGCAGATGGGCGGGCAGCTCCTCGTCGTCGAGGTAGCGGAATTTCTGCGGTAGCTCGTTGACGCTGATCACCGCTCCCGGATGCAGAATCGACAGCCGCTCGACCAAGTTAGCCAGCTCGCGGACATTGCCCGGCCACTGGTGGCGCGACAACGACAGCAAGGCGCTGTCGTGGAATTGAATCTTGCCCAGGCCGCTGCTCTCGGCACGGCTGACCAGCTCGTTCAGCAACGCCGGCAGATCTTCCATCCGCTCGCGCAGCGCCGGCATCTCGATCGGGAATACATTGAGGCGGTAGTAAAGATCTTCGCGGAAGCTTCCGTCGGTGATCATGCTGTCGAGATCTTTATGGGTGGCGGCGATAATCCGCACATCCACTTCGATGGTACGGTTGCCGCCGACTCGTTCGAAACAGCGCTCCTGCAGCACCCGCAGCAGTTTCACCTGCATCGGCAGCGGCATATCGCCGATCTCGTCGAGAAACAGCGTGCCGCCGTCGGCCAGCTCAAAACGCCCCTGGCGGGAAGATACCGCGCCGGTAAAGGCCCCCTTCTCGTGGCCAAACAGCTCGCTTTCGAGTAGCTCCGGCGGAATCGCACCACAGTTAACCGGCACGAACGGTCCTTCGGCACGGGAGGAGCTGTTATGAAGATTGCGAGCCACCACCTCTTTACCGGTGCCGGACTCGCCGGTGATCAGCACGCTGACGTCACGGTCGGCCACCTGGGCCATCATCGCCCGCACCCGCCGCATCGGCAGCGAGCCACCAACCAGGTGGCTATATAGTTTGGAGTGATCCTCCCACAACCGCAGCTGACCATTGGCTGCCTCACGCTGCTGGCGGTAGAACTGAGCCTGATGCAGTGCGGTCAACAGCTGACCCTGCTGCAGCGGCAGATCGATCTGCCCCACCAGCATGCCCCGAAGCGGGGCACTCAATCCCTGGGAGCCGATCCAATCGGCAATCGACAGCACCGGCACATGGGGATCGCGCCCCTGTAGTTGGGTCAGCAACCCTTCCAATGCCACTTCCTGGCGGCAGTCACCGAGTACTACCGCCGTCATACCGGGCTCCAACACCCCCGGCTGTTGATTCCAGCCGGCGAAATCCACCGAACGGCAATCGATATCCGAATATTCCAACAACGCCTGAAGCATCCGGGAACGCTCGAGGTTGTCATCGATCAGCAACAGGGAGAGAGAATAACTCATGGCATCGGACTAACATTTTTTTTGACACCTGAAGTATTGAAAAGCGTCAAAGATTTGTCAATTCGATTCGATTACTTTGGGTCAGTTTTTTGGCGCCTCGGCGATCAAGATCAGCGTATCGGTGCAATCAATCTGCTCAAGCCGCTTCTCGTAGGCCCTATCCAGCTCGGGATCACTCAGGTCTGGCCAATATTGATGCCCGCCCGGTTTCCCCTGCGCCAGCCAGTGTAAGTGGTTGGCCAAGGGATAGCGCTGACAGCCCTCTATGCTGGCTACCCTGAAACCAGCCGCTTCCACAAACGCGACCAGCGTCTGGCGGCTATGAAGAATCAAGTGCTCGCTCCAAAAGGTGAAGGCCTTGAAGGTTTCCAGTTCCAACCGACTCAGCAGCAGGTCACCGGCATGGGGCACCTCAATCACCAACTGACCACCGGCCTGCATCCGCTGGCGAAGCTGTTTCAGGGTACCGATAGGATCAGTAAGATGCTCAAACACATGGAACAGTGTCACCACTTCAAAATCCTGCCGCTGTATCTGCTCGGTATCGGCGTAGACCTTGTAGCCAAGCTGCTGGAGCAATTCGCGCTTACCCTGCTGCGGTTCGACGGATGACGCTTCAGCCGCTAACGGCGCCAACGCATCGAGAATTCCCCCCGACCCGGTTCCGACATCCAACCAACGCCGCGAACTGATCATCGATCCGAAACGTTCTGCCCGTCGATCCGTATCCCGCTGGGATTGCTCTAGCGCCTGCTGTCGCTCCAACCGCCCCCAACCGCTGGCCGTTTTGTGTTCGTAATGGGACATATCCATATGATCATCCCGAGACAACACAAAGGCCCCACTGCGCTCACAACGCAGCACGGCTATATCCTCCCGATCGCGGACCCGGGAGAAGTAGGGTTGTATCGATTGGTCCGTTGCCAGACCAAGATCGATCAAGGTGTCAGCAATTCGTGTAGACATCAGAATTTCCAATGAAGCAATGCAGGATAAGCCCAGTATTGGGCTGCGATAGTGTCAAAAAAACCGTCCGATGAGTAGCGTCATAGCGATGGGCATTTCGGCATGATACATTCCCCGCCAACCGGTACCGGTCTCAAAATCGAAAAGATCGAATCATCGCTGCAAGTTTTTAATGGGATGGCCGATAGCTTAGGGACCGGGCAATACGTCAAGCATCAATTTTGCGGATCGGGATCACCCGTCACCGCCTGCAGTTGAGACCCCTCATGATTAAGCAAGACTCCTGTTATATCGTTGCTGAGATCGGCATCAATCATAATGGTGATCTGGATATCGCCAAGCAATTGATTGAACTGGCCAAGGATGTCGGCTGCGACGCGGTAAAATTCCAGAAACGCACCGTCGACGTGGTATATACCGCCGAAGAGCTGGAGCGCTACCGTGAGTCACCGTTTGGAACCACCAACGGAGCCCTCAAGTACGGCCTCGAGTTGAGCCTGGAGCAATACCAAGAGATCGATCGGTACTGCAAAGAACTGCAGATCGACTGGTTTGGTTCGCCTTGGGACGAGCAGTCCGTTGATTTCCTGATGGAGTTCGATACGCCTTATATCAAAGTGGCTTCCGCCAGCGCCACCGATAAAGGCCTGCTGGAGTACTGCAGCCGCACCGGTCGCCCTTTATTGGTGTCCACCGGTATGTGCGACCTGGCCATGATCAAAAAGATCGTTTCTACCATCGATAACGCCGGTGGTGAAATCGCCATGCTGTACCACTGCACCTCGACCTATCCGTCTGAAATGCACGAGCTGAACCTGTCCGGCATTCAGACCTTGAAGCAAGCCTTCCCCGGTATCCCGATTGGCTACTCCGGCCATGAGCCGGGTGTCACACCCTCGGTAATCGCCGTCGCCCTCGGCGCTGAATCGGTTGAACGGCACATCACCCTCAAACGCACCATGTGGGGATCAGACCATGCAGCATCGCTGGAACCCCAGGGCCTGCGGCGACTGGTACGAGATATTCGTGACTTCAAGGTTGCCCAGGGGGACGGCATTATCGAGCTGCTCGATACCGAGCGTCCGATTGCCGAGAAACTGCGCCGCAAATCCACGATCTGAATCCGTCGACCGAGCACTGTAGAATGAAGTTGAAAAAGATATTCCATGTCGGCGGCTGGAGCCGCAACTACGGTGACCTGGCGCTACAAAACGGGGTCATGTCGCAGTTCAATCGACACAGCGAACACGCGCTGGAGTTTGTCCCCATCCATTGCCAGCAAACCTGGATCCACCCGGATTTGATCGACATGATCAACCGCCAAGGCGACATGCTGTTGCTGGGCGGCGGCGGCATGGTATTCCACCGCCCCGAGGATGACAGCCACTCGGGCTGGCAATTCAACATCCGCACCGAAGACATCGATAAAATCGAGGTGCCGATTGTTGTCTATGCCATCGGTTTCAACCAGTTCTTTTACGACGATCGTGGCTTTAAGCCGCAAATGCCGGAAAACCTCCGCCGCGTTCAGCAGCGTGCCAAGATTTTCTCGGTCCGAAATCAAGGATCACGCCAAGCCCTGACCCGGCTGGGACTGGATCCGGAGCAGATCGAAGTGATACCGGATCCCGGTATGTTTACGGTTCCCAGCCCATTGCATTTACCGGAGCTGGAGGGTCACGACCTTCTGATTGGCCTCAACTGGGCCGGAGATCGTCCGTTCTACCGTTTCCCAGAGCCCTGGGAAGCGCATCGCAGTGCGGCGATCAATTCACTGTCCGATGCATTGAGCAAGGTGCTCGACCAGAGCGAAAACGGTCGCGTGGTCTTCGTACCTCATCTGCAGGAAAACATCGACTCCGAAGTCTATCCGCTGTTCAAAGAGCGGCTCGGGGATCGAATCGTCAATCTGGAACAGGTGGCTGGCCATATCTATCCGCCCTCCTATACCCAGTCAGGTTTTCTGGCCGACCTCTACCGCCAGATGGACTGTGTAATCGGCATGCGTGGCCACGCCAACATTATCCCGTTCGGGATGAACACCCCGATCGTCGGTTTCGGCAGCCATAACAAGAACCGTTTCTTCCTCGAAGAGTGCGGTTTGAGTGATTACATGATCGACACGAACCAGCTCGGACTGGGTGATCACAGCGAACAGATGTATCGGACGATTCGCGCCAGCCTGGACAACCGAGAAACGGTTAAAGCACAGATGACGTCTAAACTTGCTGAGTTCCAAACCACCACGGACGACTTCGTTCGCCGGGCATTGAGCTACCTGAAATAGGCGGTATCAACCAACCATGCTGAAACTTCTCAACCAGCCAATCGCCGCTATCGGCTTCGACTTCGACGGTGTTTTTACCGACAACCGGGTGCTCGTTGATCAGAACGGTGTCGAGTCGGTCTGGTGCCACCGCGGTGATGGACTCGGTATTTCACGCCTGCGCCAAGCCGGACTACCGATGACGGTTATCTCCTTAGAGACCAACCCGGTAGTCGCGGCCCGCTGCCAAAAGCTGCAGTTGCCGCACAACTCCGGCATCGAAAACAAGCGCCAGGTATTTTTGGACTGGCTGGACGATATCAACGTTGCGGTCGAGCAAGCCATCTTTATGGGTAACGATATTAACGATCTGGAATGCATGGCCGTTGCCGGTGTCAGCGTCACTGTCGCCGATGCTCATCCGGAGGTGCTAAGCCGCGCCGACCTGATCTTGAGTCAGCGCGGTGGTTTCGGTGCCGTGCGCGAACTGGCCGACCTGCTGCTACGCAACGGAATCAATCATGGCTAACGTCGCGATCATTCCGGCCCGTGGTGGATCCAAAGGGATCCCCGGTAAGAACATCATCGACCTGGGCGGCAAGCCGTTATTACAGTGGACCGTGGAAGCCGCCCTTGAGGCACAGCAGGTCGATCGAGTCATCGTCTCGACCGATTGCGAGCAGATTGCCGATGTGGCCCGAGCCTGCGGCGCCGAAGTGCCCTACCTGCGTCCGGCGGCACTGGCGGCCGACGAAGTTCACTCGATCCACGCGGTACTAAACGTGCTGAATTGGCTGCAGCAAAACGAGCATGCGTTGCCCGAGCACTGCGCCATGCTGCTGCCCACCAGCCCTCTTCGCAGCAGCCAGGATATCGATCGAGGCATGCAACGACTGGCAGAAGACCCCGAACATAGCGTCATCGGCATCACCGAAGCCCGCGTGCCGATTATCAGCTTACGCTGGGTACGGGAGGATCGGCTCGAACCTATTGGTGAATTTCCGAACCTGCAGTTGCAGCGCCAGGATGGTGACACGCTGTATCGGGTCAACGGCGCCTTCTTCGCAGCCTCTTGCGAAAAACTGCTCAAGGATCAAACGTTCCACAGTCCGGACGCCCGCCCGCTGTTGATGAATGGCCATCATTCACTCGACATCAACACCCCTGACGAACTGGCTTTGGCGCGGGTTTTAATCCAACATCCGGAATTATTCAGCTAATCATTAAACACTTAACGCCGAACCGAGACCCGTAAGGGGCAACGAAGAGAAACTATGAGCGACCAAACCCCATCGACCGACCCGGTTCAGCAGATCCAGCAGCAGTTCGCCAACAACCTTGCCTTCTTCCAGCAGTTCGCCCCGGCGATCTACGAGAAATACATCAACTACCAGCCGACCACGACTCGACTCGAGTACAGCCCCGACGAGAACTGCCTGCATCTGGTCGACATCAACAACGGCGGCCGCGTCTATCCGGAAAACCCACAACTTTTCAGTCGCCGGTGCGTTGAAGAGTTTCTGGACCAACCGATGCGAATGGAGGTCAAAGTTGCCAAGGTCTCCGAACAGCTGTGGAAACCGAAAACCCACATCTACCAATCCAACCGAATCATCGAAATGATCGATGAAGCACGGCAAGAAACCGCCCCGGGCATTCGCCAGCAAGAATCCTTTCTGCTGATGCAGGGGCTGGGGTTGGGTTATCAAATCGAAGAACTCCTGGCACGACTCGATATTCGCTACCTTTGCGTCATCGAACCCTCGGATGATTTCTTCTATGCGTCGCTGGCTGCTGTTGATTGGCAGGCGATCTACCAGCATTTCAGCCACGAAGATCGGGACTTCTGCTTGATCGTCGGCGAATCCGACGACAACACCATGGAGCATGTTCGCCAGTTTACTCGTGGCGTGGGTATCTACCACACCGCCTGCCCGCTGGTGTTCCAGCATTTAACCTCACCACAGTTAAGCCAGCTGGTCATCAAGATCGTCGAGGATATGCGGATCGTCCTGGGTCGTCTCGGCTTCTTCGAAGACGAAGGCATCGGTCTGGCCCACACCTATAATAATCTGGCGATGGGCGTTCCTCGCTTCCAACCGGATCTACCCAGCTACCACAAACTACGCAAAGCCCCGGTGATCGTGGCAGCCAACGGCCCATCATTGGACTCGGCCCGCGAGTTCCTGCTTGAGAATCAAAGCAAGGCGATTATCTGCTCTTGCGGTACCGCGCTGGAGAGTCTGCTCAATATGGGCATCAAACCTGACCTTCACTTCGAGAGCGAGCGCCTCAAGAGCACCTCAGAATGGGTCAAGAAGCTAACCACGGCCGAGCAGCGTAAAGGGATCACCATCCTGTCGCTCAACACCGTTCATAGCGAGACAATTAAACAGTTCGAGCACAGGGCGCTGTTCTTTAAGCCGCAGGATCTGGGTACCACCTTCTATCACGACTACCTTCGCCAGCCTGACGAGCAGATCATCGTGCCGAACTACTGCAACCCGACGGTCGGAAACGCGGGCCTCTCGTTCGCATCACTACTGGGCTTCCGCAACATCTATATGGTCGGACTGGATTTAGGCTACGGTGCCGACGACCAACACCACGCCTCTGCCGGCAAGCTGTTCGACCCTGAAGGCGCCAACTTTCAACGTCATTTTAAGCAGCTGACCCAAGTCGATGACGACACCAGCAAGCAGGTGCCGGGTAACTTCCGAGATAAAGTTCGAACCAACAGCGCCTGGCTTACCAGTCGGGTCTATGCCGAACGGCTGATCGCCGATACCCCAAGCAGCCAATACTTTAATCTGAGCGACGGCGTTCGTATTCAAGGTGCCGAGCCAACTCGACCGGAGCAGGTCAAGCTTAATAAGGCGCTAGACAAGAAAAGTCTACTCAAAAATCTGCGTCGCAACTTCACCCCAGTAAAGAAAGACGAGCTACCCGCCAGGGACGAGCTGCTAACACTGCTAAACGACAGCCAGTTGTTCCTGCAGGGCGCCTTGACGATCTTTTCCCAGCCGACTGAATCGATCGAACAAGCCGAAGATCAACTCAGCCAGCAGCACCTGCTTCTCAACACGACAGAGCCTCACTCTTTGAACTACCTACTGCTGCACGGCAGCGTACAGTACTTCGCAACGCTATTAATGCAGATCCTGAGATACTCAGCCAACGAGCATGGCGCCGTCACTCGCTTTAACCAAGCCGTGTCACTGTATCGCGAATTTCTACAGCACAGCCTTGAAAGCCTGGACGACAACTTCCTCGAGCTGGATGATCGGGTGCGGGGCTTCTAGCCCCGCCCGTCAAAATTCAAGATGAGAAGGCTGCACGATGGTGTCTGTTTTTTGACGAACTCCCTGTTATCTTCACGCCAAAAATCCACCAGTACGTTTTTCATCCATTGCCAGTTCGAAACGCCTGTCTATTAAACAGCCGTTTTAGAGCAAATAAAGCTTTCTATTCAACCAGTTACACTTGCGTCAAAAAAATTACAAAAAAACCCTAAAGCTCCCTCTTAGCCCGCCGTTAAGAAATACAACGGATGCTTGGGCTCAGCGCCCCATCGAGTTAACAGAATTACCATAGAGCGCCGCGGGACCCTCCCACAAAGAAGCGGCAAAGGAGCTTAAAATGGCAGTAATTAACACAAACGTTGCTTCTCTGAACGCTCAGCGCAACCTGGGTAAGTCACAGGGAGCCCTGCAAACTTCACTGCAACGCCTGTCCTCCGGTCTGCGCATCAACAGCGCCAAAGACGATGCTGCGGGTCTTGCGATCTCTAACCGTTTCACCACCCAGATCCGTGGCCTGAACCAAGCGGTTCGTAACGCCAACGACGGTATCTCCGTAGCCCAGGTGGCTGAAGGTGCGATGCAGGAAACCACCAACAACCTGCAGCGGATTCGTGAGCTGGCAGTTCAGGCGGCCAACGCCTCTAACTCCTCCACTGACCGTCAAGCACTGAACGCGGAAGTGACCCAGTTGGTTGCTGAGATCGACCGTGCCGCCAACACCACTACCTTTAACGGTGTTAAGGTTATCGACGGTTCCTTCTCCAGCCAAGCGTTCCAGATCGGTGGTAACAAAGGCGAGACTATCTCCTTCTCCATCGCCAGCATCAAAGCCAGCGCCCTGGGTGTCGGTTCATCCTCCAGCTACTCCGCCTCCGTTACCGGCTCAGCCGTAGGTGCAACTGCACTGGTCAGCGGCGAAGTACAGATTAACGGCTTCCAGGTTGCTGCGCCGGTTTCCGATGGTGTATCCAGCACCGGTGGTACCGCTTCCGGTATCGCTGTTGCCAATGCCATCAACGCCATCTCTGGTGACACAGGTGTTACCGCGACCGTTAACGCCACTACCGTCAGCAGCAACGCGGTTACTGCGACTGCCGCCGGTACCATCACCGAAACCATCAACGGTGTTCAGGTCAGCGTTAACGTCGCCGCCGGTACTACTGCTGCGGTTCTGGCTCAAAACGCTAACGCCTACGCGGCTGCAGTTAACTCCGTCAGCGACCAGACTGGCGTAACTGCCAGCGTCACCACCGCGTCTACCGGTGCGTACACACTGACAGCTACCGATGGCCGCAACATCGACATCGTCGCCAGCTCCCTGGCCGGTGCCGGTTCGTCCACTGCGACCACCCGCTCTTCTGTCGATCTGGCGTCTACTTCTTCCAACGGTATCACCATCTCCGGTACTACTGCTGGTCTGACCGCCGCCGGCCTGACTGCAGGTACCACTGCAGCGACCGTCACCGCTAACTCCGGCGTATCGTCCATCGACATCAGCACCGTAGCCGGTGCCGAGAACGCCCTGGCGATCGTTGATGCCGCACTGGCACGAGTTGACGGCGAGCGAGCTAACCTGGGTGCGATCCAGAACCGTCTGGACAGCACCATCGCCAACCTGTCTAACATCACCGAAAACGTATCCGCTGCCCGTTCACGGATTCAGGATGCCGACTACGCCGCAGAAACTGCCGAGCTGACTCGGAACCAGATCCTGCAACAGGCCGGTACCGCGATGTTGGCCCAGGCTAACCAGCTGCCGCAGTCAGTACTGTCGCTGCTACAATAAGCCTAACCGCAGTACACCAAAGGCCGGCGCAGCCGGCCTTTGGCTCTCCCACTAACGGAGGTTCATCATGAGTTCTGAGATTTCCATTTCCAGTACGAATCTGAGCCCTTCGTCCCGTTCTACCCCAGTAAGTTCTCCCGAAGCTCAATCCCAAACCGCCGCTGTAGACACAGCAACCGCGGTCGAAGCACAACAGCGTCGCGTCGAGCAGGCCCAAGAGACCCAGCAGGCCCGACTGGAGAGCATGGAACGCTTGGTCGAAGAGATTAATGCGTTTGCATCTCAGATTAGCCGCAATCTCAACTTCAGCGTTGACGACCCCACGGGGCATACTGTCATCACTGTCACTGAGAAAGAGAGCGGTGATTTGGTGCGTAAAATACCCTCTGAGGAATTTCTTGCCCTCAGTCAACACATACAGGATATGAACAACCTGTTATTTAAGGATAAGGCTTAGGCCGTTAAAATAACGACTTGAAGCTTTAGGAGGTCGTTATGGCAGGTACTATTTCATCACCGGGATTCGGTTCGACCCTGGACGTCAGCGCAATTGTTACGGCGCTGGTTAATGCGGAAATTGTCCCTAAAACCAGCAACATCGATCGCCGTGAAGCGACCTATCAATCCGAGCTTTCCGCAATTGGCCTGCTGCAATCGGCACTATCAGACTTTCAGTCTTCGCTTTCTGGTCTGAAGGACGCCGACAGTTTTAATGCCCGTACGGTTTCCAGCTCCGACCTGACCATTGCAACCGCCAGTGTCATGTCGGGCCAACAGCCTAGTACCGGTAGCTACAAGCTGGAAGTCAGCCAACTGGCCAACTCCCACAAGCTGATCTCCGATGCAGTTGCCGATGCCGATGATATCGGCACCGGCACCTTTACCCTGACCACGTTCGGTGCCGACAAGCTGGCGCCAAGCGATGGTGGCGATGCGGGTGATGGCGAGAGCTTCAGCATTGATTTTTCCACCGCCGATGCCGATACAGACGGCACCGTTACTCTGGCCGAACTGCGTGATGCGATCAACGATGCTGAAGACAACCCTGGCGTCACGGCAGCGATTATCAATACCGATGCCGGTGCTCAGTTGGTACTGACCTCCGATGACACCGGTCTTGAAAATGCCTTTGAGGTTTCAAGCAATTTCAGCGGCGTCAATGTAACCAACCTGGTCGACACCAACGACGTCAACTATGCCAAAGACGCGATTATCGAGATCGACGGACAAACCGTCACTGGCAGCAGTAACACCTTCGAAAACGCCATCGAAGGCCTAAGCATCACGGCACTGAAGACCAATGTCGGCGAGACTATCGACTTGAATGTCAGCGCTAGCACCACCAGCATCCGCCAGCAAATTGAAAGTTTCGTCACCGCCTACAATACCTTGCAGCAGCAGTTTTCTGACCAATCGCAATACGATGCCGAAACCACCCAGTCGACTCCGCTGTTTGCCGACTCATTGCTGCGAACGCTGAGCACCCAGGTACGTGCCGGTATGACCGGAAAGGTTTCTACCAGCGTCGGTAATATCGAAGCGCTGGCATCCATGGGTATCGTCAGCGACAACGAGGGTAAGCTGTCTATCGACACTGAGGCCCTGAACGATGCTATCGAAAACGACTATGACGGTATTGTGGCACTGTTTAGTAGTTCAGATGGTATCGCTAATCGACTCGATACCACCCTCGATAACTACCTCAACTCAGGCGGAACCTTTGATCAACGTACCGATTCGATCAATAGCCGCATCAGTGACCTCACCGATGAACGTGAAGCGGTAGCATTACGTGCGGAGAAACTCGAGGCACGGCTGCTGGCCCAGTTCAACGCCATGAGCCAGCTGGTCTCACAACTGAATTCAACCGGCGAGTGGTTGACCAGTTCACTCCAATCGCTACCCGGTGTTGTCCGTCAATCCAACGATTCCAACTAAGCTAAGGCCAATTCATGAGCATTAAAGCGATCAACGAATACAACAAAGTCGGCGTGAAGAGCGGTGTTGACCAGGCCACCCCGCACCGTATGGTTCAGATGTTGCTCGAGGGTGCACTGACCCGCATCGCCATTGCCAAGGGCCATATGGAGCGTAAAGAGCTGGCTCAGCAGGGCGAAGAGATCAGCAAAGCGATCACCATCGTCGGCGGCCTGCAGGCGACTCTGGATCCGGAAAAAGGCGGCGAAGTCGCCGGTAATCTGGATTATCTCTACGACCACATTGCTCAGGGGCTGATGCAGGCCAACAGCGAGTCATCAATCGAGAAGCTGGACCAGATCATCAATCTGTTGGTTGAGATCAAGAGCGGCTGGGATGCAATTCCGGTTGAGCACCATCAAACCACAGGGCTATCCGATAGCGAAGCAAGCAGCTAGCAATGAGCACCGCAAAGATCGATCTTAACGCCCTAATCGCAGAGGTCGATCAGGCGCTAGCTCTCGGTCAGGAACTGATCGAAGCGTTGGAAGCCGTAAAAACCGAGCCAGAACTACTGCCGGTGCTCGAGCGCCGGCAGCGACAGGTCCTATCACTACCTCTCGAGCAACTCCAAGGATTGGTTCTACCAACCCAGCTCACCAGCAAGCTATCGCTGCTGTGGCAGCAGGATGACCAAATTAACCATCTTGCAGTACAGCAACGTCGTGCTATCTCCCAAGCTATCAAGACATTCCGCATCGGCCAAAGCGGCGTCAAAGCCTATCAGAATATCTCTCAACAGAGCCGCTAAGCATAGCGATACAGAGCCCACCTCTTGCTGAAAACAACAACGCCGCTGGCATCCCTGCACAGCGGCGTCATTCTATTTCGCGCGTAATCGCGATCAGAGGAAGTTAAACAGCGTCAGGTTATTAACCCGGGCAAACGTCTGCTGGGCGGCCTGCAAGGCAACCTCTTGGAAGCTAAAGGCACTGATCGCTTCGGCATAATCCAGATCTTCCAGATTCGACAGCGCCGCTTTGGTAAAGATCTCGAAGTCTTCATTAATGGTCCGCTGATTTTCCAGCGTACTCAGCCGCCCACCCATCTGTGTCTGGGCACTGATAATGCCCTCCTGTCCCTGTTCCAGCTCATCCAAGGCCGTTGTCACCGCCTGGTTAACTTCATCGGCCGTCCCTCCGGCTTCCAGCGAGACTATCAGATTCTCAATGGAGGTCAGGATATTGCGCCGGGGAACATCCGGAGTGAATACCAGATCATCGGTCGTGCCGGAGCCACCCGCCGGCGGAGTCACAGCAAAGCTCAGGCCGATTTCGAGACTCAGATCCAATGTCACCGGTGCCAACCCATCGGGTACCGTGCCACTCAGATTATTGCCCGAGGTCCCTTTGACCGGATTGCCGTCACTGTCCAGCAGCGTATAGGTGGCAGGATCGCCTGGATTGGTACCGGCGACCACCTCCAGAGTCAGATCGCTACGACCGTTGGAGTTAACGTAATTGCGGAACACCTCCGGCTCGGACACCGAAACGCTGTAACCCGCCGGTGCCGGAGCCTGAACATTGGCAGCGGCTACCTGAATGGTCTGAAAGATATCTCGACCCGAGTCGGTGCTCTGGGTGAAAACTTCCGGACCCACTTGAATCAAACGGGTTTCATCATCCCCGTTGTAGGCGTAGACACCGCTGCCATCGTTTGAAAACGGCTGAGTCTTACCTTTGGCTCCGGCGAACAGGTATTCCCCTTGGGCATCCCGGGTGTTCATCAACCCCTGGATAAAGGTCTGCATCTCACGGATCTCACCGGCGATGCCTTTACGGTCAGCATCGGTCAAGGCGCCGTTGTTTGCCTGGATCGCCAGCTCTCGGACCCGGTCCGACGCATTCTGAATCTGCTGCAGGGTCTGCTCTTCCAAACTCAGGCGTCGCTCGGAGACCGTGATGTTCTCATTGTAGGTCTGGGTGGTCGTCAGCTCTCGCTGAAGCTTCAGAATCTGCGCCGCCGCCACCGGATCGTCCGCCGGACTGATCAGCTTCTTGCCGGTCGAAATCTGGTTTTGCAGGTTGGCAATGTTGGTTTGGCCCGTCTGAATATTACGGACACCGTTTTGAAAAATTTGCAGGCTGGATACACGCATGATTAGCCTCCAGTAGATGCCAGCAAAGTATCGAACAGGCTGCGTGCGGTATTGATCACCTGCGCCGCCGCCTGATATTGCTGCTGGAATTTAATGATATCGGCCGCTTCCTCATCCAGGTTAACGCCGGAGATTCCGTTACGAACCGCTTCGGCATTACGCATGATGGTTTCATTGGCCTGAAGGTTGATATTGGCCACGCTGGCGCTGGTACCAACCCGTTCGATCAGGCGCCCGTAGTTGTCCTGATAGGTCGCCCCCTCAATCACTTCAGCCTGTTGAAGGTTGGACAGCTGCAGCGCATTACGGTTATCACTGACGGCGCCGGTGTTGGGCGAAAAATCGATCTTATCGTTGACCGACGGTTTTCCACTGACCGTCGCGGTAAAGCCGTTAAACTGAATCGGCTGCCCCTCGGTGTAGGTGCGATTCGTCGCCGCGCTGCCGTCATCGAATACATACGCGATCGGATTATTCGGATCGCTGACATCAAAGGCGTTATAGGTTCCGTCGGCATTAAACACGATCTGAACCGGCGGGTTGTTCACCAACGCCAACTCCATCGACACTGCGCTTCCCTGCTGGCCGAAATTGGTCGGTTCCTGGATGATAATTCCATCAACGCTCAGGGTTCCCAGATTGTCTTCCGCCGTCTCTGCCCGAACCGGTGAAGCAAAGGCCAACTCGCGCCCCGACTTCAATTCGACACTGAGCGACTCAGCTCCGGTCCGAACCGGCATGATCAACACCTGGTCATTCTCGCCGAAGGCCTCGCCTTTAGCCGTCCTCAGATCGATGTCGATGCCATCGATATTTAATCGCAGCGTACCATTGGCAACGTCCTGATCCAGGGTCATATCCTGATAACTGTCAGCTGCCAGCGCACCGTTGCGAGCGGTGAAATCGTTCTGGGTAAAGATCTGACCGTCGGATTTCCGGGTCACGGTAAAGGAGTTGCCTTCACCGAACTTGACCACGTAGTCACTGGCGTTCAGCAAGGAGGTATCCCGAATCACCACATCGGACAGCGAACTCATCGGACTCTGATTGGTACTGAAGGCGCGGACTTCACCGGTCGTTTTCAGATCGCTGAACAGCTCATTGGCCATCCGACCATCGATATCCACGCCCTTGATATGCTGCTCGTTCATGGTGTCGGAAAACACGATGGCCAAGCGCCCCAACTCATTCCAGGAGGGGATCAGCAGCTCATCCTTAATCCGCAACAGACCACCGATCTCACCATCGTTAATCTGATCATCGATCTTGATTCGCTTATCGTTGATCGACAGGTGGATATCCACGTCGTTGATATCCGGATCGCCCTGGCTATAGGTCACGGTACTGGCATTACCACCGATAACCAGCGGCTGACCGTTGCCCACATAGAGATTGATATCGGTACTGCCGGTACTAGTTTGAACCGTCACCCCCAGCTTCTCGCTGAGCCCCATGATCATCTGATCACGCTGATCCTTCAGCTCGTTGGCCGGCTCCCCCCGGGAATCCGCCAACCGGATAAGGTCGTTCAGATCAGCTACGATCTTGGCCATCTGATTGACTTCATCGGTGGCGCTGTTGAGCTTGGTATTGACCGCGTCGTTCTGGGCCCGAAGTTGACGATCGACCTCGACAAAACGTTCGGCCGTCGCATCGGCCTGAGCCAGGATCAGTTCACGGTTGGGAATTGATGAGGGGTCATCCACACCGGTCTGCAAGGCGCTGAAGAACTGGTCCAGCGAAGCGGAAAGGCTGGTATTGGAGTTGGCCAACAGGTTATCCAACTGCCCGGCATAGAAGGCAAAGGCGTCGGAAGACTGAAAAGCCGCCGAGCTGCTCCAGTGCTGCTGTTGCGAGAACAGATCCACCACCCGATTGATGCTGAGAATCTGCACTCCCTGTTCGGGAGCCGCGCGAGAACTTAAATCGATTTGCTGGCGCGAGTAGCCGGGGGTATTAACGTTGGCGATGTTGTTACTCGCCACTTCAAACCCACGCTGGGCAACACTTAGGCCCTGCAGAGCGATATTGATGGTCATGTTAAACCTCCTGAGAGATTACTACGTTTATTGCGCGGGCTGGATCAGGTCGCTAAATGTCGTTTGTCGCTATCTCGACCGACCAACCGCTACGCTCAACTCTCGGTACTGTTTTGAGTCCTAATTCTGAGTACTAACTTTGAGTACTACCCTTCGATACTTTCTGATACGCATTACGAAACAGATCGCTGCTCAGAATGCCTTGAACCTTACTGCTATAGGCCGGATCCGTTGCATAGCCGGCCAGTTGTAGCTGTTCGATATAGCTGTGGCTATCACCGGCCCGGCCCAGTGCCTGTTGATAACGCGGGCTCTCACTGATAAAAGCCAGATAGTCCTGCATACTGTGCCGATAGGAGTCGTAAGCACGGAACGAAGCCCGCTCCTGCTGCGTAATCCCGTCACGGAACTCCAGCGTGTTGCTGGCGACCCGATCACCCTGCCAGCGCTGATCGGCCTTGATGCCGAACAGGTTGTAGCTGTTGCCGCCGTCGGCTCGACGCGGCAAATGTTTGCCCCATCCGGTCTCCAGTGCCGCCTGGGCCACCAACACCTCCGCATCAACGGAACTGTCGGCGCTGACCTGTCTAGCGATTGGCATCATCGACTGCACGAAAGCTTGCGGAGACTCGAATCGATCCGGCAGTTCAGCGACTTCGTTACCCTTCACTTGAGTATTACGGTCGGACCCAACCGCCGCCGCAGACCCCAACTGCTCCTGCTGTGAGCGAATCCGCGCTTGCTGCAGCAGCGCAGCAAGATCCCCTGAAGCATGATTAACCGTTTGATTAGGTTGGATAACTTTCTGTTGATCCACCTCTATCGGATGACTGCTGGGAGTCAGTTGACGAACCAGCACTTCGCTCAAACCAATTCCCTTGCCCGACGACAGGGAAACACTCAACTGCTGGTCCAGCATCTCCTGGTAGAACTTGCTCTCACTGCTATCGAACAGCCCGCCTTCAGACAGGGCTTCGTTGGCCTGACGCATGTTCTTGAGCAGCATATTGAGGAACAACGATTCGAACTGTTCCGCCACCGCCTTCAAGGCACGCGGATCGTCATCCCGATTGGCCTGCTTAAGCTTATTCAGCTCATTCAGATCGGTATATGACTTGATGGAAAGGTCGTTGCTGGTCATGCTTGGCTCCGGTAAAGCGGCAATTGCGCGCCGCCATACCTGTTTAATGCATAACCAATGCCAACTTTCTCGACAGACAGAGACTGCCCGGTTTGCACTGCCAATCCAGGCGTACAGAGCGGGCCTGGGACCCAGACCCTAGTGACTTTTTCGATAAGCCGGTTAGATCACCACCAACTCAGCCTTCAGCGCCCCCGACTGTTTCAGAGCTTCAAGAATCGCCATTAGATCACCGGGCGCAGCGCCAACCTGATTGACCGCTTCGACAATCTCGTTGAGCGAAGCCCCTGGCTGGAACGAGAACATATGGCCGCTGTTTTCATCCACTTCGATGCCGCTTCGCGGCACCACCACGGTGTCGCCACCCGCAAAAGCGCCGGGCTGGTTGGCTTCCGGGTTTTCCAGTATCGAAACTGTCAACCCGCCATGGGTAATGGCAACCGGTGACACCCGCACATTTTCACCGATAATGATGGTGCCGGTGCGTGAATTGATGATCACCTTGGCAACCTCGGCGGCCGGTTCGACCTCCAGATTCTCCAGCACCGACAGGTAGGTGACTCGTTGACTGGCATCACGGGGGGCGCGCACCCGAATCGAGGTGGCATCCACCGAGGTCGCCACTTCCGGTCCCAGCAAGCCGTTGATCCGCTCTGCGACCCGGCGGGACGTGGTGAAGTCCGGGGTGTGTAGATTCAGCACCAAATGATCGCCACGGGCAAAGGGTGTCGGCACCGATCGTTCCACCGTCGCCCCACTGGGAACCCGGCCAACACTGGGGACATTGATGGTGATCCGCGAACCGTCCAGCCCCTCGGCACCCAATCCCCCTACAACCAGATTACCCTGGGCCATCGCATAGACCTGACCGTCGGCGCCTTTCAGCGGCGCCATCAGCAGACTGCCGCCGCGCAGGCTGGAGGCGTCACCGATCGAGGAGACGGTCACGTCGAGCAACTGGCCCGGTTTGGCAAACGGCGGCAGCTCGGCATGGATCGACACCGCGGCGATATTCTTGGACTGCGGGTTGGTTCCCGGCGGCAGCGTCAAACCGAACTGGGTCAACATGTTTCTGAAGGTCTGGGAGGTAAAGCTGACCTTGTCACCGGTGCCACTCAACCCGACCACCAGACCATAGCCAACCAGCTGGTTAGGCCGTACCCCGGCCACATCGGTAATATCCTTGAGCCGCTCCGCCTGGGCACCGACGCTAACCAGCGTACTCAGCAGCAAGATCAGTAGATTACGGGTTGTTGTTGTCATCATCAGCTACCTGCTTGGACTTGCCAAAGCCATATCAAATTGAATTAGAACGGCCACAGCGGGCTGTAGAAGAAGCGGGTAAACCAGCCCAGCTTGTTGGTATCGTGTATCTCACCGGTACCGCTGTAGGTAATCCGGGCATCCGCCAGCTTGACCGAGTCCAGGGTGTTGTCCGGCTTGATATCCTGGGGTCGAACCAGGCCGCTGACACGGATATATTCATCCCCGCTGGTCAGTGTCATCCACTTTTCACCCCGAACACGCAGGATTCCATTCGGCAGCACTTCGGATACGGTAACGGTAATGTCGCCACTCAGACTATTACTCTGATCGGCATCCCCGGTGCTCTCAAAAGTACGGGTCCCACCAGGCAGACTGAAACTGGCCTCGTTACCGTTGATCGACAGCGGCGACCCGAGGATGGTCGGCGCCGTGATCGACAGCTGGCTGTCCTTCTCCAGCTCGGTTTCGCTCGACTTGCTGGCCTGAGTCCGCTCGGTCAATACGATCGTAAGAATATCGCCGACTCGACGGGCGTTGCCGTCTTCGTATAGGGAGACACTATGGCCGGCCTGGAAGATCGCACCATCAACCGGTTTCGGAGCCGACATCGCCGCCGGTGGAACCGGGGCAAAATAGGGGTTGTCAGGCTTGGGTGGCGTTTGCGCACAACCACCCAGCAGTGACGCTGCCAGGATGAATGTCAGAACCTTGTAGTTGGTTTTCATAGCGATCTACCTGTTAATCCCACGGGCGATTAAAGCTGCTGGGTCACGAACGACAACATCTGATCGGCGGTCGAGATCACCTTGGAGTTCATCTCGAACGCTCGCTGGGTCTGGATCATGTTGACCAGCTCCTCGACCGAGTTGACGTTAGAGTTTTCCAACGCTCCTTGGATTGTTGCGCCAAAGGATGTGGATCCCGGGTTACCGGTTGTCGGCGCACCACTGGAGACGGTTTCCTGAAACAGGTTGCCGCCGATTGACTGCAAACCGGCCGGATTGGTGAAATCTGCCAGGGTGATCTGGCCGACCTGGGTTGCCACCGAACTACCGGCCTGAGTTACTGACACGGCACCGTCATTACCGATAGTCACGGAGGTGGCATCGGCGGGGATGGTGATGGTCGGATCCAGCAGATAACCCTGGGCATTGACCATCTGGCCGCTGGAGTTGAGCTGGAAACGGCCACTGCGGGTATAACCGGTTTCCCCGTTGGGCAACGCGATCTGAAAGAAGCCGTCACCTTCGATGGCCAGATCCAGGTTCTGATTGGTGACATTGATGGTGCCCTGGGTAAAGGTTTTTTCGGTGCCGACTACCCGCACCCCGGTACCCAGCTGAAAGCCGGAAGGCAGCTCGGTTCCATCCGCCGACTGGGCGCCAGGCTGACGCTGCACTTGATAGATCAGATCTTCAAAGATCGCACGATCGCGCTTAAACCCGTCGGTACTGATATTGGCCAGGTTGTTGGACACAACCCGCAGCGCGGTATCCTGGGCGCTCAGTCCCGTCTTGGCGACAAACAGGGCTCCGTTCATAATTTTCCCCTTCTACAGCGATCACCAACCGATCACTGTGATGACTTGCTAAGTTATTGTTCGTTGGCCCCTACGGGCTGGCTCTAGCCTAAGTTCTGCAAAATCCGCGCTGCGGCTTCGGCGTTCTCTTCCGCATCACGCATCATCTTGATATTCATTTCGAATCGACGGGACAGGTCGATAATCGACGTCAGTTCATGCACCGCGTTAACGTTACTGGTTTCCAGGAAACCCGAAGCCACTCTGACCTCCGGGTCCAACCCTGCCTGCCCGCCCGCCTTAAGGCGCATCAGACCGTCCTCACCTTTGGTCAAAGCCTGTGGATCCGGGTTGACCAGCTTGATCCGATCCACCACCGCCAAGGCGTTCGGCTGATCGCCGGTTGCCCGGACCGTAATGGTGCCGTCCGCACCGACCTCTACTTTGGAGCTGGGTGGCAATACGATGTCTCCGCCCTCGCCCAGCACCGGCAATCCTCTGCCATCGAGCAGACGTCCGGCGGCATCAACGTGCAGGGCACCGGCACGGGTATAGGCCTCATTGCCGTCGCGTCCACGCACTGCGATCCAGCCTGGTGTTTGCACGGCGACATCCAGTTCCCGCCCGGTGTGTTCATTGACCCCTTCGGTAAGGTCGGTAGCCGGGCGCTCCGTCATGGCGTAAACCCTTGACCGATAACCCTCGCCAATCACAGGCATGGCGCGAGCCTGGGCCAGGTCGGCTTTGAATCCGGTGGTGTTGACGTTAGCCAGGTTGTTGGCATGTGACGCCTGGGCCAGCATCGTCTGATTGGCCCCGGTCATCGAAAGAAACAGCAACTTGTCCAAAGACTTGTCCTCATTCTCGCAATCGACGGCGGTTGTCGATTGCCGCTTTTACGCGCTCTACCGAGAATAAAGCAACAACAGTGCCAATTTTTTCAAGACGCAAAAAAGCACGGTCCGAAACAACTCGGGCCGTGCCTTGAAGGTGTGACGAAACGGCCGTGATAACGGCCGCTTCGAATCGTCAGTTCAGCTCAACTGAACCGGTTTAGTTGATCTGCAGGATCGTCTGGGTCACCTGGTTCTCGGTTTGCAACGTCTTCGAGTTAGCCTGGAAGTTACGCTGCGCCTCGATCAGTGCCACCAGCTCTTCTGACAGGTTGACGTTGGATTGCTCCAATGCCGCCGATCGCAGCTGACCGTTCAGACCGGTTCCCGGCGGGTTCAGAATCGCCTGGCCGGAGGCCAGGGTCGCAGACCAGGCGGTATCACCGACCGGCTGAAGACCACTTTGGTTCTCGAAGCTGGCCAGTGCAACGATCCCCAGGTTGGAGTTCTGGCCATTACTGAAGCTGGCCACCATGACCCCTTCCGCGGAGAAGGTCACCCCGATCAGGTCCCCTTTGGTAAAGCCGTCCTGGGTCGATGCTTTCACGATCGATTCCGACGCGAACTGGGTAGTGCCCGACAGGTCCAGACTGATGGTGTTGTTCGGGTTGGCCGGGTCGGCGCCGGCGATGGTTATCGATGGCGCGGATCCCGTCGCGCTGACCGGCAGACCATTGACGGTCTGCAGCAGACCGTTGGTGGTATCGAAGGTCAACAGAATCGGTCCCGCTTCGGAGGTGGTCAAACCGCTACCCGGCTGGGGCGGACGACCGATGTTCAGCGGCGTGCTGTTGTTGAACAGCGCGTGCATCTGATACACCCCCTGGTAGGAGTTATCCCCGGTTTCATCAAACGAACCGGCACCGATGGTCAATCCGGTGACGTTGGTTGATGAGACCGGAACCGTCGGCTCATCCCCCAGCTCGGGATCGTAGGTGATCACCAGCTGACCGGTCGAAGAATCCTTGGTGATCGTATCGATCTCCGGATTGGCGGACAGGATCGCATTGGTGTTCTTGATGATTTCATCAACGATATCCGATGCACTCATGGTCGTGTTGATACCGACCTGGGTCGCACCGATGGTGATAAAGGGATTGGTACCGGTCAGCGGCGGAGCTGGCACCGAGAACGCGTAGGACTCCACCTTGTTGGCAGCGAAGAACGGATCCTGGGTATTTACATTGGTCAGCGCTGTTGTCGTGCCGGTACCCACGGTATCAATATGATTCAACACCACCGGCCGAACATCGGCCGCACTGGCGGCCCAGGTAATCTCCAGATTACCGGAGCCGTCGTCGGAAACTTCACGAATACGGTTGTCCCAGCCGACCTGATTCTGCAGCGGGGTTGCAGCATCGTTGAAGATCGCCGCCACCCGACTGGCGAAGTTGGCAGCGGTGGTGTCATCACCGATCTGGCCCAACGCCGGATCAGGCGGCGTGCCTGCGGCAACGACCGAGATGGTTCCGCCGGCAAGACTAAAGCTATCACCGGCATTCAAGCCCAATCCGGCAAAGTCGATCAGCGAGATACTCTGACGCTCGCGCCAGGCACCCTGCTCGATCATGTCGAACTTGATGGTGTTCTCATTACCCAGGCTGTCAAACGTACTGTTGGTGGTACTGAAGGTGAAGGTGGCCGAGTCATCCGGATCGTAAGCCAGGTTACTGGGCGTGGCACGGGAGTCGATATTGAACGACAAGTCCATATCGGACGTGGCCTTGGGCGGACTCTCTTTCTGAGAAACCGCCAGATTACCGATCGGCTGTCGGTTGCCGGCCGCATCCAGGCCGAATCCCTGCAGGAAGTTACCGTTCTTCGATACGACGTTGCCGTCCTTATCCAGCTCGAAACCGCCGGCCCGGGTATAGGTGATCCCCCCCTGGCCATCGTTGAGCTGGAAGAAGCCGGTACCGTCGATGGCCAGATCCAGGTTGTTATTGGTGAACTGGATCGTACCGGCGGTAAAGTCCTGGGCGATATCGGACACGATAACCCCCGAACCCGGACTATTGGCCGAGCCGGATCCCACCACCACGGTGGCAAAAATATCGGAAAACTCGGTCCGGGCCGACTTGAAGCCGACGGTACTGGAGTTGGCGATATTGTTGCCGGTGACGTCAAGCTCGGTGGTCGACGCCTTCAGGCCTGTTATTGCTGTACTAAACGCCATGATCAGACTCCAATCTGTTTGACTTGATCAAAGGTGACCGAGCCACCTTCGATATTAATTTTCATTCCCACACCGTTCTGACCCAGGCTCACACTGTCGACATTGCGACCCAGGTAGGTCTGCACCGGTACGTAGTCATCGCCCCACTTGGCTTCGACTTCAACCTTGTAATCACCGGCGTCATAGCCTTCCGGTAACTCAAACTTAAACTGTCCATCGCCGGCCGCCTGTGCTCCCAGCGACAGATTGCTGATCATGGCACCACTGCTGTCATAGACCTTAACCCGCACGTCTTCGTGACTGGTCTGCAGCGCCATCACTCCCTGAATCATCCGGTCATCACCAACCTTGGCCTGAGTGGTGGGGACATAAACCGTCTTACCCACCATCGACGATGCCTGCAGCGCGGTCTGGCTCGACAACATACTGTTGGACATGTTCTGCATCGTCAGATTCATGTTGTTGATGCTTTCAACCATGCTCATCTGCGAGATCTGGTTCATGTAGTCCGAGGTGTCAGCCGGACTGGTCGGATCCTGATTCTGCATCTGGGCAATCATCAGCTGCATGAACATGTCGCTCTGCTCCTGCGCCTCCGTCTTGCTCGCATCGGCTTTCTTGTTCAAATCCAGGAACACATTCCCGGAGTTGTTTACATTGTTGATATCACTCATGTCCTACCCCCACCGGCGGCGTCCCGCTGGCTAGATATTCCGGCTCAAGCACAGTTATCACAGCTCAAGCCCTGTTCATTGCGTCATCAGTCCGGACCGACGACGCGGGTTATTCGTTACTGTCCCAGCTGCAGCACCCGCTGCATCATGTCCTTGGCAGTTCCCATCAGGTCGGCATTGGTCTGGAACGAACGCGATGCCGAAATCATATTGGCCATCTCTTCGACCACATTGACGTTGGGATAAAACACAAAGCCTTCCTCATCCGCCATCGGATGATTGGGCTCATACTGCTTACGAAGCGGCGCATCACTCTCGATGATGCCGTTGACCTTGACGCCACCACCAGCGGTCACCTGCATCTCGGATTGACCACTCATGCCGGCCATCACCTGCTGTTGAACCTGCTCAAACACCGGATGACGGGCACGGTAAGTAGCATCCACACTACTGCTGACACTCTCGGCATTGGCGATATTGGAGGCAACCGTGTTCAAGCGAATGCTCTGGGCACTCATCCCGCTACCGGCAATATTGAAGATGTTTGAAAGTGACATGGGGTTACTCCAAAGTCCGTCGCGTCAGTGCTTATTCGCCCTTAATGGCATTCATCAAGCCGTTAAACTTCCGATTCAGGAAGGTGAAGCTGGCCTGAAATGCCAGTGCATTCTCGGCGTACTCCGCCTGCTCATGCTGTACATCGACCGTATTACCATCAACCGACGGTTGCAGCGGCTGTCGGTACATCAACTCGGCCGCCAGGGACGGGTCGATCACCCCGTCCAGATGACCGGTTTGGGTCGCAGCCAGACGCATCGGTTCGGCCGGTGCGGCAACGGAATCGGTCTGAGCACCGAGAATGGCGCGAAAGTCGATATCCCGCGCTTTATAGTTCGGGGTATCGGCATTAACGATGTTATTGGCCAGGACCTCGGCACGACGGGTACGAACCAACAATGCCTGTTGATGAATGCCTAATGCTGAGTCAAATGAAATTGCCATCTCGTGCTGGTCCTATACCGGTTCTAACAGCAATAAAGCAATTTCAATGCCACAAGAGAAATGCATTGATTTATAAGTATTTTTTGACAGCAACAGCTACAAACAGAGGACAAAGCGGCAACGGGTTACCGCCCGGCGGCAACCGCTCAGCCGGTAGCAGCCGGCAAAAAGCGGCTGCGGGTCAGTTTCAGACGATGGCGAGGAGAGTGAAGAAGAGTGGAACGCTGCTGGGCAGCGTTCGGATCAAGACACACCTATTTGGCGCGATAGATGATGCCCGGACTGCAGTGGACCATCTCGTAAATATCGTTCAGATGCCCCAAAGATTCAGACGCGCCTAAGAAAAGGTATCCACCCGGTTTCAGCTGGGTGTGGATCTTTCTCAGGATCTGCTGCTTCAAATCGGAAGAGAAGTAGATCAACACATTGCGGCAGAAAACGATATCGAATTTACCCAGGATGCTGTAGTTACCCAATAGGTTCAGCGACTTGAACTCGACCCGGGATTGAATATCGCGATTGATCTGCCAGCCGCCGTCGGCATTCTGGCGGAAGTGGCGGGACAGGTGGTCCTTCTGCAAACCACGACCTACCGCCAGCATGTCATAGGTGCCCCGGCGAGCATGCTCAAGCATGGTCGGAGAGATATCCGTTGCCACGATCCGCTCGCCGGCCTTGAGCTGTCCGGGCCGACTGCGCTTGAACTCATCCAGGGTCATGCTGATCGAATAGGGTTCCTGCCCCGAGGAGCAAGCCGCCGACCAGATCCGCAGCGGTTGCATTCCCGAGCTGAGCTCCGGTAGCAGTCGATCACGCAGAATATTGAATGGGTGAATATCCCTGAACCACAGCGTTTCGTTGGTGGTCATAGCATCAACCACCTGCTCTTTAAGCCGGCTGGAGCGGCGCATTGCCGTCACCAGCTCATCCAGGGTCGAGTAACTCTGCTCGTTCATGATTGAACTGAGGCGACTGCTGACCAGATACTCCTTGTTATCACCCAGCAGTATCCCGCAGGCCTCCTGCAGGAAATCTCGAAACAGCGCGAAACCCTGCGGGGTAATCTGTACACGGGCACCGGTCAAAGGTCTGGTCAAAATAGCTACTCTTTAGCGTTAAGTTAATACGGTATTCCGCCAACGGGCGGCTTAAACATCAGGAGGCGCCTAGCTGCTCCAGTCGCTGCTTAACCCGAGAGGCCAGCTCATCGGGCTGGAACTTGGCCAGGAAATCGTTTGCGCCAACCTTATCCACCATCGCCTGGTTGAACATACCGCTCAACGAGGTATGCAGCATCACATAGGCTCCCTTCATCCGATCATCGGCACGGATCGAAGCGGTCAGCGTGTAGCCGTCCATTTCGGGCATCTCGATATCGGAGATAATCATCAGGAAAGCATCGGCAATGCTCTGTCCGGATTCGGCCAGTCCAATCAGGTAATCCAGCGCTTCCTTACCGTTGTTCTTCAGCGTCACCTCGACCCCAAGTCCGGTCAGACAGCGCTCGAGCTGCTTGCGCGCCACGACCGAATCATCCACCACCAGCACATGCTGGCTTTGCGACTGAGATTCTCGCACCTGTTCGACCAGATTTGGGTCTACTTCCTCTGAGCGAGGCGCGACCTCGGCGAGGATCTTCTCAACATCGAGAATTTCGACCAGGTTGCCGTCCAGCTCGGTCACGGCGGTCAGGTAATTATCCTTACCGGCCCCACGGGGCGGCGGATGAATCTCTTCCCAGTTGGTGTTGATGATCCGCTCAACCTTGTTGACCAGAAAACCCAGCACCTGCTGATTGTATTCGGTCACAATGACAAAACTATCCTGCATGGCAGCATCATCAATGGCGCCGCGCCCCATGGCAGAACTCAAATCGAGCACGGGGATGGCGCTGCCGCGAATATGAGCAACACCTTTGACACCGGCTTTCAGTTTCGGCATCGCAGTCAACTTAGGGCACTGGATCACTTCGCGGACCTTGAAGACATTCAGTCCGTAAATCTGTTCTCCGTCCAGCCGAAACAGCAATAACTCCAGACGATTCTTGCCAACCAGCTGAGTTCGCTGGTTAACACTATCAAGAACACTGGCCATAGCTCGCTCCTGGGCTTGCTTATCGAGGGTAGAAATCTATAAATTAGCACCCATTCGATTGCTTACGACAATTAGAGCGGGAGCAGAAAAATCATAGGGCAATTCTGTGATCAAAGGTAGCCTAATCGGTGGTTTCTGTCTGTTTTTTGGGCTTCTCAGCATCGCAGCCCAAGCCCAGACAGAGCCGCTACAACAGCAGCTATATCGGCATATCGAGCAACAGCTTCAGCCGCAACTCGACAATTCAGTGCAGTTGCGCATCAATCTCAAACCCGGCAGCCGAAATCTGAAGCTGCAACGCTGCGGCAACCCGGTCCAGTTCGACGCTAAGCGCCCGCTAAGTAGTGGAGCCTTCACCATCAAGGCTTCGTGCGACTATCCGCGTCGCTGGTCGCGCTACCTGCACGGTCAGATTGAGCTGTCCCGGCAGGTGCTGGTCAGTGTCCGCCCCCTGGCTAAAGGCAGCCGGCTGTCCGCCGACGACCTGCGACTGGCCTGGCGCGATCAGTCAAAACTGCTTGGTGGCTACTTCGATCAGCTGCATGAGGTGATCGGTTATGAACTGAAACGCTCACTCAATGCCGATCAACCGATCAACTCGACTCTGCTACGCCCCCCCGTACTGATCAAGCGGGGTGACAGTGTCTCTATTCAAGCCGGTCGCGGCGGTGTCAGCGTCCAGATGACCGGCACCGCGATAGAAGACGGACGAAAAGGCCAGCAGATCCGGATCAGGAACAACCGTTCCGGACGTGAGATCCGTGCCCGAGTCATTGACAGCGGGCTGGTCAGCGTAGGTCCCTGAGCATTCCTAATGCGATACCCTTGGCCATGAAATCCAAACCACTTTGGGTTAGACTTGGCGTTAGCCGGAGCGTCAAAAAAACTTCGATATTTTGCTAAAGTAATCCGACCGGCTGTCGATATCCTTGCTTAAGAACCATTTTTTTGACTTTTTGAGGTATTAGGGATGGCCATCGATCTGACAGGCCTGTCAAACGTCAACGCAGGCTCGCGCAACAATAAGGTTGGCACCAACGCGACCAATAGCCGTAGTGAATCTACCGGCAATCAACCTGCGGCGAACCCACAACCTCAGCCGGAAACCGTTAAGCTGAGCACCGAAGCCCAGAACCTGAGTAAGCTGGAAGAGTCTGTTGCACAACTGCCCGATGTTGATGAGGCGAAAGTTGCGCAGATCAAGCAAGCCATTGAAGATGGCTCTTACTCGATCGATTCTGGACGTATCGCCGCCAAACTAACCTCGCTGGAAGGCAGCCTGTTCGGCTGATATGAAAGAAAAGATCCTACTGACACGACAATTCTGCGAATTAATCGATAAGGGTAGCCAGATTTTGGCTGCCCTTTGTCGTTTAAGCGAGCAGGAAAAAGCCGCCATTGAACAGATCGATGCAGCCGCTCTGCAGAGCTGCGTGGGCGAGAAGCAGAAACAGCTGGAGCTGCTGGCGGAAAACACCCTGCAACGCAACGAAGCGCTGGTGGGATTAGGCTTCAGCGCCGATGATAAAGGGCTGGAACAACTCCAGGCCAGCCTGCCGCCGGCGATCGCCAATCAGGTCGACAGCCGCTGGCAGCAGCTGCGCCGCAGCCTGGAACAAGCCGCTGAGCTGAACCAGCGCAACGAGCAGATAGTTCAGCGCAGCCAGCATAATCTGGGCCACCTGATCAGCATCCTGCAGGGCCACAGCGGACGCTCCACGATTTATAACGACGCCGGTTACAAGGGCAACTACAGTGCCCAGAATCGCTTAGGGAAGGCCTGACGACGACGGAGGTTCGACTTCTGAAACCCGAGTCGCTAGAATGCCGCTTCGCTGCCTCCCCGTAGTTCAACCGGATAGAATAGGGCCCTCCTAAGGCTTAGATACAGGTTCGAGTCCTGTCGGGGAGGCCAGCCCAAACAGGTTCTGAAGGACGCATTCGTGAAGTACCTGAAAACACTCAACGCCATCCACGCAAAGCTCGGCCGCCTCGGCGATCTGCCGGTTTTCAGCGCCACCGTTAACCGCATTCAACAGATCAGCAGCTCCAAAGAAAGCGATGCCATGGCACTGGCGATGGCGGTGATGAAGGACGCCAATCTGTCCGCTCGCCTGCTTCGATTGGCCAACTCGACCTATTACAACCGCAGCGGAGCCCGGATCAACGTCATCTCCCGCGCGGTGATCATGATCGGCTTTGATGAGATCAAGAACCTGTCGGTTACCCTTAAACTGATCGAGTGTTTTCACAAGGCCAATCCCGACACCGATGTCGCCTCGCTGTTAATGCGCTCCTTTTTAACCGCCGCGATCAGCCGTGAAATGGCGATGCAGGCGGGCCTGGACGACATTGAAGAAACCTATACCTGTGGCCTGCTTCACGGGCTGGGTGAGATCGTCTACGCCTGTACCCTGAGCGACGAATACCGTCAACTTCAGCAATTGCAGAGCAGTACCAATCAACCCTGGAAGCGGATTCAGCTGGAGCATATCGGCGCCCATTTCAGCGACATCGGTCAGGAACTGGCCCAAAGCTGGGGCTTCCCTCCTTCGGTGGTCGCATCGATGGATGCGATGACGGCCGAAGAACCCAAGGGGTCGGTACGGCGTAACTTCGAGATCACCTCCAGCGTCGATAGACTGCTACAACTGCTCTACGGCCAGGGTCAGCCGCAACCCAACAGTTTTTCCTCCGTGATTGAGAAAATGTCTCAGATCACCGGTGCCAATGAAGACACCCTGAAGCAGTCGCTCAGCCGGGGCTTCAAAATGGTCAGCGATATGGCCAGCGAGTACGGCCTCTCTCAGCAAAGCCTGAATCCGCCATTGCGCCAAAGCGGCGATGACGATCTGGATGAATTCGCCCGCAAGGCCTCCTATTACATCCATACTCAACAACAGATCAATCAGGCCGAAGATATCAACCCTCCGCCACCAGCCGTCGAAGAGCCCGATAACACTGGCGCGCTGGCAAAAATACAACTGGATTATCTGCAGGAGCTCGGCGAGCTGGTCAACCAACAAACCCCGATCCCGGCGCTACTGAAGAAAGTCATTGAAGGAATCGTGGCCGGCACCTCGTTGGACAGAGCCGGTTTCGTCATGCTCAGCCCGGACCGACAACAGCTGCGACTGCGACTGGGAGACGGCGATTGCCTCGAAGACTTGCAGCGCTACTTCAACCTCAAGGCAGGCCAGGGCGACGACTTTTTCTTCAAGGTTCTGAGAAAGCAGATGACGCTGTTGGTGACCGACACCCAGGAAAGCGGCTGGCCCGAGCGCCTACCCGAAGCTTTTCGAGCCAAAGCGAACCCACGCGGCTTTATCATGGCGCCACTAAGCGCAGGAAAGCGAATTCTTGGATTTCTTTACGCCGATCAGCTCAGCGACAAAAACGCGCTGGAACAAGAGACGTTTCGAGGCTTTAACCAGTTCTATATGCAGGCCAAGATGGCGCTGGCTTATTCCAGCCAGCAGAACGGATAGATCGAGGAATCAAGCAACACCAACCGAGGTTTCCAGCTGTAGCAGGCACTGCTGGTAGCACTGCCCAGGCTGCAGCAACCGGACTCCGACAGCATGCCCCAAATTGTGCTCCAACTGTCGGCTATAAACGATCACGGCATCGAGCTTGAAGAAACGGGTCCCATGACACCTGGGGGTCACCAGCTCAATCCTTACCGGCTCACCCAACACCAGCTCTTTCGACAAGATCACGTTCAATCCGTCAGGGGCAACATTGTCGGTACTGCCCGGCAGTTTCTCGCCGTTCAGACGAACGATCGTCGCTTTCCAGGTCACACTGAGTCGGCTATGCCGACGGCGTTCTTTAAACACGGCACACCTCTAACAGGTAAGGTCCATTAACAGGTAGTTTCCATGACTAAATTATACTCAACCCCGGGAGCGCTTTCTTTGACTCAGATCGCTAGCGATTGAGCTTGCTCCCGACTGACACTGGCCTTTTAAGCGACAACCTCATTACTTCAGCAGCGCCGCCAGCGGACCCTCCGGCAATTGCTCCAACGGTAGCTCCGCCAGCTGGCGTAACTGCTGATCCTTATGCAGCTCATCACCGGCCAACGGCAACCGCTGCGCCAAGCGGCTATAGCGCTGGAACATTTTCATCCGCTCATCCCGCTTACTCGGGGTATCCCGGGCTGCTTCCAAAAACAGCTGCGACAGATTCAACAGCGCTCGGGCATTGCTCGGGTCATACTCGAAAGCCAAGCCGAAATAACGGATCGCCTGTCCTGGTTTATCGGCCAGATAGTTGCGAACTCCAATCCGATTGACCTTGGCACTCATCGCCGGATCATGTTTGCTCTTGGCCGGCTCCGGCTCAGCCTCCTGCAAGGCAGCCGCAGGCATCACCGGTGTGCTCTCGTCCAACAGCTGCGACCGCATCTGCTCAAGATCCAGGCTCAGGCCATAGGACTCTGCATGGGCCAACGCCCGCTCGTAACAATGCTGAGCCGAGTCGGCATCCCCCAGCGTCTCATTGACCTTGGCCCGGATCAGCTGACTCTGCACCCGAACCTGGGGATCGCGATGAAATCGGGTATCGGCACGCTCCAGTAGCTTGTCGATATCGTCGAGCCGATCCTGGCGCTCATGGCCCTGACTGCTCTCCACCTGCAGGCGCTGCACATTAACCAGCTTGAAATAGGGCATGGCGCTGTCCAAGCAGCTGCTCTCCCCCAGATGAATACATCGCCGATAGGCTTTTTCCGCCTGACTCAGATCGTTCGCCCGTACCGACAAACGCCCCAGTTCCATCTGTCGCTGAATCGATAACGGTGACTGGGAAGCGCCTTTTTGCAGCTGCTGCTGAGCCTGGTGCAGGTCCCCCCGCGCCTCGCTGACCTTAGCCAGCAGGTCGTAGGCCGGAATCAGCAACCGGTGTTTGTCGATCAGCGTCGTTAGCAACTGTTCTGCCGCATTAAAGTCCCCCTGATGATAGTGGCATTCCGCCAGCTGATAGCCCGCGTAGAGCCCACCTGAATCGCTATAGCAATGCTCGAACACCTGCTGGGCTTCGGCATAACGCTGCTGTTCTTTCAGCAGCCGCCCCTTGATCAACTGAGTCTGATGGTAATTCGGGTCCGAGGCATTCAGCACCGTATCGCACAGCCGAATGGCGCGATTGAAGGCTTTCCGCTCTATCGCCCTTTCGATCGGCTCCAGCAAAGCTCGCCGTTGGCATAAAGACTGAATCCGCTTACTCAGCGTATCGAGGGTGAAGGGTTTGGTCAGCAGCTCGTCGGGCTCGATCTCAATCGCAAACAATACCGACTGCTGCGATGCGTCGCTGCTCATCAACACCCAGGAGCAGGTGGGCTTGATCAATCCCTTATAGCGCGCCTCTTCGAACAGCTGCAGACCGGAATACTTGTCATGTACATTGTGACCAAGCAGCACAATGTCATAGTCATTTTCAGCAATGTCTTCGAGGACTCGGGGGGCGATCGGCAGCGTCGTCACTGAGCCGAAACCCATCGACTGCAACATGGATTTAACGGTCGAACGAAGGTTGCCGCTACTATCGATCAACAGCACCGATTTGTCGCTTAAATCAACATTCGTCGCCAACCCTAGATACTCCCCCACTCAAATCCGAATCTGACCCGCACCGTTGACGACAGTATGGACCGGAATCCAGCACTGGTCAGCCTAGGCGATTGTTAATGTTGAGTTTACCTTCCACTACCGCGTCGCAGAACAGCCAGCGCTTATATAAGACAAATAGTTACAAGACAGCCTGTCGGGCAGATGATACCTTGATCTTAAGATCCACCCTACGGCCCTAGCCGAAACCGGGTTAATAATAAGCTCCCCGGCGGGATGCCAGTAGCTCTCGCCACCAAACGCATGGATGTCAGCGATGGTAACCAGTTATATAAGCCACCAGGATTGCGGCCTTCACAACATGGGCCCGGAACACCCCGAAAGCCCGATTCGATTGCTCGCTATCGCCCGTCAATTAGAACGGACCGGACTTCAAGACCACCTGCAGCAGATCAAGGCCGTGCATGTGCAGGAAGAGCAGATCAAACTCGCTCACGCACCGCTTCACAGCGCCCGGCTGCATATGAAACTACCGGAAAAGGGCGTGGTTTACACCGATGATGACACTGCCCTATGCCCCGACTCGCTACATGCCGCCAGTCTCGCCGCCGGTGCGACCATCATGGGCGTCAATCGGGTGGTTAACGGCATGGCGGACAACGCCTTCTGCGCCGTTCGCCCACCCGGTCACCATGCCGAGCACAACCTGGCCATGGGCTTCTGCTTTTACAATAACGCCGCCATCGGCGCCATGCATGCGCTTCAGCAGCCGGGTATCGAACGGGTGGCGATTTTGGATTTCGACGTGCACCACTGCAACGGCACCGTCGACATCTTTAAAGACAAGCCCGAAGTGCTGGTCTGCTCAACCTTCCAGCATCCGTTCTATCCCGAGCGTTACAGCGAGATCCTACGCCCCAACATCATCAACTGTCCGTTGGCCGCCCATAGCGACGGCAACTGTTTCCGCCAGACTGTCGAAGCCAACTGGCTACCGGCGTTGCAGGCTCACAAGCCGGACTTGATTATTATCTCGGCCGGCTTTGATGCGCATTGGGAAGATCCGATGGCGGATTTGAAGCTCAATGAAGAGGATTATCGCTGGGTGACCCGGATGATCATGGACACCGCCCGCATCTACTCCAACAATCGGGTGGTCTCGGTCCTCGAAGGCGGTTATAACCCCAGCTCGCTGGCCTACAGCGTGCAGGCCCACATCGAGGTGATGCTGGGCTTCTAGATCTCCAGAAGCCCATTGCCGTAATCCTACCGGCCCGGTTACTCGGGTCGGTAGACCTTCACGTTCTCATGCCCCTGCTCCTTCAAATAAAGCGCATGGAGCTGGCTCATCACCCCGCGATCGCAGTAGAGCAGATACTCTTTCTCCGCATTCAATCCACCAAACTCGGTGGCCAGGCTGTAGAACGGAATCTTGATTACCTCGATACCCTCAACCTGCAACGGTGAGCGCTCCTCCTCGTCCGGATGGCGCACATCGATAATGACCTCGTTGCTGCTGACCTGCTGCTGGGTTTCCACCTCAATCTGACTCTGAGCCTCGTGCTCGATCTGATCGATCCGCATCACCCGCGAGCTTTCCACCGCCTGCTCCAGCACCGCCATATCGAACGCCGCCTCTTCTTCCTCGATCCGCTCCATCTTGGCGTGAGTCGTTGGACGGTCTGAGATCACCCCGCAATACTCCGGCATGCTCTTGGCAAAGTCATAGGTACCGATATCGCGGGCTGTATCGATAATGTCCTGCTTGTCGGATACGATCAGCGGCCGTAGCACCAGCGTGTCGGTCACCTTATCGATGATCGACAGATTAGGCAGGGTCTGACTGGAAACCTGAGCCACGCTCTCACCGGTTACCAGCGCTTCAATCTTAAGCCGCTGCGCCACCTGCGAGGCAGCTCGAAGCATCATCCGCTTCAATACCACCCCCATCTGCGAATGATGCACCTTGGCCAGAATCTCACTGACCACCTCTTCGAAGGGCACAGTGACAAATTTGACCCGATGGGATGAGCCGAACTTCTGCCACAGATAGTGGGAAACCTGCTTAACCCCGGTCTCATGGGCGGCGCCACCCAGGTTGAAGAAACAGTAATGGGTCCGACAACCACGCTTGATGGTCAGATAGCTGGAAACGGTGGAGTCGAAACCGCCGGAGATCAGCGACAACACCTCATCCTGACTACCCAGCGGGAAGCCCCCTAAACCGGGATAACGCTGCTGCACGACAAACAGCGACTGATCACGGACCTCAAAATTGACCGTAACCTCCGGCTGATGCAGATCCACCTTCAAAGCTTCGGTGTGACGTAACAGGCCGCCACCCACATAGCGTTCCAGATCGTTGGAGGTGAACTCGTGCTTGCCTGCCCGCTTGACTCGCACCACGAACCGTTTGCCCGTCAGCTTATCAGCGTAAACTTCTTTTACTTTCTGGAAGACATCATCGAAATCGCCCAGCGGATGCTCTTTAACCTGCAGGAAATACGCGATCCCCGGGGTCTGCTGCAGCGCCTCGACAATCCGTTGCAACTGCTCCGGCTGATCCTGAGCAATCTCAACTACAACCTTATCCCACTGACCGCTGACGTGAGCCTTCTCGTCAATACGCCGCAAGATAATCTGCAGGTTCGACTGCAGCCGCTGGATAAAGCGACGTCGGACCGGCTTGCTCTTGATCGTAATCTCCGGGAACAACTTAACGATAAATTTCATAGCAGAACTTCATGGAAAATGGGTAACTGAGAACTGGAGGATTCGGTAGCCACACCGAAGGCTGCAAATTATACCTAACCGGCGTGGGAGCGGGCAAAAACAGCGATACGAGGATTTGCCGCATAAAAAAAGGGCCTAGCATCAGCTAGGCCCTTTCTTGTATGGCGCACCCGAGAGGATTCGAACCTCTGACCGCCTGGTTCGTAGCCAGGTACTCTATCCAGCTGAGCTACGGGTGCGAAACTGTTGGTTATTCGATGACTTTCATCTCACAACCGGCTTCTTAACGAAGCAGCGGACCGACAATTATCGATCCGCTTGAATAAGTGGCGCACCCGAGAGGATTCGAACCTCTGACCGCCTGGTTCGTAGCCAGGTACTCTATCCAGCTGAGCTACGGGTGCGCAAAAATCGTTGCTGGCGGTGAGGGAGGGATTCGAACCCTCGATACCCGTTAAGATATACGCCCTTAGCAGGGGCGCGCCTTCAGCCACTCGGCCACCTCACCGCAACGGAGGCGTATAGTATCAGAATGGCTGGGGAAGAAAAGCGCTATATCGAAATTATTCCGGGTTTTTCTCTTTTTCTTTCTGGATCCGCTGATAGATCTCTTCACGGTGGACGGAAACGTCTTTCGGCGCATTGACGCCGATACGTACTTGGTTGCCTTTGACACCCAAAACGGTCACGGTGACTTCGTCACCAACCATCAGCGTTTCTCCGACACGGCGGGTCAGAATAAGCATAGAATCTCCTTAAACCCTGCTTCCAGGTGATCCCGGAACTGGCATTCCTGCTGCAGACTATCCAATTATAGACTGCAGATTGGAAGCAGCGGCTACTTCATTTAATTAGATTGTTATCGTTTGAGTCGAGGTCATAACGCCCCTCGACTCTCTGCCTCAAGACTCTTGAACGACTTCTGCTTCATCCAGTTCAAATGCCGAGTGCAGACTACGGACTGCCAGCTCCAGATATTTCTCTGCAATCACAACCGAGATCTTGATCTCAGAGGTTGAGATCAGTTGAATATTGATCCCTTCGCCCGCCAGGGCACTGAACATCTTGGTCGCCACACCCGCGTGAGAGCGCATACCGACACCGACGATGGAGACCTTGGCAATCTTGTTGTCACCCTGAACTTCACGGGCTTTCAAGTCACTGGAAACCTGCTCAAGGATTGACAGGGCACGGTCGTAATCGTTCCGGTGAACGGTAAAGGTGAAGTCGGTAGTGTTATCTTCTGCGATGTTCTGCAGAATCATATCCACTTCGATATTGGCGTCGCTGACCGGACCGAGGATCTTGGATGCCACCCCGGGAATGTCGGGCACACCCAACACCGTCAGCTTAGCTTCATCACGGTTAAAAGCGATGCCAGAAATTACCGGTTTTTCCACAGTGTTCTCATCCTCTATCGTAATCAGCGTTCCAGGGCCTTCCTGGAAGCTATGCAGTACCCGCAGGGGGACATCGTACTTGCCTGCAAATTCAACGGCACGAATCTGCAGTACCTTTGAACCCAGGCTGGCCATTTCCAGCATCTCTTCAAAGGTAATTTCATCAAGGCGACGTGCACCTTCAACCACACGCGGATCGGTGGTGTAGACGCCGTCAACATCGGTGTAAATCTGACATTCATCGGCCTTCAACGCAGCAGCCAGTGCCACCGCGGTGGTATCCGAGCCACCACGACCCAGCGTGGTGATGTTGCCGTTGCCATCCACACCCTGGAAGCCCGCCACAACTACGACGCGTCCGGCTTTCAGATCCGCCCGGATATTGCCATCGTCGATATCCTGAATCCGCGCCTTGGTGTGGGCATCATCGGTCAGGATTCGAACCTGAGTCCCGGTGTAGGAACGGGCCGGACAATCACGCTCATTCAACGCCATACAGAGTAGCGCAATCGTGACCTGCTCGCCGGTCGAGACCAGCACGTCCATTTCACGGGCTGTCGGCTGATCCTGCATCTCTTTGGCCAGGCCGATTAAGCGGTTGGTTTCACCACTCATCGCGGAGACCACAACCACAACATCATCGCCCTGCTCACGGAAGCGTTTGACCTTGTCGGCCACCGCCTGGATACGCTCAACCGTACCTACCGAAGTACCACCATATTTCTGAACAATCAGTGCCATTTAGCTAACAATCCTTACTTCAGGCCTCAGGCCTGCTGTTCTATCCAACCCTTGACCGATTCCAGCGCCGCGGGCAGCGCCGCCACATCGGAACCACCGCCCTGAGCCATATCGGGACGACCACCGCCCTTGCCGCCCAATTGAGGCGCCACATGCTTGATCAGATCGCCGGCCTTAAAGCGAGCGGTCAGATCCTTGGTTACCCCGGCGACCAGGCTGATCTTGTCGCCCTCGACCGCGGCCAGTAACAACACCGCAGAGCCGAGTTTATTCTTGAGCTGATCCAGCGTGTCACGCAGTGACTTGGGGTCAACCCCGTCCAGCTTAGCGGCCAGCACCTTGACCCCGGCGATCTCAATTGCCTGGGATACCAGATCATTTCCGGCTGAGCTGGCCAGCTTCGCTTTCAGCTGTTCCAGCTCTTTCTCCAGCTGACGGTTGCGCTCAACCAACGAACCCACCTTCTCGGAGACCGCGTCACGGCTACCTTTAACCAAGCCGGCCACCTGCCCCAAGGTCGCCTCGGTATTGGCCATCCAATCGATCGCCGCCTGACCGGTGACCGCTTCAATCCGGCGGATACCAGCAGCGATACCGCCTTCAGCAGTAATCTTGAACAGACCGATATCACCGGTGCGTGTTACATGGGTGCCGCCACAAAGCTCCAGCGACACCAGTTCATCGTCCTGACCCATGCTGACGACGCGCACATCGTCGTCATACTTCTCACCAAACAGCGCCATGGCCCCCTTGGCTTTGGCGTCTTCGATCGCCATCACCTCAGTGATAACCGGAAGGTTGGCGCGAACCTGTTTGTTTACCCGCTGCTCCAGCGCCAGCAGCTCATCGCCGCGCAAACCTTCGAAGTGGGAGAAATCGAACCGCAGACGATCCGCATCCACCAGCGAGCCCTTCTGGGTCACATGCTCGCCGACGATATCGCGCAGCGCCGCGTGTAGCAGGTGAGTGGCGGAGTGGTTCAATGCCGTGGCCTGACGCTTCTCGGCATCCACAGCCAGGCTCAGTTCCACATCGGCATTCAGCTCACCTTCCAGCACCTTACCGTGATGCACGAAAGCACCACCTTGCTTGGTGGTATCGAGAACCTGGAAACGAACGCCGTTGGCTTCGACAATACCCTGGTCACCAACCTGGCCACCGGATTCGGCATAGAACGGTGTATTGGCAAACACCAGCGCACCCTCGTCTCCGGCACTCAGTGACGCCACTTCGGCACCATCGCGCAACAGGGTGACCGGCTGAGCCTGCCCCTGCAGTGAGTCATAGCCTTCGAAACAGCTGTCCACATCAAGACTCAGGGCGTCGTTGTAATCAACCGCGAACTGACCGGCGGCACGGGCACGCTCGCGCTGCTCGTTCATGGCCGCGTCGAAACCTTCCATATCCAGGCTCAGCTCGCGCTCACGGGCGATATCGGCGGTCAAATCGACCGGGAAACCGTAGGTGTCGTACAGTTTGAAGACCGTGGAACCCGGGATCTCGCTACCGGACAGTTCGTCGATATCCTGCTCCAGAATCCGCATGCCCTGCTCCAGCGTTTTGGCGAACTGCTGCTCCTCTTTGAGCAACACCTGCTCGACCTGCGCCTGCTTCTGCTTCAGTTCGGGATAGGCCTCGCCCATCTCCTTCACCAGCGCATCCACCAGGGTATGGAAGAACGGTCCGGTTGCACCCAGCTTGTTGCCGTGTCGAATGGCGCGGCGCATGATCCGGCGCAACACGTAGCCGCGTCCTTCGTTGGAGGGCAGCACACCATCGACCACCAGGAAGGCACAGGAGCGAATATGATCGGCCACAACCTGCAGTGACTTACTCTCCAGATCCTGGGTCTGGGTAGCCTCAGCCACCGCCTTGATCAGATTCTGGAACAGATCGATTTCGTAGTTGCTGTGAACACCCTGCAACACCGCCGCAATCCGCTCCAGTCCCATGCCGGTATCGACCGACGGCTTCGGCAACGGCGCCATGCTGCCGTCGGCGGAGCGGACGAACTGCATGAAGACGATGTTCCAAATCTCAATAAAGCGATCACCATCCTCTTCCGGTGTTCCGGGAGGGCCACCCCAGATTTCGGGGCCGTGATCGTAGAAAATTTCGGTACAAGGGCCGCACGGGCCGGTATCGCCCATGGCCCAGAAATTGTCGGAGTTGTAACGGCCACCTTTGTCACCGATTCGGATGATCCGCTCGGTCGGCACGCCGATCTCGTTGGCCCAAATATCGTAGGCCTCGTCGTCTTCCTGGTACACGGTCACCGACAGCTTATCGACCGGCAGCCCCATCCACGCATCGGAGGTCAGGAACTCCCAGGCAAATTGAATCGCTTCACGCTTGAAGTAGTCACCAAAACTGAAATTACCCAGCATCTCGAAGAAGGTGTGGTGACGGGCGGTGTAACCGACGTTTTCCAGGTCGTTGTGCTTACCACCGGCACGCACACAACGCTGGGACGTGGTCGCACGCGTGTAATTACGCTTATCGGTGCCCAGGAACACATCCTTGAACTGCACCATGCCGGCATTGGTAAACAACAGCGTCGGATCATTGCCGGGCACCAGCGGGCTGCTGGCGATGACGCTGTGCTGTTGCTGTTCAAAGTAATCCAGGAACGCTTGGCGAATCTGGGCACTGTTCATTTGCTTCATAGACACTCAACCAACGTGAGTCGCACATCCATCGCAATTTCTATCGGTAATCGATCTAAAAACCGAAAAAAATACGGATTAGGGCGCAAACTCTGCAGACATAAAATGGGGGCATAGTATACATGGGGGTCTGCGGGCCGAAAACAACCGGAGTCGCAAATTGGCTGCTTTTTCGCCGATCTTTCACCGATCTTTGGTCGAAATTCTTCGGCACAACCAACAATTCAATCCGAAGGGTCTATTACTCGGCGCCGGATTCGATCGCGTAGCGGGCCTGCTCCTGACTAAAGCCACGATAGAGCAGAAAACGAAGCTGCTTGGCCCACTGCTTTTGATCCTGGGGCGGCTGCTCTCCGAACCGTCGTTGCCGGACGCCACGGGCCAACTCGAACCAGTCCTGTTCACAGGCCTCCAACTGCCCGCGAGTGAGCTCTTCATCAATGCCCCGCTGGCGCAGCTCCTGAACAATCCGCACCTCTCCCTGACCCCGACCGATTCGCGAACGGATAAAGCTTTCGCAGAATCGTTGATCACTCTGCAGCCCTTGCTGCTGCAACTGATCCAGCAGCTGCTCCAACAAAGTGCTGTCGACATCGGCACCGGCCAGCTTCCGGCGCAGTTCCAAACGGCTATACTCTCTGCGGGACAAGAGCCCGTAGGCGCTTTGTCGAAGCTGCTGCATCAGCTGTTGTTGCTCGTCATCGCTCACGGTCCTGCAGGCCTCTTCTCAGTGGGTCCAGATTTTGATCTCGTAGGTCGGCATCGCTAGAATAGCCGCCTTCATTTTTCAGGGACAGTCCCGGCGACAGGATTAGCAGCATGAAACTCTCCGCATTCGGCACCAAGTTCACCACCGAGTCAGGCATCCTCAGCCTGATGGACGATCTGGGCAACGCCCTGGCCGGTGACAAGGAGATGATCATGATGGGCGGGGGCAATCCCAGCCATATTCCTGAAGTTCAGCAGCTGATGCGCGAGCGCACCCTGCGCATTTTGGATAATCCGAAAGAGTTTCAGCACCTGATCGGCGTCTACGATCCGCCCCAGGGCGAGGTGGAGTTCCTCGACAACCTGGCACGGTTACTCAAACGCGAGCTGGGCTGGGACGTCACGGCCCGCAACATCGCTCTGAGCAACGGCAGCCAGTCCGGCTTTTTCATGCTGTTTAACATGTTCGCCGGCGAGTATGACGACGGCTCGATGAAGCAGATCCAGTTGCCGCTGGCGCCCGAGTACATCGGCTATGCCGATGCCGGATTAAGCCGTGACTTCTTTAAAGCGGGGCATCCGAAAATCGACTTGCTGGGCGATCACCTGTTCAAGTACCGGGTCGATTTCAGCGAGATCGAAATCGACGAGGGTACCGGCGCCATCTGCGTTTCGCGCCCCACCAATCCGACCGGCAACGTGCTGACCGACGACGAGATGCAACAGCTCGACGCCCTGGCTAAGCAACATCAGATTCCGCTGATGATCGATGGTGCCTACGGCACACCGTTCCCGAATCTGATCTTTACCGATGCCAAACCGCTGTGGAACGAAAACGTGATCGCCTGCATGAGCCTGTCCAAACTTGGCCTGCCCTCGGCGAGAACCGGCATCATCGTGGCCAACGAGGAAGTTATTCGGGCTGTCAGCGGGGTCAACGCGATCATGAATCTGTCGACCGGCAGCTTCGGCCCGGTAATGACCCAGGAGATGGTCCGCACCGGCGAGATCATCAAGATCAGCAACAAGCTGGTCAAACCCTACTATCAGGAACGCTCACAGCTGGCAGTCAAAGAGTTCAAGCAGGCTCTCGGCGATCTGCCCTACTACATCCATAAACCGGAAGGCGCGATGTTCCTGTGGCTCTGGTTCAAGGACCTGCCGATCTCCAGCCTGGAACTGTACCAGCGTCTCAAAGCCAGGGGCGTTCTGGTGGTATCAGGCCACTATTTCTTCCCCGGCATTCCGGACGAGTGGCAACACAAGCACGAGTGCATCCGTGTCACCTACAGCCAGGAGGCGGACAAGGTCAAACGCGGGATTGAGATTATCGGAGAAGAGGTCGCCAAGGCCTACGCTCAGGGCTAAGCAACCGCCGACAGGGCAGGATCATTCAGCAACGCCGGATCAATACGATCCGGCGTTTTTGTTGTTTAGCTGGCAAATGTTAGCGAGCGCTTTTCTTGCGGTAGCGAAGCACTGCCTGAACCGGCCCTGAGCAGCCATAGACCACAAAGATCAGCCATAGCAGGGTTGCCGGGTCGATGGAGATCACGGCAATCAGCATCACCACCCCCAGCAGCACCACAAAGGGAACCTTGCCCTTCAGGTCCACCTCTTTGAAAGAGTGGTAGTGGAAGTTGCTGACCATCAAGATACCGGACAACGCCACGATCAGCGAGATCACCAGCGCATAGCTGTCTGCACTGATCTCGAACTGGGTACCGACCCACACCATGCCGGCGACTATCGCAGCGGCCGCAGGACTCGGCAAGCCGATAAAGAAGCGCTTATCGACGCTGCCGATCTGAGTATTGAAACGAGCCAGTCGCAAGGCTGCGCCGGCAACATAGATAAACGCCGCAAACCAGCCGATCTTGCCGACCGAGTGCAGCGCCCAAGAAAACGCCACCAACGCCGGCGCCACCCCGAACGAGACCATATCCGCCAGACTGTCATACTGAGCACCGAATTCGCTCTGGGTATTGGTCATCCGAGCGACCCGACCATCCAGGCCATCGAGCACCATGGCGACAAAGATCGCGATCGCAGCCTTTTCGAAGCTACCGTTCATCGCGGCAATGACGGCAAAGAAGCCGGAGAACAGCGCGGCCGAGGTAAACAGGTTGGGCAGCAGGTAGATCCCGCGACTCCTTGCCTTCGGCTTTGACGGTTTAACCGTGTCCGCCGGTTCAGGCTTTTCGACGGGGGGCTGTTGCTGCTCAGACATGGGCGCTTAGACCTTCGTTCACCACTAAAAAAGTGGCGCTATGATAAAACGATTGCCCCGCAGTCGCCAGCTTCGCCCAATCGCACCCCGTTGATAAGCTGTATCCCAAAATAAAAAAGCGACCCGAAGGTCGCTTTTCGATTCCAAACCGGTGGATCAGAATTCCAGCTCGCCGGCAGTTTCCTGCTCGTTCTTCTGCTGCGATTCCGGAATATTCAGCAGCTGGGCGCGGATCTGATCTTCGATCTCCTTGGCCACCTCCGGATTCTCCTCCAGGTATTTAGAAGCATTGGCCTTACCCTGGCCGATCTTGCTGCCCTTGTAGGCGTACCAAGCACCGGACTTATCAACCAGCCCCTGCTTAACCCCCAGATCGATCACCTCACCCATATGGTAGATACCCTTACCATACATGATCTGGAACTCGGCCTGTTTAAACGGCGGCGATACCTTGTTCTTAACCACCTTGACCCGGGTTTCGTTACCGATCACCTCATCTTTATCTTTCACTGCACCGGTGCGGCGGATATCCAGACGGACCGAGGAGTAGAACTTCAGCGCGTTACCACCAGTGGTGGTTTCCGGTGAACCGAACATCACCCCGATCTTCATCCGGATCTGGTTGATGAAGATCACCAGGCAGTTGGCGTTTTTGACGTTACCAGTGATCTTACGCAGCGCCTGACTCATCAAACGCGCCTGCAGGCCGACGTGGGAGTCACCCATCTCGCCTTCGATCTCCGCCCGCGGTACCAGCGCTGCTACCGAGTCAACCACCAGCACATCAACCGAGTTGGAGCGCACCAGCATATCGGTGATCTCCAGCGCCTGCTCACCGGTATCGGGCTGCGACACCAGCAGGTCTTCGATATCGACACCCAGCTTCTCGGCGTAGATCGGATCCAGCGCATGCTCGGCATCGACGAAGGCACAGGTTTTACCCAGCTTCTGCGCTTCGGCAATCACCTGCAAAGTCAGGGTCGTTTTACCAGATGACTCGGGACCGTAGATCTCTACGATCCGGCCGAAGGGCAGACCACCAATACCCAGCGCGATATCCAGGCCAAGCGAACCGGTCGACACCGACGGAATGACTTCGCGGGGCTGATCCCCCATGCGCATGACCGCGCCCTTACCGAATTGACGCTCGATTTGAGCCAGCGCTGCCGATAGCGCCTTCTTTTTGTTGTCATCCATCAGGGTACCCTTTGATTTTGTGGCCAGGCCAACTAGGACTCAAAATAACTGTTTTTTCATACAGCAAAACAACTGTATATCTGAACAGTATTATTTCACAAGATTTTCTAAACGCAAGCGCTCAATGCAGATTAGTTTTGCGCCATCCGCAACATGCCCGAAATTGCAGCAACAACCGCTTGATCTCTAACGGTTTGCCGATCGCCATTAAAGCAATGACAGAGGCTTTTCAGATCACCCTCGGTACTGGCCCAGGCAAACCAGACCGTTCCCACCGGCTTATCCGGGGTTCCACCGCCAGGGCCAGCGATACCACTGATAGCAACGCTGAGCTGCGCATCGCTGTGCTGCAGCGCCCCCTCGGCCATCGCTTCGACGCACTCCTGACTCACCGCACCCGGACCGATAAACACCGCCTCGGGCACCCCCAGAAGACGTTGTTTCATCGCATTGGAGTAGGTGACGAATCCCCCTTCCAACCAGCCGGAGCTGCCCGCCAGCGTGGTCAACTGGTGCGCTACACCACCGCCGGTACAGGACTCCGCGGTGACCGCCCGCCAACCCTTAGCCAACAAAGCCTGGGCCAACGCTTCCACCTGAAGATCGATCATCGTTGCTACTCCTTCCACACGTCCAACGGTCAATTTTGCGCTTCGAAATATCGCACAACATACCGTAGAATGACCAGCTTTCGCCGCCCCGGCGCCCAACCCTATCGCCCACACCCAACAAGCCATAGAACAGCACAGACATGAGCAAGAAAGCCGCCAATAAAAGCCCCCATACGCCGATGATGCAGCAGTATTTTCGCATCAAAGCCGAACACCCCGACGAGCTGGTGTTCTACCGCATGGGTGACTTCTACGAGCTGTTCTACGACGATGCCAAGCGCGCATCGCGGTTGCTCGATATCTCCCTGACGAGCCGAGGTCATTCCGGCGGCGAGCCGATTCCGATGGCGGGAATCCCCTACCATTCGGCTGACAATTACATCGCCAAGATCGTCAAATCCGGCGAGTCGGTGGCGATCGCCGAACAGATCGGCGATCCGGCCACCAGCAAAGGACCGGTCGAGCGCAAGGTGGTGCGGGTTGTCACCCCCGGGACCCTGACCGATGAAGCCCTGCTGGATGAGCATCGCGACAACCTGCTGATCGCCCTGACCCGCGACAATGATCGTTTTGGTCTGGCCAGCCTGGATATCAGCGCCGGCCGGTTCTGGGTGACCGAGCTGGACGGTGAGTCCGCACTGTTGAGCGAGCTGGCTCGACTGCGCCCGGCGGAGCTACTGCATAATGAAGAGGATGGACTCGAGCCGCTATTGGACGGTTTTGTCGGCCTACGCCGCCAGCCCCCGTGGAATTTCGAACTCGATACCGCCCACCGACTGCTGACTGGTCAATTCCAGACCAAGGACCTGTCCGGCTTCGGTTGCGAAGAGCTGCACACGGCCTTGCGTGCCGCCGGCTGCCTGCTGCAGTACGCCCGCGAGACCCAACGTACCGCGCTGCCCCATATCCGCTCGATCAGCACCGAGCAGCAGGACAGCAGTGTTATTCTGGATGCCGCCACCCGCCGCAATCTGGAGCTGGATACCAACCTAATGGGGGGCAGCGAAAACACCCTTTGTTCGGTGCTGGACCGCACCGCCACCCCGATGGGCAGTCGCCTGCTTCGTCGTTGGCTTCACCGCCCGTTACGTGACCTGGAAGCGATCCGCAAACGCCAACAGTGTATCGGTAGTCTACTGGACGACTTCCGCTTCGAGTTGCTGCAGCCGCTATTGAAACAGATCGGCGATATCGAACGGATTCTGTCACGGGTCGCACTCCGCTCGGCAAGACCGCGGGACCTGGAGCGGCTCAAGCTCGCCCTGGGCTGCCTGCCAGAGCTGCAACAGCAACTGTCACCACTGGATTCACCCCGCGCCAGCGAGCTGGCGGCTCTGATCAGCGAATTCCCCGAACAACATGCACTGCTGGAGAAGGCGATCAAAGAAAATCCACCGGTCGTCATCCGCGACGGTGGCGTGATCGCCGAAGGTTACGATGCGGAGCTGGACGAGCTGCGCGCCCTGAGTGAAAACGCCGGTGGCTATCTGGTGGAGCTGGAGCAGCGCGAGAAAGAACGAACCGGTATCGCCACCCTCAAGGTCGGCTACAACCGGGTCCACGGCTACTACATCGAGATCAGCCGGGCTCAATCGGAGCTGGCCCCGGCCGAATATATCCGTCGCCAGACCCTGAAAAACGCCGAGCGCTTTATCACCCCCGAACTGAAAGAGTTCGAAGACAAGGCGCTCAGCAGCAAGAGCCGCGCCCTGGCCCGGGAGAAGATGCTCTACGAAGCACTGCTGGAAACCCTGGCCGCCGAGCTCGCACCGTTGCAGGACAGCGCCGCCGGACTGGCCGAGCTGGATGTATTGAACAACCTGGCGGCACGAGCCGAGCGGCTCGATTACTGTGCCCCGCAACTGGAGTCCGAGCCGGGCATTCAAATCTGCGGCGGCCGCCATCCGGTGGTCGAGCGGGTCTCCGAGGATCCCTTTGTGGCCAACGATCTGCAGCTGCAGTCGGATCGACGGATGCTGATCATCACCGGTCCGAACATGGGCGGTAAATCGACCTATATGCGCCAGGCCGCATTGATCGTGCTGCTGGCCCACATCGGCAGCTATGTGCCGGCGGCCCAGGCCCGGATTGGTCTGGTCGATCGGATCTTTACCCGCATGGGTTCCTCCGATGATCTGGCCGGTGGTCGCTCAACCTTTATGGTGGAGATGACCGAAACCGCCAACATTCTTCACAACGCTAGCCCCCGCAGCCTAGTGCTGATGGATGAAGTTGGCCGCGGCACCAGCACCTTCGATGGCCTGTCGCTGGCCTGGTCCAGTGCCCGCCACCTGGCCGCACAGACCCGTGCTTTCACCCTGTTTGCGACCCACTACTTTGAGCTGACCGCGCTGCCGGAGCAGGAGTCCGGGGTCGCTAACATCCACCTGACCGCCACCGAGCACAACGACCACATTATCTTCCTGCACAGCGTCCACGAAGGTCCGGCCAGCCAGAGCTACGGTCTGCAGGTCGCCAAACTGGCCGGGGTTCCATTGGCGGTGATCGACGAAGCCAAGCTAAAGCTGCAACAGCTCGAATCCGCCCCCGTATCCGCCCAACAGGCCGGTGCGCCGTTGCAGAACGACCTGTTCAGTCAACCCGAACCGCAGCCCCAAGTTCAGATTGCAGCACCGACCGAGCCCCACCCGATTGAGCAGCAATTGGATCAGATCAATCCGGACGACCTGACCCCACGACAGGCACTGGAAAAGCTCTACCAATTGAAGGAATCGTTGGACAAATTGGGCTGATCTACGGAGTCCAAACCATAAAAAAAGCCACCCGTCGGGTGGCTTTTTTTATTCGGATTTAGCGACTGGCTACTCGAGCAGATCAGCACCGCTCAAGCCGTTATTTTCGACGATCTCACGCAGCCGTCGCAGCGCTTCCACCTGAATCTGTCGCACCCGCTCACGGGTCAGGCCAATCTCACGCCCGACCTCTTCCAGGGTACTGATCTCATAGCCATGCAGACCGAAACGGCGCGCCAGCACCTCGCTGTGCTTCTCCGGCAGCGTATCGAGCCAATCATCCAGGCGACCGATCAGGTTGGTGTTCTGCAGCCAGGTTTCCGGATCAGCAGTTTCGGTATCGGGGATGGTGTCGAGCAGCGACTTATCAGAATTCTGCCCCACCGGGGTATCGATCGAGCCGACCCGCTCGTTCAGCCCCATCATCCGCTTGACGTTCTCGACCGGCTTGTCGAGCATCTCGGCGATCTCTTCGCAGGTCGGTTCGTGATCCAGCTTCTGGGCCAGTTCCCGCGCGGCGCGCAGGTAGACATTGAGCTCTTTGACGACATGAATGGGAAGGCGGATCGTACGGGTCTGATTCATGATCGCCCGCTCGATGGTCTGGCGGATCCACCAGGTGGCATAGGTTGAAAAGCGGAAGCCCCGCTCCGGATCAAACTTCTCCACTGCCCGGATCAGGCCGAGGTTACCCTCTTCGATCAGGTCCAGCAGGGTCAGGCCACGGTTGATATAGCGGCGGGCGATTTTGACCACCAGGCGCAGATTGCTTTCGATCATGCGCTTGCGGGAGGCTTCGCAGCCCCGCAAGGCCTTGCGGGAAAAATAGACCTCTTCCTCGGCGCTGAGCAACGGCGAAAAACCGATCTCATTGAGGTAAAGCTGGGTTGCATCAAGATGCTTGGCGTTGACCAAGTCGTCATGAACCTCGCTCCGGGCTTTATCCATCACGACATTCGCATCGGTGTCGTCTGCTACCATGTAACCGTCCCTAAGATCTGTGCTGCCGCCTCTATGGGGGCATTTATTCTAGTTTCCTGAGCGGGTACTGCATCAGCAGGCCGATGTTCCGGCCGGTCCCTGCTGCTACCGCCGGGGCAAATAACGCACCGGATCGACCGGCTTGCCCTCTTTGCGAATCTCAAAATGTAGCATGGTCCGATCAGCACCGCTATTTCCGATCTCGGCTATTTTCTGCCCTACATCAACCTTCTGACGTTCTTGTACCAACAACTTGTCGTTATGGGCGTAGGCACTGAGGAAGGTTTCGTTGTGATTGATAATAATCAGATTGCCGTAGCCCAGCAGACCGCTGCCGGCATAAACCACCACACCACCGCCGGCGGCATAGACCGGATCGCCCCGCTCACCCGCCAGATTAATCCCTTTATTGACACTTCCTCGCGAACTAAAGCCCTTGATCACCCTTCCCGAGGCCGGCCAACGCCATTTCACCGGCCCACTCGGTACCGCCGTGGCCCGCACCGCCGCCGAGGGTTTAATCGCCGGTTTGGTTTCAGCCCTGGGTTGGTTCGACCGGGACGACGAAGCAGCCGCCTTGGTGCTGGCTGCAATTACCGGAGCGTTAGCTTTAGCCGCAGTATCCAAGCGCAGGCGCTGGCCCGGATAGATCCGGTAGTCACTACCGATATTGTTGGCCTGGGCCAGATTGCGGAAATCGATACGGTAACGCCAGGCGATCGAATAGAGGGTATCGCCACGCTGAACCCGGTAATAGCCACTGGAAGGGAGTTTGGCGGCCACCGGTTGAGATCGGGATTGATGGCGAGCCGGCGGGGGGCTCTGTTTATTAAGCGAGCGCTCACTGACCGGTGCGACATGACCACTGCAGGCCGTCAGTACCAATAGCAATAGCGGTACCAGCAACGCTCGAAGGTTTTGTGTCACACGGATCCGCACAGTCTGTGCAATGCTCCTGATCCCGGTTTAACCTCTGAAGCCGGCGCCGCGCTATCGGCGATTAATTGGACCGGCTTCCGTATCGTTCCAGCATATAGACCGCGCCGCCTCCCAGCAACATCAACGCCAGGGCCGCCCAAAGATAGGGCTCCTGTCCGGTCAACGCCAGGTAGTCCGACGGCAGTACATTATCCTGCATCAACGGTACCAGATCGCCATGGCTGTTGATGCGGTAATCGGTGGTGTATTTCCACGGCCAGATCTTATTCAGCGACCCCAGCATGATGCCGATCAGCAATGCCAGGGTCAGGTCGTGGTGGTGCTTGAACATCCAGCCCAGCAGGTGGGAAAAACTTAACAGACCGGTCGCGCAACCGGCCAGGAACAGCAGCAGTATCTGCAGATCGAAGACCTTGATCGCCCCCATGATCGGCGCATAGAGCCCCAGCAGCAGCAGGATAAAGCTGCCGGAGATACCCGGCAGGATCATCGCGCAGATTGCCACCGAGCCCGCCAGGAATACGATCCAGCTGCTGATCTGAATCTCCACCGGCGACACCACGGTGACCAGGTAGGAGAACAGGCTGCCGAACCAGAGACAGAGCATCAATCTCAGATTCCAGAGTTTGACCTTACCGGCCATCCAGAGCGCCGAACTGACAATCAGGCCGAAGAAAAATGCCCATAACAGGGTCGGATACTGCTCCAGCAGATAGATCGCCAGCCGTGCTGCCGAGGCCAGGCTGATCAGGATGCCGCTGAGCAGCACCACCAGAAAGGTGCCGTTGATATGCTGCCAGAACGCTTTCGGCCCCTGTTGGAACAGCAACCGCAGCGCTGACGGCGTGATCCGACGAATCGAACCGACCAGCTCTTCATAGATGCCGCTGATAAAGGCAATGGTGCCGCCGGATACGCCGGGGATCGCATCGGCCACCCCCATCGCAGCACCCTTGAGAAATAACGCGACCCAGTCTTGGACTGCGCGACTCATACAACTCTCCCTGTCCTGGGGTCTGTCATCAGGTTGGAATTGGCGCTAGCGAACTGCACCGCTGAGCATGGGCACAAATTTAACCCCCTCGAGCACCTGCTGTTCGAAGTTCTGCTCATCGGTGCGAACCACCAGACGCAGCTCTTGAGTCCGGCCACCGACTGGAATGATCATCCGACCGCCAACCGCCAGTTGCTCAAACAGCTCCGGCGGAATCTGCTCCGGCGCCGCGGCACAGGTAATCGCATCAAACGGCCCTTTTTCCGGCCAGCCGAAGCCGCCGTCGGCGTGCTGAAACTGAACATTGCGCAGCCCCAATTGACGCAGCCGCTGACGGGCTTTCTCCTGCAGCGGCTGGATCCGTTCGACACTGAACACCCGTCCAACCAAACAAGCCAGCACCGCGGTCTGATAGCCTGAGCCGGTGCCGATCTCCAGCACCCGCTCCGGTGTGCCGCCGTTAAGCAGCGTCTCGGTCATTTTGGCGACGATATAGGGTTGCGAAATGGTCTGGTTGTAGCCGATCGGCAAGGCGGTATCTTCGTAGGCGCGATGGGACAGCGCTTCATCGATAAACAGGTGGCGCGGCAGTTCCTGCATCACCTCCAGCACTCGGGGATCATCGATGCCCTGCTCGATCAGCCGTCCGATCAGCCGTTCGCGGGTCCGCCGCGAGGTCATCCCTATGCCTTGAAGGTCAATCTTGTTCACTCGCTTTACTGCTCCTCAAGCCAGCCGGCCAGATTATCGAAGCCCGAATACTGCGTCATATCGAAATGCAGCGGGGTGATCGACACATAGCCTTCACTAAGCGCATAAAAATCCGTACCCGGCCCGTCATCTTCAGACTCACCGGCACCGGCGATCCAAAACCGTTGCTTACCGCGAGGGTCGATCGACTTGACCGGTTCGCCACACAGGTAGCGGTGCCCCAACCGGGTCACATGAATCCCGTTGATCTGATCCAGCGGCAGGTCGGGAACATTAATATTGAGCACCGTCCGAGGTGCTACGTTGAGCTGTTTGATCCGTCCCAACAGGTCATTGACGATGGTCGCTGCGCTATCGAAGTGGCGTTTACCCGCCAACGAGATCGCGATCGACGGCCGGCTCAGATGCCGCCCCTCCATCGCCGCGGCCACGGTGCCGGAGTAGAGCACATCGTCACCCAGGTTGGCACCGCAGTTGATCCCGGAAACGACAATCTCCGGGCGCGACTCAAAAAGCCCGAACAAGCCCAGGTGGACACAATCGGTCGGGGTGCCGTTGATGCTGACAAAGCCGTTATCCAATGTGGTCGGCTCCAGCGGCCGATCCAACGTCAGCGAGTGGCTAGCGCCGCTACGATCGCGATCCGGTGCCACTACCTGAATCTGATGCTGCTGCCCAAGCACCTCGGCCAATACCGCGATTCCCGGCGCATGGACACCATCATCATTGGAAATCAGCACCCGCATCGGTGTTACCCCTGAGTTTCTGAATCGGGACTTGCCGCTACCCGATAGCGGCAGATCTCACGCAGCACACTGGTGGCATAGGTTCCCGGCGGCAGCTCAAAACTGAGCTGAAGCTGATCCGATTGCAGCCACTGCCAGGAAAGCTCACGGGGCAGGAACCGAACCGAACGACGCTCGCGTTTCTGGCCCAGCTTTTCCAGCCCGGTACCCCAGTGCTCGAAGCGTTGCAGTATATCAGTTTCCAACGCCAGCGACTCCGATTCCACCAGCGCTCGCCCCCGTCCCATCATCGGTGCGGTCGGGTGGGTTTCGATCGCTTCGATCTGGCGGCTCAGCTCGGCGGGATCGGTTTCTGGGGTCAGGTTGCTGGAGCCCCGGATCACCGGTCGATCGCCCTCCAGGTAGGCATCCCAGACGCCGCGCCGAATCCGCTCCGCCACGATCAGGTTGAACAGGTAGGAGCGCGCCGCCGAGATCGCCATGCTGCGCTTATGCCGGTCGCGGATCCGGATCTCACCGGCCAGCAGTTTGTCGGCCAGTTCCAGATTTCCGCCATCATGGCCGAAGCGCTGCTCACCGAAATAGTTCGGCACCCCACGGTCACGAATTGTTTCCAGCAGCGACTCGGGGACCAGGCTTTGGTCCAGCTCTCGGATCCGCAGCACAAAGCGGTTGGCCCGGTGGCCGCCGCGCTTGAGCTTGCGGTTATGCCGGGCCCGCTGCAGGATCTCGACCGAATCGGGCAAACCACTCAGATCCGGATCCGTGCGCCCCGGTAACCAGAGGCTGAACCACTGGCTGGTGACCGCGTGGCGATCCTTAAGTCCGGCATAGCTGACATCTTTGAGCTCGATGCCGGCCAGCTTGGCCAGCTGGCGAGCGATCCACTGGGTGTTTTCACCACGCTTACGCAGCAAAATAAACAGGTGTTCACCCTCTCCGCAGGGCTCGAAGCCCAGCTGCTCATCGACCTGAAAATCTTCCGGCAGGCTGCGAATCACGCCGGCATCGATGGGGGCGCCATGGACGCGAGGAAAGTCGAGATCATACTGACTCAAATGGGGAATCTCCGGTCACTACGACCTAATGGGTGAAGCCTGGCTAAGGCTCGATTATTGTTGAGAGGTTTCGGGCTCTGGTAACAGGAAGAAGGTTTCGCCGCGCTTGATCATGCCCAGTTCGCTACGGGCACGCTCCTCCATCGCCGAGGTGCCTTCGCGCAGATCGTCGACCTCAGCACGTAACGCCTCGTTGCGCTCGATCAAGGTCTGGTTGGAGTCCTGCTGCTGTTCGATGGAATCCTGCAATGCCCAAACCGACGGCAGGTTACCGTCACCGAACCAGAGCCGGTACTGCAATCCCGCCAGCAACAGTATCAACAGGGCCAGCAACCACTTCATTCGCGCTTCAACCTATCCAAAACAAAATAAGCCCGCGTTCGTTATCCCTGAAAAGACTCCAATTTAGGCATGGAACGACCGGTGGAATCTTTTCAGGGGCAACCAGATAAAAGGGGAGCCGAAGCTCCCCTTATTCGACTCAGGCCTGTCCTTTGATCTCGGAGCGGCCGTTGTAAGGCGCCTTGCCTTCCAGCTCGCCCTCGATCCGCAGCAGACGGTTGTACTTGGCAACACGGTCGGAGCGGCACAGAGAACCGGTCTTGATCTGACCGGCGCGGGTCGCAACGGCCAGGTCGGCAATGGTGGTGTCTTCGGTTTCACCGGAACGGTGCGAGATTACGGCGGTGAAGCCGGCATCCTGCGCCATCTTGATCGCGTCCAGCGTTTCGGACAGAGAACCGATCTGGTTGAACTTGATCAGGATGGAGTTACCGATGCTCTGCTCGATACCACGGGACAGGATCTTGGTGTTGGTCACGAACAGGTCGTCGCCAACCAGCTGAACCTTGTCGCCGATCTTGCGGGTCAGGGTCGCCCAGCCGTCCCAGTCACTCTCGTCCATACCGTCTTCGATGGAGACGATCGGGTACTTGGCGCTCAGCTCAGCCAGGTAGTCGGCAAAACCTTCGGCGTCGAACTTCTTGCCTTCGCCAGACAGGTCGTACATGCCTTCCTTGTAGAACTCGGAAGAGGCACAGTCCAGCGCCAGGGTCACGTCCTCACCCAGCTTGTAGCCGGCGTTGGCGATCGCTTCGTTGATCACAACCAGCGCTTCCTCGTTGGAGGCCAGGTTCGGGGCGAAACCGCCCTCATCGCCCACAGCGGTGTTCAGACCGCGGGCCGACAGCACTTTCTTCAGGCTGTGGAAAATTTCAGCACCCACACGCAGGGCTTCGGCAAAGGTCGGTGCGGAGACCGGCTGAACCATGAATTCCTGGATATCAACGTTGTTGTCGGCGTGCTCACCACCGTTGAGGATGTTCATCATCGGAACCGGCATGGAGAACTCACCGGCGTTGCCGTTGATCTCAGCGATGTGAGCGTACAGCGGCATGCCCTTGTCGGCAGCAGCTGCTTTGGCCGCAGCCAGAGACACCGCCAGGATGGCGTTGGCGCCGAAGTTGGCTTTGTTCTCGGTACCATCCAGATCGATCATGATCTGGTCCAGCGCGCGCTGGTCGGAGGCATCCTTACCCAGCAGCGCTTCACGGATCGGGCCGTTGACCGCCGCAACCGCTTTCAACACACCTTTGCCCAGATAACGGGATTTGTCGCCGTCGCGCAGCTCCAGTGCTTCACGGGAGCCGGTGGAAGCGCCGGAAGGGGCGCAAGCGGTGCCGAAGGCACCGGAAGCCAGGGTAACGTCGGCTTCGACGGTCGGGTTGCCCCGGGAATCGAGCACTTCGCGTGCCTTGATATCGGTAATTGCGGTCATGGGCTGATAACTCCAAGTCTTTGCTTAATTTTGAGTCGTTTAACCGGCGGCTTGCAGGATCCTTCGATCACTTACCGCTCTGTTCCAACGCTGCCTTGACGAAACCGGAGAACAGGCCATGGCCGTCACGGGGCGTTGAGGTAAATTCGGGGTGGAACTGACAAGCGACGAACCAGGGATGGTCCTCCACTTCAACCACCTCAACCAGGGTGCCATCGATGGATCGACCGGAGATCTTCAGACCGGCCTGTTCCAGCTGCGGCAGCAGGTTGTTGTTGACTTCATAGCGGTGGCGATGACGCTCGAGCACCAGCTCTTTGCCGTAACACTGGGCGGCCAGTGAATCCTGTTCCAGACGGCACTCCTGCGCACCCAGGCGCATGGTGCCACCCAGATCGGCATCTTCGTCACGGGTTTCCACATCACCTTCGGCGGTGGTCCATTCGGTGATCAGGCCTACGACCGGATGTTCGCTGTTGGGGTTGAATTCGGTGCTGTTGGCATCGGCCATGCCCGCAACGTTACGGGCGAATTCGATCACCGACACCTGCATGCCCAGGCAGATACCCAGGTACGGGATCTTGTTCTCACGGGCGTACTGCACGGTCAGAATCTTGCCTTCGACACCACGCTCGCCGAAGCCACCGGGAACCAGAATCGCATCGACATCTTCCAGTACACCGGTACCCTTGCGCTCGATATCTTCGGAGTCGATATAGCGCAGGTTGACCTTGGCGCGGTTCTTGATACCGGCGTGGGTCATCGCTTCGATCAGCGACTTATAGGCATCCAGCAGCTCCATGTACTTGCCGACCATCGCGATGGTGACTTCACGGTGCGGGTTCAGTTTGGCGTCAACCACATCGTCCCACTCGGACAGATCGGCCGGAGCGCACTCAATCCGGAATTTGTCGACGATGATCTCGTCCAGACCCTGCTCGTGCAGCATCCGCGGAATGCGGTAGATGGTGTTGGCGTCTTCCAGCGCGATAACCGCACGCTCTTCAACGTTGGTGAACAGCGACAGTTTGCGACGGGAGTCGGCCGGGATTTCGTGATCAGAGCGACAGACCAGGATATCCGGTTGGATACCGATCGAACGCAGCTCTTTAACCGAGTGCTGAGCCGGCTTGGTCTTGGTCTCGCCGGCGGTAGCGATAAAGGGAACCAGCACCAGGTGCATAAACAGCGCGCGCTGCGGGCCCAGTTCGACCTTCAGCTGACGTACCGCTTCCATAAACGGCAGTGATTCGATGTCACCGACCGTGCCACCGATCTCGACCAGGGCGATATCGGCATCGCCGGCACCTTCGATCACGCGACGCTTGATCTCGTCGGTAATGTGCGGAATCACCTGTACGGTACCGCCCAGATAATCACCACGACGCTCCTTGCGCAGTACCTCTTCGTACACCCGACCGGTGGTGAAGTTGTTGCGTTGGCTCATGGTGGTGCGGATAAAGCGCTCGTAGTGGCCAAGATCCAGATCGGTTTCGGCGCCATCTTCGGTCACGAAAACCTCACCGTGCTGGAACGGGCTCATCGTACCCGGATCAACGTTGATATAGGGATCAAGCTTGAGCATGGTCACTTTGAGGCCGCGGGCCTCGAGAATAGCGGCCAATGAAGCGGAAGCGATGCCCTTACCCAAAGAAGACACAACGCCGCCCGTGACGAAGATATAGTGCGTCATTCGGAACCTGTCTGCAGATATAGAAAACGGTAAAATGCGGGAGGCGCAGGGCACCTCAAGATGGGGCTACAGTTTAGCTGAAGCCGTTTCGATCGACAATCAGAATTCACTCAGATTGACCCCTTTTCCAGCCTGGTCGTCGAATCCCATTTCAAGCGCCAGCCCAGCTCACCAACCCCGGCCGCGAATCCCTCGTCGATCCAGAGATCGGCGACCGCCGCCAGCTCATTATTCACATAGATCAACGGCATGTTTTCGCGCAGCCAGGGAGGGATCGCAGCCTGCTGCAACAATTTCTTCAACGACCGGCTGCCATCACGTCCGGTCAGCCGGATTCGCTCGCCTCCCTGGCGCGGCCCAACCATGACCTTCGCCCCATCCGGCACCCGTAACCCCCGCCCGACCACCGGCTCCAGTTGCAACCGTCCGAATGGCAGTGCCAGTTCGACGGCCTGGTCCGCCGCTAACGACAGCGGTTGCGGCCACTCTGGCGCCTTCTGCTGGGCCGGGGCTGTCAGCAACCGGTAGAGACCATCGCGGTAGCGGCGAACACGCACGCCAGGAAAATCAAAGCAGGGCTGGGCGTCTTCGCGGGCACAGACCAGATCCTGCCAAAGTTGAACCAGCTGTTTCTGACTCGGATTGAGCCCCTGCTGGTGAAGCCAGTAGCGCAATAGATTCCAGCGACGGTGTTCAGCCAAAACCTTAAGCGGATCGATGGTCAAGCCGCCACCACTCAGACGACAAGCTTCAAGATCGATGCGAGCCAGGTCCTGGCATAGCAACTGGGCATCGTGACAGTGGGACGCACTTTGACCAAAGGCCCTGGCCTGATCAGGCCAGCGCTTGCGTAATTCAGGCATCACCTGGGCGCGAAGATAATTGCGGTCATGGGTCAGATCCTGATTGCTGGGATCTTCAATCCAGCTCAGGCCTCGGTCGAGGGCATAGCGACGTAACTGCTCCCGGGGCTGATCCAGCAAGGGCCGCAGCAACCGCCCCTGCCCCAAGGCTCGCCTGGCCGGAATACCCGCCAGCCCGCGAACCCCACCGGCACGCAGTAATCGGAACATCAAGGTCTCTGCCTGATCATCGGCATGATGGGCCTGCAGCAATAGGCCACCATCAGTCATCAGCTCGGTGAAGATGCGATAGCGCGCTTCCCGAGCTCTGGCCTCCATCGCCGTTCCCGGGGCCAGGCCCGCATCGAAGCGTCGGAAACGAACACCCAAAGCCTGGCAGACCGCTTCACAATGTTCAGCCCAGCTGTCTGCCTCTGACTGCAATCCATGATGAACATGGACCGCCCCAAGTTTTACCGACTGGTTTAAGCCGGCGTCGATCGCCAGCTGCAGCAACACATGGGAATCCATCCCGCCGCTGTAGGCGATCCAGACCGGCAGTTCAGAATGAAGCTCGGTTTCGGCCTGAAGCGATTGCAGTAGGGTTTCGGGAGAAAGTTGCATTGGAAAATGGACGGGGCGGAAAAAGAAAGGGCACCGAATGGTGCCCCTGGTATCCGTGTATCAGCTGATGCCGTAGGACATCAGACGCTGGTAACGCCGCGCCAACAACTCGTCGGTGTCCATGCCATCGAGTTCCTCCAGGGTGCTGAGCAGTTGGCTCTTCAGTGACGCAGCCAGCAGGCCCGGATCACGGTGGGCGCCGCCCAGCGGCTCCTGAATCACTTCATCAACCAGACCCAGCTCGTGCAGACGCTCGGAGGTGATCCCCATCGCCTTGGCGGCGTCGGAGGCCCGATCAGCACTCTTCCACAGGATCGAGGCACAACCTTCGGGTGAAATCACCGAGTAGGTGGAGTACTGCAGCATCATCAGTTTGTCGCAAACACCGATCGCCAGGGCGCCGCCGGAGCCGCCTTCACCAACCACGGTCGAGATAATCGGCGTTTTCAGGCGAGACATCACCGCCAGGTTGTAGGCGATTGCCTCGGATTGGCCACGCTCCTCGGCACCGATACCCGGGTAAGCCCCCGGCGTGTCGATAAAGGTCATGATCGGCATCTTGAACCGCTCGGCCATCTCCATCAGACGCAGGGCCTTACGGTAGCCTTCCGGACGCGGCATGCCGAAGTTACGCTTGACCTTCTCTTTCACTTCGCGGCCTTTCTGATGACCGATCACCATCACCGGACGCTCGTCGATACGGGCAATACCGCCGACGATAGCGGCGTCATCAGCGTAGTGACGATCACCGTGCAGCTCATCGAAATCATCGAAAATCAGCTCGGCAAAGTCCAGCGTGTAGGGACGCTTGGGATGGCGGGCAATCTGGGCCACCTGCCAGGCGGACAGATCGGAGAAAATCTTCTCGGTCAGTTCGACACTCTTCTGTTCCAGCTTGTCGATTTCATCGCTGATATTGAGGTCGGAATCTTTGCCGACGGTGCGTAGCTCTTCGATCTTGGCCTGCAACTCGGCGATCGGCTGTTCAAAATCCAGATAGTTCGGGTTCATAGCTTTTGGCTTCTGTATCTGAGACTCCGCCTCCCCACTGCTTAGTCAGGGCTGACGGGATAAAAAATATCGGCAAGTTTACCTTGGGCGCCGGGCATTAGCCACCGTAGAGCAGCTGTACCCGCTCTTTTCCATACTGTTGTTTCAACTCCCACAGCAGCTCATCGGTAACGCAGATCCGCCAATCGTCACCCAGCAGTAGATCTGCGGCGGCATCCTCGCGTTGGTAGCGAATTCTCACCGCAACGCCCTGCGCCAACCGATGCTGTGGCAACCAGCCGTCCAGGCTGCGTTTGAGATCGCCAGAGTCGGCAAAAAGTTCCAACTGCAATGCCGATGCAAAGCGCCCTCGAGCCTGCGGGATGTCCAGCACCCGTGATGCCTTAACCTTAAGTTGGCCCGAATAATCGTCGTGGGCAACCTCTCCCTCAACCACCAGAATCTTGTCTTTCACTACCAAGTCACGATGCTGCTCATAGGTGTCGCCGAACAGGGTGACCTCCATTCGTGAGCTGCGATCATCGAGGGTCACGAAGGCCAGCGTATCCCCTCGCTTGGTCTTGCGCAGCCGAACATCGATCACCAATCCCGCCATTTTCTGCTGATTACCCCGGGCCGGCTTCAAGTCGACCAGTCGGTTAGGGACGAACTGGCGCAACTCGGCTTCGTACTCATCGATCGGGTGTCCGGTCACATAAAGTCCGAGGGTATCCTTCTCCCCTGCCAGGCGCTGCTTGTCTGGCCACTCTTCGATCTTGCCGTAAGGTTCGTAGGCATCGCCGGCATCCGCATGGGCCACCGACACCTCGCCGAACAGGTCGAACATGCCGCTGTCCTGGTTGCGGGCTTTCTGATCCGCCGCCTTCACCGCATCAGGAATGGCCGCCATCAACACGGCCCGGTTAGGGCCGATATCGTCGAGCGCCCCGCAGTGGACCAGCGCTTCCAACACCCGCTTGTTGATGTTGTTGCCGCCCACCCGCTCACAGAAATCAAAGATATCGGCAAACGGTCCACCCTCGGCTCGTGCACTGACGATCGCCTCGATCGGGCCTTCACCAACACCTTTGACCGCGCCCAAGCCGTAGATAATCTCGTTGTCATCGTTAACGGTGAACATATATTCACCGCTGTTCACATCGGGCAGCTTCAGCGTCAGCCCCATGTGGCGGCACTCTTCGATGAAGATCACCACCTTATCGGTGTTCTGCATGTCCGATGACATAACGGCCGCCATAAACGGCGCCGGGTAGTGGTGCTTGAGCCAGGCGGTCTGATAGGAAACCAACGCGTAAGCCGCCGAGTGGGACTTGTTAAAGCCGTAACCGGCGAACTTTTCCACCAGGTCGAAGATGTTTCCGGCCAGATCACGGTCGATATCGTTCTTTTCGCAACCTTCAAGGAAGGCACCGCGCTGCTTGGCCATCTCTTCGGGCTTTTTCTTACCCATCGCCCGGCGCAGCATGTCGGCGCCGCCCAGCGAGTAGCCGGCCATCACCTGGGCGATCTGCATGACCTGCTCCTGGTACAGCACCACCCCGTAGGTGGGCTCCAGCACCGGCTGCAACGGCATGTACTCATAGTCGGGATGCGGGAAAGACAGCTTGGCGCGGCCATGCTTCCGGTTGATAAAGTCATCAACCATCCCCGAACCCAGCGGCCCCGGACGGAACAGCGCCACCAGTGCCACGATATCTTCGAAGCGGCTCGGTAGCAGTCGCTTCATCAGGTCCTTCATACCGCTGGATTCGAGCTGGAATACCGCCGTAGTCTCACCGGCCTGCAGCATCTGATAGATCGGCGCATCTTCAAGCTCGATCGTGGTGATATCCAGCGGCGCTTCGCCACGCTTGCTTTGCTGGCGATGGATCGTTTTCAAGGCCCAGTCGATGATAGTCAGAGTCCGCAGACCCAGGAAGTCGAACTTAACCAAGCCGGCCGCTTCGACGTCGTTTTTATCGAACTGGGTCACCAGGCCGCCGCCGAACTCGTCACAGTAGAGCGGCGCAAAGTCGGTCAGACGGGTCGGTGCGATAACCACCCCACCGGCGTGTTTACCAACCCCTCGAGTGACCCCCTCCAGCTGGACCGCCATATCCCAGATCTCCTGGGCTTCGTCGCTGGTGTCGAGGAACTCGACCAGTGCCGGCTCCTGCTCCTTCGCCTTGGCCAGCGTCATGCCGACCTCGAACGGAATCAGCTTCGACAGTTTATCGGCCAGACCGAACGACTTACCCTGAACCCGCGCCACATCGCGCACCACCGCCTTGGCCGCCATGGTCCCGAAGGTGATGATCTGCGACACCGCATCGCGACCGTAGGTCTCGGCCACGTAGTCGATTACCTTGTCGCGGTTATCCATGCAGAAGTCGATATCGAAGTCGGGCATCGATACCCGCTCCGGGTTCAGGAAGCGCTCGAACAGCAGGTCATATTCGATCGGATCCAGATCGGTGATCTTCTGGGCGTAGGCCACCAATGAACCGGCACCGGAACCCCGCCCCGGCCCAACCGGCACGCCGTTATCCTTACCCCACTGGATAAAGTCCATCACGATCAGGAAGTATCCCGGAAAACCCATCTCGATGATGATCTTGAGCTCAAAATCGAGCCGATCATCGTAGACTTTGCGCTTTTCGGCGTAGTCCGGATCGTTCTTGTCGAGAATCTTCTCGAGCCGTTCTTCCAGGCCTTTACGGGAAACATCGATGAAGAACTCATCCATCGTCATCCCAGGCGGAATCGGGTAGTTAGGCAGGTAGTACTTACCCAGCTCAATCTCGATATTGCAGCGCTGGGCAATGACCCAGGTATTACTGATGGCCGCTGGAATGTCCGCAAACAGCTCGCACATCTCTTCGCTGCTACGGAAATACTGTTGATCGCTGTAATGGCGCGGTCGGTGAGGATCGTCGAGGATCCTGCCCTGGTTGATGCAGACCCGAGCCTCGTGGGCTTCAAACTCCGACGGCTGCATAAACATGACATCGTTGGTCGCAACCACCGGGCAGTTAAGGCTGTCGGCTAATTGGAGACTGGCGTGCAGACATTCTTCATCGTTAGGTCGATTGGTGCGCTGAAGCTCGAGGAAGAAATCGCCAGGGAAAACCGCCATCCACTCCTGCAGCAACACCTGAGCATCATCAAGACGCTCACCCAATAACGCCTGACCAATCTCACCATCCTTGGCGCCTGACAGGGCAATCAGCCCTTCCGCTTTATCCTTGATCCATTCGGCCTTAACTAAGGCACGCTCGGGCAATACTCCCTGGCCATGCTGGTAAGCCATCGCAATCAGCTCGGTCAGATTGCGGTAGCCGATTCGATCTTTGACCAACAGCGTCATCCGAGTCGGCTCTTCGGCAGGATCAATCCGATTCTCTACCCAAAGATCGGTACCACAGATCGGCTTAACCCCAGAGCCCATCGTGGCTTGGTAAAACTTGATTAGCGCGTAGAAGTTAACCTGATCGGTAAGCGCAACGGCAGGCATCTGCTGCTTCGCCGCCTCTGCCGCCAACGCCTTCACCCGAACTAAGCCATCAACGACGGAAAACTCAGAATGAACGCGTAGATGAACAAAACAATTGGCTGACATGAAGCACCGGTCAAAGCATGAATGGAAACGACCGATTATAGCGATAGCCCGTATTTGGCGTAAGCGTTAATGAAACGGATTGAGCCTTTGAATTATCACGCAACAAAGATAACAAAACGCCTCACACCCTAATACGCATGGCCCCCAGGATGGGGTCAAAGTGAATAGGCGCTTGGCGATGGAAGTCCTGCGGGCGTATACGCCGCAGTCGCCCCGCCGGGACGAAGCTTCGCTTCGTCTGTTTCCGTCGTGGCCCTACTCTCACATACCGGCTGTAGGTCAGAGCCGCTAAGACGAAAAAACCCCTAGCACAGCGTGCTAGGGGTTTCTCGTATTAGGCGCTTGGCGATGACCTACTCTCACATGGGGAAGCCCCACACTACCATCGGCGCTGATTCGTTTCACTGCTGAGTTCGGGATGGGGTCAGGTGGTTCCAAATCGCTATGGTCGCCAAGCAAAAAAGGTAAGTGAATCCGCCCGCCATGGATGGCGGAAGTGCAGAAAATGCAGGAGCAATTTTCTGCGAACTTAATTGAAGTCTCTTGAATCAGTTCAACGTGTCGATCGTTTATATCTAGCTTGTTTCGTATCAGTGCCAACCTAACACCGCTTTGGCGTTATATGGTCAAGCCGCACGAGCAATTAGTACTGGTTAGCTCAACGCCTCACAACGCTTACACACCCAGCCTATCAACGTCCTGGTCTTGAACGGCTCTTCAGAGGGCTCGAGGCCCTGGTGATACCTTATCTTGAAGGAGGCTTCCCGCTTAGATGCTTTCAGCGGTTATCCCGTCCGAACGTAGCTACCGGGCAATGCGTCTGGCGACACAACCCGAACACCAGAGGTTCGTCCACTCCGGTCCTCTCGTACTAGGAGCAGCTCTTCTCAAGTATCAAACGCCCACGGCAGATAGGGACCGAACTGTCTCACGACGTTCTAAACCCAGCTCGCGTACCACTTTAAATGGCGAACAGCCATACCCTTGGGACCGGCTTCAGCCCCAGGATGTGATGAGCCGACATCGAGGTGCCAAACACCGCCGTCGATGTGAACTCTTGGGCGGTATCAGCCTGTTATCCCCGGAGTACCTTTTATCCGTTGAGCGATGGCCCTTCCATACAGAACCACCGGATCACTAAGACCTACTTTCGTACCTGCTCGACGTGTCTGTCTCGCAGTTAAGCACCCTTATGCCTTTGCACTCATTGCATGATTTCCGACCATGCTGAGGGTACCTTCGTGCTCCTCCGTTACGCTTTGGGAGGAGACCGCCCCAGTCAAACTACCCACCACACACTGTCCCCGACCCGGATAACGGGTCTGGGTTAGAACCCCAAACATACCAGGCTGGTATTTCAAGATTGGCTCCACGCAAACTGGCGTCCACGTTTCAAAGCCTCCCAGCTATCCTACACAAGTAGGTTCAGAGTTCAGTGTGAAGCTGTAGTAAAGGTTCACGGGGTCTTTCCGTCTAGCCGCGGGTACGCTGCATCTTAACAGCGAGTTCAATTTCACTGAGTCTCGGGTGGAGACAGTGTGGCCATCATTACGCCATTCGTGCAGGTCGGAACTTACCCGACAAGGAATTTCGCTACCTTAGGACCGTTATAGTTACGGCCGCCGTTTACTTGGGCTTCGATCAAGAGCTTCGCCTAAGCTAACCCCATCAATTAACCTTCAAGCACCGGGCAGGCGTCACACCCTATACGTCCACTTTCGTGTTTGCAGAGTGCTGTGTTTTTAATAAACAGTTGCAGCCACCATTTCACTTCGACCAGCCTCAGCTTAGGGAGCAAGTCCCATCACCAAAACCGGCGTACCTTCTCCCGAAGTTACGGTACCATTTTGCCTAGTTCCTTCACCCGAGTTCTCTCAAGCGCCTTGGTATTCTCTACCTGACCACCTGTGTCGGTTTGGGGTACGGTCTCAAATAAGCTGAAGCTTAGAGGATTTTCCTGGAAGCATGGTATCGACTACTTCGCTCAAAAGAGAGCTCGTCATCAGATCTCAGTCTTAAAGGATCCCGGATTTACCTAAGATCCAAACCTACATCCTTAAACGCGGACAACCAACGCCGCGCTAGCCTAACCTTCTCCGTCCCCCCATCGCACTTATCTGAGGTGCAGGAATATTAACCTGCTTCCCATCGACTACGCATTTCTGCCTCGCCTTAGGGGCCGACTCACCCTGCCCTGATTAGCATTGGACAGGAACCCTTGGTCTTCCGGCGAGGGTGTTTTTCACACCCTTTATCGTTACTCATGTCAGCATTCGCACTTCTGATACCTCCACGGTGCCTTACAGCTTCCGCTTCAACGGCTTACAGAACGCTCCTCTACCATGCCACAAAGTGGCATCCGTAGCTTCGGTGTACAGTTTGAGCCCCGTTAAATCTTCCGCGCGGGCCGACTCGACTAGTGAGCTATTACGCTTTCTTTAAAGGGTGGCTGCTTCTAAGCCAACCTCCTAGCTGTCTAAGCCTTCCCACATCGTTTCCCACTTAACTGTAACTTTGGGACCTTAGCTGACGGTCTGGGTTGTTTCCCTTTTGACGACGGACGTTAGCACCCGCCGTCTGTCTCCCGTGATTGCACTCTTGGGTATTCGGAGTTTGCATCGGGTTGGTAAGTCGGGATGACCCCCTAGCCGAAACAGTGCTCTACCCCCCAAGGTGAGACACGAGGCGCTACCTAAATAGCTTTCGAGGAGAACCAGCTATCTCCGAGCTTGATTAGCCTTTCACTCCGACCCACAGGTCATCACCGCATTTTTCAACATACGTGTGTTCGGTCCTCCAGTTGATGTTACTCAACCTTCAACCTGCCCATGGGTAGATCGCTCGGTTTCGGGTCTAATCCCAGCAACTTGACGCCCTATTAAGACTCGGTTTCCCTACGCCTCCCCTATACGGTTAAGCTTGCTACTGAAATTAAGTCGCTGACCCATTATACAAAAGGTACGCAGTCACGGTCTCAAGGACCGCTCCCACTGCTTGTACGTACACGGTTTCAGGGTCTATTTCACTCCCCTCACAGGGGTTCTTTTCGCCTTTCCCTCACGGTACTGGTTCACTATCGGTCAGTCAGGAGTATTTAGCCTTGGAGGATGGTCCCCCCATGTTCAGACAAGGTTTCACGTGCCCCGTCCTACTCGTTTTCACATTAAGAGCCTTTTCGCGTACGGGGCTATCACCCACTATGGCCACACTTTCCAGAGTGTTCCGCTAAAACTCAAAACGCTTAAGGGCTAATCCCCGTTCGCTCGCCGCTACTGAGGGAATCTCGGTTGATTTCTTTTCCTCCGGGTACTTAGATGTTTCAGTTCCCCGGGTTCGCCTCTTGACCCTATGTATTCAGGTCAAGATACCCGCCTTATGACGGGTGGGTTTCCCCATTCGGAAATGTCCGGATCAAAGTCTGTTTGCCGACTCCCCGAACCTTATCGCAGGCTACAACGTCCTTCATCGCCTCTGACTGCCTAGGCATCCACCGTGCACGCTTAGTCACTTGACCATATAACCCAAAACAGTGTTCAAGTTATCAGTCAGAACTAATACGATATTAATCGCCAGATATAAACGCTTGATCGAACACAATAAAATTAAACTGATTCAATTTGATTGCTTCAATCACAGATCCACTTTGTTAAAGAGCGATTTTCTCAAAAGAGAAAATAAAGGTTAGCTCTCGCTAACCTTTATTCACTCAAGCTTGAGAAAGCTTTTAACTAATCCAACCATGCAATTCGTTGTGAGCACTTACCAGAACGGCAGCTTCGTTTAAGGAGGTGATCCAGCCCCAGGTTCCCCTAGGGCTACCTTGTTACGACTTCACCCCAGTCATGAACCACACCGTGGTAACCGCCCTCCCGAAGGTTAAGCTAGCTACTTCTGGTGCAATCCACTCCCATGGTGTGACGGGCGGTGTGTACAAGGCCCGGGAACGTATTCACCGTGACATTCTGATTCACGATTACTAGCGATTCCGACTTCACGCAGTCGAGTTGCAGACTGCGATCCGGACTACGAACAGGTTTCTCGGATTAGCTCCACATCGCTGCTTCGCGACCGTTTGTCCTGCCCATTGTAGCACGTGTGTAGCCCCGCTCGTAAGGGCCATGATGACTTGACGTCGTCCCCACCTTCCTCCGGTTTGTCACCGGCAGTCTCCTTAGAGTTCCCGACCGAATCGCTGGCAAATAAGGACAAGGGTTGCGCTCGTTACGGGACTTAACCCAACATTTCACAACACGAGCTGACGACAGCCATGCAGCACCTGTCTCAGAGTTCCCGAAGGCACCAATCTATCTCTAGAAAGTTCTCTGGATGTCAAGAGCGGGTAAGGTTCTTCGCGTTGCTTCGAATTAAACCACATGCTCCACCGCTTGTGCGGGCCCCCGTCAATTCATTTGAGTTTTAACCTTGCGGCCGTACTCCCCAGGCGGTCTACTTATCGCGTTAGCTGCGCCACTAAGAAATCAAGTTCCCCAACGGCTAGTAGACATCGTTTACGGCGTGGACTACCAGGGTATCTAATCCTGTTTGCTCCCCACGCTTTCGCACCTCAGCGTCAGTTTTGGTCCAGGGTGTCGCCTTCGCCACTGGTGTTCCTTCCTATATCTACGCATTCCACCGCTACACAGGAAATTCCACACCCCTCTACCAAACTCTAGCTAAGCAGTATCAGGTGCAGTTCCCAGGTTGAGCCCGGGGCTTTCACATCTGACTGACTTAGCCGCCTACGCGCGCTTTACGCCCAGTAATTCCGATTAACGCTCGCACCCTCCGTATTACCGCGGCTGCTGGCACGGAGTTAGCCGGTGCTTCTTCTGCGAGTAACGTCACAGATGCAGGGTATTAACCTACATCCTTTCCTCCTCGCTGAAAGTGCTTTACAACCCGAAGGCCTTCTTCACACACGCGGCATGGCTGCATCAGGCTTGCGCCCATTGTGCAATATTCCCCACTGCTGCCTCCCGTAGGAGTCTGGGCCGTGTCTCAGTCCCAGTGTGGCTGATCATCCTCTCAGACCAGCTAGAGATCGTCGCCTTGGTGAGCCTTTACCCCACCAACTAGCTAATCTCACGCAGGCTCATCTAATAGCGAAAGGTCCGAAGATCCCCTTCTTTCCCCCGTAGGGCGTATGCGGTATTAATCCAAATTTCTCTGGGCTATCCCCCACTACTAGGTAGATTCCTACGCGTTACTCACCCGTTCGCCGCTCGTCAGCAACTAGCAAGCTAGTCCTGTTACCGCTCGACTTGCATGTGTTAAGCCTGCCGCCAGCGTTCAATCTGAGCCATGATCAAACTCTTCAGTTCAAAAAAGTTGTCAGCCGAAGCCAACGAATTTTTGCTCAAAGTAAAACTGGAATAACTTAACTAAACGTAAGTACGTATAGTGTCGTATGAATTCACGAGTCACTTACTTTGATAAGTCTTTGTGATATTCCGGAGAATATCTGCTGTCCTATCCCAGCAAGTGCCCACACGAATTGCATGGTCGATTTGTTAAAGAGCGTTGCTTGGCTTGCCGTCCGACTGCTCAAGCGAGGGTCGAAATTATACATCTCAAAACCCGTGAGTCAACGCTTTTTTGCGATCTTTTTTCGTTGTGCTTTCCGAACAATTGATTCGAAAAACCGCTTGAAAAAAGGGCTTCCAGCGAGATCGAAACATCAGCTGGAAGGCCGACTCCGCTGCCACCTCAGCGGCAACGTGGGGGCGCATTCTACAGACCTAAGAACTGCCGTCAACGACTTTTGTGAAATATTTTTTACGAAATTAAAACCGATCACAAAGCGATCAAAACCAAGCCAAATCAACAGAACCAAAAAAGGCGCCTGACGGCGCCTTTTTCATACAACTGATCAGCCACTTAACTCAGCCTGATCATTCTAGCTGCTCAACGAAACATTAAAGACCAAACTGTGTTCTTACAACCGGGTCCATCAGTGCCGGCAACGCTTGCTCTCGGAACTGCCGATATTCAAGCGAGGTAACCAGGTCGTCCTTTAGCGCTTCACGTAACAAGTCTTTCAGTGCCGGGCTGTATTTTGAACTGTTCACCATGAAAAAAAACTGTTCAGCATCGGCAGGCTGGACATCCAACCACTCCTGCTCGGTCAAATTATGACCACCCTTGGAATCAAGAAAATCGATAACCTGGGCACCGACGTTCTCAGCGGTCAGCTTGGCGCGCAATTCTAGAACCTGATTGAGCTGAACTCGCTCATAGGGATCCGCATTCAATAACAACACTAAGACAAAAAGAGGCACAGCGATCAGGGCAACATACCAACCAACCACCAAGCGTTGGTCGTGTCGATCCGGGGAAGAGGTCATCGAAAGCTCCTTAGGGGCTGGGCCCGCAGTTGAATAATCCAGCAGCCTGAGCGTACAAAATATTCAACAGCGATACCAGTCGAGCTAGGCCTCTTGAAGCAATCTCTTGACCGGCCCGAACGAGCGACGATGGAAGGGTGTCGGTCCCAGCCGCTCGAGTGCTTCGAGGTGCTGTGCGGTTGGGTAGCCCTTATGCTTTGCGAAGCCATAGTCTGGATAGAGTTGACCTAACGACTCCATCTCACGATCTCGGGTCACCTTTGCCAAGATAGATGCAGCACTGATCTCCGCGACCCGGCTATCACCTTTGACCACCGCTTCGCTAGGCATCGCTAAGTTAGGACAACGATTCCCATCAATCAGGACAAACTCCGGTACCGGATCAAGTCCTTCGACCGCACGCTGCATCGCCAGCATTGTGGCATGAAGAATATTCAGCTGATCAATCTCTTCAACGTTTGCACGAGCCACGGACCAAGCCAACGCCTGCTCACGGATCTGATCAAACAACCCCGCGCGACGCTTATCGGTTAATCGCTTGGAATCTGCCAACCCTTCGATTGGGCGCGATGGATCGAGTATCACGGCAGCCGTGACTACATCCCCACAAAGCGGGCCACGACCCACCTCATCAACCCCGGCCAGCAGTACGCCTTGATAGCTACATTCAAAATCGTTCATGACAAGGCCAGTTTGCCTTTCTTCTCCAGCAGCTCCAGTATCGCTTTGGCGGAACTTTCACTGGCATTCAGCCGCAGTTGCTGATGCAGTTCGTAGAAGCTATCTCGCTGATCTTGCGGGTCGTCCAATTGATTTAACAACGCTTCAGCCAGTGCCGGCGCCGTTGCCTGCTGCTGAATCAACTCGGGTACCAGCATTCGATCGGCCAGCAGGTTAGGCAATGACACATAGGGAACCTTGACCATTCGCGACAAGATCATATAACTGAGCGGAGCCACTCGGTAGGAGACCACCATTGGTGTCTTCAACAGCATGCACTCCAGTGCCGCCGTGCCCGAAGCCAGCAACACAACGTCCGCTGCCGACATCACCTGCTGCGACTGCCCACGGATCAGATGGACTGGCAGTAAGTGCTGTTGCAGCAACTGCTCCAACTGTTGGTGACGTGAATCATTGGCCGATGGGATGATGAATTCGAGATCCGGCTGCTGCTCCAGGCAACGCTGCGCCGCCTCCAAAAACAGCGGCGCTAAACGTTCTACCTCGCCAGCCCGGGAACCCGGCAGCAAAGCAACATAGCGCTTCTCTTGGTCCAGCCCCAACGCATCCCGTGCTGCTTCTTTGTCGGGCTCTAACGGTAATTCATCGGCCAGCGTATGTCCCACAAAGCGAGCGTCCACACCAGACTTATCATAGAACGCAGCTTCGAAAGGCAGTAAGCAAAGCATCAGATCGATCGCACGGGCAATCTTCTGGACCCGTTTTTGGCGCCAGGCCCAGACCGACGGACTGACATAGTGCACAGTCGGAATACCCGCTTCGTGCAGTTTTTGCTCGAGGGTCAAATTGAAGTCAGGAGCATCGATCCCGATAAACAGATCAGGAGGATCTTGCAGCCAACTTTCGATCAGCTGCTTGCGAATACCCAGCAACTCACGCAGTCGGCCCAAAACCTCGACCAGCCCCATCACCGAGAGACGATCCATCGGGAACCGAGACTCAACCCCCTGCGCCTGCATCAGTGGGCCGGCGATTCCTTCGAAGGTAATGGGTTCAGGAGAAAGACGCTGTAACGCTTTGACCAGTCCGGCCCCCAGAATATCTCCAGAGGCCTCACCGGCCACGATCGCAATACGCATAAGACGCTAACGGATGATGCCGCGAGTGGAATCGCGCAGAGATTGGGTCAACAGAGCGACCTCAGGAAATTGGCGCTGCAGATCATCCAATTCGGCGACGGCCTGTTCCAGCTTCAGCCCTTGACGGTAAATCAGTCGATACGCCTGCTTGAGCGCCCGCAAAGCGTCGGCACTGAATCCTCGTCGCTTCAGCCCTTCGGTGTTGATACCGTGAGGCTTAGCCAGGTTACCTGATGCCATAACGTAGGCAGGAACATCTTTGGTGATCATCGATGCTGCGCCACACATTGCATGGGCGCCGATACGACAGAACTGGTGAACCCCTGTCTGACCGCCCACGATGGCAAAGTCATCAACATGAACATGACCAGCCAAGGCAACGTTGTTCGCCACGATCGTGTTATCACCGATCCGACAGTCGTGCGCCACATGGACGTTAACCATCAGCAGATTCCCACTGCCGATTCGGGTTATTCCCTCGTCCTGTACAGTGCCGCGATGCAGAGTGCAGCTTTCACGGATGATATTGTTATCACCAATGATCAACTCAGTCGGCTCACCGGCATACTTTTTATCCTGACAAGCTTCGCCGACCGACGCGAACTGGAAAATCTGGTTGTTGCGACCGATACGGGTCGGACCGCTGATAACCACATGGGACGCAATACGGCAACCGGATTCAATTACCACATCCGGGCCGATCTGAGTCCAAGGGCCGACCTCAACATCATCAGCAAGCTGAGCTTTGGGGTCGACGATCGCCTGGCTATGAATCAAAATCAGATCTTCCTGTCAGCACAGAGAATCTGGGCTGAACTGACCAGATCGCCATCTACGGTTGATTTGACATCAAACTTCCAGATACCACGCTTCTCCGACACGATCGTTGCCTCAAGACGCAATTGATCCCCCGGTACTACCGGGCGCTTGAAACGAAGCTTATCGGAACCGACGAAGTAATAGATTGACCCGTCCTGGGGCGTCTTACCCATCGTCTTAAAGCCCAAAATACCCGCAGCCTGCGCCATCGCTTCAACGATCAGCACGCCGGGCATAACCGGGTGATCGGGGAAGTGACCATTAAAAAACGGCTCGTTAATAGTCACATTTTTGTAGGCCACGATCGATTCGCCGACAGTCAGTTCAACGACCCGATCCACCAACAAGAATGGGTAACGGTGCGGAAGGTATTCACGAATTTCCTTCACATCCATCATCTTACAAAAACCTTAACCTTTATCTTCTATTGCTTTTTCAAGCTGGCTGATTCTTGCTGCCAACTTATCTAATTGCTGGAAACGCACTACGTTTCGACGCCACTGCTGATACGGCATGATTCCGGTTCCTGAGGAGTATACGCCCTTCTCCTTCAACGACTTGGTCACCATGGCCATACCACTAAGATGAACATCGTCGGCCACTTCGATATGCCCCGACAAACCGGCACCGCCACCAATGGTGCAGCGACTGCCTATCTTAGTGCTTCCCGCACTGGCCGAACAGCCGGCCATGGCGGTATGTTCGCCGATCACAACATTGTGTCCGACCATCACCTGATTATCGATTTTCACCCCGTTACCGACCACCGTATCTTCGATCGCTCCACGATCGACGGTGCTGCAGGCGCCAATCTCAACATCGTCGCCAAGAATCACCCGACCGATCTGATGAATCTTGACCCAACGTTCCCCTTCACGAGCAAAACCAAAACCATCGGCACCGATCACGGCACTACTGTGAATCAGACAACGCTTGCCCACGACGACGTCATGGTAAAGGGTGACATTTGCCCCTAGGCGACTGTCATCGCCAACTCTAGAGCCAGCCCCCACGACCGAATTAGGGCCGACCTCAACATTGGGACCAACGATCGCCCCAGCCTCGATCACCACTCCATGGGCCAGACGCGCAGTCTCATCAACCTCTGCCGAAGGATCAACCCAAGCGCCGGCACTAACACCCGCCTTAGGCACCGGTCGCTGGTCGAACCAACCGGAAATGCGCGCATAGGCCAGATAGGGATCCTCAACGATCAACGCGGCCACCGGACAGAGTTCCTTATGCTCAGGCTGAATCAACACCGCAGCAGCCGTGGTTTCGGCCAGAGATTTCCGGTAACGAGGATTGGACAGGAAGGTCAAATCAGCCTCACCCGCCTTATCTAATGCGGCTACCCCATGGATCGGCTGCTCGGGATCGCCAATCAGTTCAGCACCTAAAGCTTCTGCTATCGCTCCAAGATTGTACAAGACACCCCTCCCGTTACAGCTTATTGAGTTCTTCAGCCACTACCGGGGTCAGATCCAGCTTGGGATCTACGTATACCGCACCCTTTCGATTAAGGATAATATCGATTTCCTGGGTTTGAACGAGCTCTTTCAAGATGGTTTCAATCTGCGGACGCATCTCGGTCAAAAACGCCTGCTCCCGACCCAAACGCTGCTGCTTAAGTTGATTACCAAGCGTCTGAAACTCCTGAAATTTTTTCTGGATCTGAGCTAGCAGCTGGCGACGATCTGCATCACTGAGAAAACTACTCTCTTTTTTCAGCTTGGCTTTAAGGGCGTTGCCTTCTTCGGAAAGCTGACGAAGCTGATCTTCCTCAGCGGAAAACTCCTGCTTCATTTTTTCACGTAAGACCCCAGCCTGCTTGGTCGCACTGATCGCCGCCTCCATATCCAACACAGCGATCTTGGTCTCCGCCAATGCAAATCCTGGCATCAGCAGCACTGCCAGCAGTACCGTTTTCAACGCTTTCATAATCTGTCCTTATTTTGAATTTAGAAGGTTTTACCCAGTGAAAACTGGAAGAACTCGTCTTCGTCGTGCTCCTGCTCTTTAACCGGAACACCCAAGGAGAACGACATCGGACCGATAAAAGTCAACCAGGACAAGCCCACACCGACCGAAGAGCTTAAGTTGCTGAAGCTCATATCCAGATCACAGGCCGGATTATCGGTCAAACAGTTGCGATCAAACACACCGCCCACATCCCAGAACAGTAGAGATCGTAAGTTGCCCTGCTCCTTGATAAACGGCAGCGGGAAAATCAGTTCAGCTGAACCGGTGATCAGTACATTACCGCCAAGAGGATCAAGGGTTCCCGATGTAACTCTCGCATCCCGTGGTCCAAGCGTATTGTTCTTAAAGCCACGTACTGAATCGAAACCACCCGCTCGGAAGGTCTTGAAGAAGGGAAGTTTGGAGGTGTCGCCAAAGGCATCCCCGTAACCAAGGTTAGTCTTGGCGCTTGCAACCCAACGTTGATCATCACTCAACGGATAATAGATCTGGCCGCTATATCGCAGCTTAAAGTAGCTAAGATCACTACCCGGCCCGGCCACCTCCAATGAAGCGCGCTGATTGTAGCCCTTGGTAGGAAGCAGGCCTCTGTTTAGGTGGTTGCTGGACCAGGAGCCGACCAGCGGCAGCTGGGTAAAGGAATCACCCTCGTCCTGAACGAAGAGGTTCAACTCCTTGGGAACGTCGCTACCCAGTTTAACCTTTAATTGCTCAGCACCGATCGATAGCCCGATACGCTGGTGCTCATCGATCGGATAGCCAAAGCTCATCGCCCCGCCGAAGGAGTCCAAGTTGTAATCGGAAAGATCATCGTCGTCCAAGTCCTCTTCACGATAAAAAGCACTGAAACCACGACTGACACCGTCCACCGTGTAATAGGGATTTTCATAACTGAAACTGAGTTCACGGGTGTTATCCGAGCGCGTTACGTTGAACGAGACGAAATTGCCGCTACCCAGGAAGTTTTTCTGCGTCACACTGGCACCCAGGATCAGACCCGAGCTCTGGGACACCCCGATACTGGCGGCCAGACTACCCGACAACTGCTCCACAACACTGTATTCCAGATCAATCTGATCTGGCACCCCAGGGACGGTCGAAGTCTCGACATTAACCTCACTAAAAAAGCCCAGCCGCTCCAGACGGTCCTTAGAACCTTCCATCAAACTGGTTGATGCCCAACCCGCTTCCATCTGCCGCATTTCACGTCGCAGCACCTCATCGGCGGTTGAGGTATTGCCGACAAAGTTGATACGACGCACATACATCCGGTTACCCGGTTCGACATAGAAACGCACCGCGACGGTTTTATTCTCTTCGTCAATCGTCGGAACCGGCCTTACATTGGCCAGCAAGAAACCGTCATCACCCAAGCGTCGAGTAATCTGATCGGCCGAACGCACCATCAGTTCACGAGAAAAAGTATCCCCCGGGGTGATCGTTACCTGGGCAAGCAGCTCTTCTTCCGCCACTTCCAGCTTGCCGGCTAGATCGTAGTCACCAAAAAGATAAAGATCCCCCTCGGTGATATTAACGGTTACGAATACATGTTTGCGGTCCGGGGTTAACGAAACCTGAGTAGAATCAATCTTAAAGTTGATGTAGCCCTTATCCAGATAGAAAGAACGCAACCGCTCCAGATCACCACTGAGCTTTTCACGTGAGTAGCGACCGCTATCAAAAAAGTCCCAGAACCCTGGAATCTTCAAACTGAAAAGGTCGATTAGCTCTTCGTCGCTGAAGACTTTGTTGCCGACCACATTGATATGCTGAACGGCAGCCGCCTTGCCTTCTTTGATCTTGATGTTCAGCCCCAGGCGGTTTTCGGGCAGTGGTTCAACACTGGTTTCGATCTGCGCACCATAACGCCCTTGAGCGGCATAGACCTGTAACAATTCCAGTCGGATTTTTTCCAGAGCCTGACGCTGAAATACCTCCCCTTCGACGAGGCCAAGACCCGCCAGTCCTTGCTTTAGCCCCTCTTCTTTTATCTCTTTATTACCTTCAATGTTGATCCGGCTGATCGCGGGACGCTCTGACAACCGGACAATCAACAAGTCACCATCTCGAGCTAACTGAACATCATTGAAATAACCGCTGGCAAACAGGGCTCTGGTTGCTTTAGCCAAGATAAATTCATCGACTTGGTCACCTTCCTTGATTGGGAAGATGCTCAGCACCCGCCCCAGCTGCATCCGCTGCAAGCCGTCAAAACGGATATCCTCTACAACGAAGCTGTCGGCAATAGCCATTAGGGGGAAGGACAGTAACAGGAGGGCGGTAGCTAGTTGACGTCGCATGGAGAACTACTAATCCGTTATGATTTTTTTGTTGGGTTACCTTGGTGCTCAGAGTCTCAGCACATCGTTGTAGAGCGCCAGCAACATCAGCCCCAGCAATAACGACATGCCAATCTTTAAACCCAGCACCTGCGTCTTTTCCGAAACCGGCTTGCCGCGCACGGCTTCCACCAGGTAATAAAGCAGATGGCCGCCATCGAGCACAGGGATCGGCAACAGGTTTAAGATTCCCAGGCTAATGCTTAAATAAGCCAGGAAATTCAAGAAGCTTTCCAGCCCGGAGGCGGCGGAAGCCCCCGCCACTTTAGCAATGGTGATAGGGCCGCTCAAGTTTTTTACCGAAATGAGCCCCTGCAACATTTTCCAGATGGATTCGAGGGTCAGACCGATCATCTGGCCGCTCTTGGCGACCGCCGCCGGTACCGCTTCAATCACCGAAAAACGCACTTCGCGCATCATCTCCGGCGGCCAACTAACCGACTGCACCCCGGCGCCGATATAACCGTAAACCTCACCGCTTTCAGACTCCGTTCGAGCAGGCGCCAGCTCAAGTTCCAGAATCCGCCCCTGCCGCTCCAGCTGCAGACGAACCAAGCGCTCCGGACGATTTCGGATCTGTTCAACCAGCTGCTCCCAGCGTTCAATCGACTGGTCGTCCACCATCAACACCCGGTCGCCGACCTGTAAGCCACCCAGCTGGGCACGCCCACCTTCAACCAACGAGCCGATCGTGGCTGGAACCTGCGGACGATAGGGCTGAATCCCCAACGTAAACAACGGTCCATGCTGTTCATCAAACTGCCAACGCTGAATAGGGATGCCTAGCTCACGCTCATTGGTACCGTTGAGTTCGCGGGTTCTCAACCGCAGCTCTCCGCTATCGCCAATCCTGGCCGCCAACCGTAACGACACCTCTTCCCAGGTACGGGTCTGATGACCATCGACAGCAACCAATTCCCGACCGCTCTGCAGTCCGGCCTGCATCGCCACCGATTCCGGTTTCAATTCACCGATTACTGGCACCACGGTATTGATACCGGCAACGAACATCAGCCAGTAGGCAAACACGGCAAACACAAGATTGACCACTGGCCCAGCCGCCACAATCGCAATCCGGTGTCCCACCGGTTTGGTATTGAACGCCTGCGAGCGCAGCTCGGGAGGCACATCATCCTCGCGCTCATCGAGCATCTTGACGTAACCGCCCAAGGGTATGGCCGCAATCACATACTCGGTCTGTTGACGGTCATACCAACGGTACAACGGCTTGCCAAAACCCACCGAAAAGCGGAGCACCTTGACGCCACAGCGGCGCGCGACCCAGAAGTGGCCGTATTCATGAATGGTAACGAGGATACCGAGCGTAACGATCGCTGCGGCAATGGTTTGTAGGATCTCCATAGACCGGGTTAGACCACCGTGATCCGGGCCAGTTCGGTCATAATCAGACCCAACGCAAAAATAGGTGCCGCGGCGGTCAGACTATCGATTCGATCCATCACACCGCCGTGTCCCGGCAGCAGTTGCGAGCTGTCTTTAATGCCACGATGACGCTTAACCATACTCTCAAGCAGATCACCAAGCACCGACACCAACGCCGTCCCGAGACTGAGCAACAACAAACTGACCAGCTGAACCGCCGTGAACGAGCAGAACAATCCAAACAGGAGCGCCATCAGCAAGCTGGTCGCCACACCACCATAGAAACCCGCCCAGGTTTTGCCGGGACTGACCTCAACGGCCAGCTTCTTATTACCCCAGGTCTTACCGCTGAAGTAGGCACCGATATCAGCCCCCCAGACCAGCAGCATCAACAGCAACAGCCACAGGTTACCCTCAGGCAACCCCTTCAGCTCAACCAGACCACTCCAGGCGGGGATCAGCACAAACAACCCCATCACACCCCGTGCACGGCAACTCTGCCATTGGCTCAGACTTTTCGGATAGGCGCAGACCCAGAACAGCGCCAAGCCCCAGAAAGCAAACGCTACCAATAATATCGGTAAAGCCGGGAACTCCAGGTACTTGATCAGCACCACCAGCCCAAGCACCGCGACAGCATAACCGACGCGCTGACTGGACTCCTGATAGCCGGACAGATTGGCCCACTCCCAGGCTGCCAGGGTGACGATAGCGGCAGTAAAGAGCTTAAATTCGAAAACAGGCAACAAAAAGGTGGCACACAGCATCAGCGGCGCCAGAACCAGCGCGGTAATTATGCGCTGCTTAAGCATGCTTCTGCTCGGCCTCTACCTGCTCACTGGTCTTGCCAAAACGGCGCTGACGACCACTGAAATCTTCAAAGGCCGCTTCCAATGCTTTGCGATCGAAGTCAGGCCAGAGAGTGGGAGTAAAATAGAGTTCGGCGTACGCAAATTGCCATAACAGGAAGTTGCTGATACGACGCTCACCACCGGTGCGGATACAAAGATCGGGTAACGGCTGTTCAGCCAAGCAGAGGTGCTTGGCCAACGCGTCTTCATTGATCTGTTCTGGTTCCAGCTCACCGGCACGCACCTGCTCCGCCAATAGCCGCGACGCCTGAGCGATATCCCACTGACCACCATAATTGGCGGCAATATTCAGGCACAGGCCGGTATTGTCGGCAGTCAAAGCTTCGGCTTCAGCAATCTTGCGCTGCAGCTTATCGCTGAAACGCGACTTATCACCGATCACCTGCAGCCGGATATTATTCTTGTGGAGCTTTTTGACCTCACGCTTGAGGGCCAACATAAACAGCTCCATCAAGCCGGTCACTTCCGCCGGCGGCCGCTTCCAGTTTTCGCTACTGAACGCGAACAACGTCAATGACGCTACGCCGTAACGGGCGCAACCATCGACCATCGCGCGAACCGCATCGACACCGGCCTTGTGTCCCGCCAGGCTAGGCAAGCGACGTGCTTTGGCCCAGCGATTGTTGCCATCCATGATGATGGCAACATGCTTCGGCAAGCTGGCGAAAGGCTTCAGATCAGTCATGAATCGAAAACGGAGATCAGATCTCCATCAGATCCTTTTCTTTGGTTTGCAAGTGCGACTCAACCTCGGCGATATACTTATCGGTCAGCTTCTGGATCGCATCTTCAGCCTGGCGCTGCTCGTCTTCGGTGATTTCCTTCTCTTTCTGAAGGTCTTTGACATCACCATTGGCATCGCGACGGATATTCCGGATCGCCACACGCGCACCTTCGGCCTCGCCGCGGGCCTGACGGATAAACACCTTACGGGTCTCTTCGGTCAGTGCCGGCATTGGTACACGAATCACGGTACCTGCCGTGGAAGGGTTCAGGCCCAGGTCCGACTTCATGATCGCCTTTTCGATCTCCGGCACCATCGGGCGTTCCCAAGGGGTGATCGACAGCGTACGGGCATCCTCAACGTTGATGTTGGCCACCTGGCTCAGCGGCACATCGGAGCCGTAGTAGCTGACCTTAACCGAATCCAGGATGCTCGGATGAGCCCGGCCGGTACGGATCTTCTTGAAGTTCTCGATTACCGCCTTGACACTTTTCTGCATCCGCTCTTCAGCGTCTTGCTTGATATCCTCAATCACTTGCTTCTCCTCAGGCCGGATCGTTCTCAATCAAGGTACCTTCGTCGCCACCACGGACCACGGTTACCAGAGCACCCGGCTTGTTCATATTAAATACCCGTACCGGCATATTCTGATCCCGCGTCAGGCACATCGCGGTCAAATCCATCACACCCAGCTGCTTCTCCAGCGCCTCGTCAAAGGTCAAACGATCGTACTTGGTTGCGGTCGGATCTTTGACCGGATCGGCGGAATAGACTCCATCCACCTTGGTCGCCTTGAGCACCACATCGCATTCGACTTCGATACCGCGCAGACAGGCGGCCGAATCGGTGGTAAAGAAAGGATTGCCGGTACCGGCTGAAAAGATCACAACATCGCCTTGATTCAGGTAGCGTATGGCCTTGCGTCGATCGTAGTCTTCGACCACACCGACCATGGAAATAGCCGACATCACCCGGGTGGTAATGTTATTTCGCTCCAGCGCATCACGCATCGCCAACGCGTTCATCACGGTAGCGAGCATCCCCATATGGTCTCCGGTCACCCGGTCCATACCGGCCCGGCTCAGCGCCTCACCCCGGAACAGGTTGCCACCGCCGATCACCATTCCGACCTGAACCCCGATCCCCACCAGCTGGCCAATCTCCAGGGCCATTCGGTCAAGCACCTTCGGATCGATGCCGAAATTTTCATCTCCCATCAGCGCTTCGCCGCTGAGTTTTAGAAGAATTCGGTTATAGCTGGCCTTATTGGTTTCGCTCACTGGTCGAACCCCCGACAAAATTAAGCTGGAGTGTATCAAGTAGCCTTCGACTGAATCCATAGCAAACGCCGAAAAGGCGCACCGGACTCACTGGAAGGCTCAGAGCAGGCCGCCTGATGGCGACCTGCGAGAGCAAGCGAGGCTTACTGCAGAGCAGCGGCAACTTCGTCAGCGAAGTCGACTTTTTCTACCTCGATACCTTCACCCACTTCGAAGCGGACAAAGGAAGCCACTTCGCCGCCGGCGTCTTTAACCAGCTGGCCAACTTTGACTTCAGGGTTCTTAACGAACGGCTGATCGATCAGAGAGTTCTCGGACAGGAACTTCTTGATCCGGCCGCCAACCATCTTCTCGGCGATTTCGGCAGGTTTGCTGGCCATGTCCGGCTGCGCCAGGATGATCTCTTTCTCTTTAGCCAGAACGTCTTCAGGCATATCTTCGGCCTTAACAACGCGCGGGTTAACCGCAGCAACGTGCATCGCAACGTCCTTGGCCACAGCCTCTTCGCCTGCGGTCAGAGCGACCAGAACAGCGATACGGTTGTTGCTGTGAACGTAAGCACCAACGCTGGCACCTTCCAGAACTTCGATACGACGAACGCTCATGTTCTCACCGATCTTCTGAACCAGCGCTTCACGAGTCGCTTCCAGCTCACCTTCCATCAGCGCAGCAACGTCAGTCTGCTTGGATGCGAAAGCCGCTTCCAGAACGCTGTTGGCGAAACCGATAAAGCCTTCGTCGCGAGCAACAAAGTCAGTTTCACAGTTCACTTCAACCAGCACGCCGTAGCTGTTGTCGTCGGCAACCTTAACCGCAACAACGCCGTCAGCCGCAGTACGGCCAGCCTTCTTCGCCGCCTTCATACCGCTGGACTTACGCAGGTTCTCGATCGCCAGCTCGATGTCACCATCGGCTTCAGCCAGCGCTTTTTTACATTCCAGCATGCCCAAGCTAGTACGCTCGCGCAGTTCTTTAACCATAGAAGCAGAGATCTTAGCCGCCATGATCGTTCCTCTTTAGTAACTTGAATTCAAAATTGAAAAAAGGGGAGCAGTGCTCCCCTTCATGAAGCCTGCTGACAGGCCGGTAACATCCGCTTACTGCGCGGCGTCGACCTGCTCTTCTACTTCAACAAACTCGCTAGCAACGGCGTTGCTGCCTTCCAGGCACGAATCGGCAACTGCCTTAACGTAGATCTGGATAGCGCGCAGCGCATCGTCGTTACCCGGGATAACGTAATCAACGCCATCCGGGTTGCTGTTGGTATCAACAACGCCGATAACCGGGATACCCAGCTTGTTGGCTTCGTTGATGGCGATACGCTCGTGGTCAACATCAACAACGAATAGCGCATCGGGCAGACCGCCCATATCCTTGATACCGCCGATGGAGCGCTCCAGCTTGGCCATCTCACGGGTACGCATCAGCGCTTCTTTCTTGGTCAGCTGCTCGAAAGTACCGTCGGCAGCCTGCTGCTCAAGATCGCGGAAGCGCTTGATGGAGGCACGGATGGTCTTGTAGTTGGTCAGCATACCACCGAGCCAGCGGTGGTTGACGTAAGGCATACCGGCGCGCTCAGCTTCCTGCTTGATCACTTTGCTGGCGGCACGCTTGGTACCAACGAACAGGATCTTGTTCTTGTTGGCAGCCAGACGCTGAATCACGGACAGCGCATCATTCAGAGCCGGAACGGTGTGCTCCAGGTTGATGATATGAATCTTGTTGCGAGCACCGAAAATGTATTTACCCATTTTCGGGTTCCAGTAGCGGGTCTGGTGACCGAAGTGTGCGCCTGCTTTCAGCAGGTCACGCATAGAGACTTTGGACATTAATCTGTTCCTGAATTGTCTGGGTTAGGCCTCCATATACCCCATCTCTCAACCCTGTGATCACTCACCAGGCACCCAGAGGGACGTGTCGGTATATGTGCGACGTTATCTTTCATTTCCACCGCCACAGGAGAACTATTAATTCACCCCCTGCGCGGCAGCGCGACTTTATACCACAACAGCCTGCAAATCGAAAGTCGAAGCTGCATTTTTCAGCCATCTACCGCCATGGTCCGATCTGTCTCAATCGCCGTTTGTGTGTACAATGTGGAGCTTTGCGGCTAACCGGCCCTACTTGCTTTAGCTATACAACGAGTTCTCATTATGACCGTGACCCTGAAAACCCCGGAACAGATTGAAAAAATGCGTGTTGCCGGCCGCCTGGCAGCCGAAGTTCTGGAGATGATCGAACCCCACGTAAAGCCGGGGGTCACCACCAACCAACTCAACCAGATCTGCCATGACTATATCGTCAATGAGCAGGACGCCATCCCGGCGCCGCTGAACTACAACGGCTTCCCCAAGTCGATCTGCACCTCGATCAATCAGGTGGTCTGTCACGGTATCCCCAACGACAAGCCTCTGAAGCAGGGCGATATCATCAACATCGATATCACCGTGATCAAGGACGGCTTCCACGGCGACACCAGCAAGATGTTCTTCGTCGGCAAGATCCAACCCCATATGCAGCGCCTGGTCGATATTGCCCAGGAGTGCCTGTACCTGGGCATTCGCATGGTCAAACCTGGGGTCCGCCTGGGTGATATCGGCCACGCGATTCAGCAGCACGCCGAGAAGAACCACTACTCGGTGGTGCGCGAATACTGCGGCCACGGCATTGGTGAGGTGTTCCACGAGGAGCCCCAGGTGCTGCACTACGGCCGCCCGGGCACCGGCCTGGAACTGAAAGCCGGCATGACCTTTACGATCGAGCCGATGATCAATGCCGGCAAACGTCACACCAAACTGTCCAAGCGCGATGGCTGGACCGTTGAAACCGTCGACAAGCGCCCTTCCGCGCAGTGGGAGCACACCCTGGTCGTCACGGAAACCGGATATGAGATTTTTACATTGAGATCTGAGGAACAGGGCAAGCTCTGATCCCGACTGCCAAACCTCTACATGAACGAGCGCCAAGCTGAACCATGACCGATCAACTCGATGCTTTCGCCGCCGATCCCAGCCTGTTCGATAACGATCAGTTCCTGCAGCAGCTGGCCGACGCCGATTCATTTCTCACCCTGTTCAAGCAGGCGCTGAAACAGGGCCAGGAAACCCTAAATAAGCGGTTTAAGAATGGCGCCGATATCCGCACCCTGATCTATGGCCGTGCTTGGATGATGGATCAGCTGCTGCGTCATGCCTGGAACCAATATCGCTGGCCCGAAGACGGTTCGATCAGCCTAGTCGCTGTCGGCGGCTACGGTCGCGGCGAACTGCATCCTCACTCGGATATCGACCTGTTGTTGCTGCTACAACAGGATAATGCCGAACAGTACCGCGACAGCATCGAGGGGTTCCTGACCTTTTTATGGGATATCAGTCTCGATGTCGGCAGCAGCGTTCGTACCATCGAGCAGTGTGCCGAGGAGGCAGGTAAAGATATTACCGTAGCCACCAACCTGATCGAATCCCGCTGCCTGACCGGCAACACTCAGCTGCGCGAACAGATGTACCAGCGGGTCACCGCCGACAACATCTGGTCGAGCCAGCAGTTCTACAAAGCCAAAGTTGAAGAACAGAAGAAGCGTCACCACCGCACCAACGACACCGAGTACAACCTTGAACCCAACATCAAGGACTCACCGGGCGGGCTACGCGATCTGCAGACCGTTGGCTGGGTCGCCAAACGCCACTTCGGCGCCACCTACCTACACGATCTGGTTGATCATGGCTTTTTGACCGACAGCGAGCTGGACGCGCTGGATAAGGGCGAGCGCTATCTATGGACGGTCCGCTACGCGCTGCACATGCTGACCGATCGCTGCGAGAATCGACTGCTGTTTGATCACCAGCGCACCCTGGCACAATTTTTCGGCTACAAAGATACCGAAGGCAAGCTGGCGGTCGAACAGTTTATGGGCAAGTACTATCGCATCGCGATGTACCTGGCCGAGTTCAACGACATGCTGCTGCAGCATTTCGAAGAAGCCCTGCTTGAGGACGAAAGCGATCAGCAGATCCGCCCGCTGAACAAGCGCTTTCAGGTCCGTTGCGACCATATCGAAGTGACCCATGATCAGGTCTACACCCAGACCCCGTTCGCGATCATGGAGATGTTCGTACTGCTGGCACAGAACAGCGAACTCCAGGGCGTACGCGCATCCACCATGCGCCTGCTGCGCGAAGCCCGGCAACAGATCGACGACAACTTCCGCAACGACATCCGCAACACCACCCTGTTTATGGAGCTGCTGCGCTCTCCGGAAGGCGTCACCACCGAACTGCGCCGCATGACCCGTTACGGCATTCTCGGCCGCTACCTGCCCGAGTACGGCAACATCGTCGGTCAGATGCAGCACGACCTGTTTCATATCTACACCGTCGATGCTCACACGCTGAAGGTGATCACCAACCTGCGCCGCTTCCGCCACGGCGACCAGGCCGAAAAATTCCCGATCGCCAACCGTATCGTAAGACAACTCCCCAAGCTGGCGCTGCTGTATGTGGCCGGTCTGTATCACGATATCGCCAAAGGGCGCGGCGGTGATCACTCCGAACTCGGCGCCGTCGATGCCAAGCTGTTCTGCGAGCGTCACCATCTGGGCAAGTGGGACACCCACCTGGTCTGTTGGCTGGTTCGGAACCACCTGTTGATGTCGATGACGGCCCAGCGTAAGGATATTTCCGACCCGGAAGTGATTCATGACTTCGCCATGCGGGTTCGCGATATCACCCACCTGGATTATCTTTACACCCTGACCGTGGCCGATATCTGCGCCACCAACAATACCCTGTGGAACAACTGGCGCGCCTCGCTGATGCGCCAGCTCTACGTCGAGACCAAGAAAGTGTTGCGCCGCGGACTGGAAAACCCGGTCAATCGTGAAGATCTGATCGAGCAGGTCCAGCGCGAAGCCCTCGACCTGCTGCGCCACGAAGGGATCAGCGACTACAGCGCCGAATGTATGTGGGCCACTCTCGGTGAGGAATACTTCCTGCGTGAGGAGGCGTCCGATATCGCCTGGCATACCGAGGCGATTCTGAACCATAGCGAACCCAACCAGCCGCTGGTACTGGTCAAAGAGACCAGCACCCGGCTGTACGAAGGTGCCACCAAGATCTTTATCTACGCCCGAGACCACGAAGGCTTGTTTGCCGCTTCGGCGGCGGCGCTGGATCACCTCAATCTGAGCATCCAGGACGCCGACATCATCACCAACGATGACGGTTACAGCTACAACACCTTTATTGTACTGGATCAGGAAAATCAGCCGATCGGTGATGATCCGGAAACCATCCTGAAGATTAAAAACTCGCTGGTCGAAGAGCTGGATGATCCGGCCGATTACCCGTCGATTGCCCAGCGACGCACCCCTAGACAATTGAAACTGTTCTCCATGCCTGCCCAGGTCACCCTGAGTTCGGACAGCGATCGCCACCTGACCGCATTGGAGCTCAACACCTCGGACCGCCCCGGTCTGCTGGCCCGGGTCGGCAAGGTGTTTCTGGAACTGCATATCCATCTGCAGAAAGCCCATATCGTCAACGTCGGTGAAAAGGTCGAAGACGTGTTCTTTATCACCGATCAGAACGGCCAGCCGATTACCGATCCGGAATTGAGTGAAAAATTGCAGCAACGGATCTGTGAAGAGCTCGACCGCCAGATCGAAGGCTTCAACGGCTGATAGATAGACAACGAGGCCGTTACGACACCAAGCGCTGCCGGGGTGATTTGTCAGCCCGGCAGGGCCTCATTATAATTTGCGGCCCTCCCCGCCCCGGCAGTATTTGGGATAGCACCATCGGGAGTAATTGAAACAGAGAGCCGACCCGACGCACAGACTCAGCGGAGCACCGATGAACCCCGATCTGCAAAAACTGCAACCCTATCCGTTCGAGCGCCTCAATGCGCTCAAGTCAGGCGTAACACCACCAGCCGAGCTGGCCCATATCGCCCTATCGATCGGTGAGCCCAAGCATCCGGCACCGGAGTTTGCCCGCGACACCCTCAGTGACAACCTTGATCGGCTGTCCGGCTACCCGACCACCAAAGGTCTGCCCCAATTGCGTGAGGCGATTGCCGGTTGGGCCGAGCGGCGTTTTAAACTCAGCGGCAGATTGGATCCGGAAACCCAGGTACTACCCTGCAACGGCACCCGCGAAGCGCTGTTTGCCATCACCCAGGCCGTGATCGATCGAAGCGCCGATCAACCCTTGGTGGTCAGCCCGAACCCGTTCTACCAGATCTACGAAGGCGCCGCCTACCTGGCCGGTGCCACGCCCCACTTCCTGAACTGCCAAGCGGAGAACAGATTTCTACCCGATTTCGACGCAGTTCCGGAACAGGTCTGGAAAAACTGCCAACTGCTGTTTATCTGCTCGCCGGGCAACCCCACCGGGGCGGTGATCCCGCTACAACAGCTCAAGCGTCTGATCGAGCTGGCCGACGAGTTCGATTTCGTTATCGCCGCCGACGAGTGCTATTCCGAAATCTATTTCGATGAAGGCCAACCGCCGGTCGGCCTGCTGCAAGCCTGCAGTGAACTGGGGCGCCACGACTACCGTCGCTGCCTGGCCTTCCACAGCCTGTCCAAGCGCTCCAATCTACCCGGTCTGCGTTCCGGTTTTGTTGCGGGTGATGCAAACATTCTGAAGCAGTTCCTGCTCTATCGGACCTACCACGGTTGCGCGATGCCGATCTATTCGCAACTGGCCAGCATCGCGGCCTGGAACGACGAAGCCCATGTGCTGGCCAATCGCGACCAATACCGGGCCAAGTTCGACGCGGTCTTGAGTCGACTCGACGGTATCCTGAACGTGCAGCGCCCCGATGCCGGTTTCTACCTGTGGGCCGAGACCCCGGTCGATGACGAAACCTTCGCCCGGGAGCTATTCGCCCAGCAACACATTACCGTACTGGCCGGCTCCTACCTGTCACGATCGATCGACGGCAGCAACCCCGGCGCCAACCGGGTTCGAATGGCGCTGGTCGCGGAACTGGATGAATGCATCGAAGCGGCCGAGCGCATCTGCCGCTTTGTCGGCAATCTGTAATTCGGCCAAACAGAACAAGGCTAACGCCAACCTAAGCGACTAAGGACAACAACCATGGTTACCCTTTACGGCATCAGCAACTGCGATACGATCAAGAAAGCCAAGAAATGGCTCGATCAAGCCGGTGTTAATTACCAGTTCCACGACTATCGCAAGCAGGGGCTGGAACAGAGCTGGCTGGAAGGCTGGTGCGATGAACTGGGTTGGGAAGCCTTACTGAATAAGCGCGGCACCACCTGGCGCCAGCTGCCCGAGGAGACCAAAGCCTCGGTCGATCGTGACCAGGCTATCGCGCTGATGCTGGAATACCCGGCAATGATCAAGCGCCCACTGCTGGATCTTGGCAGTGAGCGCAAACTCGGCTTTAAAGCAGCCGATTACGAAACCTATTTCTAACTGAACCTTTATTACCCATAACAGAATTCCTGTTCCAAGCGGAGAATCATCATGAGCGGCAACGCATTCTGCCTCGGCCTCGGGGTCGGCACCAAATCATCCAAAGGCGAGTGGCTGGAGGTGTTCTACGCCCAGCCGGTCTATGAGCCCTGCAACAACCTGATCAAAGCGCTGACCGATGCGGTGGGTTACGAAGGCGGCAACCAGGCGATCGAACTGGACCAGGAGAAGCTGGCCGCCGTCGAAGCGGCGTTCATCGAGCGTAACGCCGAGGATCAGGCCGCCATCGCCGCGACCCTGAAAGGCTCCGAGCAACCGCTGGTGCTGTGCATCCTGGCCGATGACGACGCCCCCAGCTCAACGCCAGAAACCTACCTGAAGCTGCAACTGATCTCACACCGTATCGTCGAGCCTCACAGCATCAACCTGAACGGCATGTTCGGCCTGCTGCCCAACGTCGCCTGGACCAATCAGGGCGCCATCGCGTTGGACGAACTGCCGCAGCGCCAGCTTGAAGCTCGCGCCCGCGGTGAACTGATCGATGTTCACTCGGTGGATAAATTCCCCAAGATGGCCAACTACGTGGTCCCAACCGGCACCCGTATCGCCGCCACCTCTCGGGTTCGCCTGGGCGCCTATATCGGCGAAGGCACCACCATCATGCACGAGGGCTTCGTCAACTTTAACGCCGGCACCAAAGGCACCAGCATGGTCGAAGGCCGGATTTCAGCTGGCGTCGTTGTGGGTAAGGGCTCCGATCTGGGCGGTGGCTGTTCCACCATGGGCACCCTGTCCGGCGGTAACGACGTCGTCATCAGCGTCGGTGAGGGCTGTCTGCTGGGCGCCAATGCCGGCCTGGGCATTCCGCTGGGGGATCGTTGCACCGTGGAAGCCGGCCTTTACGTCACCGGCGGCTCCAAGGTGGTGGTACTGGACGATCAGAACAACGCCGTCGAGACCGTCAAAGCCAGCCAGCTGGCCGGTAAGTCCGATCTGCTGTTCCGTCGCAATTCGATCAATGGCCGCATCGAGGTCAAGACCAACAAGTCAGCGATCGAGCTGAACCACGAGCTGCACGCCAACAACTAAGCGTCATTCGATGCTAGATCAGCGGGTTCCGTTCAGCGCCCGCTGCCTGACCCGGCTATCACCTCAAACGTGGCCGGGCCTCTATCGGTTCAGCCTTTAAATTGACTGACCTCCTGCTGCAACGACTCGGCCAACAGCTGCATCTGACTACTGGCATCACCCAGGCTCGTGGCGCTGCTGGCGGTCTGCTGATAGCGCTGCTGAATCGCATTGATACTCTGATTGATCTCCTCCACCGTGGCGGTCTGCTGCTCGGTCGCCGTAGCGACCTGATGATTGAGATCGTTGACGTGAGTAATCTGAGTTGAGATCTGTTCCAGCGCGGTCATCTGCTGCTCGAACTGCCCCATGGTCGTTCCGGCACAGGCCTGACTTTGCGCCATCACGTCGACCGCATCCTGGCTACCTTGCTGCAGCTTATCGATCATCGCGTTGATCTGCTCGGTGGACTGCTGGGTCTTCTGCGCCAAACTGCGCACTTCATCAGCAACGACCGCAAAGCCTCTTCCCTGCTCACCGGCACGGGCCGCTTCGATGGCGGCATTCAAAGCCAGCAGATTGGTCTGCTCGGCCACTCCGCGAATCACATCCAAGACGGTGCTGATCTCGTTGCTGTTGGAAGCCAGACGCTCGATAACCCCACTGGCACGGTCAATGTCCGCCGACAACGAGCCGATGGATTGCTTGGCCTGCACCGACACCTGCCGCCCATCACCGACAGATTCATTGGCCAGATTCGCTTTACCGGAAGCCTCCGAGCAGCTGCCGGCCACCTCCCGTACCGAAGCCCCCATCTCGTTCATCGCCGTGGCTACCATCTCGGTCTGAGCCAAGCCCTGCTGAACTTCGGTATCGACATCATGGGCCACCTGTTGGACCTGGTTGACCGAATCCACCAGCTGTCCGCTGGCATCACGAACCCGGTACACCAGTGATGACAGTTTCTCCATCATCTGGTTGAAGCTGCCCGCCAGTCGACCAAGGCTGTCCTGACTGATCAGCTCGGCACGGGCACTCAGATCAGAGTCTTCCACCAGACTCATCGCCGCCGACAGGCTGTTGAGCTGCCGTGTAATCAGCCAGTAGATCGCAAACACCAACCCCAGGTTGAAACAGGAAGCCAGTACCGCGATCACCAGCATCCAGATCAGATGGGTCCGCTCTTCGGCACCTCGCTGGTCAACCTTGGCTTTTAAGCGCTCCGCCAACGTATCCTCAACCTGCTTCAGCAGATTAATCCGCTCGGTCGCCATCTTGAACCAGTAACCCGCTTCAGTCTCGAAACCACGGTCGCCCGACAGTGCCACCTTGCGTAACCGATTCACCTCATCCACGGCACGGCCGCTGACTAACTGTTCCAACAACGCCGCATCGTCGGGTACGGCAAATTCGCTAAAGGTCTGGTTATAGGTATCCTGCTGCGCCAACAGGGTCACAAAGCGCTGCTTCATGCCCTCGCCAAAGCTGTCCCGAGCAAAGGTATTACTCAAGACCGCCCGTTCGATTCCGGCCCGTTCCTTGCCCTGCAGGAAATAGTAATAAGCATTGGCTCGATTAGAGATCGCCGGATCGGCCGCCTGCATCGCCATCAGTGAAACCAGTTGCAATATTTCGGCGTTGCCCCGGGTGTACTGACCGATCGCCTGTTTGGCCGGTATCGACAGAGCACTAACCTGCTGGCGCAACTGATTCAGCCCCTTGATCCGTGTATCGACCACACCGAGCTGATCCCGAAAAGCCGGCCAGAGGCTATTCGAATCCAACGAAGAGAGAGTTTGCTGGTAGGCCTGAAGACGCTGATCGGCCAACTTGCGCTGTTGTTCCAGTTCCGCCTTCAGTCGAGTGCCCTTGGAACCCAGAAAACCCGCTGTCAGCCCCCGTTCTTTTTGCAGTTCATGAACCAGGTTACTGGCGGCAACCGACACCCCCGACAGCAGTTGCACACGTTGCATGGCTTGACTGGCTTGCCAGCTGGAGATTAGCGTCACACCGAGGAAGAACAATGCCACCAGCGAAGGAATCACCAGCAACAACAGCAACTTATTGCGCATCGACAACCGTCTTAGCAGCCCCATACCGATCTCCTTACTCCGTAGCGAGCCACTGCATAAAGGCTCTCTACCTATAGATGTTTGAAGGCAGTCCAGGTCGGACGACAACACTACTGTCCGGGCTACATCCGCCGCTGAGCGACTGCTGTGGGTTCAACATTGTAACCGAGCTGAAACAATGAAAACCTGCTACAGATCAACCGTACAAAGAATCACTGATTGATTATTAGCCAGTAATTTATGCCCCCGAAATAAAAACGGGCTCCCAAAGGAGCCCGTTGATGGAGTCGTACGCCGATTAAATCAGCTTTGGAACCGACTTACCTGCTGCTGCAGGTCACCGGACAGGCGCTCCATCTGATCGCTGGAATCCCCCAGGCTACCGGCACTGGCGGCGGTCAGCTCGTAGCGTTGCTGAATCGCTGACAGGTTCTGATTGATCTCTTCAACGGTCGCCGACTGCTCTTCGGTCGCTGCCGCCACCTGATGGTTCATATCATTAACCAACGCGATCTGCTCACTGATCTGCTTCAGTGCCTGGGCTTCGAGTTCGAACTGTTCCATGGTCTTATCGGCACAGGCCTGGCTGTCCGACATCACCCCCACGGCTGAGCGACTCCCCTCCTGCAGCTTGGCGATCATGGTATTAATCTGCTCGGTCGACTCCTGGGTCTTCTGAGCCAGGCTGCGAACCTCGTCGGCTACCACCGCGAACCCTCGTCCCTGCTCGCCGGCTCGCGCCGCCTCGATGGCTGCATTCAATGCCAACAGGTTGGTCTGCTCGGCCACGCCGCGAATCACATCCAGCACACCGCCGATCTCCTCACTGTCGGCCGCCACCCGCTGAATCACTTCGGTCGCTTTATGGATATCCTGGTTCAGTGAATTAATCGCTTCTTTAGCTTGCTGCGAGATCGCTTCGCCCTGTTCTACCGAAACATTGGCCTGCTGGGCCTTATCGGAAGCATTGGCACAGTTTTGCGCCACCTCCCGAATCGAAGCCCCCATCTCATTGGTTGCCGCCGCTACCATCGCCGCTTGCGACAAGCCATCCTGTACCTCCCGCTCGACATCTTCGGACACCTGTTGGACCTGCTGTACCTGCCCCACCAGCTGCTCACTGGCGGAACGGACCTGATTCACCAGTCCTGACAGATTATCCATCATGCCGTTGAAGCTGCCGGCGACCCGCCCCAGGCCGTCATTGGTGATCACCTCGGCACGGGCACTCAGATCCGAATGCTCTTCGATCTGACGCATCGCTGCCGTCAGCGTCCGCAGCTGACGAATAATCAGACGATAGATCACCACGCTCAGCAACAAGGTAACCAGCAGTGCCACCAAGGCCACGATCGACAGGATGATCAGACTGCTCTTGGCGCTGCCACTGCGAGCCACGGCATCAGCCTTGAAGCGCTCTGCCAGCGCATCTTCGACCTGCTTGAGCAGGTTGATCCGGGCTGTTGCCATCTTGAACCAGTAACCGGCTTCGGTATCGAAGCTGTGATCACGATCCAACGCAATCCGGCGCATCCGGTTGACCTCATCAACCGGCTCGCCCTTGATGATCTGCCCCAGCAAGGCACTGTCCTCGGGCTCGGCAAACTCGGTGAAGGTTCGCTGGTAGGTTTCCTGCTCGGCCAGCAGGTTGATAAAACGGGTCTTCAAACCGGAGGCAAAACGATTACGTGCGAAGGTGTTACTCAGAACCGCACGTTCGATACCGGCCCGCTCTTTACTCTGCAGGAAGTAGTAATAGGCATTGGCCCGATTGGCGACTTCGATATCATCCGCTTCCAACGCCAGCAGCGACACCACCTGCAGGATATCGGCGTTACCGGCGGTAAACTGCCCTATCGCATCAGGTCCGGGAATCGTCAGGGCCGAAATCTTTTGGCGCAGCGGCCCCAGATTTTTGATCCGCTTGTCGATGGCGTCCAGCTGCTGAAGCAGTTCTGGCCAGAACCCAGAGCGATCCAATCCGGCGACCCGCTCGGTATAAGCCTTGACCCGGGTATCGGCCAGCGCACGCTGCTGCTGCAGCTCAGAACCTAAACGCTCACCTTTGGAGCCCAGGAAGCCAGCTGTGAGCCCTCGTTCCTTCTGAAGCTCATGCACCAGATTACTGGCATCGACCGCCACATCGGATAGCAGCTGAATCCTCGCCATCGACTGGCTTGTTTTCCAGCTGTCGATCATCGCGACTGCCAGGAAGTAGATCGCCAACACCAATGGCAGTAACAGCATCACGATCAACTTGTTTTTCATCGACAGGTGCTTCAGCAGCCCCATGGTCCTATCCCCTTCAAACAGCTAACAAACGGCTTCAGGCCGATATCTATATTAGATTCAATCTAGTACAGCTCCGGCAAGAATCCAGCGCAAGGCTATCCAGTGCGCTCGCCTCAGTCCCTGATATAAATCATTTCCCCGACCAAACCGTGAATTTAGTGAGCCAGATCAACAAAACCAAGGTAAAAAAATACCCGCCGAAGCGGGTATTGCGAGATGACTAATGCGCTGAGACTGAACTTACAGGCTCAGTACTTTCTCACCGCGAGAGATACCCGACACACCCGTGCGGACGACTTCCAGCACATTCGTGGTGTCGATTACATTAATAAAGGCATCCAGCTTATCGCTAGAGCCAGTTAGCTGTACCGTGTAGACCGAACTGGTCACGTCGATCACCTGACCACGGAAGATCTCGACATTGCGGATCACCTCGGCGCGCTGTGAACCCAACGCCTTCACCTTGATCAGCATCAGCTCACGCTCGATATGATCGCCCTCGGTCAGATCGACCAGCTTGACCACTTCGATCAGCTTGTTGAGCTGCTTGGTGATCTGCTCGATCACCCGATCGTTGCCGACCGTAGTCAGCGTCAGGCGCGACAGGGTCGGATCCTCGGTCGGTGCGACGGTCAGGGACTCGATGTTGTAGTTACGCTGTGAAAACAGTCCAACAACACGAGACAGTGCACCGGCTTCGTTCTCCATCAGGACGGAAATAATATGTCTCATGCTCAGGTTCTCTCGGTCTTGTTCAGCCACATGTCACGCATGGAGCCACGCGGCACCTGCATCGGATAAACGTGCTCGAACGGGTCAACATACACATTGACGAACACCAGCTTATCTTTCATCGCAAAGGCCTTATCCAAGGTGGCTTGCAGCTCTTCCGGCTTACGAACTTCCATGCCGACATGACCGTAGGACTCAACCAGCTTGGTGAAGTCCGGCAGTGATTTCATGTAGGACTGTGAGTGACGGCTCTCGTAGTTCATATCCTGCCACTGACGAACCATCCCCAGTGACTGGTTGTTCAGACAGACAATCTTAACCGGCAGGTTGTACTGCAGGCAGGTCGACAGCTCCTGGATATTCATCTGGATCGAGCCTTCACCGGTGATGCAGATAACATCGTCGTCCGGGAAGTTCAGCTTGACGCCCATCGCCGCCGGCAGACCGAAGCCCATGGTGCCCAGACCACCGGAGTTGATCCAGCGACGCGGCTTGTTGAACTTGTAGTACTGGGCCGCGAACATCTGGTGCTGGCCAACATCGGAACAGACATAGGCGTCGCCGTTGGTGACCTCGCATAGTGCTTCAACCACCGCCTGCGGCTTCAGCAACTCGGAATCGTCGGTACGGAAACGACCACCGTGACGACCACGCCACTCCTCGATCTGCTGCCACCAGCTGTCGTGGGACTCGGCATCCGGCTCGATGGTACTGGCTTTGACCTGCTTCAGGATCTCACCCAACACCGACTCCAGCGGACCGACGATCGGCACGTCGGCGGCGACAGTCTTGGAGATCGACGACGGATCGATGTCGACATGGATCAGCTTCGCAGTCGGACAGAACTTCTCGGTGGCGTTGGTGATCCGGTCATCCAGTCGTGAGCCCAGGTTCAGGATCAGGTCGGCATGGTGCATCACCATGTTGGCCTCGACGCTACCGTGCATGCCCGGCATACCGAGGAACTGACGATCGGTGCCCGGGTAGGCGCCCAGGCCCATCAGGGTGTTGATAACCGGGTAGTTCAGGTGCTGAGCCAGTTCGATCAGTTCTTCCGACGCGTTGGCAGAGATCACCCCACCACCGGCCAGGATGACCGGACGCTTGGCGTTCATCAGCAGGTCGACTGCCTTCTTGATCTGGCCGCTGTGACCACGGCTGACCGGGTTGTAGGAGCGCAGCTTGACCGACTTCGGGTAAACGTATTCAAAGCGATCGGTCGGGGTGGTCATATCCTTCGGGATGTCGACCACAACGGGGCCAGGACGACCGGAAGAGGCGATATAGAACGCTTTCTTCAGGATCATCGGAATCTCTTCGGGCGACTTGACGCTGAGGTTGTGCTTCACGATCGGGCGGGTGACACCCATCATGTCGCACTCCTGGAACGCATCCTCACCGATCAGGTGGCTCATGACCTGACCGGAGATAACCACCATCGGAATGGAGTCCATGTAAGCGGTGGCGATACCGGTCACCGCGTTGGTTGCACCCGGTCCCGAGGTCACCAGCACCACCCCCGGCTTACCGGTGGCTCGTGCGTAGGCATCGGCCATATGGGTTGCGGCCTGTTCGTGACGGACCAGAACATGCTCAACCGCATCCTGTTGGAACAGAGCATCGTAGATGTGCAGCAGCGCGCCTCCCGGATAGCCGTAGATGTATTCAACACCTTCGTCCTTCAGGAAACGGGCAACCATGTCAGCGCCGGAAAGTAACTCCACTGTTTCACCCTCAAATCTTTCGCAGCCCACCTGGGTTTGGGGCTACCGAATAAAAGATTCGTGTATGGATACACGACCATCACGCTCAACACCCGACCTGTTGCATCAACAACTAAACAGCAACTACCGGGCTTAAACGTGACCAGACAGGGTGTCCGGCACAGGTCGTTCAGGGTGTGTAACGGGACGGTGCGTCTTCCGCTACGGAGTTGAGTGAAAATAAGCCCGGTATGGCCTACTTCGGTAACGCCAAGGGTACTTGACGCTACTGCCTAAACAGAGGCGCCATCATGCCAGCTATGCCGCAATGCGGCAATAGCCCATCCGTAGATTTTTTGAATAGTTTCTGATCAACCCGTCAAGAGCCAATGCTTTCGCTTCACGCAGGTTGGTTCGCAGCCAAGAAGAAATGATTTATAGTTGAAGAAAAGACGCTTTCAAGGAGCCACCATGAGCGCCATCGAGATTCGCAATCGCGACCGCACCATCGAAGAGCTGCGGACCTTTATCAAGAAAGTTCTGGTCGAACCGGAAATTGTACCGCACTGCCTGAATATCGCCCGTGAACTGATCGACGAGGACGATGCTGACCAGCAGATCGCCGAGCAGATCTCCAGCACCACCAACGTAAAAATCCCCCAGCAGCACAGCGATGCCGACACTCTGTTTATCGAGCTGTTGAAAGAGGTGGTTCGGGACGAGAAGGCGCTTTACTAAACCACCTCTCTGAACCAAAAAACGCGGCCAAGGCCGCGTTTTTTATTACTAGAACAACACGCGGCAATTAGCCGTTGCGGAACACGATCTTATCATCGTCCAGCTCAGCCTTGATGGTCGCACCCGGCTCGAATTCACCGCCTAGAATCGCCTCGGCCAACGGGTTCTCGATATAGCGCTGGATCGCCCGCTTCAACGGTCGTGCGCCATAGACCGGATCGAATCCGGCTTCGAGCAGGGTATCGAAGGCCGGATCCTGAAGTTCCAGGGTCAGCTCCCGCTCCTGCAACCGTTCGCAAAGACGCTGTAGCTGGATCTGGGCGATACCACGGACCTGATCGCGGCCAAGCGGGTGGAACACCACCACCTCATCGATCCGGTTGATGAACTCGGGCCGGAAATGCTGGCCGACCACCTCCATCACGGTGTCCTTCATCTGCTGATACTGCTCGTCGGAATCGTAGCCCTGGATCACATCCGAGCCCAGGTTCGAGGTCATCACCACTACGGTGTTGCGGAAATCGACCGTACGACCCTGACCATCGGTCAGGCGGCCATCTTCCAGCACCTGTAGCAACACGTTGAACACATCCGGATGGGCCTTCTCGACCTCGTCCAGCAGCAGTACCGAGTAGGGACGGCGTCGAACAGCCTCGGTCAGATAGCCCCCCTCTTCGTAACCGACATAGCCCGGAGGTGCACCGATCAGCCGCGCCACCGAGTGCTTCTCCATAAATTCGGACATATCGATCCGAACCATCGCCTCTTCGGTATCGAACAGGAAGGTCGCCAATGCCTTGCAAAGCTCGGTCTTACCGACCCCGGTCGGGCCCAGGAACAGGAACGAACCGTTGGGTCGGTTCGGATCGGCCAAGCCGGCCCGGGAGCGACGCACCGCATTGGACACCGCCACCACGGCTTCGCCCTGGCCGACCACCCGCTGATGCAGCGCCTCTTCCATCCGCAGCAGTTTCTCGCGCTCACCTTCGAGCATCTTGGTCACCGGAATCCCGGTCCACTTGGAGACCACCTCGGCGACCTCCTCCTCGGAGACTTTGTTACGCAGCAACGTATTGGTGGATTCGCACATCTCGGCCTGGCTGGCCATATCGAGCTGCTTCTCCAGCTCCGGAATCACCCCGTATTGCAGCTCCGACATCCGTGCCAGGTTGGCTTCGCGACGGGCAACCTCCATATCCTGACGGGCCTGATCGAGCTGTTCTTTAACCTGTTGTGAGCCGTGTAGGGCCGCTTTCTCGGTCTTCCAGACCTCATCCAGATCGGAAAACTCGCGCTCGACCCGTTCGATCTGGGCTTCCAGCTCTTGCAGGTGTTTACGCGCTGCACTGTCTTTCTCTTTCTTCAGCGCCTCACGCTCGATCTTCAGCTGGATCAATTTGCGTTCCAACCTGTCCATCGCCTCTGGCTTGGAGTCCATCTCCATCCGAATCCGGCTGGCGGCTTCATCGATCAGATCGATCGCCTTATCCGGCAGCTGGCGGTCGGTGATATAGCGATGGGACAAACGACAGGCGGCGATGATGGCCGAGTCGACGATATCGACCCCGTGATGAAGCTCGTAGCGCTCTTTCAACCCACGCAGAATTGCCACGGTATCCTCGACACTGGGCTCCACCACCAGCACCTTCTGGAACCGGCGTTCCAGCGCGGCGTCTTTCTCGATGTACTGGCGGTACTCGTCCAGCGTGGTGGCGCCAACACAGTGCAATTCACCGCGAGCCAGCGCCGGCTTGAGCATATTGCCGGCATCCATCGAGCCTTCCGATTTACCGGCACCGACCATGGTATGCAGTTCATCGATAAACAGGATGATCTGCCCTTCCTGCTTTGCCAGTTCGTTCAGCACGGCCTTGAGACGCTCTTCAAACTCGCCCCGGTATTTGGCCCCGGCAATCAACGCCCCCATATCCAGCGACAGTACCTGCTTGCCTTTCAGCCCTTCGGGCACTTCACCGTTGATGATGCGCTGCGCCAGTCCTTCGATGATCGCGGTCTTACCGACCCCAGGTTCACCGATCAGCACCGGGTTGTTCTTGGTCCGACGTTGCAGTACCTGGATGGTGCGACGGATCTCATCATCACGGCCGATCACCGGGTCCAGCTTGCCGTCGGCGGCGCGCTCGGTCAGATTGATGGTGAAACGATCCAGCGCCTGCCGGCTCTCTTCGGCGTTGGGGTCGGAAACACTCTCACCGCCCCTTACGGCGTCGATGGCCGTCTTCAGGGAGTCGGCGTTACCGCCGGCTCCGCGCAGTAACTTACCCAGCTCGCCTTTGTCTTCCAGCGACGCCAGCATCACCAGCTCACTGGAGATATATTGATCGCTGCGTTGCTGGGCGTATTTATCGGCCAGGTTGAAGATGCGGCCCAGGTTGGGCGACATGCCGACGTCACCGTTGGGATGCTGGACCGACGGCAGCGCCGCCAGCTGTTGCTCCATCCCCTGGCGCAGTTGTTGAACATTAAAGCCGGCCTGGGCCAACAGCGGCTTGACGCTGCCCCCCTTTTGTTCCAACAGCTTGTACGCCAGATGAACCGGTTCGATAACCGGATGATCACGGCCAACCGCCAGCGATTGCGCCTCGGAGATGGCTTCTTGGAGCTTGCTGGTTAATCGATCAATTCGCATAACAGATCCTCAATAGCAGAGTTCGACAACTTCCTTGAGGGCCTATCTATTACCCTGGCGGTCCCGGCTAGCGGCAACTACCTTCGGAAGTCTCACAAAACCTGTTGCAGGTTCTTAAGGTTCCTTACAGAGATAAGGGCTATTAGGCGAAGTTCAAGCGCTGATCGACAAAGACATAAAGAAAAACTAATTAACCGCGGCGACTGGATTAGTCCTGCAGCCAGATCAACGTTGCCATTCGGCCGGTCTGGCCATCACGGCGGTAAGAGAAGAAGCGCTGTGGATTCGAGTAAGTACACTCGCCGCCGCCATACACAGCCCTTACACCGGCCCTAGCGAGACGGAGTTTTGCCAACTGATACAGATCGGCCAGCCAACGATCTTGGCTGCCGGAGGGTTCAAAGGCAGCCGCTGCTTGAGGCTGGTGGGCGATAAAGGCCTCGCGGACTTCGCCACCCACCTCGAAGGCCTCAGGGCCGATCGCAGGGCCTAGCCAACACATCAGACTTTCGGGGTCCACGCCCATGGCTGCAATCGTCGCTTCCAGCACACCATCGCACAACCCACGCCATCCAGCATGGGCAGCAGCAACCCGAGTACCATCCCGATCGCAAAATAGCACCGGCAAGCAGTCGGCGGTCATCACCAGGCAAGCAACACCGGCAACATCAGTGCAGGATGCATCGGCCTCAATCACCTCCCCAGCACCATCCAGCCTGGCTACCTCAATACCATGCACCTGGCGCAGCCATTGACAGGCTACCTTAGGCCCCAGCTGTTGTTGCAGCAGAGCCCGATTGGCCGCAACCGCCTCCGGTTGGTCGCTGACATGATCACCCAGATTGAAGCTATCGTAGGGCGCTTCACTCTGACCGCCAACGCGGGTGGTGGACAATGCCCGCACCCGCTCCGGTGCCGGCCAATCCGGTGTGATCAGCGATAACTTCATTAGAGTGTCTCCAGATCGACCGCATCCTGCTCCAATTCGGCCAACAGGCTCAACATATCGTCGGGAAGGTCGACCTCCCACTCCAACTGATCGCCGGTGGTCGGATGAAACAGCTCCAGCCGTTTGGCATGCAGCGCCTGGCGCTTAAACTGACGCAAGCAGTCCTGCAGTTCGTGGCTGATCCCCTTGGGTTGACGGGTACGACCGCCGTAGAGCGGATCACCGATCAACGGATAGTGCAGGTGAGCCATATGGACCCGGATCTGATGGGTCCGCCCGGTCTCCAGCTTCAGCCGGATATGGGTGTGACCGCGAAACTTGTGCAACACCCGGTAGTGAGTGATCGCTTCCTTACCCATCGGGTGGACCGCCATCTTCTGCCGCTGTTTCGGATGACGCCCCATCGGCTCATCGACGCAGCCCCCACCGGTCATCACGCCACAGACCACCGCCTCATATTCACGCCCCATCGAGCGCTCCTGCAGCTGCGCCACCAGATCAGTCTGTGCTTCCAGGGTCTTGGCGACCACCATCAGGCCGGTGGTGTCCTTATCCAGCCGGTGCACAATCCCAGCCCGCGGCACCGCGGCGATATCAGGACAATGGTGCAGCAGGGCGTTCAGCAAGGTGCCGTCATGGTGGCCGGCGGCCGGGTGCACCACCAAACCGGCCGGCTTGTTCAGCACCAGGATCTGATCGTCTTCATAAACCACATCCAGGGCGATATCCTCCGGCAACCAACGCTCCTCCGATTGGACCTCAGCGCTGATCTCAACCTGCTCACCACCCAGCAGTTTGTCTCGAGGTCGAAGCTGTTTTCCATCAACTTTGAGCTCACCATTTTTAATCCACCCCTGCAGCCTTGACCGAGAGTGCTCGGGAAACATCTGGGCAACCGCCTGGTCCAATCGCGAACCGCCCAGTTCATCGGGCACCTGCGCATTAAGGTGAATTTGTTGAGTCATCAAAAGCCTTCGAAAACATCGTTGCCGTCCGGGCTCCCCGAGTTTGGGTTTACCGGGCCGCTGTGGTTAAATAATTCGCCCAGTATAACCGAATCCGGCCCCCACGAGCGGCTCTAAACGACAGACCGCCCGGCAGAGAAACCACTCTACAGAGACTTGGACGATGAAGCGTTTCGTCAAACTGACACTGATCCTCAGCCTATCCGCCCTACTCGGCGCCTGTTCGATTTTCGGAGATCAGGAAGAACCGGATATTCCCGAACCCCAATTATGGAAAGAAGCCAGCAAAGCGCTGACCGAACTGAACTACGAGCTGGCTATTGAGAAACTGGAGAAGCTGGAGTCCCGCTACCCGTTTGGACGTTATTCCGAACAGGCTCAACTGGAGCTGATCTGGGCTTACCACAAACAGAGCAAGCCGGCAGAAGCGGTTGCCGCGGCCGACCGTTTTATTCGGCTGCACCCCCAGCACGAGAATCTGGACTACGCCTATTACCTGCGCGGTTTGACCCGTTTCGTAGAAGATCAAAGTCTGCTTAACCGCTTTCTACCCACCGATACGTCCCAACGAGATCCCGGTGCAGCGCGCGATTCATTCGAAGATTTCTCCACCCTATTAAATCGCTGGCCCACCAGCCAGTACGCACCCGATGCCCGCAAGCGGATGATCTTCCTTCGCAATCAACTGGCCAATTATGAGATTCACGTGGCGCGCTACTACATTAAGCGCGGCGCCTTTGTGGCGGCGACCAACCGCGGCCGTTATGTAATCGAAAACTTTCCCCAGACCCAAGCCACCGCGGACGCGTTGGCCATTATGGTCGCGGGTTATAACGAACTGGGACTGACCGAGCTGGCCGACAATGCCAAGAGTGTGTTGGACCAAAACTTCCCAGACTACCCCGGACTGGAACTCGAATAACGACTGAACGCTTGTCACGGGCTGCCAACGAGCAGCCCGACAATCATGCAAGGAGCCCGTCCTCCCATGGACCGTCAAACGACCACCGAGCTGACTCAGGCGATCATCGCCGAAATGAAAGTCCAGCCCCAGATCGATCCAACCGCCGAAATCCAGCGTCGGGTCGACTTTATCAAGACTCGTCTGAGCCAGTCAGGACTGCAGTGTCTGGTGTTGGGGATCAGCGGCGGGGTCGACTCCTCGACTTGCGGTCGACTGGCACAACTGGCGGTGGAACAGCTTAATCAGGAACAACAGACCGATCGCTATCAGTTCGTCGCTGTCCGCCTACCCTATGGGGTGCAGGCGGATGAGCACGATGCGCAGAACGCGCTGAGCTTTATCAACCCTAGCCGCAGCGTTACTGTCAATGTGAAGCTAGGAGTAGAGGGTATCCATGAGCAGACCCTGGCCGGGCTGCAGGAACAGGGGTTGCTGAACGCCTCCGAAGCCACCGTCGATTTTTCCAAGGGTAACGTGAAGGCCCGGGCCCGGATGGTCGCTCAATACCATATTGCCGGCCTGCTGGGCGGTCTGGTGCTGGGTACCGACCACTCGGCCGAAAACATCACCGGTTTCTACACCAAATTCGGCGACGGCGCCTGCGACCTGGCTCCATTGTTCGGATTGAGTAAGCGCCAGGTCCGGCTACTGGCCGAAACGCTGGGGGCGCCCGACTCTCTGGTGCATAAAACGCCCACCGCTGATCTGGAATGCCTGGAACCGCAGAAGGCCGATGAGCTAGCGCTTGGGGTCAGCTACGATGATATCGATGACTACCTGGAAGGACGCGAAGTCAGCGACGACGTGGCGGATAAAATCACCACGATCTACCTGAAAACCCAGCACAAGCGCGAGCCGATCCCGACCATCTACGACTGATCGAGCCAGCTCAAACCCGGCTCAATCAGAGCTAAGGCTGCAACGACCAGCGGTACGGCGCCGGATCAATCTCCGGTGTCCGGCCCAGCATCAGGTCGGCCACCAAGCGGCAGGATGCCGGCGCCAACACCAAGCCGTTGCGGAAGTGTCCGGCATTCAGGAACAGGTTTTCCACCCCTTCCACCGCGCCGATATAGGGCACCCCATCCGGGCTGCCCGGCCGCAAACCCGCCCACTGTGCCTCCACGTCACAGTGCTGCAGTGCCGGCAACATATTCAAAGCCGATTCGTACAGGCTCTCACGGGCTTCACTGCTGGTCTGCTTATCAAAACCGACCCGCTCAAGGGTGCTACCCACCAGAATCCGGCCATCTTCGCGGGGAATCAGGTAGCGACCATCGGCCAAAACAACCCGATCCAATAACGGCGCCTTCGGATCATGATTCCGGTTATTAAACAGCAGCATCTGCCCCTTCACCGGCTCTACCGCCAGTGACAGCCCCAGGGCCTCCATCAACCCCGCACTCCAGGCCCCACCACAAACCAGGAACTGATCTGCCCGAAAACGGCCTTGCGCGGTTTCGACCGAAGTGACGCGCCCTTGCTGCAACTCAAAATGCGAGACTTCAGCGTGACTAACCAGTTTGATCGAGGGATTGAGTTCAACCGAACGTCGTAACGCGCGACCCAGGCGGGGATTACGGATACTGGCGACTTCAGGCATCCAAAGACCAACATCCCGTTCGATCCGGATATGGGGTTCCAACTCGCGAATCTCGTCGGCGCCGATCCGTGTTAAGGGCCGCCGATGCCGATCAGCCCAACTCAAGGCCTCAGCCTCGTCATCCACCGACAACATCAGCAGCCCCTTCTGACGCAGTTCAGGGCTTAAACCGGTCTCAGACTCCAGCTCCCGGGCCAACTCGACATAGCAGCCTTGGGACCAGCTCGCCAGCGCGGTAATCGGATCAAGGTAACGCCAGGGATAGAGCGGTGAAACGATACCGCCGCCGGCCCAAGACGCTTCTCGAGCCGCCTCTCCTCTCTCCAGCAACGTGACATTGCAACCGGCGGCAGCAAGCTCTCGCGCCGCCATCAATCCCATTACCCCTGCGCCGACAATGATCACATCTGCACTGCTATCCCGGCTCATCGTCCACCCCTTACGCTGATACACTCAATTCGATTGCTACTTATTTACTGAATCGGTAAGGCGACCAAGATAGGCCAGCTTCCAGCTCAGCTCAAGCACCAAAACTCACCCCTTAATGGGGCCTAAACCTTGCGCGGTGGAGGCTAAGCCGAGATCAACAAGCCACACACATCAGACTAGGGATCGGCAAAGAGGTCATAACGACAGACTACAGACGCGGTTCTTAGGCGCCCGGTATAGGGAAGGATCAGCTCCTGCTGATAGTTATCCAGATGATCTCTGTGACCAACACAAAAAGTTCCATTAAGAGAACCCAGGGCACCTGAACCCTGATAGCTTACATAATCACCCCGGTTCCAGCGCAACTCCAACTGAGGACTAATCGGCGCAAAGACTCGCAACAGCTGATCACCATCACTCACAGTAAACTGCCGATCCAGATTCAGATCGATAAACAGCATCCATCCTCGACGCCACGACAGCTTCTCGTTCGATACCGTACCGGCACAGCCATCACCCGAATCATTTAATCGACAGAGCACCGCCCGTTGTCCACGGGTGATAGCCTCCGAGCGCGCCATCGCCAATGCAGTGCGCATCCGCTCAGACAGCTCATCGACCTTGGACTGCACCACCAACTGCTCAAAACTGCTAACACCGGCGGTGCTAAGAATGCCGACAATAGCCAGCGTCATCACGACCTCAGGCAGGGTGATTCCAGCCTGCAAAAACAACAACGGCACCCGAGGGTGCCGTGAAACGAGCGTCCTGCTCATTGCTTTTCCCCTGTTCATCCATAAACAGTAGGGGAAGTATAGCTGCTATTGGAGCTCTGTATGGCAACTATAGATCAGGGCCAACAATCCCCTGAACCTGTCTGATTTCTGGCTCCCGTATGTTGAATCGATAATGTACCGCAGGTATCACCAGTTTGTGCATTCTTGGGAGTTGCCGTAAGAGTAAAACTGGTATCGGACACGACGGAAATATCCAGATCATAATACTTATCAGTTCCATCCAAAGGGGCTTCGGTTGGAAAAATGGTTGGATCTCCTCCCGAACTAGCTCCACAAGAGGCCGTAGCTGTGGTGCCCGCACCACAATAGCTACTATTGACCGTAAAGTGCCTCTCCATCGCCCCAGCAAAGGACTGCAACGCCGCCATCCCATCGGCACGACGAGACTTATTAACGAACTCGACATAGGACGGGTAAGCAACCGCACCGATAATCCCGATAATAACCACCACGATCATCAGCTCGACTAGGGTTACCCCCTGTTGCTTCCTACCTTCTTTGTGATTCCCTGAAACCATCCATCAAACCCATTGATTTATTGAAGCTGCTGCCAGGAAAGCCGTCCGCCGTCATTAGCCTTGGACTCGGCCATCGTATCCACATTGCCACTAGAGCCGCCCATCACCTTAATTTCCTTAGTTCCATCTTCGACAATAGCTGGATTATCATGAATGCCCAATTCAGTATTTTGTACCCCCGAAACGGGTATCAGTACGGTCTCTCCATTAACAACCACAGCAACCTTATCATTATCATCAAACTTGCCATCGCCATTTGCATCAAACGGTGTTGAGTCCAATCTTGACCCCGTCAGGGCGTTAATCTCCATCAACCAACTGCTACCTCCATAGCTACATGGATCGGTCGAAGGAGTAAGGGTTGTAAAGATCACCCTTTCACCCCGCAAAATCGCTTTGTTGATAATTCGCTCACCTGTACCAACGGTTTGACCCGCAAGAATCAAATCCATATACCAGCCTTTCTTACTCGCATAATTCACGGTGTTATTACTGGTTACTCGGACATTAAGGTTGGAACCCGCAAAAGTAACAGTATCCTCTTTTTCAATACTTTGTACCTGAAGCTCTGAACGGCCGGCAACTTCACTGCCCTGGTCACGCACTGCATAGAATGTCTGGATCTGCGAACCGCTACTGGTATTATCAGCGCTTTCAAAGTACTTCCCAGTACCGAAATAAACCATCAACCCGCCATCTTCATGCTCACCAACATTAGGTTTTGCCATAATCGGCTGCACGACACTTGGTGATGCAGAGTCAGTGGCAGTAAACAAAGGTTTTGGAGTACTTCCTTGTTTAAAAGCAAATCCCCACTGGCTGACATTTCCTGACACATCAAGCTTCCAAAGATTACCCTTCAAATCTCCAGCGTAGATATAGTCTGCGATACGATCACCATCCTTATCGACAACAACCGGCGAACTCATCCCATTAACCGTCGTTTGAGTGTCAAAGGTATGTACGTTACTCAGGTCATCTAGCTGGACCATATACAGCACCGCTTTACCAGAGCTGCTGTTGTATCCATTTCCAAATACTGCGTAGTATTTCCCATCCTCAAACCGTGCAATTGCTGCTTGACCAATGGTGTACCCTAAATCACTAAACCCTGAGGTCGTATTATCAATATCCCACAGGACCATATCTTCAATTTGATCGGCCTTTTCACCTGATGTTAAACCAGAGTCATCGGGCTCAGTAATATCCAGAGTAAAAACACCCGAGCCACCAGCACCTGTAGTGCCAACCAGCACAGTTCTCCAATTCTTAGCCCCGTCATGATTATGGTCTATGTAGGCGTCCCCAAAAGCGGGAGAGCCATCCACATAAAACTGATGACTATAAGGACTACTGGTTAGCGCACCGAGATTACCGAATACTGCATTAGGCACAAAAGCAAACTTTTCTTCACCGGTTGCAGTCCCAGTAGTCGCGTTGTATTTGAATGAGAATGCATGCAGCATCCCATCATTACCACCGACATACAGCATGCTTGGACGGTCAACATAGGTACTGCTTGTTCTGAAATCCAAATAGGACGTGCCTTCGGTGCTATCTAATCGCTGGTAACCAAAATTCGGCTGCGCTACAAACAAAGGGTCTGAATTGACGATATCACCCAGCGGTGACTTACCGGTTGGAGCTGGACGCTCCCTGAAGGAACCACCTGTCTGATCGGACTCTTTAGAACCGTCCCCCCGCAGGTAGTTGATCTGATCATCCGTCAGGGCGGTCGCCCCTGTACTGACAACCTTGGCATTGATCTTCGTTGAATTGGCCGTGGTGGTATTAAATTCGTAGCCCTTGAGTCCCGACGGGTCCCAAGCCAAAATCTTACGATTTCCATGGGCTGGCACATTATCCGCCGCATCCCACACAACTGAACCCACCGTTCCATTCGAAGAGATTGGCAAGGCCATCAACTGCCCATTCCACTCGGCACTATTGAAAATAGCCTGAAAAGCGACGGTCGCCGTATTCAGCCGAGTTGAGTTGGTGGTTACCGCTGAAGCTGATGCGTCTCGGGCCGCCACATCGCTGAATACCTTACCCAGCTCGGTAACCAACTCACCCGGATTGGTCACCTGGAAGAAGGTATCCGGAGTACCGTCTCCATCTTCATCCCATTCACTAGCCAGATCAGGTAGATTATCGGAATCGCTATCGTTAAAGCCACCGTACTTCGCGGTATACCAGAGAGGGTTCTTCAATTGTCCAGCAGAAGATGTGCCAGCTACATAGGTCGTCGTTACGGCTGGAGTAACCCCCGAAGGTAACGAATCCCCTTCATTAAAATTGCTTCCGCCTGGACGAAGTACCAAACGCTTAAAGCCATCGTTAGTTGTTCCTGTAATGGTGTAACCGAAGGCTAAAGCATGTCCAGCATTAGCCTGGACAGCTGAGATACGCACACGAATGTCCGTATCGGCGACACTGTTATCATTTGAGATATCGGTATTGGAACAAGTCTTACCAACGCAATACTCCATTCGAGCAATACCGTCCATATCATAGTCATTACCCCAGGTAGAGTCCTCCCAATTAATAAGGAACTTTCCTTCGGTAGCATCCTGATACTCGACGATCAGATCGGTCATACTGCAGTAACGCCAACCACTATCTGACAAAGCTGCAGTGCCGGTACTATTTGCATTACATGCTGGCAAAATAGATACCTTAGAACTTCCTGCCGACACCTCGAAGCTAGGCAAACTCTCAGCTAATGAGACACCATAGGTAGTCAGTTTTTGGTCGTTACTGCGATCACTTCGTTGGTCAACAACACGGGCATGATAGGCAAGCCCTGCAATGTGGTAACCACCTTCCATCGACGGAACTTCGGGACAGACACCTTCAACATCTGCCAAGTTATTGACCGTTTTACCCGTACATTGTTGATCATCAGTAACGCTGCCTTTACCAACGAGGTACTGTCCGCTGATTCCCTCAGCCGTTCCCACTTTGTTGGTGTAAACCGTTACATCGATACCTAGATCATTTGAAAGCTCGTCGGTATCGAATGAATTCAAACCGGTCGACAGAGCGATAATGGAAGTATCGGCACAATGCTCATCGCTGGGCATCGGGTCGATCCAACTAACCGTGGTTAGATCGTCAATATGATCTTTATCATCCGCATTAAATGCAGAAGTAGCCGAGTTCTTACCTGCTAAGTAGCGTAGAGTCTCCAGATAGATCTCACTAATCGGGTTACCCCAATCGACACACTCTCCGTTGGCAAAGCTAGTAATGCCCGGACTATTACAATTTTCCTTGTACTGCTTATCATCAAAATCATAGCTACTGATCCGAATGCGACTCAGTGTATTGATAATTCCTTCATCGCTTGTGCCCTGATTGATAAAGGTACCATCAGCGGTATTGATCTCATTTTTTGACGAAGTGGTATTCCCGGTGATGCGCTCAAGGTTGCGACGCAATACCCCCCCAGATTTATTCTTGTCGTAACTACCGGTAATTAAACCAAAACGAATTGGGCGACTGTTGGTATCTTCTCCATACTCTTGGAGTAAACCGGTAGGTTTATAGCTACTGCCATAAGCTTGACAGTTAGACGCGCGTAATGATGAACCACAAACTTGAACACGTGCGGTAAAAGGCGAATTGGTTAACTCATCAGTGGTCGCGGGGCGGCCACCCGAACCCCACTGGCATTGTTTAACCTCTTGAGCCGCCCAACGAGGCCATGATCCCGAAGCAACTTTGATCAACGGTGCTGCGGTTGACGTTCTCGCCCGCCCACTTCCTTCAGTGACATTACACAGAGTAATTGAGGCATCGCTATAGGGTGTATATTTGTTCATGTCCGCCGAGGTAAACACCTTGGCAAAAGCATGTACATCGTAGGGAAGGAAAGACCGTTCAAGCACGGTAAGGGAGCTGGTATCGGTCGAGCGCTTACCACCATAGAGCACCCAACGCACCATATCCATCCTAGTCATCGTCGCCCAATTCAAGAAATTCCCGGACCAATGACTGGTAGAGCTGGTGCACTGATGGGTGCCTGTATCAACAGACGCAGCAGGTATAAAGCGATCGTTTCCTGTCGAAAAGGAGTAGGAGTAACAGTTGTCCGGATTGAAATAACCGGTATATTCAATCGAATCCTTGTAGGAAGTATCCAATAGGCCATCATTGTCCAGATCGGAATAGTCGGTATAGGCCTTAATCGACAGCTGATGGTCATTCGACATCATCAGCATGACCCGAGGATCAACCGTCTGGGTTAAAAACAGAGGCACTTGAGAGACACCAGCTTGGACTGGCATAACCAACGACAGCAGCAATAGCGTCATCAACCCCTCAAACCGCATGCTAAATCTGTTCATTTTTCCCCCTTGGCGATGTGATAACTCAACGCCGATAGATCGATTGCAACACCACTACAGCAGTGTCAGTACTACCAACAGCGCGAGCTGTAATACGGTAAAACTGCTCCGTATTCAGCGCCACTCCTGCTTCCATACTGGCTTCTTCAGCTTCCGATTCTAACTGTTCAATAATGTATACCGGTGCGCTAGCTAACTCAGGCAAATTACCTTGATAGGTTTTAACCTTTGAAGACTCGGCCCAAGAAACCCCGTTTATCACATCCGTAAGTTGGCCGTATAGACCATTTGTTCCATCGAAATCAGGTAAAACAACTACCGTTTCTATATAGTTCTCACCTTCGCGAAGAGCCGATTCCGCCGCTTGAAACGCGAGATTTCGGTTGCGCAAATTGCCGGCCATTTTCTCTTCCAGAGTCGTATCCCGAATACTGCCGACACCGATTAGGGTTAGTACAACCAGAATGATTAGACAGACAATCAGGGTAACCCCCTGTTGCGCTTGCCTCTTTTTCTCTACCCATTGCCGCATCAATCTAACCTATTTCTCAACGCAACCGTTGTCGTAAAGACTTTATGGATACGCGTATCATTAGTAGACTTAGGTCCGCCGTAATACTCAATCTGCCTGGGTTCGACCAAGTTTTCCCGTAAGCTTCGGATGGCCAAGTGGATCTGAACGCTAACCACTTTATCCATATCCGGTACTGCATCCGCCGGTGCAAAATAGTTAGGCGCCCCATTGTTGCTGGTGTCCACGCCATAGAGAAGTTGCATATTCTCGACCCCATCTACCAACTCATCACCGCCATTTTCCCAATCATTCCAACCGCTATCGTTTTCTTCGGCACGCACTAAGGCGGGCTCACCGCTAGTACCTTCACGAATCCAATATCGAACTTGGGAGGCTCCTGAATAGATGAAAGCATCCGATGAAAACGGATAACCAAAGTCATTCGTCGAATTACCTGGACCAACAGCAGAACCATTGACGATGATATTGCCGGTATTATGACCTAGCGGAATCGCATCGGGCTCGGTACTGCTATTAATACCGCTGACCTGAAAGATTCGTGCTTCTTTGCAGTCGGTGATCAGAACAATATCTCCTTTCTCGATTTCGTCCGAAAGGGGTGTATTGTAAATCTGCACATTTGCCGCCGTTGCTGCAGGAATCTTATGTACAGGCACCCCCGCATCTCTGGCACCTTGAAGAATGATTGCATCCGGCTGATTAGCCCCTCCTAAATAGGAGGTGTAGCCAGTTGAAGCAGCCGCCACTCCATCCAGTCCTGTGATTCCAGCCGCGTAGACATCAACCGAACCGGCACCATTGAGTATTGACTGCACTTTGGTCCCATCACTATGGCAGCCCCAGTAATCTGCCTGGCGAATATCGCGGGTAAGAAACTCCATCGCAAAACGACCATTCTCCTGAATACGCGCTAATTCGCGCTGGAACTCGAAGGTTTCCTTAGATCCAACAAAAACCTGAAGGATACCTGCCGTCAACAAAAGCCCCAGCGCCAGCGCGACCATGAGTTCGACCATCGAAAGGCCAAACTGAGTTCTGAATGTCGCTCGTGATTGTATCTTCATATTCACAACTCGAAACTAAACGCGAAATCCTGATCCGCAACACCGTCCCGATTATCATCCCAGCTTACAGTGATGGTCTGAACTCCGCTGTTAACAGCAATAGATGCACTCCCCCCCGGCAGGATATCGACCAAGCGCTCATTCCATTCAAAAACATCCTGTTCAGCTATTGCACCAGAACTGCAACCGCTGGGCGTGGTCGAGGTGAAAGAAATACAGTTGTTATTATCGGTTCCATCCGGCAATGCATCTTCATAGTCCCCTGCCGCAGCCCCCTCGGGATTGGCACGCATCATATCGGCAAGGTCATAGGCCAGCAGAGTCGCTTGGGAACGGTGGTAGGCGCTCTGGTTATTCTTCAACGCCATGGTTTCCATGCCGATCAGTCCCAAGATTCCGAGCGAGAGAATCAGCACCGCCACCAGAATTTCGATCAGTGTAAAACCGGTCTGCCGAGGTGGATGTGTGTGACAATATCTCTTCACCAGCCGTCTCCTACTGCATCCGGACTCGACCGGTTTGGTTGATAAATAGTGAGCTGGTCGAACCATTACTGGAAACTGCAAATTCACAACCTGTGGTTCCCGATGTAGTACGCTCACCGGTATTGGAGAATTCGATAAAGTTGCCACAACCGTAGTTAACGGTGGTATTGGCATCAGAACGGGCGTTGACTTGAATATCTTCAGAGTCTGAAGATATCTGAACCCGCCATCCGGCACTCCAATCGGTATTGCCGGAATCGCTGGTACCGCAGTTACCGCTGGTGCCGGCGCACATCCGTACGCTTTCACCACGCTTGATCGCTTCGGTACGGGCCATGGCCAAGCTGGTGGCGACGCTGAGGCGCGCTTCATCGACGCGGCTGCCGCTAATGACCGAATCAAAATTGGGGGTCGCAATCGTCAACAGCACGGCAACGATCGCCAGCACCACCAACAATTCGATCAGCGTAAAACCGCGCGAAAGCAGGCTTCTGGTTTGACTGCGCTTTTTTAAAGCGTGGTTAGCTTGGCCGCTATTCCATCTCATCCTTAATCCCCGACTACTCGGTGCCACTCGATTCCCTCGCCCGATATCCTGGATACCGGGCAGGTCGCACCAACTAGGCTATAGACCGATGTTATATCAGTCTACCCAAATAGATTAGAGCAACCCAATTAGCACTATGGCGACAACTGAACAATTTGTGATCAGTGTCAATATTATCGGCCAAAGTTCGACCCTTTTGAGCCGAAATCGGTTTAAAACAAGTGTTTAAATCATTTCTACAGACAGGATTTCAACATCAAAAAAGAGCATCCGACCGGCCAGCGGGTGGTTAAAGTCCACCATGACCTTGTCACCATCGATTGACTGCACCACCCCCGGCAGCTCGCCGGATGGATCGGCAAAGCAGATCATCAGGCCAGGCTCAAGCTCCATATCCTTAAAATCCGCGGTGGAAAAACGTTGCACATTGTTGGGATTCGGCATCCCGAAGCCCTGCTCCGGCGCAATACGCAGCCGGGCCTGCTCATTGGCACTCAACCCTTCCAACGCTTTTTCGAACCCAGGGAGCAAATTGCCGTCGCCGTATTCGAAGCTTGCCGGTGACTTCTCACGGGTGCTATCGACGACCTGGCCATCTTCCATCTCAATGGTGAAGTGAAGACTTACCCGGGTTCCCGGACCTACGGTTACGGCACTCATAGCAGCTCCCTGATTTGGTTAGTAGGAATTATGACGAAGGGCGATGCTGCTCCAAAAACAGCGCATCCCAGATTAACAGCACTGCACCCACGGTGATGGCGCAGTCGGCAATATTGAAGGCGGGGTAATAGTACTGCTGCCAATGCAGCGAGATGAAATCGATCACATGGCCCAGCAGCAGGCGATCGATCAGGTTTCCCAGCGCACCACCGAGAATCAGCGTCAAAGACACGCAGAGCAGCCGCTGCGTTCTGGGCGTACGACTGAGCCAATACAACAGGTAGCCGCCAACTCCGAGCGCAACAGCACTGAAGAACCAGCGCTGCCAGCCGCCCTGGTCGGACAGAAAGCTGAATGCTGCCCCCTTGTTGTACAGCAGGGTCAGATCGAACACCGGCAGCAAGGTAACCGGGCGGGCGTACTCCAGCATCGCATCGGCCAGTTGCTTACTGGCCTGATCAAGAACTAGGACAAGCAGGGCTAGCCAAAGCCAGCCCAGACCACTCTGTTTTAACAGATTCACGTGGATCAGGCGTAAGCGCGTTGTTCACCGTTGCCGGCGACATTCTCGACGCAACGACCACAGAGCTCCGGATGTTCGGTGTGGCTACCAACGTCTTCGCGCAGGTGCCAACAGCGGGTACACTTGCTGTGCTCGCTAACCCGAACCGCCAGTTTCAGATCATCCAGCTCGGTTTCCACCGCATCAGCCGGTGCTGCGTCCAGCAACTCCAACTTGGCATCGGAAGTGATCAGCACGAAACGCAGCTCATCGCCCAGACGCTCAAGCAGCGCCGTCAGCTCGGCACCACAATACAGGCTCACTTCGGTGGCCAGACCGGACTTGACCACACCGGCATTACGCTGATTTTCGATCTCTTTGTTGACCGCCGTTTTGACATCCAGCACCTGCTGCCAGAAGCCGCGACCGAAGGCTTCGTCGTCGGCCAGTTCGAACAGCCCCTCGTACCAGGTTTCGAGATGAATCGACTCGCCGCGCTCACCCGGCAGGTGCTGCCAGATTTCGTCCGCGGTGAAGCTGGTGATCGGTGCAACCCAGCGCGCCAGCGCCTCGATGATGTGGTACATCGCGCTCTGACAGGAGCGGCGGGCCAGCGAATCCGGCTGGGTGGTGTACTGGCGATCCTTGATGATATCCAGATAGAAACCACCCAGATCCAGCGCGCAGAAGTGATGCACCTTCTGATAAACACTGAGGAACTGGTAGTTATCGTAAGCCGCCAGGATCTCCTGCTGCAGCTGAGACGCCCGGTCGACCGCCCAGCGATCCAGTGCCAGCATTTCGTCAGCCGGCAGCAGATCCTTGGCCGGATCGAAACCGGTCAGGTTTGATAGCAGGAAGCGTGAGGTGTTACGGATCCGACGGTAGGAGTCGGCGGTACGCTTGAGGATCTCGTCGGAGACGGCCATCTCGCCGCTGAAATCGGTCGCCGCGACCCACAGACGCAGGATATCGGCACCGTACTTGTTCATCACCTGCTGCGGCGCAACCACGTTGCCGAGCGACTTCGACATCTTGCGGCCGTTCTGGTCAACGGTGAAACCGTGGGTCAGCACCTGCTTATAGGGTGCGACGCCGCGGACCGCGATGGAAGTCTTCAGCGAGGACTGGAACCAGCCACGATGCTGGTCAGAACCTTCCAAGTAAAGGTCAGCCGGGAACTGCAGCTCGTCGCGCTGATCCACCACCGAGTAATGGGTCACACCGGAATCGAACCAGACATCCAGGGTATCGTTGACCTTGATATATTGGTCGGCCCCATCACCCAGCAGCTCGTGGGTTTCCAGCTCAAACCAGGCGTCGATGCCGCCCTGCTCAACCCGCTTCGCCACCTGCTCGATCAGCTCGGCCGTATTCGGGTGAATCTCTTGAGTCTCCTTGTGGATAAACAGCGTGATCGGCACACCCCAGGTACGCTGACGTGAGACACACCAATCCGGGCTCTGCTCGACCATCGCTTCGATCCGGTTCTGGCCCCAGCCCGGGATCCACTTAACCCCTTTGATAGCTTCCAGCGCTTTCTCTTTCAGACCCTGCTCATCCATGCTGATAAACCATTGCGGTGTGGCGCGATAGATCAGCGGGGTCTTGGTGCGCCAGCAGTGCGCATAGCTGTGCTCGAACTTTTCGGACTTGATCAACTTGCACTCGTCGCGCAGCAGCGCCACGATCTCGTCGTCGACCTTGTAGACATGCTGACCGGCAAAACGTCCGGCCGCCTCGACAAAGATGCCGTGGCCATCGACCAGATTCAGGGTTTCGATGGCGTATTTCTGGCCAACCACAAAGTCCTCGACACCATGGTCGGGAGCGGTGTGCACCGCGCCGGTACCGGCATCGGTGGTCACATGATCACCCAGGATCACCGGCACCTGCTTGTCGTAGAACGGATGTTGCAGCAGCTGATGTTCAAGCGCCCGGCCCTGGCAGCGACCGGCGATACGGTAATCTTCGACACCGTAACGACCCATCGCATCTTCAACCAAGGCTTCGGCCAGCAGGATCCGCTCGGCACCGGTACCCAGGTCCAGCTCAACCAACACATACTCCAGCTCGGCATTCAGCGACACCGCTTGGTTCGACGGCAGGGTCCAGGGCGTAGTGGTCCAGATTACCGCGCTGGCAGGTCCCGTGCCTTCCAATTCGTTAAAGGCAGCCAGGAACGCAGCCTCATCGACCGGCGCAAAACGCACATCGATAGCGGTCGAGATCTTGTCCTGATATTCCACCTCGGCTTCGGCCAACGCCGAGGCGCCGACCACACTCCAGTAAACCGGCTTGTAGCCCTTCACCAGATGACCGTTTTCAACGATCTTACCCAGTGCCCGGATGATGTTGGCCTCGGTGTCGAAATTCATGGTCAGGTAGGGCTTATCCCAGTCACCCAGCACACCCAGGCGGATAAAGTCCTGCTTCTGCCCTTCGACCTGCTTCAGTGCATAGTCACGACAGGCCTGACGGAACTCCTTAAAGCTCTTCTTGGTGCCGGCCTTACCGATCTTGGTTTCGACCTTGTGCTCAATCGGCAGCCCGTGACAGTCCCAGCCCGGAATATAGGGGGCATCGAAGCCGCTCAGGTTCTTGGAGCGAACGATGATGTCCTTGAGGATCTTGTTGACCGCGTGACCGATATGGATGTCGCCATTGGCGTAAGGAGGGCCGTCGTGCAGCACAAACTTGTCGCGCCCTTGGCTAACCTGACGAATCTGCTGATACAGCTCCATCTCGTTCCAGCGCTTAAGCATCTCCGGCTCGCGCTGAGCCAGGTTGCCTCGCATCGGAAAATCGGTTTCGGGCAGATTCAGAGTATGTTTATAGTCGGTCATTGCGCGTCTTCACTTGTCGCTGAAGGGCTCCCCCACGGATACCTTCGTTAATAGGTTTTATCTAGTGTCGCTCTAGCCGGATAACAAGGCCCTAGCCCCGGCTTTCCCGCCAATTCCTGGCGAAGGCGATATCGTCGAGAATCTGCTGCTTGAGCGCCTCGACGCCATCAAATTTCTGTTCCGGCCGCACATGGGCTAAAAACTCAACCTGCAACCGCTGGCCGTAAAGCCGGCCTTGGTAGTCGAGCAAGTGCACCTCAAGCAGCGGGTGATCGCCGTTAACGGTTGGTCGCACCCCCACATTGGCAACCCCGGCCAAACGCTGACCATCCTCGGTCAGCGCATCCACTATGTAGACCCCGTCGAACGCCAACCGTTTTCGCTGCAACGAGATATTGGCGGTCGGCAAGCCCAGCTGGCGTCCCAGTTTACGACCATGGATCACCTTACCGCTGACTCGATAGGGTCGACCCAGTAAACGACGGGCCAATTCAAACCGGTGCTCGGCCAGAGTCTGACGGATCCGGGTACTGCTGACCCGCTCATCATCGATCAAATGGGTCCGCGTGTTGACCACGGTAAAATCGTGGCTGTTACCGTAGCGCTGCAGCAGTTCGAAGTCGCCGGCCCGATCACAGCCGAAACGGAAGTCATCTCCGACGACAAAATACTTCACCGCCAGCCCACTCAACAACAACCGATCGATAAACTGCTCGGCAGTCAAAGAGCGTAGCGACTGATTAAAGTGCAGGCAGAACACCCGGTCGATGCCATGATCACGGATCAGCTCGAACTTATCGCGGAAACGGGTCAATCGGGGTGGTGCTTTGGGGCCTTCAAAAAACTCCCGCGGCTGCGGCTCAAACACGATCGCCACCGACGGCAAGCCAAGTGCAGCGGCCTTTTCACGCACCTGTTCCAACACCCGGTGATGGCCCAGATGAACACCATCGAAGTTACCGATGGTCGCCACACAGCCCCGATGCTGATCGCGCAGATTGTGAAGACCTCTGATTAACTCCATGACCCCTGATATGCCAGCCTGTAAACAAACGCGGCATTATACATCAGCAGGATCGGTCAGAATACCGCCAAACCGGGCTGGTTAATGCTTCAAATGTCGTAAACGGATACCGCCGACAAACAACATCGCCAGATAAGCACCGCCACCGCCGATCACGCAGAGCGCCATCGCCTGAACTCGCTGCCAGAGCGACCACTGCAACCACTGCTCCGCGCCGGGTGCTAACCACAGGATCAACGCCGCCATCACCAGGTTGGCCAGCAGTAACTGAGCCCCGAAGCGCAACCAACCCGACTGCCAGCTCAGCACTTTCTGCTTCAGCAAACCGCGCATCAACAACCCTGCATTCAAGAACGCCGACAGCGAGGTCGCCAACGCCAGCCCAACGTGGGCCAACGGCACGATCAATGCCAGATTGAAGAGCATATTGGCCACCATCGCCCAGATTCCGATTTTTACCGGCGTCTTGGTGTCTTGGCGAGAAAAATACCCCGGCGCCAGCACCTTGATCAGCATAAAGGCCAGCAGCCCCAGACTGTACGCCCGCAGACTCATGGAGGCCTGGGTAACATCACCAGGCGTCATCGCCCCATACTGGAACAACGTAATCAACAAGGGTTCGGCCAGCAACCACAACGCCAACGCGGCCGGCAGCCCGATCAGCAACACCATCCGGATCGCCCAGTCGAGCATCGCCGCAAAAGCCTCGCCCGACTTCTCGGCATGCTTACGGGACAGATTCGGCAGGATTACCGTGGCGATCGCGATACCGAACACACCCAGCGGTAGCTCCACCAAACGGTCGGAGAAATAGAGCCAGGAAACGCTACCGGTCTGTAGCAGCGACGCCAGCACTGTATCCAGTAATAGATTGATCTGACTGACCGAGACCCCGAACATCGCCGGGATCATCAACTTGATGATCTTGCGAACACCCTCGTGGCGGAAGCCCAGCTTCGGATTCGGCATCAACCCGATCCGCAACAGGAACGGCAGCTGCAACAACAACTGCGAAACCCCGGCAATCAGCACCCCCCAGGCCAGCGCCATCACCGGTGTTTCCAACCAGGGCTGCAACCAATAGACCGAGCCGATCAACGACAGATTCAGCAATACCGGAGTAAAGGCGGGCACCGCGAAACGGTCATAACTGTTCAAGATCGCCCCACCAAAGGCGGTCAACGAGATCAGCAACAGATAAGGAAAGGTCAGCCGTAGCATCTCGACCGTCAGCTGGTATTTGGCTGCATCATTCAAATAGAAACCAGGGGCAAACAGCATCGCCAGGAACGGTGCCGCCAGCACGGCAACAGCGGTCAACAGTGTCAAAACCAACCCCAGCGAACCAGCGACCCGATCCACCAACACTTTGACTTCATTCAGGCTGCCCTGGGTCCGGTATTCCGACAGCACCGGCACAAACGCCTGCGAAAAAGCCCCTTCGGCAAACAGCCGACGCAGGAAATTGGGAATCTTGAACGCGACGAAGAAGGCATCCGCGCTGGCACCGGCCCCAAAACCATGGGCGATCACGATGTCGCGCACCAGCCCCATCACCCGCGACAACATGGTCATCAACCCGACCACTGCACTGGATCCGAGCAACGAGCGACGACGAGATGACCCGGCCGAATTATCCGTATCTGGCTGTTTCTGCACGACTCTTCCCAACGCCTCCAACACTTCAACCAAGTAGCGATCTAATAAGCAGCCGATAAACTAGCAAAAATGTTTGACAAGGCGCTAGCGAATATGAATAATTTCGCCTCTTCGTTTTTGATCTACCTTTTCGCGTTATATTTGAGGAGCCAGATTGTGGCAAATTCCGCAGGATCCAGAAAACGTGCACGCCAGGCAGAAACGCGCCGTAAGCATAATGCTAGTCTGCGCTCCATGGTACGCACCTACTTGAAAAAAGTTATCGCTGCTATCGAAGCTGGTGATAAAGAAGCTGCACAAGCTGTATACCCGAATGCTGTTTCAGCACTCGACAGCGCTGTTAGCAAGGGCATCTTTCACAAGAACAAGGCCTCTCGTCATAAGAGCCGCCTGAACGCCCAGATCAAAGCCCTGTAAGTCCAACTTACTGCGCTTAAAAAAACCGGCCATCGGCCGGTTTTTTTGTGGGCGGAATTCACAGCCTAGAAACCCACCCCAAAACATCAAAAAGAATCAAACCCGCATCAGGCCAGCACCAGGTTGTCCCGATGCACCAACTCCTCTTCGGCCATGTAGCCGAGAACAGCCTCGATCTGACTGCTCGATTTGCCGACAATCCGACCCGCTTCAGCCACGCCGTAGTTGACCAACCCCCGAGCGATCACCCGCCCTTGCTCATCAACGCACTCGACCATCTCGCCACGGGAGAAATCTCCACTGACTGCCTTAACACCCACCGGCAGCAGCGATCGACCCGAGTTAATCAAAACCTGCACCGCGCCGGCATCCAATACCAAGCGACCCTTCGCCCGCAGATGCCCCGCCAACCACTGCTTGCGTGCCGCCTGCGGCTCACAATCCGGGGTCAACAGCGTTCCCAACGACTCACCCTGCCGCAACCGCATCAGCACATCCGATTCACGACCACCAACAATGACTGTCGCCGCACCGGATCGCGCCGCCAAGCGCGCCGCCCGCAGTTTGGTCATCATGCCGCCACGCCCCAGCGCACCGGCACCGCCACCAGCCATCGCATCCAGCGTCGGATCTTCGGCCCGCGCCTCAGCGATCAGCTTGGCATCAGGATTGGAGCGCGGGTCGGCATCAAACAATCCCTGCTGATCGGTCAAAATAATCAAGCCATCGGCCACCATCAGATTGGCAACCAGCGCGCCCAGGGTATCGTTATCACCGAAACGAATTTCGTCGGTCACGACGGTGTCGTTCTCATTGATGATCGGCACCACACCCCAATCGACCAACGCCTGCAGCGTACTGCGCGCATTCAGATAACGCTTGCGATTAGAGAGATCATCATGGGTCAGTAGAATTTGCGCGGTATGCATCCCATGACGCTGAAAACCCGCTTCATAGGTCTGCACCAGCCCCATCTGCCCGACAGCCGCTGCAGCCTGAAGCTTGTGAAGCTCATGGGGTCGCCCTTCCATTCCCAGCCGCCGCATACCCGCAGCCACCGAACCGGAAGAAACCAACACCAGCTCGACACCCTGCTTACGCAGCGCCGCCATCTGGTCAACCCAGCCACCAATCGCCTGCTCATCCAAACCCTGGCCATCATTGGTCAACAGCGCACTGCCGATCTTCACCACCCAACGGGAACCGCGGGTCAGCACCTCTCTACCGCTCATGCATCAACCTTAATTGCATCCACTCAATCGAATTTACGAAAGCATCTGCGCAGCCGAATCAGGGCACATACTCCACTTCGACATCGTAATCATCATCGTCAAAGTCATCCCAATCATCATCGTCTTCAGCATCCTGCCGACGCTTGGCGCGATGCTGATCACGCAGTTGCTCGATACGCTCACGAGCCTCCTGCGCCAAGCGATCCTTGCGCAGCTTCTCCTGCTCAGCCAGCTCGGCATCATCCTGCTCCATCAGCTGACGCTGCTCGATATATTCCATCACCGCCTGACAGACCTGCATCGTACCTTGCTGACTGATCGCCGAAACCTCAAACACCGGCCCCTGCCAATCCAGCGCCTCAACCACCTCACGACAACGCGCTTCGCGCTCATCTTCCGGCACCAGATCCAGCTTATTGAGCACCAACCAACGCTCCTGCTCCGCCAGCGCCGGGCTGAACTTTTCCAGCTCCGCAATGATCGACTTGGCCGAATCGGCCGGCGCCACACCATCCCAGGGCGCCATATCGACCAAGTGCAGCAGCAACCGCGTCCGAGCCAGATGCTTCAGGAACCGAATCCCCAGCCCCGCCCCTTCGGCGGCACCTTCGATCAGACCAGGAATATCCGCCACCACAAAGCTGCGATCACGCTCGATACTAACCACACCCAGGTTCGGCACCAGCGTGGTGAACGGATAATTCGCCACTTTCGGCTTGGCCGCCGACACCGCACGAATAAAGGTCGACTTGCCGGCATTGGGTAACCCCAGCAAGCCTACATCGGCCAACACCTTGAGCTCGAGCTTCAGGTTACGCGACTCACCCGCCGACCCCTTGGTGGTCTGACGCGGCGCCCGGTTCACACTGGATTTGAAGCGGGTATTACCCAGACCATGAAAACCACCTTGAGCCACCTTCTCTCGCTGACCCGCCTCGGCCAGATCGCAAAGCACCTCTTTGGTGTCCTCATCGATCACCGTGGTTCCCACCGGCACCTTCAGCACCAGATCCTCACCCTTGGCTCCGGTACAGTTTCTACCCATACCGGCCTGACCATGCTCGGCCCGATACTGACGCTGGTAGCGATAATCGATCAGCGTATTGAGATTGGTGTCCGCCTCAAGCCACACCGAACCACCATCACCGCCGTCGCCGCCATCCGGGCCACCCTTGGCGATATATTTCTCGCGCCGAAAGCTCAGGCAGCCGTTACCACCCTTTCCCGCTTCGATACTGATGACGACTTCGTCGACAAATTTCATGATCTTCTCCGCTGCGCCACCATGGCTACTGCCACAAGCTTAGCGCGCACAAACAAAAAGAGCCCCGCCTGGGCGGAGCTCCTTAGAGAAGCAGCCGAGGCTGCTTGCAGACACTAAGTCCGTTATCAGGCGCTTACAACGCTGATATATTTACGGTTCTTAGGGCCTTTAACTTCAAACTTAACAACACCTTCAGCGGTAGCGAACAGGGTGTGATCCTTGCCGCAACCTACGTTGTCACCAGCGTGGAAACGAGTGCCACGCTGACGAACCAGGATGTTGCCAGCCAGAACTTTCTGACCACCGTAACGCTTAACACCTAAGCGTTTGGACTCGGAATCGCGACCGTTACGCGTACTACCGCCAGCCTTTTTATGAGCCATCGTATCTCTCCTCTAGCCCGTATCCGCTTAAGCGCTGATACCGGTAATCTTGATTTCAGTGAACCACTGACGGTGGCCCATCTGCTTCATGTGATGCTTACGACGCTTGAACTTCACGATACGGACTTTCTTACCGCGACCGTGAGCAACCACCTCAGCGTTAACCTTGGCACCTTCAACAACCGGCGCACCGATCTTGATCTCTTCGCCATCGGCAACCAGCAGGACTTTGTCCAGCTCGACGGAAGCGCCTTCTTCAGCAGTCAGCTTTTCAACCTTCAGGGTCTGGCCTTCGCTAACCCGGTACTGCTTACCACCAGTAACAACTACTGCGTACATGTCTCTCTCCAAATTTTGGTGCACCCGGCTACTAAAATTGCCTACTTCTAAGGGAATGCCGCTCAAACCAGATCCAAACGACCCGATAAAGCACAACCCTATAATAGGGAGCTTGAACAAAAACCTGTTCAAAGATTGGGCGAACCACAGGGGGGCGAATACTACTGCAAAGCCGATCTCGAAACAACTATTTCATCACCATCCTTTGGGATTTCTTGACACCCCCCATCCCCCCCCTTAGCATGCCGAAAATTTCCTGATTATCCCGTCGCATGCAGCCACATCAATTAAACCCCCAGATCGCCGACGATTTTGAATCGGTCAACCGCTTTATCCTCGACCACCTGCACTCCGGTGTCCCACTGGTAGAGAAGATCGGCCACTATATCGTCGAAAGCGGCGGCAAGCGGATCCGCCCTATTCTGGTGCTATTGGCAGCCCGAGGATGCAACTACCAAGGCGACCAGCACATCAGCCTGGCCGCGGTGATCGAATTTATCCATACCGCCACCCTGCTGCACGACGACGTGGTCGACACCTCGGACCTGCGCCGCGGTAAAGCCACCGCCAACGCCAAATGGGGCAACGCCCCGAGCGTCCTGGTCGGCGATTTCCTCTACTCGCGCGCGTTCCAGATGATGGTCGAGCTCAACAGCATGCCGATCATGGCGGTGATCTCCAACGCCACCAACGTGATCGCCGAAGGCGAAGTGCTGCAGCTGCTCAACTGCAAGAACCCGGATGTCGATGAGGCCAGCTACATGAAGGTGATCCTCGGCAAAACCGCGATGTTGTTCGAGGCGGCCACCCAGACCGGCGCCCAGATCGCCGGCGCCAGCGCCGAGCAGGAAGAAGCCCTGCGTCTCTACGGCCGTCACCTGGGCATCGCATTCCAGCTGATCGACGATGTTCTGGACTATCAGAGCTCGGCCGAAGAGATGGGCAAAAATGTCGGTGACGACCTGGCCGAAGGCAAACCGACCCTGCCGCTGATCCACGCCATGAAGCACGGCAGCGATGAACAGCGCAAGATGATCCGCCAAGCAATTCGCAAGGGCGGCCTGGAAGACCTGGAACCGATCCGTCAGGCGGTCATCGATACCGGCGCCATCGACTACACCTTCGAGCAGGCCCGCAACCAGGTAGAAAGCGCCCTGACCCAACTGGAACAGCTGCCGGACACCCCCTATCGCGATGTTCTGCGACAGCTGGCCGAACTGGCTGTCGATCGCCGCAGCTAAGGATGACAACCAATTAGGCCGTTTTCTCCGATTGACTGTCGAAGACGGCCCCAAACCGCTATAATCGCCGCTTCTATCTCTACACGAAGGACCTTTGCCCCTATGAGCAGACCCTCCTCTTTCAATCGCGACGAGCTTCTCCAATGCGGCCACGGACAGATGTTCGGCCCCGGTAACGCTCGCCTGCCGATCGGCAATATGCTGATGGTGGACCGAATCACCTCCATCACCGAGGACGGTGGCCAGTACGGTAAAGGCGAAATTCGCGCCGAGCTGGATATCAACCCTGACCTGTGGTTCTTTGCCTGCCACTTCGAAGAAGATCCGGTCATGCCGGGCTGCCTGGGCCTCGATGCCATGTGGCAGATGGTAGGCTTCTTCCTGGGCTGGAAGGGCAACCCCGGTCGCGGTCGCGCGCTGGGCTCAGGCGAAGTTAAGTTCTTCGGCCAGGTCCTGCCGACCGCCAAGAAAGTCACCTACCACCTGGAGCTCAAGCGCGTTATCGAGCGCAAGCTGGTGATGGGTATCGCCGACGGCTCCCTGAGCGTTGACGGCCGTGAGATCTACACCGCCAAAGACCTTCGGGTCGGACTGTTTACGTCAACGGACGATTTTTAAGCGGTTGATTTGACCTAATACAACTCGATCCGCGCTCGGGACTGTTCTTCGCGGATCGGATATTCGAAAATGGGGCATGCTATTGGCCCCATTTTTTTCAGACACCAAAAGAGGTTTGAGCTATGCGACGCGTTGTTGTCACCGGTATCGGTATCACTTCCTGCCTCGGCTGCGACAAAGAGTCAGTCACCGACGCCCTGCGTGAAGGCCGCTCCGGCATCTCCTTCCAGGAAGAGTACAAAGAGATGGGCTTCCGCAGCCACATCGCTGGCAGCATCGACCTCGACCTTCCGTCGATGATCGATCGTAAGCTGATGCGCTTTATGGGCGACTCAGCTGCCTACACCTACCTGGCGATGAAAAACGCCATCGAAGATTCCGGCCTGACCGACGAGCAGGTGTCCGATGTCCGCACCGGCTTGATTGCCGGTTCCGGCGGCGCCTCTTCGGCCAACATCGTCGAAGCCGCCGATATCCTGCGCGAACGTGGTCTGAAACGTGTTGGCCCGTACCGGGTTACCCGCACCATGGGCAGCACCGTTTCCGCCTGTCTGGCGACTCCGTTCAAAATCAAGGGCGTCAACTACTCCATCACCTCCGCCTGCTCCACCAGCGCGCACTGCATCGGCAACGCGATGGAGCTGATCCAGTTGGGCAAGCAGGACGTTATCTTTGCCGGCGGTGGCGAAGAGCTGCACTGGTCGATGAGCTGCCTGTTCGACGCCATGGGCGCGCTGTCGACCAAGTACAACGAAACGCCGGAGAAAGCCAGCCGTGCCTACGACGCCAACCGTGACGGCTTCGTCATTGCCGGCGGCGCCGGCATGCTGGTGATCGAAGAGCTGGAGCACGCCAAGGCCCGCGGCGCCAAGATCTACGCCGAACTGGTCGGCTACGGCGCCACCTCCGACGGTTACGACATGGTTGCCCCGTCCGGCGAAGGCGCAATGCGCTGCATGCAGCAGGCGATGGCCACCGTCGACGGCGACATCGACTACATCAACGCCCACGGCACCAGCACCCCGGCCGGCGACATGCAGGAACTGAAGGCGGTAAAGAACACCTTCGGCGACAACATGCCTCAGGTTGGCTCCACCAAGTCGCTGTCCGGTCACTCCCTGGGTGCCGCCGGCGTACAGGAAGCGATCTACAGCCTGCTGATGATGGAGAACGACTTTATTGCCGCATCCGCCAACATCGAAGAGCTGGATGCAGAAGCCGACGGTATGCCGATCGTGCGTCAGCGCGTCGACAACGCAGGTCTGGAGCGGGTTATGTCCAACAGCTTCGGCTTCGGTGGCACCAACGCATCACTGGTGTTCCAGCGCTACCGCGACTGATTCGACTCGCAACATGTCTTGTCCTGATATAGGTTGACATCCTTTCAGGTTGAAAACGCCCGATGCACCTCATCGGGCGTTTTGTATTTTAAGGCCATATGTGGCCGCCGTGTATTGTAGAGTCGGATCGACTCATCAACCATGATCGTGGCCTGATCTAGATCCTCTGGCTTTCTCAGCAGATACTCACCTTTCAGAATCCCGTTTACTCTTTCCGCAAGCGCATTCTGATAGCAGTCATACCCATCCGTCATCGAACAACGCACACCGTGCTCCTTATGTACGGCCTGATAGCGCTTTGAACAGTACTGTATCCCCCTGTCAGAGTGATGGATAAGCCCGGCGCTACCTTGGTAACCATCCAAGGCCTTCTGATAGGCCGTTAATACGGACTCAGCCCTCAAATCACCGTGTACGTGATAGCCGACGACTTTGCGTGAATACGCATCGGTAACCAGGCTCAGATAGGCCTCTCCGTCCCTGACTGGAAGATAGGTGATATCCGCGACCCAGATCTGTTCTGGCCGTGTGGCTTGCTCTTGCTCTGCACCGGGCTTTAGCAAGTTAGGATGGCACCAGAAACGATGATGACTCTGCGTAGTCTTGTGATATGCCCGGCGTCGCTGGACCAATAAGCGGCGATCCCTGAGCAGTTCAAATAGTTTGTCCCGGCCGATTTTACATTCCGTTTCGGCATTGAGCAGGGACAGTAGCTTACGCGCTCCCAGCCGAGGTTGCTGCATACGCTCACGTTGAACAAAGCTCAGTATGGAACAACGCATCTTTGCTTGCTGTTTCGCTCGCTGGCGTTGCTGATAGTAGGCCTGTCGGCTGATACCGAGGATTTGGCAAGCTCGAGTAACCGTCAGCCCTGTGACCTGCCGTTCTTCGATGACTTGCCGCGAGGCTTTTTTACGACACGGACCCCGTGATCCCGTTTGAGCACATCAACCACCGCTTCGAAGAACTCCGCTTTTTGCTGGGCATCTGCCAACTGTTGCTCAAGCTCCTTGATCCGCTGCTCTGGGGTAAGTTCTGAAGGCTTGTCTGACATTAGTTTTGCCTGGTGATCTGATCCTTGAGACCAATCTAGCCTGCCATGCTTACGTAGCCAAACTAATACGGTTGAGCGACCTTGGATGCCGTAACGCTGCTGTGCCTGCTTATAGGACAGTTCACCGGCTTCTACTTGGTCGACAACCGACAATTTAAAGGCGAGGGAATAATCTTTCTGAGTACGTTTAGTCTTTGTTTTCATGTCACTTCCCGAGTTAATGATCGAAAAGTGTCAACGTTATTCAGGACGGGACAACACCAATAAAAAAGCCGCTCCATCGAGCGGCTTTTTTGTGCCTGACTGACTAACAACCCGATCCACATCAGTCTTCAACGATGACGACCGCCTTCATCTTCGGGTGCGGCCCGCAAATATAGGCAAACTCGCCCTCCTGCTCGAAGGTTCGCTGGTAACTGTCACCAGGAAACAGGTAATCCGGCTCTTCGGCATCAAACTGCTGGAACCAGACATTGTGGTATTGGCGCCGCTCGGCGTTTTTCCATACCACCGTATCGCCCGGTTTAATCACGATCTCGGCCGGCGTGAAGCGCATCTTACGTATCTCGACTTCGACCACCTCCGCGGCCACCGGCGGCACCGACAACAGGCCAGCCAGTAACACCATGAACAAGACTCTCATGATCTAGCTTCCGTCAGTCGCCGTCTTTGCCTCAGTCACATCACCACGCTGGCGATCCAGGCGCTGCTGGATCCAATCGGTGGAGCGCTGGTGCACCTCATTGACGTCGGCATCCGTGGTTTCGATCGGCTCGCCGATCTCCACTTCGATCAAGCCCGGATACTTCACCAGCTGACCGGAGGGCCAGTGAGCACCGGCATTGTGACACAGCGGCACGACGGGAACTTCGGCACTACAGGCCAGCATCGCACCACCCTTATTGAACTTGCCCGACTCGCCATAAGGCACCCGAGTCCCCTGGGGAAAGATCATCACTGGGATACCGTCGTTAAGGCGGTTCTTGCCCTTACCCAGCAGCTGCTTCAACGCGCCGGCACGCTTGGCGCGATCGATGGCGATCGGCCGCAACAACGCCAGGGCCCAACCAAAGAAAGGAATCCGCAGCAGCTCACGCTTCAACACGGTGCAAAGCGGCTGAATCAGCAACTGCAGATAGATGGTCTCCCATTCACTCTGGTGGTTGGCCAGCAGCACAAAGGGACGGTCCTTCGGCAGGTTCTCCAGCCCATGGACCCGGTAGCGAATCCCGCATATCCAGCGCAGAGCGAAGATATAGAAGCGGTTTGCCATCACCACCACATGGAAACGCTGCCGAAACGGCATCCAGCTGGCGAACACCAGGCTAAACAGCGAGCAGACAACGGTCGCAACCATCATCAGCAGGTAAAACAACAAGGCACGAAGTGTCAGCATAGAATTCCTTTCGCGTCTGCTCAGCCGCCGGTCACCGGCGGAAAGAAGGCCACCTCGTCGCCGCTCTGGATCAGCGTGTCCCGACGGCTCATCTGTTGATTGATCGCCACCAGCACCTTGTCATCGGACAGCACCTGCTGCCACTCATCACCGCGGGACGACAGCTGTTCGATCAGCTCCGCCACGGTCAGCGATGCATCGATCGAATAGTCCTGCTGATCACAGCCCAGCCGCTCACGAATACTGGCCAGAAAAACCAACTTGATCATCTAGCGATCCTCCACCTTCCAATGACCACTGCGTCCGCCCTGCTTCTCCAGCAACCGAACACCCTCGATGGTCATGCCCCGATCGACCGCTTTACACATATCGTAGAGCGTTAACGCCGTCGCCGAAGCGGCGGTTAAGGCCTCCATCTCCACCCCGGTGCGACCATTCAGCTTGCACAGGGTTTCGATACGGATACGGTTATGCTCAGGCTCCGGCGTCAGCTCGACCGTCACCTTGCTCAGCATCAGCGGGTGACACAGCGGAATAATGTCGGAACAGCGCTTGGCCGCTTGGATCCCAGCGATCCGGGCGACCGCCAGCACATCACCTTTCTTGTGCCGGCCTTCGGTAATCATCGCCAGGGTTTCCGGCAGCATCCGAATATAGCCTTCGGCGATCGCTTCGCGGGTCGTCACCTCTTTACCGGACACATCGACCATATGGGCATGGCCCTGGTCATCGAGATGGGTCAATGTCTGCTCACTCATTTTCCACCTTCCGCATTCAGTTGCCGCTTGCTCAACACCGGATTGGCGTACTGAGCCACAAACCAGGGCCGCACCTTGGGGTCGACCTCATTCAGCCGGCTCAGATAACCGTCGCGCTTCGCTGCCGGTAGCTGCTCATTCGTCTGCTCGGCGGCCAACAGGTTGGACGCATGCAGGTGATAGTTGAGAATCACCTGCCGATCGATCTCTTCGGCCAACTGCTCGGCATTGTCAAACTCGGCCTCGATCGGCTCACCGAAAGCGACATGGACATCGCCTTTGAAGCCGACGATGCCCTGGACAATGCTCTCAATATCTTCGTATTGCGACTTCTCGTAACTGCCCTCAGAGTCCAGCGCCTGCAGCTCTCCGGCTTTCAAGGCGTCACAGGGGTCGTACTCGTAGGAGATCGACACCGGCACGATACTCAATGCCTTAACACCTTCGGAAAAGCTAAGACCACGCTTTTTCGGCCCCATCGACAGCATCTTCAGAATGGCCGGATCGGTGCGGTCGTTGCCGTCTTTGGCCCGCCCTTCACGCTGAGCAATCCAGATCGAGTGGCCGCTGCAGATCGAATGGTCGATATAGCAGGACAACTGGGTCAGCGCCTTCAGCTTTTCACGCACACCACTGGCGGAACGGTTAACGATAAAGCTCTTGTTCAACCGCATCAGGTCCGACACATAGGGCTTGCGCAGCAGATTATCACCGATGGCAATTCGCACCGTATCCATGCCGCTGCTAAACAGCCCCCAGTTAACAAAAGCCGGGTCCATCGCGATATCGCGGTGATTGGAGATAAACAGATAGGCACGCTCCGGATCCAGCCGCTCAATGCCGGAAAAACTCAGCTTGCCGGTGGTCCGGTCGATCATGCTCTGCATGTAGTGAGCGATCACCTGCTGCAACGCTCGGACATCACGAATACCGGCCAGCTGCTTACCTAAGCCGGCCCGCACCAGCGGTTCGGTTACGAACGGCAGCCAGCGGCTCAATTTCGGAAAACGAAACTTGCTCAACGCCGTGATGAATTCGGGGGTATGCAGCAAACGCTCGATGACCTCGGCCACCTCGCTATCGTTGTAGGGGCGGATCTCGTCAAACTTTGATGAATCTGGTGTGGTCATGCAGTCACTTGCGGGCTTGGAACGCCCTGATGGTTGCCTTTTTTCGATCCGGATCGGGTAGAACCGGCACAAACAAAGGGGCTTATTCTACCCGCAATTGGTGGAAAAGGCAGATTTTTTCGGCGAACGTGCGGGCTGGGATCAGCCTCCCGTCATGTTCATAAAGCGCAGGATCTGCGGCTCCGCTTCCAGATCGAACTCGTGCTTCTCCGGCTTCAGATCCATCGCCTTGATAATCGCCAACTTCAGCACCTGTTGATCGGTTCCCGGAGTACGGAGCAGCTCGCGCAAATCGAACGAATGCTCGTTGCCCAGGCAGAGCAGCAGCCGCCCCTCAACCGTCAAGCGAACCCGATTGCACTCATGACAGAAGTTGTGACTGTGGGGCGAGATGAAACCGATACGACTGGGGCTGTCGGCCATCTGGTAATAACGGGACGGCCCGGCGGTTTTGGAGGTCGATTCAATCAACGGATAGCGTTGAGCGATCAGCGCACGCACCTCTTCGCTGGAGCAGTAGGTTTCATCACGAGCATGCTCACTGATCTGTCCCAGCGGCATCTCTTCGATAAAGCTGATATCCAGCTCCCGCTCGCGGGCAAATTCAACCAGATCCAGCACTTCGTTATCGTTACGGCCCTTCAGGATTACCGCGTTGAGCTTGATCCGCTCGAAGCCGGCATCTCGGGCCGCTTCAATACCGTCGAGCACCTGCTGCAGGCGACCGGTACGGGTCAATTCCTTGAACAGTTCCGGACGCAGTGAGTCGAGGCTGATATTCAGACGTTTGAGACCGGCTTCGCGAATCGGCTGTGCCAGTTTCGGCAGCTGGGAACCGTTGGTGGTCATCACCAGCTCCTCAAGCCCCGGTAGCGAAGCGATACGCTGGCACAGATCGACAATCCCCTTGCGCACCAGCGGCTCACCGCCGGTCAGTCGAATCTTTTTGACGCCTAGAGAAACAAAGGCTTGAGCGACCTGCTCAATCTCTTCAAGGGAAAGAACCTGAGGACGCGGCAGAAAGGTCATCTGCTCGCTCATGCAGTACACGCACCGGAAGTCGCAACGATCGGTTACCGAAATACGGACATAGTCCACCGTCCGCCCAAACCGATCTACTAGAGCATTCTCAGCCACCAGAACTCCAACCTTACGACTAAACAACCGGGTTAGTATACCTCATGGGGGAGGGCTATAAAGAGCACTCCTGTCGAGGCCGGCGGCGAATAAACAGGCACGATGATCAAGGGGTCCAGCTGTAGTAACCCTGAATCACCTGCATCAGCCCCGTCCGCCAAGTACGTTGATGGACGCCAAACACGTCCAGTATCCGAGAGCAGTCCAGCCGGGTGTTGAGCGGCATCGCTCGGCCGGGAAGCTGCTGTTGCGGGCAAGTCTGCAGCTCCTCCAGACACAGCTCCTCATACTGCCGCGCCGCCGCCACTATCGCCTCGGCAAAGCCGGCCCAGCTTAACGCCTCGGCGGCACAATAGTGATAGGTTCCCCAACCATCGGCACCGCTGTCGAGCTGCTTAATCACAGCCAGGATCACCCGGGCCAGGTCTGCTGCGGAGGTCGGCACCCCCATTAAACCGTCAGCCACCTGAAAACAGCGCTGATGCCGTGCCTGCTCAAGAAGCTCGCGGACAAAACTGTCGCCCCGGGCACTGAACAGCCAGCCAGTACGAATAATCAGATGGCGCGTTAAGGCGGCGCGCACAAGCTCCTCACCGCGAAGCTTGCTCTTGCCATAGGGACTGACTGGAACGGCCTTGTCGGTTTCCTGCCGCAGCAGCTGATCCGCCTCATCCCCAAACACCTCGGCGCAGGAGACATGGACCAGAGCCACACCGTACTTTTGACAGCTCTCGGCCAGAATCGCCGCACCGCGGGTGTTAACCGCAAATGCCGGCTGATCCTGCTCGACAGGGTTGATCACCGCCGCCGCATTGATAACGAAGCTAGGACGGTGCTCCTTCAAGGCCGCTGCTACCGCCTGCGGGTCAAGAATATCGAGGCTCTTACGGTCCAACGCCGTAACGGTAAAGCCCTCTTCGCGAGCCAGGGCTTCAACTTCATACCCCAACTGCCCTTTGGCACCGACGATCAACAATGATGGCAGTTCAAACAACGACAGCCCCTTAATGCGCTAAATCCAACAAAAAACCAGCCCGCAGTCTAACAACCTGCTGCCATCGCTGACCAGAACCATCCACCTCACTCCTGGGGATCGATATAGCCGATCAACGGATCATCGTTTATCTTGCCGCCGGCATGGCTTAGGGCTTCGATAAAGAGCACGAACAGCTCCGCCTGGGATGAGATGTCCAGTTTGGCGTATAGGTTCTTTCGATGCATCTGCACCGTATCCGGTGATATATCCAGCTTTCGCGCGGCCGATTTACTCGAATGCCCCCGCAACAGCAGGTGAGCAACTTCCCGTTCACGCTGGGTCAACAACGAACTGCCGAAATTATTGAATGCCGCTTCGATCTGATCGCGCAAGCCCGGCGGTGGCTCCTGCGGTAAAGCCTGATCCGTGCCGGACTGCTGCTGCCAATAACGAAGCAGTACCGCCTCCACCACCGGTCGAATCTGGCGTAACAGCGTCAGCTCGGTCTCGCTGTAGGGAGGCGCGGCCCCCAGACGCCCCAGGGCCAGCGACAACTGCACCCCCGGCGCCAGCTCCATGATGTAGTAAGCATCATCGACCAACTGAGCCTCTCGGTAATAGACCCGATAATACTCACTCTGGGTAAAATCGTCCGGAGCGATCTCCGACAGATGGTAAAAACCCGGTGCCAGCCCCTCTTCCACCGCCAAACAGAACGGGTCCAGCAGGAACGCACCGGAGAAATAGTCATCGATATGGCTGCGACGCTTATTGGCCGGCACCCGGGTCTCAAAGATCAGCGTCGGCACCTTGCCGCGGCGCTCCAGCGACAGAATCACGGCCTTAACATCAACCAGCTGCTCGATCGCCTCGATCAAGTACTGCAGGCAGTCTGGCTGATCCAGCCGCTGAAGCAACGGTCCGAGCGCACAATTCCAGCGCTCAAACACGGATGAATTAGCAGACATGCACAAAACTCCTCGTAGTAGCACAACGCGTCGAAGGACCAGCTATACCAAGATGAACGACCAGCAACATCAGTTTGCGCCTCTGTCTCCGGGCGCTGACCGAGTCTGACTAAAACCGGTCTTCGAATGCTTTAGCATGCCCCAGCCTACTCCCCACTAGCAAACCCGAATCCGAGCGAAAAGCCCGGTCGATAATCGCCTTACATAACCACCACCAGGACCAATCATCTATCCGTTTGATATACATGCTTTTTTAATCAGCATTGCGGTTCAGCATCGATCAAAATTGAGATTTATCAATATATTCGAAACTCGAGTGTATTCCTCTATAATGGGGGGATGAATGATGTTGCCCAAATCAACCTCCCGGCCAGCCACGATATTGCACAGGTGCTGAAACAGCACCAGATCGTGCCGACGGCACAGCGACAGCAGATCGCAGCAGAACTGCTGTGCAAGCACCAGCATGTCAGCGCTGATCAGCTGTACCACCAGCTTTATCAACAGGGGACCCAGGTATCCAAGGCAACCATTTACAACACCTTGGGACTCTTCGTCGAGAAGGGTCTGCTGCGTGAAATCTGTATCGATAGCTCAAGAAGCTACTACGACTCCAACACCAGCCCACACCATCACATCTTCAATGAAGACACCGGCGAGCTGATCGATATCAGTGAAGCCGTGCTGCAGGGACTGGACCAGAGTCAACTGCCCTCGCAGACCCGTACCGAGCAGGTTGAGCTACTGATCCGGGTCCGCAACTCCTAGATCCACACGCGGGAATCTACGAACAATTCCTTGCTAGCTTCTGGCAGCCCTCTTGCTGATCCGATCAATAACCGGACCGACCGATCCGGCAACCCACACTTCCGGCTTCAGAACATTAGTCAGGACTCATGTTGAAGATAGTTTAGAATTAGTCTAAATTAACACGCGCTTTATGAATGGGTATTGCCTGCTCGATAAGACGCTCAGCCAAGCCCGACAAACTCTACTCGACCCAAGTCAGCGCTTCTGGTCGACGCACCGGAAGCACGGCAGGGACGCAACCAAATGGGTGACCATGATGAAAAGCGCACTAACCGGCACAGCCACTGTGCTTGCCGCCGCCGTACTCTCGTCCACCGCACTGGCCGAAGAACCGATCCAGCCAATCAAGCCGGTTCAGCAACTCAACCTGGCGCAAGCCGAACTGGGCAAGAAGCTCTACTTCGACCCCCGTTTGTCGAAATCCGGCTTTATCTCCTGCAACTCCTGCCACAACCTCAGTATGGGCGGGACCGACAACCTGAAGACTTCGATCGGACATAACTGGCAACAGGGGCCGATCAATGCACCGACCGTGCTGAATTCCAGCCTCAATATCGCCCAGTTCTGGGATGGCCGGGCGGCGGACCTGCAGGAGCAGGCCGGCGGCCCGATCGCCAACCCCGGTGAAATGGCGTTTACCCACAGCCTGGCCATCGACGTACTGGAATCGATTCCGCAGTATGTGACCGAGTTCCAGCAGGTGTTCGGCACCGACAAGGTCAAAATCGAACAGGTTACCGCTGCGATCGCCGAATTTGAGAAGACCCTGGTAACCCCCAACTCCCGCTTCGACCAATGGCTGCTGGGCGAAAAAACCGCACTGACCGAGCAGGAGCTATCCGGTTATCAACTGTTCAAAGAGAGTGGTTGTGTTGCCTGCCATAACGGTGAAGCCGTCGGTGGCAACTCCTTCCAGAAGATGGGTGTGGTGGAAGCCTATCAGGCCAACAGTCCGGCCGAAGGCTTAAGCGCAGTCACCGGCAAGGACAGTGACCGCTTCAAATTCAAGGTGCCGACGCTGCGCAATGTCGAGATGACCTACCCCTACTTCCACGACGGTGAGGCGGAAACCCTGGCCGAAGCGGTTGATGTCATGGGTCGGTTACAACTGGGTCGCAAGTTCAGTGATCAGGAAAACGCCCAGATCGTCGCCTTCCTGAAAACCCTGACCGGCGACCAACCACAGTTCCAGCTTCCGATTCTGCCGCCGTCGACCGATCAGACCCCGCTGCCGAAACCGTTCGAGTAATCGAAGCCGCCCGGACCGAGCCAAGATCTGGTATAGACCGGGCATAAAAAAGCCACGCATTGCGTGGCTTTTTCTATCAAGAGCTCGACGAGCTTAGAACGGAATGTCGTCATCGAAATCGTCGAAACCACCGGCGGGCTGTTGAGGCTGTTGCGGGGGTTGTTGAGGTTGTTGCTGCGGACGCTGTTGAGGCTGCTGCGACTGGCCGCCACCAAAACCGCCCTGCTGCTGCATCGGCTGCTGAGGCTGTTGCTGCGGTGCCGGCTGTCCGTAGGACTGCTGCTGGTAACCACCCTGCCCCTGCTCACCGCGGGAATCGAGCATCTGCATGGTGCCGTTGATGTCGACAACGATCTCGGTGGTGTAACGGTCCTGTCCGTCCTGACCTTGCCACTTGCGGGTTCGAAGTGCACCTTCGACGTACACCTTAGAGCCCTTGCGCAGGTACTGGCCGGCGATCTCCGCCAGCTTGCCGAAGAACACCACCCGGTGCCACTCGGTCCGCTCCTGCTGCTGACCGGTCTCACGGTCCTTCCAGCTGTCGGAAGTGGCCAGCGTCACATTGGTGACCGCATTGCCGTTGGGCATATATCGGACTTCCGGGTCCTGACCCAGGTTACCGATCAGAATGACTTTGTTGACGCCTCGTGCCATCGGTTTTCTCTACTCTATTTCTTTCTGAATTTGCGGGATTGAGATGTTCGCCCTGCACCATCACATGAAAACGTAAGGTGGCGAAGTAGCGGATTAGAATACCCCATAACCGGCGCCGGTGGCAGCCCCGACAGAACACCAATGTAAGATTGTTTTCCCAGCCGGGGCGACGGCCCTATATAATGTCCGGCTCGTTTCGCGCAGCAACACCCGCGCACTGATCAACCCGGCAATCCAATTGCGGGGTTAATAGCAGCAGAGGTAGGCATGGATACCATCAGCGTTCGGGGCGCCCGCACCCACAACCTGAAAAATATTGATCTCGACATCCCCCGCGACAAGCTGATCGTCATCACCGGCCTGTCCGGTTCGGGCAAGTCATCGCTGGCTTTCGACACCCTGTATGCGGAAGGGCAGCGTCGTTATGTCGAATCGCTGTCGACCTACGCGCGCCAGTTTCTGTCGATGATGGAAAAGCCGGAGCTGGACCATATCGAAGGACTGTCGCCGGCGATTTCGATCGAGCAGAAATCCACCTCCCACAACCCGCGCTCCACCGTCGGCACCATCACCGAGATTTACGATTACCTGCGCCTGCTGTTCGCCCGCGCCGGCGAGCCCCGCTGCCCCGATCATGACCTGCCGCTGAAGGCACAGGAGGTCAGCCAGATGGTCGACCAGATCCTGGCCATGGAGGAAGGCAGCAAGGTGATGCTGCTGGCGCCGATGATCCAGGGTCGCAAGGGCGAACACCTGCACCTGCTCAACAACCTCAAGGCCCAGGGCTTTGTCCGCGCCCGGATCAACGGCATCGTTTGTGATCTCGACGCCCCGCCGGAATTGGACAAAAACAAGAAGCACAACATTGAGGTGGTGGTGGACCGCTTCAAGGTCCGCGACGATATCCAGATCCGCCTGGCCGAATCCCTGGAGACCTGCCTGGAGCTGAGCGACGGCCTGGCGATGCTGGCGTCGATGGATGATAGTGGCGGCGAAGACATGATCTTCTCCGCCCGTTTCGCCTGCCCCCAATGCGGTCACAGCATTCAGGAGCTCGAGCCAAGACTGTTCTCGTTCAACAATCCCCACGGGGCCTGCAGCCAGTGCGATGGCCTGGGCGTGAAGCAGTTCTTCGATCCGGCCAAAGTGGTGGCCGACCCGAGTCTGACCCTGGCCCAGGGTGCCATCCGCGGCTGGGATCGCCGTACCGTGTACTACTACCAACTGCTCAAGGCGGTCGGCGAGCACTACGATTTCGATACCGACACTCCGTTCAACCAACTCAGCACCAAGCAACAGCATGTAGTGCTGTACGGAACCGGCAAAGAGAAGATCCGCTTCAACTACCTCAGCGATCGCGGCGACATCACCGTCAAATCGCACCCATTCGAGGGCGTAATCCCGAACATGCAGCGCCGCTATCGGGATACCGAATCCCAGACCGTGCGCGAAGACCTGGCCAAATACCAGGCCCAGCAACGCTGCCCCTCCTGCAGCGGCTCGCGCCTGCGCCGTGACGCCCGCCATGTATTTGTCGACCAGCACAATATCGCCGATGTCACCGCCATGCCGGTCGGCAATGCCACCGACTACTTCGAGCAGCTGCACCTGCCGGGCAAGCAGGGCGAGATCGCTGAAAAAATTCTCAAGGAGATTCGGGTACGACTCAGCTTTCTGGTCAACGTCGGGCTCGATTACCTGACCCTGGACCGCAATGCCGACACCCTGTCCGGCGGCGAAGCCCAACGAATCCGACTGGCCAGCCAGATCGGCGCTGGCCTGGTGGGCGTGATGTATATCCTCGATGAGCCGTCGATCGGACTGCATCAGCGTGACAACGAGCGCCTGCTGGCGACCCTGACCCATCTTCGCGACCTGGGGAACACCGTGATCGTGGTCGAACACGACGAGGACGCGATTCGACTGGCCGACCATGTGATTGATATCGGCCCCGGCGCCGGGGTGCATGGCGGTGAGATTATCGCCCAGGGCACACCCGAACAGGTGATGAAATCGTCCCAGTCGATGACTGGTCAGTACCTGAGCGGCAAACGCTGTATCGCGGTTCCGGACCAACGCAACCCGTCCGACCCCGAGCGACAGCTGAAACTGCTGGGTGCCAGCGGCAACAACCTGCAGCAGGTCGACCTGTCGATCCCACTGGGACTGATGACCTGCGTCACCGGCGTATCCGGTTCAGGCAAGTCGACACTGATTAACAATACCCTCTATCCACTGGCCGCCACCGCACTCAACAACGCCACCACCCTGGAGGCACAGCCCCACACCGAAATTCAGGGGCTGGACCAGCTGGACAAGGTGGTCGATATCGACCAGAGCCCGATCGGGCGGACACCCCGTTCCAACCCGGCGACCTATACCGGTATTTTCACCCCTGTACGAGAGTTGTTCGCCGCCACCCAGGAAGCCCGCTCGCGGGGTTACAAACCGGGCCGATTCAGTTTCAACGTCAAGGGTGGTCGCTGCGAAGCCTGCCAGGGTGACGGGGTGATCAAGGTCGAGATGCACTTCCTGCCCGATATCTACGTCCCCTGCGACGTCTGTAAAGGGAAGCGCTACAACCGCGAAACCCTGGAGATTAAATACAAGGGCAAAAACATCCACGAAGTACTGGATATGACCGTCGAAGATGCGCGTGAGTTCTTCGATGCCATTCCGATGCTGGCCCGTCGATTACAAACACTGATGGATGTCGGCCTGTCCTACATCCGCCTGGGGCAGAGCGCCACCACCCTGTCCGGTGGCGAGGCCCAGCGGGTCAAGCTGTCGAAAGAGCTATCCAAGCGGGATACCGGCAACACCCTGTACATCCTCGACGAGCCCACCACCGGGCTGCACTTCTACGACATCCAGCAACTCCTGAACGTGCTGCATCGACTGCGTGATCACGGCAACACAGTGGTCGTTATCGAACACAATCTGGATGTAATCAAGACCGCCGACTGGATCGTCGACCTGGGACCGGAAGGCGGTATCAAGGGCGGACAGATCATTGCCGAGGGAACGCCGGAGCAGGTAGCCGCCGAAGTCGGTTCGCACACCGGACGCTTCCTGCGACCGCTGCTCCCGTCCTGAAACCAGCCAGGCAGCCTGTCGAGCCGGTCACTGCTCGGCAGGCACCGTCTATACACAGTCGTCGATATCCATCCCAATTGATGATTGACGACCACAGCCTGCCACAACCATGATCTACAATTAAACGGAACTCCGCTGTCATCACTCCCCGCTGTTTTGTGGGAGCGCTAGGGATTAAAGCGCTAAGCCGACGTTTTAGGAAGAAACGCCATGCAAAGGAATCTGCCCGTCACGCAGAAGGAGCGGCTGTTCGATGCCGAACAACGCATCATCTCGACCACTGACCTGAAAGGTCATATCACCTCGATCAACCAGGCCTTTATCGATATCTCCGGCTTCGACGAGGCCGAATTGATCGGCGCCAATCACAACATCGTCAGGCATCCGGATATGCCATCGGAAGCCTACGAAGACCTCTGGCATTGCCTGAAACAGAAACAAGCCTGGATGGGGCTGGTCAAAAACCGTTGTAAAAACGGTGACCACTACTGGGTCAATGCTTATATCACGCCGATCTACGACGACGAGCAGATCGTCGGCTATCAATCGGTACGCACACTGCCTGAACGCCACCACGTGGAATCTGCCGACAGGCTCTATCGCTCCCTGGCTAACGCACGCGTTACCGATGCGTTGCGCCCTCCCATCGCCCTGCTGGATCTGGCCGGCGGAAGCGCACTGGTACTCGGGGTGGCTGCAATACCCGCTTTGGTGAGCGGTCCGGCCGGGTGGATAGCGGCACTGGTAACCGCACTTGGTGTCAGCGCCGGATACCGTCACTGGATCAGGCGACCACTGCGTCGCCTGCGTAAGGACAACCGCTCAATGAAGGATGTACGCCCACTGGCTTGTCTGGCTTACTGCGGCCGGGTTGACGAAACTTCTCGGATCGAAGTCGCATTGCAATCGTTATGTTCGCAGCAGGAAACTCTGGTGCAGTTAATTCAACACAGCGCCTCGGTACTGGATCAGCAGATGCAGTCGCTTAACCACAGCAGCGATCAGAATGCACAGAGCGTCAGTGTACAGACCAACGAATTGGGCCAGCTGTCGTCGTCGGTGACCCAGATGTCGGCCAGCATTCAGCAGGTGGCCGAAAATGCTCAGTACTGCGCGACCTGCGCCCAACAGGCCAACGACGAAGTGATCCAAGGTAATCAACTGGTTGGCTCCGCGGTTGACGCAGTCGAAGCCCTGGCGGTCGAAGTGAAGGATGCAGTTCAGCTGATTCGACAGTTGCAACAGGATGCCGAGCAGATAAGCAGCATCATCGGTGTCATCAACTCGATCGCGGAACAGACCAACCTGCTTGCATTAAACGCCGCCATCGAAGCCGCGCGGGCGGGCGAATCGGGCCGAGGCTTTGCCGTGGTAGCCGACGAGGTCCGCAACCTGGCCTCCCGCACTCAGAGCTCGACCATGGAGATCGAATCGATGATCAGCGCGCTGCAGCAACGGGTCAATGAGGTCGTTACCACCATGGACTCATCACAGAGTTATGCCGACAGAACCCGTGCCTCGGCCCAACACGTCGATACGGCGCTGTCGCAGATCGCTGGGCTGATTAAAACACTCAGTGAGATGAGTGTTCAGATCGCCGCGGCAACCGAACAGCAAAGCGAGGTCACCGAAGAGATTAGTCGGCACCTGACCCAGATTAATGACTCGGCAGGGGATATCTCGAATTCGGTACAAGCCAGCTCCGCCGCTGGGAAGGAGCTCGCCGTTATCATGCGACAACTGGACTCTACCGTGACCTATTTTCAGCGCCTGAACTGACCGACAACAGCTTCAGAAACAGCCGGACGGGCAACCTGCTCAACATTGGCCATAAGCGGATTGACTCCGTCAGGGAAGTCGCACGAACAAAAATCGAGACGGACGTATTTTAGCGACTAACGCGGCGTATGGAGTGCAGCCGTTGATCTAGAGTATCAACATAGCAACCAGCTACGGCAGCTCGCCCAATGCCCAATAGTCATGCCCCGCTACGCCACCACTGCCAGTTCCGATTTTACAGCGGACTCAACGATTTTCTGCCCGCCGAGAAAAAACATCGGACGTTGGCTTTTCGTTTCAGCGGCACCCCGGGACTTCGTGACAGCATCCAGGCACAGCGGGTGCCCCATGTCGAAGTGGCCTTCGTGTTGGTTAATGGCCAACCGCAACCCGCGGAATACCAACTGCAGCCAGGTGACCGGATAGCCGTCTACCCACGCTTTCAACGCTTGATACCGGAGTCGTCGAAGCAGTGGCATCCGGCGCTGCCAAAGCCGCTGCGTTTTATCCTCGATGTCCATCTGGGCAAACTATGCCGCCATCTACGGCTACTGGGTTTCGATACACGCTGGGGCAATGATTATGAAGATCCCTTTATCATCGACACCGCCGTGTCCGAACAGCGGATCGTGCTGACCCGTGATCTGGGGATACTGAAACAGGCGCGATTGCCTTGGGGCTACTTTGTTCGCGCTACCGACCCGACTCGACAGATTACCGAGGTCGCCGACTATTTCACGCTGAACGAGGCCTGGCTGCCGCTCAGCCGCTGCATCAACTGCAATGGCGAGCTGGACAGGGTGCGCAAGAACGACATCCTGGAGCAGCTACCACCCGGTACCCGGCGAAGTTACGACAAGTTTTATCAGTGCCACGACTGTCGCAGCTGTTCTGGCGCGGCGCTCACTATCTCGGCCTGATGGAAAAGCTGAGTACGTTGCAGAGATCGCTTTAAATGCTTGCTCTGACTAACAAGCACAAAAAAGCCCGGCATAAGCCGGGCTTTTGAATCTAAACCGTAGTGGTTGATTAGTCTTCAGCAGACTCTTCAACTTCTTCGGCCACTACCGGACGGTCAACCAACTCAACGTAGGCCATAGGCGCATTGTCGCCGGCACGGAAGCCGCACTTCAGGATGCGAATGTAGCCACCGGGACGATTCGCGTAGCGAGGACCCAGTTCGTTGAACAGCTTGCCGACAGCCGCGTCAGAGCGGGTACGGTCAAAAGCCAGACGGCGGTTTGCGACAGAGTCTTCCTTAGCCAGTGTGATCAGCGGCTCAGCGACACGACGCAGCTCTTTTGCTTTGGGCACAGTCGTCTTAATCAGCTCGTGCTCGAACAGGCTAACAGCCATGTTCTTGAACATCGCTTTGCGATGCGAGCTATTGCGATTCAGTTGACGCCCACTTTTGCGATGGCGCATGTTTAATTCCTTACAAAACTAAACGTTGTTCGATCAAGGTTGCTTAAGAAGCAACCTTGTCGTCGTTTTTCAGGCTAGCCGGCGGCCAGTTTTCCAGACGCATGCCGAGCGACAGACCCTTGGAGGCCAGAACATCCTTGATTTCAGTCAGGGACTTCTTACCCAGGTTCGGGGTCTTCAGCAGCTCAACTTCGGTACGCTGGATCAGGTCACCGATGTAGTACAGGTTCTCGGCCTTCAGACAGTTGGCTGAACGTACAGTCAGCTCAAGGTCGTCTACCGGACGCAACAGGATCGGATCGATCTCCGGCTCAGGCTCTGCCTCAGCCACACCTGCTTCACCTTCCAGGTCCACAAACGCAACCAGCTGCTGTTGCAGGATGGTCGCAGCACGACGGATCGCTTCTTCAGGATCGATCGCACCGGTGGTTTCCAGATCAATCACGAGCTTGTCGAGGTCGGTACGCTGTTCAACACGCGCACTTTCCACCACGTAAGACACGCGACGAACCGGGCTGTAGGTAGCGTCCAGCAGCAGACGGCCGATCGGACGGCTTTCTTCGTCTGCACTGTCACGTACGTCCGCGGGGACGTAACCACGACCACGGGTGACTTTCAGCTGCATAGACAGCTCAGCCTTGTCGCTCAGGTGAGCGATTACGTGGTCCGGATTAGCAACTTCGATATCCTGGTTCAGTTGGATATCGGCTGCCGTGACAACACCGGGGCCCTGCTTGGTCAGAGTCAGCAGTGCTTCTTCGCCATTGTGCATGGCGACGGAAACACCCTTGAGGTTCAGCAGGATCTCAATGACATCCTCCTGTACACCCTCGATAGAGCTGTACTCGTGCTGCACGCCATCAATCTCCACTTCGGAGATTGCGCAACCGGGCATGGACGACAGAAGAATCCGACGCAGCGCATTACCCAGCGTGTGGCCGAAACCACGCTCTAGCGGCTCGAGAGAGACCTTCGCACGAGTGCTGGAGATCTCATCGACATCGATCCGGCTAGGGCTTAGAAATTCGTTTACAGAAGCCTGCATTATTTCCACCTAGCAATGATTACTTGGAGTACAGTTCAACGATCAGCTGTTCGTTGATCTCGGCGGACAGCTCAGCACGCTCAGGAGCGGCCTTGAAAGTACCTTCCATTTTGTTGCTGTCTACGTCGACCCACTCAACAGCGGAACGCTGAGAAGCCAGCTCCAGTGCGTTCTTGATACGCAGCTGGGTCTTAGCCTTCTCGCGAACGGTGACAACGTCACCGGCCTGTACCTGGTAAGACGGGATGTTAACCGTCTGACCATTTACCAGAATCGCTTTGTGAGAAACGATCTGACGTGCTTCAGCGCGGGTAGCACCAAAGCCCATACGGTAAACCACATTGTCCAGGCGGCTTTCCAGCAGCTGCAGCAGGTTTTCGCCGGTGGCGCCTTTCAGACGAGCGGCTTCCTTGTAGTAGCTGCGGAACTGACGCTCCAGAATGCCGTAAATACGACGTACTTTTTGCTTCTCACGCAGCTGCAGACCGTAGTCGGACAGACGACCACGACGAGCTCCGTGAACTCCCGGAGGAGTTTCTGCCTTGCACTTGGAATCCAGTGCACGAACGCCGCTCTTCAGGAACAGGTCCGTACCTTCGCGGCGAGACAGTTTACATTTTGGTCCAATATATCGAGCCATTTTCTACCGTCTCCTGATTAAACGCGACGCTTCTTCGGCGGACGACAACCGTTGTGCGGGATCGGCGTCACGTCAGTGATGTTAGTGATTTTGAAACCGACGTTGTTCAGTGCACGAACGGCGGATTCACGACCCGGTCCCGGGCCCTTCACAAACACGTCGAGGTTCTTCAGACCGTATTCCTGAGCCGCGTTGCCTGCACGCTCGGCTGCAACCTGGGCAGCGAACGGGGTGGACTTACGCGAACCACGGAAACCGGAGCCACCAGCGGTAGCCCAGCTCAGGGTGTTACCCTGACGGTCGGTAATGGTCACGATGGTGTTATTAAAAGAGGCATGGATGTGGGCGAACCCGTCAACCACCTGCTTTTTAACTTTTTTGCGCGTTGTGCGAGTACCTGGCTTAGCCATGATGGGTTATTCCTCTTGCACTACTTACGGATCGGCTTACGTGGTCCCTTACGGGTGCGCGCATTAGTCTTAGTGCGCTGACCACGAACCGGCAGGTTGCGACGGTGGCGGATACCACGGAAGCAGCCCAGGTCCATAAGACGCTTGATGTTCATGTTAACCTCACGACGCAAGTCACCCTCAACAGAGAGTTTGGCAACTTCAGCGCGCAGGCTATCCAGTTGTTCCTCAGACAGGTCTCCGATCTTTGCATCGGTCGCCACGCCTACCGAGTCACACAGGGACTTTGCGGTAGTACGGCCGACACCATAGATGTAGGTCAGGGAGATCACCGCATGCTTATTGTCTGGGATATTGACGCCAGCTATACGGGCCATTCAATTTACTCCGTTTTCGGCCGCCCATGCTTCGATGGACGGCACGCTACTCTTAACCATTCTGCGAAAGGCGCAAGATTATAGAGATTGATCGGTTATTAATCAACCTCAAATCTTGCGCCTTCGCGCGAAAGCAGATCCGGCTATTTAGCCTTGACGCTGCTTATGGCGAGGTTCTGTTTTGCAGATGACGCGTACGGAACCGTTACGACGTACAATCTTGCAGTTACGGCAGATCTTTTTAACAGATGCACGTACTTTCATGATCTACTCCAAATAGGATCGGTGGCCGGTTATCGAACCAGTCCACCACCACCCTTGAGATTGGATTTTTTCATCAGTGACTCGTACTGGTGAGACATCAGATGCGACTGTACCTGGGCCATGAAATCCATAACCACAACTACGACGATCAGCAGTGATGTACCACCGAAGTAAAACGGTACGTTCCACGCGACAACCAGGAACTGAGGCATCAGCGACACGCCGGTGATATACAGAGCACCGAACAGTGTCAGACGCGAAAGCACCTGATCGATATAACGCGCCGATTGGTCACCGGGACGAATACCGGGAATAAAGGCGCCGGACTTCTTCAGGTTATCGGCTACATCTTTCGGATTGAAAACAATCGCGGTGTAGAAGTAACAGAAGAAGATCACAGCAGCGGCAAACAGCAGAATGTACAGCGGCTGACCCGGGCCCAGCGCCAGCGCTACATCCTGAAGCCAGTCCATACCTTCGCTCTGACCGAACCACTGACCGACAGAAGCCGGGAACAGCAGAATACTGGAGGCGAAGATCGGCGGGATAACCCCGGCCATGTTCACCTTCAGCGGCAGATGGCTGGACTGGGCGGCATACACTTTACGACCCTGTTGACGCTTGGCGTAGTTAATGGTGATGCGGCGTTGACCGCGCTCCATAAAGACGACAAACGCGACTGTGGCGACCGCTAGAATAGCGATAGTCAGCAGTGCCAGGATGTTCAGATCACCTTGACGGGATGCCTCGAAGGACTGACCGATTGCACCGGGCAGACCTGCGACGATACCGGCAAAGATCAGCAGTGAAATGCCGTTACCAATACCTCTCTCGGTAATTTGCTCACCGAGCCACATCAGGAAGACAGCACCCGAAACAAGAGTGACGACAGCGACGAAATAAAAGCTTAGGTCTGCGCTGAAGGCAATACCCTGCCCTGCGAGACCGACCGCCATACCTAAAGACTGAACGGTGGCCAAGATGACCGTACCGTAGCGGGTGTATTGGCTAATTTTCCGTCGACCTGCCTCACCCTCTTTCTTGAGCTGCTCAAGCTGAGGGCTGACTACGGTCAGCAGTTGCATGATGATCGAGGCGCTGATGTAGGGCATGATGCCCAGCGCCAGGATCGACATACGTTCCAAAGCACCACCAGAGAACATGTTAAACAGGCTCAGGATGGTGCCTTGGTTTTGTTCGAACATGGCTGCAAGGCGATCAGGGTTAATCCCGGGAACCGGAATATGCGCCCCGATGCGGTAAACCACAATTGCCAGAAAAACAAACCACAGACGAGACTTCAACTCGCCCAGTCCGCTTTGAACTCCGGTGGGTGTACTACCTTGCTTAGCCATTTAGTCCTCGACTTTTCCGCCTGCGGCTTCGATCGCTGCACGGGCACCTTTGGTGACCTTCAGCCCCTTGACGGTAACCGCCTTGGTGATCTCGCCAGACAGGATAACTTTTGCTTCCTTGATGCTGTGACCGATGATGTCAGCAGCTTCCAGAGCCGCCAGATCGATCACATCAGCTTCAACCTTAGCCAGTTCGTTGAGACGAATCTCGGCACGGTATTGAGCTTGACGGGAAGTAAAGCCGTACTTCGGCAGACGACGCTGCAAAGGCATCTGACCGCCTTCGAAACCGGGCTTAACAGTACCGCCGGAACGGGACTTCAAACCCTTGTGACCGCGACCAGCGGTCTTGCCCAGGCCAGAGCCGATACCACGACCAACACGCTTAGGTGCTTTCTTGGAACCGGGAGCTGGGCTCAGTGTATTCAGACGCATGATATGCCTCTCCACTATTCGCCTTCGACGCTGACCATGTAGTTAACTTTGTTAACCATGCCGCGTACGGAAGGGGTGTCTTCAACTTCAACGGTATGACCGATGCGACGAAGGCCCAGGCCTTTCAAGCACAGCTTGTGCTTGGGCAGGGTGCCGATCGAGCTACGCGTCTGCGTCACTTTGATTGTCTTAGCCATCGCAGATTACCCCAGAATTTCTTCTACAGTTTTGCCACGCTTGGCAGCAATCTCTTCCGGCGAGCTCATCGCCTTCAGACCATTGATGGTTGCGCGTACAACGTTAACCGGGTTGGTTGAGCCGTAGCACTTGGCCAGTACGTTATGTACACCAGCCATTTCCAGTACTGCGCGCATCGCACCACCGGCGATTACACCGGTACCTTCGGAAGCCGGCTGCATGTAGACCTTGGAACCGCCGTGACGGGCCTTGATCGGGTACTGCAGCGTACCGCCGTTCAGGTCAACCTGAATCATGTTGCGGCGGGCTTGCTCCATCGCCTTCTGGATCGCGACCGGCACTTCACGCGCCTTGCCACGGCCGAAGCCGACTTTACCATTGCCGTCACCAACTACGGTCAGGGCGGTGAAGCCGAAGATACGACCACCTTTAACCACTTTGGCGACTCGGTTTACCTGAACAAGCTTCTCTTGCAGGTCACCGTCTTTCTGTTCGTGATTTGCCATAACCTAACCTTTAGAATTCCAGGCCGCCTTCACGCGCCGCTTCAGCCAACGCTTTGACACGGCCGTGGTATTTGAAACCGGCACGGTCAAAAGCAACCTTGGTAACACCTGCAGTCTTAGCACGCTCAGCAATCAGAGAACCAACCTTGGTGGCGGCCTCGATGTTGCCAGTCGCGCCTTCGCGCAGATCTTTTTCTACCGTAGAAGCGCTTGCCAGCACCTTGCTACCGTCACCAGAGATGATCTGGGCGTAGATGTGGCGAGGAGTACGGTAGACACACAAACGTGTCGCATCCAGCTCACGCATCTTGATGCGGGAGCGACGGGCACGACGCAGACGAGATTCATTCTTAACGCTCATTATCCTGCCCTACTTATTTCTTCTTAGCTTCTTTACGACGCACATATTCGTCAGCATAACGAACACCCTTGCCCTTATAAGGCTCAGGCGGACGGAATGCGCGAATTTCAGCGGCGGCTTGGCCCAGCTTCTGCTTGTCGGCGCCTTTCAGAACGATAGAAGTCTGAGACGGCATCTCGGCAGATACGCCTTCGGGAAGCTCGTAGTTAACCGGGTGAGAGAAGCCCAGGCTCAGGTTCAGAACGGAACCCTTAACAGCACCACGGTAACCAACACCGATCAGCTCAAGCTTCTTCTCAAAACCTTCGCTCACACCAACAACCATGTTGTTGGCCAGGGAGCGCATAGTACCGGACAGCGCACGGGATTGCTTGGAGCCATCGCGGGCACCAAACTGCAGCGCACCGTCTTCGTTGGCAACAGTTACGCTGGGATGAACTTCCATCTCCAGGGAACCCTTACCGCCTTTGATGCTCAGCGCTTGACCGTTCAGCTTCACCTCAACGCCAGCAGGGATGCTGACAGGTGCTTTTGCGATACGTGACATTTCAATCTCCTAGAATACGGTGCAGATGACTTCACCACCGACGCCAGCCGCACGGGCTGCACGGTCAGTCATGACACCTTTAGAAGTTGAAACAATGGCAATACCCAGTCCGTCGCGAACCTTCGGCAGGTCGGAAGCAGACTTGTACAGACGCAGAGAAGGGCGACTCGCGCGCTCAATCTTCTCGATAACGGGCTTACCTTCGAAATATTTCAGGTCGATGTTCAGAACCGGCTTCACATCACCTTCAACGCTGAATCCAGTGATATAACCTTCATCCTGCAGAACCTGGCACACGGCCTTCTTCTGCTTAGATGCAGGCATGGACACTGAGACTTTTTCAGCCATCAAACCGTTACGAATACGCGTCAGCATATCCGCAAGAGTGTCTTGCATGCTCATTTAATGAGTCCTCACTATTGTGCAGCAGAGCGGCCCCGGGAATCGGAGCCGACGCTTACCAACTAGCTTTCTTAAGGCCGGGTACATCACCGCGCATGGCGGCTTCACGCAGCTGAGTCCGGGACAGGCCGAACTTACGGTATACAGCGTGCGGGCGACCAGTGATCTGGCAGCGACGCTGCTGACGAACAGGGCTGGCATCACGCGGCAGCTTTTGCAGAGCAACCTGCGCGTCCCAACGGTCATCCTCAGATGACTCCGGGGAGCTGATGATAGCCTTCAGCTGAGCACGCTTGGCAGCATACTTAGCAACTTGCTTAGCACGCTTAGCTTCGCGCGCCTTCATGGATTCCTTAGCCATAGCAACTCACCTACTTTTTAAACGGGAAGCCCAGAGCGGTCATCAGTGCACGACCTTCTTCGTTGGTGCGCGCAGTGGTGGTAATGGTGATATCCATACCGCGCAGCTTGTCGACTTTGTCGTAGTCGATTTCCGGGAAGATGATCTGCTCTTTAACGCCCATGCTGTAGTTGCCACGACCGTCGAACGACTTAGAGTTCAAGCCGCGGAAGTCACGGATACGGGGAATAGCGATATCTACCAGACGGTCGAAGAATTCCCACATGCGCTCGCCGCGCAGAGTCACTTTACAACCGATCGGCCAACCTTCACGCACTTTGAAGCCTGCAACAGACTTACGTGCCAGGGTAACAACCGCTTTCTGACCGGCAATTGCTTCCATATCAGCAACTGCATTCTCGATCATTTTCTTATCCCCGATGCCTTCACCAACACCCATATTCAGGGTGATCTTGGTGATGCGGGGAATTTCCATTACGTTTTTCAGACCCAGCTCCTGCTGAATTTCAGCAGCGGCTTTGTCTTTGTACAGCGCTTTCAATCTTGACATGGTACCTGCTCCCCTATTATCCGCCGACGACTTCGCCGTTGGATTTGAAATAACGAACCTTGGTACCGTCTTCCAAGATCTTGAAGCCAACACGGTCACCTTTACCGGTGGCAGCGTTGAAGATCGCTACGTTGGAAGCTTGAATCGGTGCTTCCTTCTCAACGATGCCGCCAGCCTGACCCAGCATCGGGTTCGGCTTGGTGTGCTTCTTCACCATATTGATGCCAGAAACGACAAAACGGTTGTCAGCCAGAACTTTCATGACCTTACCGCGCTTACCTTTGTCTTTACCGGCAATGACGATGACTTCATCATCACGTCTGATTTTGCGCATTTGTTAATTACCTATATTTCCTGCGACCTTCTCATGCTCAAAACGCCGAGTACCCGACTCGCGTCGGATCTCAGCGTTTTACATAAACCAAGCTACTCGGAGCTTGGTCTTTACAGCACTTCAGGCGCCAGGGAAACGATTTTCATGAACTTCTCAGTACGAAGCTCACGCGTAACCGGGCCAAAGATACGAGTACCGATCGGCTGTTCGCTGTTATCGTTCAACAGCACAGCAGAGTTGGTATCGAAGCGGATGATTGAACCGTCCGGACGACGAACGCCCTTCTTGGTACGAACAACCACTGCCTTCAGCACCTGGCCTTTCTTCACCTTACCGCGCGGAATTGCTTCCTTAACGGTAATCTTGATGATATCGCCGACGCGAGCATAACGACGGTGCGAGCCGCCCAGTACTTTGATGCACTGTACGCGCTTAGCGCCGCTGTTATCAGCAACGTCCAGCATTGATTCAGTTTGAATCATGGTTTCACTCCATCACTCTGACCTGGATTGCTTCGCTCTTGTTGAAAACGGAGTAACCCAGGTCCTCGGAGCAAAGGCGCAATATATTACACCTTTGCAGCGCGTTCTTCAATTGTTACTAACGCCCAAGACTTTGACTTGGAATACGGACGGGTTTCCTTAACGGTAACCAGGTCACCGATACCGCATTCGTTGTTCTCGTCATGCGCATGAAGCTTGGTAGAGCGCTTTACGAACTTGCCGTAAATCGGGTGCTTAACCTTACGCTCAACCAGCACTGTGATGGTTTTATCCATCTTGTCACTGACAACTCGGCCGGTTGCAGTGCGGATCTTAGATTCAGCCATGCTTAGTTACCTGCCTTCTCGTTCAGTACAGTCTTAACCCGAGCAATGTCGCGACGCACCTTACCCAGCAGGTGAGTTTGCGCCAGCTGACCAGAGCTCTTCTGCATCCGCAGATTGAACTGTTCCTTCAGCAGGTCCAGCAGCTCTTGATTAAGCTCATCTACGGACTTTTCACGTAATTCAACTGAGTTCATTACATCACCGTCCGCTTAACAATGGTGGTTGAAATAGGCAGCTTGGCGGCAGCAAGAGCGAAGGCCTCGCTGGCCAGTTGCTCGGAAACACCTTCCATCTCAAACAGCACCTTGCCGGGCTGGATCTGAGCTACCCAGTATTCGACGTTACCCTTACCTTTACCCTGACGTACTTCCAGAGGCTTGGTAGTGATGGGCTTGTCCGGAAAAACGCGAATCCAGATCTTACCGCCACGCTTAATGTGACGAGTCATGGTCCGACGAGCCGCTTCAATCTGACGAGCAGTGATACGACCGCGACCGGTAGCCTTGAGACCGAATTCGCCAAAGCTTACTTTGCTACCGCGATGGGCCAGGCCACGGTTGCGGCCTTTCATCATCTTGCGGTATTTCAGACGCTTAGGTTGCAGCATTGACGTACCCTCTACTTAGCAGCTTTCTTCTTGGAAGCGGCACTTTTCTGAGCACGAACCTGCTCAATACCACCCAGAATCTCACCCTTGAAGATCCACACCTTGATGCCGATGACACCGTAGGTAGTGTGAGCTTCGTAGGTACCGTAATCGATATCGGCACGCAGGGTGTGCAGAGGTACACGGCCTTCGCGGTACCATTCTGAACGTGCGATTTCCGCACCACCCAGACGACCACCAACCTGAACCTTGATGCCCTTGGCACCCAGACGCATAGCGTTTTGTACCGCACGCTTCATGGCGCGACGGAACATCACACGACGCTCCAGCTGACCAGCAACGCCCTGAGCTACCAGCTTGGCATCCAGCTCCGGCTTGCGGATCTCTTCGATGTTGATCTGAACCGGCACACCCATCATCTTGCTGACGGCGGTGCGCAGTTTCTCAACGTCTTCACCCTTCTTACCGATCACGATGCCCGGACGAGCAGTGTGAATGGTGATACGGGCATTCTGCGCCGGACGCTCGATTTCGATGCGGCTAACAGAGGCCTGCTTCAGCTTGTCCTCGAGGTACTTACGTACTTCCAGGTCTTGCAGCAGGTTTTTTGCATAGGCAGAGCGGCTTGCATACCAAACAGAGGTATGGTCTTTGACGACACCAAGCCGGATGCCAGTAGGATTAACTTTCTGACCCATCTTGGTGTCTCCTATTTCTCAGCGACCTTGACGGTGATATGACAGCTACGCTTCAGGATACGATCAGCACGACCCTTGGCGCGGGGCTTAATCCGCTTCATGGTCATACCTTCATCCACAAATACGGTGGATACCTTCAGCTCGTCAACATCAGCGCCTTCATTGTGCTCGGCGTTTGCGATTGCAGACTCCAGCACTTTCTTCATGATCGCAGCACCCTTTTTGGGGCTGAAGGCCAGGATGTTCAGGGCTTCGTCTACAGACTTACCGCGGATTTGGTTCGCTACCAAGCGAGCTTTCTGCGCGGATAAGCGGGCGCCCTTCAATTTAGCGGCTACTTCCATCTTTATATCCTCGCTTAACGCTTCGCTTTCTTGTCAGCAGCATGTCCGCGGTAGGTACGGGTGACAGCAAACTCACCCAGCTTGTGACCTACCATGTCTTCGGTAACGAAAACAGGAACATGTTGGCGTCCGTTATGGACTGCAATCGTCAACCCGACAAAGTTCGGGAAGATAGTAGAGCGACGCGACCAAGTTTTGATCGGCTTGCGGTCGCCCTTTTCGATGGCAGCCTCAACCTTCTTCATCAAGTGAAGGTCAATAAAAGGACCTTTCTTAAGTGAACGTGGCACAGCCGTTTCCTCGAATTCAGTGATTATTTCTTAGAACGACGACGTACGATAAGCTTATCAGTACGCTTGTTCTTACGTGTTTTGTGACCCTTGGTCGGAGTACCCCACGGGGATACCGGATGACGACCACCAGAGGTACGGCCTTCACCACCACCATGCGGGTGATCTACCGGGTTCATCGCAACACCGCGAACGGTGGGACGAACACCACGCCAGCGGGAAGCACCGGCTTTACCCAGAGAGCGCAGAGAGTGCTCGCTGTTACCGACTTCACCCAGGGTGGCACGACAGTCAACCAGGACCTTACGCATTTCACCGGAGCGCAGACGCAGAGTCGCGTGAGCGCCTTCACGAGCAACCAGCTGTGCAGAAGCGCCGGCACTACGTGCCATCTGGGCGCCCTTGCCAGGCTTGAGCTCGATGCAGTGAACAACACTACCCAGCGGGATGTTCCGCAGCGGCATGCAGTTACCTGATTTGATGTCAGCACCGGCACCGGAAATCACCTTGTCGCCAGCCTGCATGTTCTTGGGAGCGATGATGTAACGACGCTCACCGTCAGCATATTTCAGCAGGGCGATGTTGGCGGAACGGTTCGGATCGTATTCCAGACGCTCAACAACAGCCGGAATGCCGTCCTTGTTACGCTTGAAATCGATTACACGGTAGTGCTGCTTGTGACCACCACCCTTGTGACGGGTAGTAATGCGACCGTTGTTGTTACGGCCACCGGTCTTGGACTTCTTCTCCAGCAGCGGGGCGTAAGGTGCACCCTTGTGCAGATCCGGGTTTACAACCTTAACCACATGGCGACGGCCAGCGGAGGTCGGTTTACATTTAACAATTGCCATCTGTCAGCCTCCCTTATTCGCCAACGAAGTCGATATCGTGGCCTTCAGCCAGGCGAACGTAAGCCTTGCGGATGCTCTTGCGCTGACCCATACCGTGGGCAGTACGCTTGGTCTTACCCTTGGAGTTCAGAACACGAACGCTGGCAACTTTTACTTCGAACAGCTGCTCAACCGCTTTTTTGATTTCAGGCTTAGTCGCATCAGGCGCTACACGGAACACAACCTGCTGAGCGTCTTCGGCAACGATGGTCGCCTTCTCAGAGATGTGCGGGCCTAACAGAACTTTGAAGATGCGCTCTTGGTTCATCCCAACATCTCCTCAATTTTCTTCAGAGCAGCGACTGTAACCAGCACCTTCTCGCTACCAACCAGGCTAACCGGGTCGATGGCAGCAACGTCACGCACGTCAACGTGCGGCAGGTTGCGGGCAGACAGGTACAGGTCCAGATCAACCGCTTCGGTGATCACCAGAACATCACTCAGGTCCAGCTCCTTCAGCTTGGCAGCCATCAGCTTGGTCTTGGGTGCTTCGAGCTTCAGCTCTTCAACAACAACCAGACGCTCTTGACGAACCAGCTCGGAGAAGATGCAGCGGATAGCCGCACGATACATCTTCTTGTTGACCTTCTGAGAGTGATCCTGCGGCTTAGCAGCGAAGGTAACACCACCGGAGCGCCAGATCGGGCTACGGATAGTACCTGCACGCGCACGGCCAGTACCCTTTTGACGCCAGGGCTTACGACCACCGCCGCTCACTTCGGAGCGAGTCTTCTGAGCACGGGTACCTTGGCGACCACCTGCCAGGTAAGCAGTGACAACCTGGTGAACCAGTGCTTCGTTAAATTCTTTACCAAAGGCCAGCTCGGATACTTCTACCGAACCGTTAGCGCCTGCAATAGTAAGATTCATTGTCATCTCCCTTAGCCGCGCGCTTTAACCGCTGGTTTAACAACTACGTCACCGCCAGCAGCACCCGGAACTGCACCCTTGATCAGGAGCAGGTTACGTTCAGCATCAACGCGAACGACTTCCAGAGTCTGTACGGTTACGCGCTCATCACCCATGTGACCAGCCATCTTCTTACCCTTGAACACGCGCCCAGGGGTTTGACACTGACCGATGGAACCAGGTGCACGGTGAGAGATTGAGTTACCGTGAGTCGCATCCTGCATACGGAAGTTCCAGCGCTTAACGCCGCCCTGGAAACCCTTACCTTTGGATTGACCGGTAACGTCGACCTTCTGACCTGCTTCAAACGCTGAAACAGTCAGCTGATCGCCAACCTGGACTTCTTCGTCACCCGACAGGCGAAACTCCCACAAACCACGACCAGCTTCGGTGTTCGCCTTGGCGAAGTGACCCGCCTCCGGCTTGATTACACGTGAAGCTTTCTTAGCACCGACAGTCACCTGTACAGCGCTGTAGCCGTCAACCTCTTCGGTTTTCAGCTGAGTAACGCGGTTCGGTTCCACCTCGATGACCGTGACTGGCACGGATACACCATCATCAGTGAATACACGGGTCATACCCGCTTTCCGTCCGACTAAACCAATAGCCATTTTTAAACCTCTTGCCAGTTGAGTACGGGGCTTTAACCCACTATGGCTGCCCTTCTCAGAGCATTCCTCTACTTCATTTATATAGCGCTTACGCGCTTATCGATTAGCCCAGGCTAATTTGAACATCCACGCCCGCCGCAAGATCCAGCTTCATCAGCGCGTCGACTGTCTTTTCAGTCGGCTCGACGATGTCCAGAACACGCTTGTGAGTACGGATCTCGTATTGATCACGCGCGTCTTTGTTGACGTGCGGAGAGACCAGAACAGTAAAGCGCTCTTTGCGAGTCGGGAGAGGGATCGGGCCACGCACCTGCGCGCCAGTACGCTTGGCAGTATCAACGATTTCCTGAGTGGAAGCGTCGATCAAGCGATGATCAAAAGCCTTCAATCGAATACGGATTTTCTGGTTTTGCATTTCGACCACAACTCCAAATGGAATTTATTAGGCAATAAACTGCCACCCCCAAAAAAAAGGGTACGGAATTGTACGCATTGGATAAGAAGTACGCAAGCGAAAAAGACGATCTAACAGATTATTTTTTAACCCGTTAGAAAAGCAGCGGTTGAACGCTGCCGAAGCCCCGAATTCGGGATGTTTTGGGATGCTTATAAGGAGAGGAAAGCATCAGGGCGGCCATCATAACCGCCCCGAGCGGAATAGCAAGGCTTATTTAGTCACTTTACCTCGCGACACTGTCGCGATCACGGAATCCAATCAGGTACAGGATGCCATCCAGCCCCAGGGTCGAGATCGCCTGCTTGGCACTCTGGCGAACCAGCGGCTTGGCGCGGAAGGCGATACCCAAGCCCGCAATCGATAACATCGGTAGGTCATTGGCGCCATCACCCACGGCAATGGTCTGCTCCAGCCGGACCCCTTCATTGGCGGCGATCTCACGCAACAGTTCCGCCTTACGGTTACCGTCGACCACCCGGCCGGTCACCCGACCGGTCACTTTGCCGTCCTCGATCTCCAACTCATTGGCATGCACATAATCGAAGCCCAGTTGCTGCTTCAGGTGTTCGCCGAAATAGGTGAAGCCACCGGACAGGATCGCGGTTTTGAAGCCCAGCGCTTTCAGGCTCGACACCAACTCTTCGACCCCCTCGGTCAGCGGCAGCCGCTGTGCAACCTTCTCCAGCACGCCGGCATCCAGCCCCTTCAACAGGGCCACCCGACGCTCGAAGCTCTCGGTAAAGTCGATCTTACCCTGCATCGCCTCCTCGGTGATCGCCGCCACCTGGTCGCCAACGCCGGCCTCGATCGCCAGCTCGTCGATCACTTCGGCTTCGATCAGGGTCGAATCCATATCGAATACCACGAGACGGCGATTGCGACGGTAGATATCGTCCTTCTGGAACGCGATATCCACATCCAGCTCGCTGGCGGCCTTCAAAAACTCCGAGCGCAACGTCTCACTCGGCTCACCCCGAACCGAGAACTCGACACAGGCCTTGGTGGCCCCTTCGCCATCGTCGAGCTGAACCCGGCCGGACAGGCGGCTGATGTTGTCGATATTCAAACCATGATCGGCGGCGATACGGGTGACCTTGGCGATATGACCGGCATTAATCCGTCGAGCCAACAGGGTAATGATGTGGCGCGACTTACCCTGCCCTTCGACCCAGCGGCTGTAGTCATCGGGATCAACCGGATCGAAACGGGTATTCATCCCCATCGCATGCATTCGGAACAACACATCGCTGAGTACCGGCGAGGACTCGGACTGTTTCGGAATCTCCACCAGGATACCGAGCGAAAGATTGCTGTGGATAACCGCCTGGCCGATATCCAACACATTCACCTGGTAACGGGCCAGGGTTTCAGTGATGGTTGAGGTCACACCCGGCTTGTCTTCACCGGAGATGTTAATAAGGATGATCTCTTTCACGCCGCCGTTTCCTGATCGCTAAGCTATTAAAGGAGGCTGAATGAAAACTTGGCGCACGAGAGCGCTGCCGTTTTCATAAAGTCTCAAAGGGGCGCTATTCTACCCCACAATCCATGACATTTAGCCATGACATCTATAGAGCATGTCCGAAACCCTCAGTATTCTGATCGACTGGCTTGATCAACACCCCCACTGGACCCTGATGGCGATCGGGCTCAGCGCCTTTGTCGAATCCCTGGCGCTGATCGGCGTGATCGTCCCCGGCGTGGCCGTGCTGTACGCACTGGCCCTGCTGGCCGGCAGCGCCGAACTGAACCTGACCCTCTGCCTGCTGGCCGCCATGCTCGGCGCCATCGCCGGCGACCTGCTCAGCTTTGCGCTGGGCCGATACGCCCATCAACCCGCCCTGCGGCATTGGCCATTCAACCGGTATCCGGACTGGGTGACGCGGGGCGAGCAATTTTTTCAACGCTACGGCGGCTACAGCGTCGCCATCGGCCGCTTCGTCGGACCGATCCGGCCGGTGCTGCCGTTTGTCGCCGGTATGCTGCAGATGGCACCGCCACGTTTTATCGCTATCAACCTGGCATCGGCGCTGCTGTGGGCCCCGCTCTATATCCTGCCCGGCTATCTGCTCGGCAAACTGGGCCGAGAGACCCTGCCCGAGCTTAGCAACCTCGGTGGTAATGGAATGCTGAACCTGCTGTTGTTGGGGCTGCTACTGCTAATACCCTTAGTCGCCTTCGGCCTACACCGCTGGCTACATCCGGCACACCCGCATCACCGGCGACTTGGACGCAGCCTGCAACTGGAACCGTTGCGCAGCCCCCGCAGCCACGAGTTACCGTTGGCCTCGGCCCTGCTGGCTGGTGTTGCACTGATCGGCTTCGCACTTCTGAGCCTGTCGGTCGTGCTGGGCAACCCCCTGGCACCGCTCGATCTCGGTCTGCACCAGCTCAGCCAGCTGCTGAGAACCGATATGCTCGATCACGGATTTATCACCATTACCCTGCTCGGCGATGGCTGGTTACTGGGGGGACTGTGTCTGGTGATCGCCCTGAGCCTGACCGCCCAGCAGCAACGGATCGCCGCGCTTCACTGGCTGGTGGCGATCCTGGCGGTGTTGAGCCTCAATACGCTGGCCAAGAACGGCTTTGTGACGGAACGTCCGCAGGTGCTGCTGGAGCCACTGCACTCCTACAGCTTCCCGTCGGGCCACACCAGCGCCACCACGCTCTGGTATAGCCTGCTCGCTGCCTTTATCGCCCAACATTGGCCTTACCGGCGACGCTGGCTGTGCTATGCCGCCACCCTGCTGCCGATTTCGGCGGTGGCAATGTCGCGCCTCTACCTGGGCGTTCACTGGTTCAGCGATATCGTCGGTGGTCTGCTGCTGGGCCTGACGGTCGCCGGCCTGATCCGCCTCAGCTACAGCCGCTTCGACCGCCAGCCGATTCGCTGGCCTGTGTGGTTATGGCCGCTGCTACTACTGTGCATCGCAGGCTATATCGGCCTGCGATTTGAACATGCACTGCAGCTGTATCAGATCGCTGCTAGTTAGCAGCGCCCTTAATGATTAGCGACGGCGCTTTTTCGCCGCACTGCTGGCTCCGCCGTTCCCGGCCGACTTGGCGCCCCGTTTAGGCCCACCTTTGGCACTTCTGGAGCCGTCGTTGCCACTTCTAGAGCCGCCGCTGGCGCTTCTAGATCCTCCACGAAAACCGGGCTTCGAACCGCTCTTGGCGTCGGCACCAAAACTGCGCGGTGCTCGACGGTCCTGTTTGCGGCCCTTCTTCTTGCTGAAGGTCTCCACCAGCTCGAAATCGATCTTACGCTCATCCAGATCCACCCGGACCACCCGGACCCGCAGCTCGTCACCCAGACGATAGGTCACCCGGGTGCGCTCACCGGTCAAGCGCTGCTTGGCGGCATCGAAGTGATAGTAATCCCCCTGCAGCGCGGTCACATGGATCAGGCCTTCGGTATGGATCCCCTGCAACTCGACAAACAGGCCGAACCCGGTCACCGCGCTAACCACGCCGTCGAACTCGTCGCCGATATGATCGCGCATGTATTCGCACTTGAGCCAGGCCTGCACATCCCAGGTCGCTTCGTCGGCACGGCGCTCGGTCAACGAGCAGTGCTCACCCAGCTCCATCATCGCCGCCAGGTCGTAGGGGTAGACCTTGGCGGCATCGGCCCGAGGCGCGCCGTCCACCCGTCGAACCGGCGGCTTGGCGCTCTTGCTCAGCAGCGATTTGACCCGCCCCATCAAGCCGCCCTTATCCAGGATCACCGAGCGGATCGCCCGGTGGACCAGCAGATCCGGATAGCGCCGGATCGGCGAGGTAAAGTGGGCGTAGGCCGAATAGGCCAGCCCGAAATGGCCTTCGTTGTCCGGGGTGTAGACCGCCTGCGACAGCGAGCGCAGCATCATGGTTTGAATCAACGCCGCATCGGGGCGCCCTTCGGCCTGCTGCAGCAACTGCTGATAATCATCGGGCGTCGGTTTCTCGCCGCCGGGAAGGTTCAAACCAAGCTCACCCAAATAGGCGCGCAGATTCTCCAGCTTCTGAGTCTTGGGCCCTTGGTGAACCCGGTACAGCGCCGGGATCTTCAGCTTTTCCAGGAAGCGGGCGGTGGCCACGTTGGCGCACAGCATGCATTCTTCGATCAGTTTATGGGCATCGTTGCGCACCACCGGCACGATCTGATCGATCTTGCGGTCCGGCCCGAATACTATCCGGGTCTCGGTGGTTTCGAAATCGATCGCACCGCGCTCATCGCGGGCTCCGCGCAAGGCCTGGTAGAGCCAGAACAGCTCGTACAGGTGTGGCACGATGTCCGGATGTTCCGCAGTCAACTGCTGCGCCACTGCTGACTCAGGCTCATCCAGCAGCGCACCGACCCGGGTGTAGGTCAGTCGCGCCTGGGAGCGGATCACCGCCTCGTAGAATTGATAGCCGCTGAGCTTGCCCTTGGCGCTGATGGTCATCTCGCACACCATCGCCAACCGGTCGACATTAGGGTTTAACGAGCAGAGCCCGTTCGACAGCGCCTCCGGCAGCATCGGCACCACCTGCTGGGGGAAGTAGACCGAGGTGCCGCGATTGCGGGCCTCCTGGTCCAGCGCCGAGCCGGGGCGGACATAGTGAGACACATCGGCGATGGCGACGTAGAGACGCCAGCCGCCACCTTTTTTGGCCTCACAGTAGACCGCATCATCGAAGTCACGGGCATCTTCACCATCGATGGTGACCAGCGGCAGTTCCCGCAGATCCACTCGATGCTGCTTATCCTGCTCGCGCACCTCGGCGCCGTATCTATTGGCTTCATCCGTCGCCGCATCGGGCCATTGATGGGGAATATCGTAGTTGCGGATCGCCACCTCGATCTCCATCCCCGGCGCCATCTGCTCACCCAGCACCTCAACCACCCGAGCTCGCGGGCGCCCCTTACTGGGCTGCACCAGCAACTCCACCAGCACGTACTGGCCGGTTTCGGCCCCGAGCCGATCCTCGTCGGCAATCACCACGTCCTGGCTGATCTTGTTGTTCTCCGGGACCAGATAACCGATCCCGAAATCATCGACATAACGTCCCACCAACTGCTGGGTACAGTGCTCCAGCACCTCGACCACACTGCCTTCACGACGGCCGCGCTGATCGACACCGGAGACCCGCACCATCGCCCGATCGCCATGAAACAGCTTGCGCATCTGGCGGTTATGCAGGAACACATCGTCCGAGCCATCATCCGGACTCAGAAAACCGTAACCATCGCGATGGCCGATCACCCGCCCAGCCAGCAGGTCCATCTTATCGGCCAGGCCGTACCCGCCGCGGCGGGTATGCACCAGCTGACCGTCGCGCTCCATCGCCCGAAGTCGACGCCGCAACGCCTCGGTCTGCTGGTCCGACACCAGTCCCAGCTCGGTGCTGAGCTGCGGATGCGACATCGGCCGCCGCGCCTTTTTCAGCAGTTCGAGGATGTACTCGCGACTGGGGATCGGGTTGTCATATTTCTTCGCTTCCCGGTCAGCGTAGGGATCACGGCTCATAGCAGGTCTCATGTTGGGATTGGTAAACCGCCGCCGGAGTGCAACGGCCTTAACCGCCGTAGCCCTGAAGACTTCGGCAGGCGGTTATAAAAGTGTGGCGCATTGTTGCCGATTTAACCAACCACAACAACGCCAACAGATTGTTTTGAAGCACTTTAGCGTTAATTAACTTCAAAACTGCTAAACTTTGCCGCCTTTTTGGTACTTCAACAGATCCTAATTCGCCATGGAACTACCGATTCTTATCGCCATCGCCTTTGTTGCCGGCTTTATCAGCTCCATCGCCGGTGCCGGCGGACTGATCACGGTACCGGCGCTGCTGTGGTTCGGCATCCCGCCGTTACCGACCCTGGCGGTGAACAAGTTCCAGAGCATCTTCGGCACCCTGTCCTCCACCCTCAACTATTACCGCAAGGGCTTTATCGACTTCCGCCGTCTGCGTCGTGGACTGGCCTGCGCACTGGTCGGCAGCGTCGCCGGCGCCCAGTGCGTGCAGTGGCTGGGCAACCAGCAGATGGAGCTGATCATTCCCTGGCTGCTACTTCTTCTGGCCGGTTACACCCTGTTCACCCCACGCCTGAGCGACGAAGACGCCAAGCCCCGACTGACACCACTGCAGTTCGACCTGATCGCCTGCACCGGCCTGGGCTTCTACGGCGGCTTCTTCGGCCCCGGCATGGGCTCGCTGTTTGCTCTGGCCCTGATCGGACTGATGGGACTCAACGCCCGCAGCGCCACCGCCCACGCCAAACCGCTGGTGCTGATCAGCAACGCATCGGCCGCGTTGATCTTTATCGGCAACGGTCAACTGATTTGGGAGCTGGCGATCGGGATGGCGGTTGCCCAGGCGATCGGCGCCCGGATCGGCTCCAATATGGTGATCAGCCAGGGGGCCAAGTTGGTCAAACCGGTGCTGATTCTGGCCTTGCTGGCAGTTGCGGTGAAAATGCTGCTGACCGGGTAAGCCCAAACCCCATGCGTAACTCTGCCCTCTGGGCAATCCAAACATCATATTCAGAGCCGATTCATCTAAAGCTCTCTACGCTGACCTCAATCCGATACACTATTGATAAATATCACCACGAGGTTAGATCGATGGCCAGCAAAACCCCTTTACTCTGCATTTCCGCGGTAACCGCCCTGCTGATGGTAGGCTGTGGCGAAGACAAACAGGTGGCTTCGACGCCAGCAGCCACCCCCAAACCCGCCACCCAAGCCGCTCCTCAACCGGAACCTGCCAAGCCGGTGGTTGAACAGGTCAAAGAGGATATGTCGAACGCAGTCGAGGCGGCGACCGACACCGCCAAACAGATGAGCGACAAGGCCGAACAGATGGCCGACGACATCAAAGAACAAGCCGCCGACACCATGGAGAAAGCGGAGGACAAAGCCGCCGAGATGGTCGCCAGTGTGTCTGAGAAAGTCGCACCGGCTGCCGCCAGCGGTGAATCCACCTACAAAAGCCTGTGCTTCAGCTGCCACGACACCGGCTTGGCCGGTGCTCCGAAACTGGGTGATAAGGCCGCTTGGGAGCCTCGCCTGGCCACCGGTATCGAGGCGATCTATAACACCGCGATCAATGGCAGGGGCGCGATGCCGGCCAAGGGCGGCAATCCGGCCCTGAGCGATGCTGACGTGAAGGCAACGGTCGACTACATGCTTTCGACCGTCAACTGATCCAAGACCCGTAACCGTCCAGTGTGAGCCATCCCCCGCATTATTCGGGTGGCTCACCCACCGACAGCTTTGTCTTGATCCGCTTCTGCGTTTGCCTTGGCCGATCCGATCGATTCAACCGGGCTCTTTCGCCATGACCGAAACCCTGTCGCTGCCCCAGGCACGAAAGCTCATCCTGCACTCGCAGCGCCTGCCCCCGACAACGTCGAAATGGCGCGCTATCGATGCCACCCTGTCGGCGATCGAACGACTCGGCTATATCCAGATCGATACGATCTCGGCGATCCAACGAGCCCACCACCACACGCTATGGAACCGCGCTCCAGGCTACCAACCCGAGCAGCTGGATAAACTGCTTCGATCCGGGCAGGTGTTCGAGTACTGGTCCCACGCCGCCTCGTATCTGCCGATGCGGGATTACCGCTTCAGTCTTCCGCGCAAGCAGGCAATCGCCAGCGGCGAGCAGAATCACTGGTACCGGCCCGAGCCGAAGCTGGTGCAGCAGGTGTTGGATCGAATCCGGATCGATGGTCCCTTGATGGCCAGGGATTTCGAGCAAGCGGCGAAGAGCAACGTAAAACCGAAGCCCGGCGACTGGAACAGCAAGCCCGCCAAGCAGGCGCTGGAAACCCTGTTTATGCAGGGCGAACTGATGGTGGCCCACCGCAGCAACTTTCATAAGGTCTACGATCTGACCGAACGGGTACTGCCCAACGGTGTCGATACCCGCCTGCCCGATCCCGAAACCCATGAACGTTTTCTGATCCGCCGCTATCTGGAGGCTAACGGCCTGGGTCGGGCGAGTGAGATCGCGTATCTGTTGAAGAACATCAAATCACGGATCAACAATCGTGTTCAGCAGATGCTGTCCGACGGCGAGTTGCTGTCGCTGCAGGTTGCCGGCCAGCCCTATGTGGCCCTGCCCGACGCCCTGTCGTTACTCGACAAACCCCTGGCCCGCAGCAAGCTGAAGATTCTATCGCCGTTCGATAACCTGCTGATCCAACGCCAACGGACGCTGGCCCTGTTCGGCTTCGATTACCAGATCGAGTGTTATCTGCCCGCCGCCAAGCGCCGTTTCGGCTATTTCTCGCTGCCGATTCTGTGGGATGGAAAACTGGTGGCACGAATGGACTGCAAGGCCGAACGACGGGAAGGGCGGCTGCATATCCGGCATCTGGCCCTGGAGCCCGGTCTGAAGCAGCTCGATGGCTTTGCCGCCGCCTTGGCCAAAGAACTGCGCCGCTTTATAGCGTTCAACCAATGCCATCAACTCGTGTTGCACCGAACCAGCCCGAGTTCGGCCCATCCGACAATCAACTCCGGGGTGTTCCCTCTCGTTGACTAAACCCGGTGACCAGCCATTAGGAAACGATATCGCTGGCCGGTTGCAACCCCGCCCATAGGCTCGGTTTGATCCACTGCTGAATCGTGCCGGTCAACTGCTTAGGTCCGACCAGCTCCAGCGCACCCTGATGGATGGCGGTCTTGTAGCTGATATCGCCCATCCAGAGCTGACACATCACCCGCACACAACAGTTCAGGTAGACGTCGACCTCCTTGCCGGGGTCGTGGACACAGACATCCACCTGATCATCGCTGACCACCAGCCACCAACTGGGGTACTCCTTCACATCACTGAAGTTGAACCGAATCACGGTCTCGTTTCCCAGCAGGTATTGCGGCTGAATGCTGCGTTCCAGATACAGCATCAACAGCTCAAGGTCATAATCCTCTTCGGTCAGCTGGTGGCGCGCCCAATGCATCCCCCAAATCCCCATCTGCTCGATGACCGGGTACAGCTCTTTGCAAGCCTGGGTGGGAAAGTACTCGTAGCCCCGCTGACCGGGAATCCGCTTCTTGAACAGCAGCCCTTCATCGACCATCTGGCTGAGCCGCTTGGTCAATACGGTTGGTGATATCTGGGACAGCCCTCGCTGAAACTCATTGAAACGGGTACTGCCACAGAGTGCATCCCGGACGATCAACAGCGTCCACTTCTCACCCAATACCTCCATGGCCTTGGAAATGGGGCAAAACTGGTTATAGACCATCGCACCGCTCCCAATTACACAAACGATAGTTCGTTACTACATTTCGCGTAGTTAGTTACTACAGGTTACGAACTATTCCGCAAACGCGCCATTTTCTACGCTGGTTCTGTAGCAAAACAAAGCCCAAACCTTCCCCCCGGAAGGCCTGAACAGGAGATGGCGACATGTGCAAAGTACTCACTCCCAGTAAAGAGACACGCGCACTGCGCGGCACTTTCGGCAAATACCCCACCGGCGTCGCGGTGGCGATTGCGCAAAACGACGAAGGTGAACTGGTGGGCATGACCATCAACAGCTTCACCAGCGCCTCCATGGTTCCGCCACTGGTCACCTGGTGCATCGATCGCAAGGCCGCCAGCTATTGCACCTTCGCCAACTGCCAAGGGTTCTCGTTGACAGTTTTGTCTGCAAAGCAGGCCGATCTGGCGCAGCGCTTTGCCACCCGCGGCATCGACAAGTTTAAGGATATCAAGCTGGACAACAGCCACAGCATTCCGGCGCTGGCCGGCGGCAGTGCGGTGATGCGCTGTCATCACTACCGCTCGATGCTGATGGGGGATCACCTGATTCTGGTGGGCCTGGTGATGGACCACGATCAATCCGACAAGCAGCCGCTGGTGTTTGCCGAAGGTCAGTTCCAGCAGCTGGCCAGCTAAGCGGCCCCATGCCCCCAAGCCCTGATTCCTCGAGGAGGACTATCATGAAAACTCAACAAGCAGTTGCTGCCAACACCCACTGGGAGGATCAGCATATGAACCTGCATAACTCACTGGAAGACCGGTTATCTGCGATCGCAGAAGAGCTGAGCGGCAATGGGAGAGCCGTCGACGAAACCGATCAGTTTTCCATCACCAACTACAACCTGCTGAAAGAAGCGAAGATCTTTTCCGCCCTGGTACCCGAGGAGCTCGGCGGCGGCGGTCATCGTTACAGCGAGGTCTGTGCCATGCTCGCCCAACTGGCCGGCTACCACCCCTCTACCGCGCTGTCCTGCTCCATGCACCAGCATATTATTGCGGCCAACCGCTACAACTACCTCAACGGCAAACCCGGTCAGGCCCTGCTGGAAAAAGTAGCCGCCAACGAGCTGGTGCTGATCAGTACCGGCGCCGGGGACTGGCTCGCCTCCACCGGTGAACTGACCAAAACCGAAGGCGGTTTTCTGTTCTCCGGCCTGAAACACTTTGCCAGCGGCTCGCCGGCAGGCGATGTAATCGTCACCTCGGGCCCCTATAACGACCCCGAACATGGCTGGCAGGTATTCCATTTCCCGGTCTCTGCCAAGGCCGAAGGCGTCACCATCCTGGATAACTGGCAGCCGATGGGGATGCGCGGCACCGGCTCAAACAGCCTCAAGCTGGAGAACGTGTTCGTCCCCGAAGAGTCCGTCGTGGTCCGACGCCCTCGCGGCGATTACCACGCCATCTGGAGCACCGTACTGCCGGTGGCACTACCGCTGGTCATGTCGGTCTATCGCGGCATCGCCACCTCCGCCGCTGACAAAGCCCGGGAACGCTGCCGCAACAGCGTCGATCCGATTACCCCCTATCTGCTGGGAGAGATGGAAAATGCACTGACCACCGCCGACCTGGCCGTCGATGACATGATCCGACTGGTGAATGAATTCGATTTCAGTGCGGATCTGGACGCTGCCAACGAGATGGTAAAACGCAAAACCATTGCCGCGGCGGCCTGCAAGGAAACCGCCGCCAAAGCCGTCGAAGCCTGTGGCGGCCCTGGCTATCTGCGCCCCTTCGGTATCGAATGCCTGCTGCGGGATGTGATGGCCTCCCACTTTCACCCGTTGCAGGAGAAACGCCAGCATCTGTTTACCGGCTCGCTGGCGATGGGCAAGGAGCCTCCGAGCCAGGCGTTTTAGGGCAAACGCCCAGGCACAAAAAAGCCGGCATCAAGCCGGCTTTTTTAGCGAGATCAGAAACCGATCAGGGACGATCGTCTTCCTCTTCCTCTTTGACCGGCGGCAGCAGATCTTCGCGGGTCACGTTCATCGCCAGCAGCACGTTGGCCGCCACGTAGATCGATGAATAGGTACCGACCAGCACACCGATCATCAACGCCGTGGCGAAGCCGTGGATCATCTCACCACCAAAGAAGAACAGTGCGATCAACACCAGCAAGGTGGTCAACGAGGTCACCAAAGTCCGACCCAGGGTCTGGTTCAGCGACACGTTGATGATCTCTTCCGACGAGCCTTTACGCAGCTTGCGGAAGTTCTCACGAATCCGGTCGGAAACCACGATGGTATCGTTGAGCGAGTAACCGATGACCGCCAGCAGCGCCGCCAGTACGGTCAGGTCGAAGTCCAGTTTCAGGATCGAGAACAGTCCCAGCACGATCAGCACGTCGTGGGCCAGGGCGACAACCGCACCGACCGAGAACTTGAACTGGAACCGCATCGCCACGTACAACATCACGATCGCCAGGGCCAGCAGCATTCCCAGACCGCCCTGCTCACGCAGTTCGTCACCCACCTGGGCGCCGACGAACTCCGAGCGCAACAGCTCCACGTTGCCGGTGCTACCGGAGCGCAGCGCCGCCAGCACATCATCACCCAGGGTCGGGGTATGGTCTTCCTGCAGCCGCACCATAATGTCGGTGGGCGAGCCGAAGGTCTGCACGATAGCAGACTCGTATCCGGCACCGACCAGGGTCTGGCGGATCTCGTCCAGCGGCTTCTCCTGGCTGTACTCGACTTCAATCAGCGCGCCGCCGGTGAAGTCCAGGCCGAACTGCAACTGGTTGATAAACAGCGACAGGATCGATGCCAGCAGTACCGCGATCGATACACCGGCCATCACCTTGCGCAGCGCCATGAAATTGAAGCTGCGTTCCTCGTTAGTCATGGTTGTGGTACTCATTACTTACACCCCCCAACCGATCGACAGTTTGTTGATCTTACGGCCGCCGTAGGTCACGTTGACCAGCGCACGGGTCACCATGATGGCGGTGAACATGGAGGAGATAATCCCCAGCGACAGGGTCACGGCGAAGCCCTTGACCGGACCGGTACCGACCGCGAACAGGATCACCGCCACCAGCAGGGTGGTGATGTTGGCATCAAAGATGGTGGAGAAGGCGCGATCGTAACCGGCGTTGATGGCCGACTGCGGCGGCAAGCCGTTCTTCAGCTCCTCCTTGATCCGCGAGAAGATCAGCACGTTGGCGTCCACCGCCATACCGACCGTCAGTACGATACCGGCGATACCCGGCAGCGTCAGCGTCGCCGACAGCATCGACATCGCCGCAGTCAGCAGCGCCAGGTTCAACGCCAGTGCGATGTTGGCGACAATACCGAACACCTTGTAGAACGCCAGCATGAACAGGACTACCAGGGCCAGACCGATCTTGACCGAGGTAACCCCCAGGTCGATGTTCTGTTGACCCAGGCTCGGGCCGACGGTCCGCTCTTCAACGAAGTAGATCGGCGCCGCCAGGGCACCGGCACGCAGCAGCAGCGCCAGCTCAGAGGACTCGCCGGCCCCGTCCAGGCCGGTAATCCGGAAGCTGGAGCCCAGCGCCGTTTGAATGGTCGCCAGCGAGATGATCTCTTTCTCGACGTACGGGATCCGCTTCTCAACTTCGACGCCGTTCTCCTGCACGTAGCGGGTACGGGTCTTATGCTCGATAAACAGCACCGCCATGCGACGCTGAACCGCGTTACGGGTGACCCGGTTCATCAGCTTACCGCCGTTGGCATCGAGGGTGATCGACACCTGCGGCTGGCCGTTCTCATCAAAGTTAGCCTGGGCGTTGGCCACCGAGCTACCGGTGATAATGATATCTTTCTCCAGCCGCGCATCCGGACGCCCCTCTTCACGGAAGGGGTAGGATTCGGTGCTGGCACGACTCGCATCCGGAGTCGCTTCGAGACGGAACTCCAGGTTGGCGGTCTTACCCAGAATCCGCTTGGCCTGGGCGGTGTCCTGGACACCCGGCAGCTGAACCACGATCCGGTTACGGCCCTGACGCTGCACCAGCGGCTCGGCCACACCCAGCTCGTTGACCCGGTTACGGATGGTGGTCAGGTTCTGCTTGATCGCGTAATCCTCGATCTGACGGACGGTGGTCTCGGTCAGGTTGACCCCCACGGCAAATTCACCGTCGATCTCCTCTTCGGTCAGCAGGAACTCGTTGTAGTCTCGACGCAGCAGCGAGTAGCCTTCGTCGCGCGCTTCCTGGTTGGCGAACTTCACCAGCAGGCTGCCGTCGGCCTTATGATCAACGCCGCGGTAACGAATCCGCTCGCTACGCAGCTTGGTCTTGATCTCGCTGACGTAGACGTCCAGGCGCTGCTTGACCGCCGCAGCCATGTCCACTTCCATCAGGAAGTGAACCCCACCGCGCAGGTCCAGACCCAGTTTCATCGGTCCGGCACCGATCGAGGTCAGCCAGTCCGGCGTAGTTGCCGCCAGGTTCAGTGCAGTAACGTAGTCGTCGCCCAGTGCACGGCTGATCGCGGCCTTGGCGCGCAGCTGATCGTCGGAACTGCCGACCCGAATCAGCAAGCCCTTGTCGAGCAGCTCAGCCCCCTTGGTGGCGATACCGGCTCGATCCAGCCCCTTCAGGGCGCGGTCGAGGGTCTGTTGTGAAAGCGGAGTGGAAGAGCTGGCACCGGAGACCTGCACCGCGTAATCGTCTGGGTACAGGTTGGGCGCCGCATAGACTCCACCGATCACCAAGATGAAGATGATCAGTAGATTCTTCCAAAGCGGATATTTGTTGAGCATAACGCTCGACTCCATTTGATAAGAAGCTTAGAAGCTACAGACACCGGCAAAAATTGCCGATGCTGTTAGACAGACTAATAAACACAAAACGCCACAACCCGGAGGCGGTGGCGTTTTATGAAAGACTCACTACAACACGTCGGCTTAGATATCCTTGATGGTACCTTTGGGCAGCGCGGCGGCGATGTGCATCTTCTGGAACTTCAGCTCGACGTTGTCGGATACGCTCAGTACCACGTAGTCTTCGTCGATCTTGGTGACCTTGCCCAGCAGGCCAGCGCTGGTTACTACCTCATCACCCTTGGACAGATCGGCAACCAATGCCTTGTGCTCTTTGGCACGCTTGCTTTGCGGGCGCCAAACCATGAAGTAGAAGATCGCCGCAAAGCCGACCAGAAAGATCAGGCCGGAAAGGTCACCACCGGGGCCGGCGGCACCGGTTTCCGCCATGGCGGGAGAGATAAAAAAGCTCATTGATTGCTCCTGAAAATACGGATTCTTAATCCTGCGCTAGCGCGGGAACGTCTTGACCGCGCTTGCGGTAGAAATCGGTTACAAAGTCGCTCAATTTACCCTGTTCAATGGCGCTTCGCAATCCGCTCATCAGGTTTTGGTAGTAGCGCAGGTTGTGGATGGTATTGAGCTGTGCGCCCAGCATCTCCTTGCATTTGTCCAAGTGATACAGATAAGCGCGGCTGAAATTTTGACAGGTGTAGCAGTCGCACTCCGGATCCAGCGGCCGGGTGTCGTGACGGTGTGTTGCATTGCGAATTTTGATCACCCCTTCGGAGGTGAACAGATGGCCGTTGCGGGCATTGCGGGTCGGCATCACGCAGTCGAACATATCGACGCCGCGACGAACCCCTTCCACCAGGTCTTCCGGCTTACCGACACCCATCAGATAGCGCGGTTTGTCCTCCGGCATCTTCGGGGTGGTATAGTCGAGCACCTTCATCATCTCGTCCTTGGGCTCACCCACGGACAGACCACCAATGGCGTAGCCGTCAAAGCCGATCTCGGTCAGCCCGGCCAGCGACTCGTCGCGCAGCGCTTCGTACATACCGCCCTGGACGATCCCGAAAAGCGCCGACGGATTGTCACCGTGGGCGTCCTTGGAACGCTTGGCCCAACGCAGCGACAGCCGCATCGACTCGGCGGCCTGTTGCTCGGTGGCCGGGTACGGGGTGCATTCGTCGAAGATCATCACGATATCGGAGCCCAGCTCACGCTGAACCTCCATCGAGCGCTCCGGGGTCAGCTCCACCTTGGAACCGTCCACCGGCGACTGAAACTTCACCCCGTGCTCGGTGATCTTGCGCATCGCGCCAAGACTGAACACCTGAAAACCGCCGGAGTCGGTCAGGATCGGGCCCTTCCACTGGACGAAATCGTGCAGATCGCCGTGCTCCTGCACCACCTGGGTACCGGGGCGCAGCATCAGGTGGAAGGTGTTGCCCAAGATAATGTGGGCACCGGATTCCTCGATATCCCGTGGCAGCATCCCCTTAACGGTGCCATAGGTGCCGACCGGCATAAACGCCGGGGTCTCGACATCACCACGCGGGAAGCTCAGGCGCCCGCGACGGGCTTTACCGTCGGTCGCCAGCAGCTCGTAATCCATAAAACATTTTCTGGTCACTGAGGACTCCATCAATCTTGCAAATTCTTAATTCAAGCTAGCATTCAGCGCGAAGACAAATGCGCTAAGGCTAGGCAAAAGCCGGCGAAAAAGCGGAGTGTACTGATCGGTACATGAGCATTTTGAGCCGACTTTTAACGACGTATTAGCGAATTTAGCCCGCGCTGCGGCGCCGAGTCAGGAACATCGCATCCCCATAGCTGTAAAAACGATACTTCTGCCGTACTGCCTCCTGATAGGCGTTCAATATATGCTGCTGACCGGCAAAGGCGCTCACCAGCATCAGCAGGGTCGACTGCGGCAGGTGGAAATTGGTCACCAGGCAATCGATCACCCGGAACTCATAACCGGGATAGATAAAGATATCGGTCTCACCGCTATAGGCGGCCAGCTCACCACCGTGCTTCATCGCCGCACTTTCGAGCGAGCGGACACTGGTGGTGCCGACGCCGATCACCCGGCCGCCGCGGTCACGACAAGCCCGAACCTGCTCGCACACCTGCTCAGACACCTCGATATATTCCGAGTGCATCTGATGTTCGGTTACGGTTTCGACCTTCACCGGCTGAAAGGTTCCCGCGCCCACATGCAGGGTCACGAAACCCAGCTCAACCCCCTTGTCGCGCAAGGCCTGCAGCAGGGAGTCATCGAAGTGCAGTCCAGCGGTCGGCGCCGCCACCGCACCGGGGACCCGGTTGTAGACGGTCTGGTAGCGCTCCCGGTCAGACTCGTGGTCCTCGCGATCCATATAAGGTGGCAGCGGCATATGGCCGATCTCATCGAGCCAGCTCAGCAGGGAGCGTTCACCCTTAAAACGCACCTCGAACAGCGCCCCCTGGCGACCGGTCACCTCGGCTTCCAACTGCCCTTCCAGCAGTAGCTCGGCGCCGGGCTTGGGGGCCTTGCTGGAGCGAATATGGACCAGCGCGTTATGGGCATCGACCACCCGCTCCACCAGCATCTCGATCTTGCCACCGGTGGACTTGTTACCGAACATCCGCGCCGGAATCACCCGGGTATCGTTGAACACCAGCAGATCGCCGGGCTCGACCAGCGCCAGAATATCGGCAAAGCCCCGATGGACCAGTTCACCGGAATCACCATCAACGCAAAGCAAACGACTGCCGGTACGCTGCTCGGCCGGGTGCCGGGCAATCAACTCATCGGGCAGTTCAAAATGGAAATCATCAACACGCATGGACAGACAACAACTTATCGCGGGCAACGTTCAAACAACAACGGTCGAATCAGCGTCAAAGCGCGATTGACCTGCGAAAAAAGCCGACTATAATAGCACGCTCTTTGATGCCAGAGTGGTGAAATTGGTAGACACAGGGGATTCAAAATCCCCCGCCTTAACGGGTGTGCCGGTTCGAGTCCGGCCTCTGGTACCATCTTTAAAGGCCTGCAAAACGCAGGCCTTTATTGTTTCCGCGGCACACAATCCATTTGTGCCACTAGAGTGTCATCTCAACAGCGTTTTTATCTACTGGGTTTCTTGCACCTAGGAACCATGGCAAAGCCCATACCCTAGCATTATGAAACCCAATAGAAATTTCTTGATTGCCCGCCATTCTCTGAAAGATCACACTCTATGGATTCTCTCGATCCAATTCTGAAAAACCTCGGTCGTGGAGCTATGACGACGACCGATCTTAAACTCGGTGAAAAGCCAATCGACCGGGTCTTTGGGCTTCGCAGCAAGTGCTGCACGTGCGACACCTTTCTGCTCTTGGTAACACAACTCCTTCCAGTCACGCTCAAGACCAAAGGCATAAAGGCCGCGCCAAGAAATCTCATCGCATACATCATCCGGAGATAGCCAAACAGTTGTTTTCTCCTCACCCTCTCGCCAAAAGCCTGCCCATCCCTTAATCACATCACGCAGATGCTTCCGCTGCTTGCGAGAGCTACGATTCAACCCATGCTTGTGAGCAATATCAAGAGTCAGCTCATGAAGCGTAATCCCATTTTTACGCTCCAATATGGACTTAGCCAATGCACTCAGATTTATCCGGTGATCCGGGTGAAAGTAGCGATCCTTGTCGTAAGTTGGAAGGTCTGTAAGCACGTCATTTTCAGTTGAACATAGATCACCCAAAAGCTCGCGCTGCGGTTCTTGGCGCTGGACTTGCGCAAAACGCTCTTCCCCTGGGATTTCAAGCTCATTTACAACCTGGGAAACAGCATCACTAGCATCAGCATTGAGCTCACTTGAAGATTCCTGTACTGCCCCTCCTATCAGTTCACGCTCGGAAGCTGGTATGGCCTCTGCCTCTGCAATGTTCATAGCTTCACGATCCTCTGCCAACAGCGCCTCCAAACGTTCTTGAAGCTTCTTCATCGCATATTCCGGCTCTTGGAAGTAGTCAGTAGACCACAAGCGAACAATGCGCCAGCCTAAGTTTTCGAGGATCGCCTGACGCACACGGTCACGGTCTCTTGCCGATGGCGAACCATGGTAGGTGGCACCGTCACACTCAACACCTGCGAGGTATTCACCAGGTTTATCAGGATGAACAATACCCAGATCCACGCGGAATTTAGATACCCCCACTTGTGTCTGAACCTTCCACCCCTTCTCACGAAGCGTCATGGCAACCGACAGCTCAAAGTCAGAATCGAACTGGTCCACACCGTAGTTCGCGGAGCTAAACTCAGCCAAAGCAATTGGTCCGCGCTCAGCGAACTCAAGATAGTTTTTAAGGTGTTCTACCGCCGTCGCTTGTGTACGGGACAGGTCTACCATAGATGAATCGAAGCTGGAGAAAACTAGCACCTCTGTCGTTGCACGTGTCACTGCAACGTTCAATCGGCGCTCACCGCCCTGTTTATTCAAAGGGCCAAAGTTCATGCTCATCGTGCGACCACCAGGCTCAGTCGGGCCATAGGTCAGAGATAGGATGATTATGTCACGTTCATCACCCTGAACCGACTCTAGGTTCTTAACAAACAATGGATCGTAGGTATCCGTTGCAGTAAAGAAACGTTCGAGTTCGGGATTTTTGCGGCGTGCCTCGTCAACTAAATCCTCAACCAAACGCTGCTGTTGTGAGTTGATTGTAACAATCCCCATCGAACGTTCTGGCGCGCCATTAAGCATGGCTGTGAGACGATGAATGACTTCTGCGACTACAGCTTGAGCCTCGATAGCATTAGTCTGACCACGACCTTTAGCATACACGCCGTCCACTCGGTGCAGCGTTACTGCGCTTGCTTTCGTTTCCGCCGACGGGAAGGTAGTTAGCTGATTCTCGTAGTAGTGCGAGTTAGAGAAAGCAATCAGCGTTTCATGGCGACTACGGTAGTGCCCAGTTAAACGAAGATGCGGTAAACGAGCCGCTAGTGCCTGATCCAATATGGACTCTAAGTCACCTTCGTCCGAGTCCTCTTCCTCTTTACGCCCAAATGTATTGCTGGGTGGCATCTGTTTCGGATCGCCGACGACAATGACATTTTTGCCACGCGCGATCACACCAACAGCATCCCAAGTGGTGATTTGAGAGGCCTCATCGAATACCACGAGATCAAAAAATGCAAAATCAGCAGGTAAGAATTGCGCGACCGATAGCGGCGACATCATAAAGCAAGGCGTCAGATCTGTGAGCGCAGATCTCATTTCATTGACCAACGCTCGCACAGGTTTGTGCCTAGTTTTCTTTGTCAGCTCGCGTGCGAGTACACCATACTCTGCTGGTGTATCAGAGGCATTGCGATCAGGCACGCTACCAGCTGTCTTAGCCACAATATACTCGGCAGTTGTAGCGGAGACATCAGCATCAAGCTCACGGAACATCTCAATGGTGGATTCATGTGACGCACCCGCGAATTGAACTAGGGAAGGACTCTGATCAATCAGCTTCGGAGCTAACCATACACACAACGCAGTCATTGCATTGTCCTCGCAAGCTCTTGGCGTAATCACGCGTGTTTCCAGCATCATCGACAGTGGCTCAAGCTGGTACTCAGTCGCGTGTTTCTTAGCCGCCAACCAACGGCACCAACGGCTCAATCGTTCACTCTGATCCGCCACAACACTGAAGTCCGTCGCGATTTTGCTAAAATCATCATCAGCATTAATCGCAATTCTTAGTGCTTTAGCTTCTTCATTAAGAGCAGCGATGCTCGTTGCGTCCTCGGCAACACGACGAGCCAACACCACGATCTGGGAGCTATCGGATAGGAAGTCTCGACCGTCGATTAAATGGCGGCGTAGTGTAACGACCGGAAGTGTTGGATCCGCAAACGATCCGACAAACGTCTTGAAAAGTTCAAGCGCACGGGATCCGTTCGTAAACGATCTATTGAGTTGCTGAGGATCTGAATCCACTCCAGACCACACCGGTATTCCTTCGAGCTCTGCAGCAGTACTTTTAAGCTGCTTAAGCGTTTCGCGCGCAGCGACTGCCGACTCAAGAATCCCTAGATCTGCGATCTTCTCAAGCCCTTTGGCACGCATTGCTTTTCGTAGGCCATGACGCTTCAAAAAACCGAAGAGGCCCGTCGCTTCATTACGCTGCTGAATCCATTGATCCCATTCACACTCATCAAGCATCGCCCATTTAAGGCCATGACCAAACTCTCTGATCTGATCGTGCAGTTTGGTATGCAGGGAGATACTATCGCTCAATGCGCTAACACGAGACGGACCTCCCCCCTGAAGCGCAAAATCGACATCGCCATTCATCGTAAGATCACACAATTCAGCCAACCCCGAAAGCTGTGTTAGCTTAGCTGGTGATATGTGCTCCAGCGGCGTCTCGAGCGCATCGAGTAAGGCCTCAACACTTGCTCGCGCTTTATTCACCGCTGCATGCATCCGGTTCGCAAACGCGACAACTGAGGTGCGCCACTGGTTTGAAAAATCTTGCTGAACGATCGATTCGAAGTTGGCAGGATCAAAATCCTCGACCTCTCCAAAGGCTATGCCCAGCTCCCTTGCGGTTTCCAAGTATGGATCGAGATCTGCTTCTGTTCTGACCGGTGCTTGGCTTTGATCTTCAGGCCATTCGAGGCGTAACGGATGCTCATACGAGAAACGTACTACCCGTGCCATTGCGTCACGGGCAGATAGGCCTAGCGCATGACGGCGATGAAGCTCTGCCACGTAGCTATTCAGTCCGTGACGGACTTTCTCTAGCTTCTGCGCCTTCGCTATCCAGTCACTCTGAGTAGCACTTTCTCGCCTCGTCCATGCCGCCCCTAACTGATCAAGCACTGACTTTTTGTTTGCTTTGTTCGAATGTAACTCCAAGCACAGATGAGCTAGTCCGACCTTTTCCATACGGCGGTAAACAACCTGGAGCGCGGCCATCTTCTCGGCCACAAAGAGTACTTTCCGCCCTAACGCCAAGTTGTGACAGACGATGTTTGCAATGGTTTCTGACTTACCCGTGCCCGGCGGCCCCTCAAGTACGAAGTCTTGTGGATGGGACGAGGCCTCCACCGCAACCATTTGAGATGAGTCACAGTTAAGCGGCGCGTAGAAAGATTCAGGATTGATTTTATCGTCCACTTCATTGCGTTCAACAAAGTAACTTTCCTGCTTATAGGCATCAGATGGGTGATCGACAAGGTGCTCTACAAACGGGCTTTGTTTGAGTAGTTCGGTGCGATCGCGAAGATCTTTCCACATGAGGTACTTCGCAAATGAAAACGAACCAAGAACAATCTCTTCAACAACAATAAATCCTGGCTGGTCCTGGATCGCTGCTCTAACAATATTCCAGATACCTTCTACATCCACCCCAGATTCGTCTTCGGGGAGTTCGTTACGCAGTCGATCAAGATTAATGTCGTAATCTCTCTGAAGCATCTCAATAAGTGTCAGGTTAAAGATCGGCTCTTCATCAGGAAGCTGACGCATCTTTACATTAGCCTGTGCACTACGACGCTCAAGCTTAACCGGTAGCATAATTAGCGGTGCGCGGAATGTTTTTTCGCTCTCCGGTGTTTCTTTCCAGCGAAGCATACCGATCGCTAGGAATAGCGTATTTGTGCCACCCTCTTCCAGATCATTCTTAGCTTTGCGAAGGAGTTCAACGAGCTTCGTATCTTTGCGTCTCACCGTGTCGTTAACGATGAGTTTTTTGTTGTTGAGCTGCTGCAGCGCAAACTCTCTGTGTAAGTCCTCGCCCGTACTAAGGCGAAATGCCTCTGTACTACGTTCTTTTTCAACGAGCGGTGTTTCTTCTGCTGCGATAAAGCTAAAGGTCTGATCGGCTGCGAGCATATCTTCGAGCGTGCCCAGATCAGGACAGAAAAGCTTGAGAGCGGAGCTTTTCACGTTGAGCAACGGGTTACGTTTTGTTAAATCCAGTAGCTTACGCTGCCACATATCGACGCGAGTTTCTGGGGTCTCTTCATATACACGATCATCGCCACGCACCGGCGGTAGAGGAGGTGGAGCGCCTATGCCGATAGTCACTCCTGACATAGCATCTTTGCCTTCGTTACCTGCATCCGCTGCGAGCTTATCTTCTATAGATCCTATTGGTTTCACTCGACGAGCTCTTGCCTGCTTGATGTCAATCAGCATCACGAACTCAGATTCCTGATCCTCTTCCAACAAGGTCTTAGCGCGATTAATAGCTTGTTTAAATGTTACAGGCGTATCGTTGGTGGCCAGCGTTGTCTCAAACATCACAATGTCGGACATATCCATGCGTTTACGCAGATCAATCGGGTCGTCATTGGTAAGTACAGGGAAGCAATCATCAATCAACCAGAAGCCTGCGAAGGCATGTGTCTTTGTTAATGCGATGACAGGATTCAACCCCATATTTTCGAGGCAACTAGCAAATAGGACCGAAGTATCGAGACAGGCTGCGGTCTTATGCTCCAATATATCGGCGGCAGGACGAATACGCTGCCCACGCTCTGCCCATCCATTAGGTGGTGACAAGTAGATCAGACGCTCGTTAAAAAGTGTTGACCATAGTGCGCTACCAAATAAAAACGGTCTCTCGCGCGTATTGGATTGATACCCATCGATTGCGCTATTCTGCCCTGCACTACGCAACCCTTGTGCAACCTTAGCTGTTAGCGCTTCAACTGAATGAATATTGGGCTGAACAAATGCTCCTAGCAGTTCAGATTGGCGAGACTCACCACCCCAATAATCCGCTGGCAAAAAGCTGACTTCATGATGAGACGACAACTCATGTGTCTGTCCGTCACTATCGATATAAGATACCGCGAACGTCAGCTGAACCAACATTTCTTCCGTGAGCCCCGACAACTTATTGAAATGCGGCCTTAACGGTCTATCTTGAAGCTTCGTGGACTGTCCTGCGTCAAGACGATCTATTAACCACTCTTCAGGCTCAAAGAAGATGGGATCGCTGGTGAGACGTACCCGGATATCAGTAACGGGGGTTGGGTTTTCACTCTCACTTGCAGCAGGTGCTGATACGAGAACTCGTTTTAATAGTGGGTAGGCGTTCTGTTGCGCCGCCAAAGAAAAAGTTGACGCAAGTTCACTGTTGAGGTGCAGCTTCATCGTAACTTCCTTATTAAATTTGTGCACATGCCAGGTCGCTTCAGGCAACCAAGAGTTTACCAAAAGTGTCAGACAGTTAATCCAGCTTAGGAATTTGAAAAAACCTAAATACTTTGGAGAACCAAAAACGGCATACTGGCAGCGCCCCCGGTTAGCGTATGTACCGGTTCGACCAAAGGCACAATCACCGTGTCAAAAGGCATCGCAGTGGTGTTTTTCACACTCGTCTATGCTCGTGCTCATCAACTATGCCCAATTACGTCAGCAGCAATTCCTCGGTGATCGGAACAAACTCCCCTGCCACCTCGATCAACGAATTGGCGGTCAATGAAGACACACCGTAGACCTGGGTGTTAACCCCATCGACCCGCCGGATCCGATCCAGCAGCAGATCGAAGTCGCCATCACCGGACAGCAGCACCACGGTATCCACCTGGCTGGCGGCATCGAGCACGTCGATGGTAATCCCCACATCCCAATCGCCCTTGGCGGAACCATCACTGCGCTGGATGTAGGGTTTGAGGCGGACATTGAAACCGATGGCTTTGAGCGCGTTCTGGAATTTCAGCTGCCGTTCATCGCCGCGGTGGATCGCGTAGGCGTTGGCGATCTGGATCTCGCCCTGACGGCTAAGCCGGTGCCACAGCTCGCGGTAGTTGAACTGCCGCCCGTAGGCCTGGCGACAGGTGTAATAGATGTTCTGCACATCGACGAACAGGGCGATCTTTTTCATGCTCAAGTCCCGGTGTCTTTCACTCAACGAATTCGGCGCAGTCGGAAGTTACGCCCCTTGAGCTTGCCTTCGCCCAGTTTCTTCATCGCCGCTTTGACCGAGTTTCGCTTCACCGCCACGTAGGACCAGTTGGCGAAGATCTGGATCTTGCCGACCTGATTACCGTCGATGCCGCCCTGGCCGGTCAGCGCACCGAGAATATCGCCCGGACGCAGTTTCTGCTTCTTGCCGCCATCGATCTGCAGCGTCACCATCGCCGCTTTGGCCGGTTCCTGATCGAGCAGCGCCAACGGCGGCAGCGGTGCGGTGGGAATATCCTGATCCAGATAGGCCTGCAAGCCGACCACCTTGGCTTCTTCACGATCACTGTAGAGAGTACAGGCCAGACCCTGGTTGCCGGCCCGACCGGTGCGTCCGATCCGATGCACATGGACCTCGAAGTCGTTGGCGACCTGGTAGTTGATCACCGCATCGAGGCCGCTGACATCCAGACCACGGGCCGCCACATCGGTGGCCACCAGCACCGTGGCACTCTTGTTGGCGAACCGGACCAGGGTGCGATCACGCTCGCGCTGCTCCAAATCACCATGCAGCGCCAGCGCACTGAATCCGTAGCCGTGCAGGTTATCGGCCAGTTGCTGGGCCTCGCGCTTGGTGTTGCAGAACACCACCGCCGACTCGGGGCGCGTCTGCAACAGCAACAGTCGCAGCGCGGTGAACCGCTGTTCGTCATCCTCGACCCGATACAACTGCTGGACGATGGTGCTGTCGTCGTGTCGATCCTCCACCTTGACCATCACCGGATCCTGCATCACCCGCTGGGCGATGGCGCGAATCTGGTCGGGATAGGTGGCGCTGAACAGCAGCGTCTGGCGATCGCTGGGTGTATTGGCGATGATCGCATCGAGCGCATCCTGAAAGCCCATGTCGAGCATCCGGTCGGCCTCATCCAGCACCAATAGGTTGAGGTCATCCAGCCGAAGGGTGCCCTTGCGTAGGTGCTCCTCGATCCGCCCCGGCGTGCCCACCACGATATGGGCACCGTGCTGCAACGAGCCGATCTGCGGCCCGAACGGCATCCCGCCGCACAGGGTCAGCACCTTGATGTTATGGATACTGCGGGCCAGGCGTCGTAACTCTTTGGCCACCTGGTCGGCCAGCTCCCGAGTCGGACACAACACCAGCGACTGAATCCGGAAGCGCTTCACCTCCAAGTGCTGCAGCAGTCCCAACCCAAAGGCGGCGGTTTTGCCCGAGCCGGTCTTGGCCTGGGCGATCAGGTCCTTGCCCTCCAGGATGGTGGGCAGACTGCGAGCCTGGATATCGGTCATCCGGTGATAGTCCAGCGAAGCCAGGTTTTCGATCAGGCTGGGATTCAGGGGCAGGGAGGAAAAATCGGCGTTGCTCAAAAGGGTTATCCAAGTCTGTGACGGGCAAACGGCGATTATCCCACGTTATCCCGCCTCCGTCCGATTCAATAACAGCGCTTCAAGCTCCGCACAGAAACATCGACAAAAATCGGCGCTTGATCCTTTTACCCAACTTTACATTAGCGTGGTTGCAATTAGCGTCACACGGAGTAGCATTAATTTATTAATCATCTGAGTAATTAAATTGAGATGACAGCACCTCAAGACAATTCTCCCGCCAAGCGTGGCCGCCCGGTTGACCCTGAACTGCAGCACCAGCGCCGCCAAGACCTGATGGATGCGGCCTACGAGCTGTTGCGCGACAACAGCTACCGCAGCATCACCATTCGCGACCTGGCCACCCAGGCCGGCACCCAGTCGGCGATGATCCGATACTACTTCGGCGACAAGCAGGGGCTGTTTCTGGCGATGTTGAAACAGATCGCCGACCAACGCTTCAGCCATTTCCAGCGACTCTCGGAGGCTCCCGACCCGATCCGGTCCTTTATCGAAGCCTCGTTGCAGTTCTTTGCCGAACACCCGCCGCTGATCCGGCTGATCACCGATGAGATGCTGGCCGGCGACAGCGCGCTGAAACAGGCGATCATCGAAACAGGCCCCAAGCGGATGGCGACTCTGTTGCCGACACTGATTGCGTCCCAACAACAAGCTGGCCGATTGCGCGCCGATCTGGACCCCAAATGGGCCGCGTTCTCGCTGGTCAGTCTGATCATGATGCCGTTTATCGTCACCCCGGTTCGCCAGCAGGCCTGGCAGATCGACGACTCGGTGCTGCCCTCCTCGTCCTGGAGCGACCATATCTACCGACTGTTTACCGAAGGAGCCCGCCCATGAACCCAGCCAATCAACGTCGTCCCCTGCTCGGGCGCGTCTGGGTGCTGCCACTGGTCATCGTGCTGGGAGCGGCGATTGCTGTAGCGATCATCAAGAGTCAGCCGGTAATGGAGCATCAGGCCAAACCGCAGCCGCCGACCCCGGCCCGTGCCGTTGAGCTGCAACGCCATGATGTCCGACCCAGCGTGATCGGCTTTGGCTCGGTTACCCCGGACGTGCTGCTCGATATGCGCGCCGAGATCGCCGGCAAGGTCAGCTATGTACATCCGCAGTTGAAGAAAGGGGTGATCCTGCCCGCCGATACGCTGGTGATCGAGATCGATGACAGCGACTACCGCCTGGCGCTGAAAAAGGCCACCGCCACCCTGGCCCAGAATCGCGCCAATCTGGCCGAGCAACAGCTGGCCCTGAAGGATGCCGAGCAGGACCTGCAACTGGCCAAGCAAAAGCTGCAGCTGGCCGAGACTGAATTGGTACGGTTCGAGAAGCTACTGACCCGGGGCTCGGTAGCAAAATCCAGTGTCGACAACCAACGCTCGGCGGTACTGCAGACCCAACAGGAGGTCCAGACCCTGCAGAACCAGCTCGATGTGATGCCCCACACCACCGAGGTGCTGGAAGCGCAGATCGAGATTGCCGAAGCCGAAGTTCAGACCCAGCAATTGAACCTGCAGCGCACCCAGATCCGTTTGCCCTTCAATGCCCGCATCGCCGGTCTGTCGGTCGAGGCCAACCAGTTTGTCGGCCAGGGCGCTTCGCTGTTCTCGGCCCAGACCATCAACAAGGTGCTGATCAACGCCCAGTTCCCGCTGGCCAAGATCCGCTTCCTGGCGCGGGGCTTCGATCTCAAGCCCAACGAGATGAAAGCGCTGTTCGACAGCGGCGAAGATCCCAGCGGGTTGCTGCAACGACTGGGGCTTAGCGCCAGGGTGCGGTTGGCCGGCGATGAGCTGCCGGTCAGCTGGAACGGCAAGGTGGAGCGTTTCAGCAGCAATCTGGATCCGGTCTCGCGCACTGTCGGCGTCATCATCGGGGTGGAAGATCCGTACCAGCAGATCCAGCCCGGCATCAAGCCACCGCTGATCGACGGCATGTACATGGAGGTCGAGCTGCAGGGGCGGCCGCAGCCCTACTGGGTCGTGCCCCGCGATGCGCTGCACGAAGGCGAGCTGTACCTGACCGGACCGCAGCAACAGCTCCAGCGGATGGCGGTCAGTGGCTTCGCCCAGCAGCAGATGCTGTTGCTGGATCCGAATACCGCGATCCCCGCCGAGACCCGGGTCATCATCTCCGATCTGTTCCCCGCCGTTGACGGGATGCCGCTGGCGCTGAGTCCCGATCCCGACACCCAAGCCCTGATACAGGACTGGCTGGAGGCACACTAAGATGATCCGCTTCTTTGCCGCCCACCCCACCGCCGCCAACCTGCTGATGGGGATGTTCATGCTGGCCGGGGTGCTGGCGTTGCCCGATATCAAACGCGAGACCTTTCCGGAGATCGATCGCTACGAAGTTCAGGTGACCGTGGCCTACCCCGGCGCTGCGCCCACCGATGTCGAACTGGGGATCTGCAAGCCGTTGGAAGATGCCATCGACGGCATCAGCTTTATGGAGGAGAAACGCTGCGAGGCCCGTGACTCGGTCGGCATCATGACCCTGAAGATGCTCGAATCGGGCGACTTCGATCGGTTTCTCGACGACGCCAAATCGGCTGTCGACGGCATCGACAACTTCCCAGACGACAGCGAACTGCCGGTGGTCGAGGAGACCGGTCGCACCCAGGATGTGGTCACCCTGGCCCTGAGCGCAGAGTTGCCGCCACGGGAGCTGAAAACCCTGGCCGAGCAACTCAAACAGCGGATGCAGCAGACCACCGCGATCCCGCTGATCGAGATCCAGGGGTTCGCCAGCCGCGAATTCCAGATTCACGTACCGCAGCACAACTTGCGCCAATACGGCCTCAGCCTGGAGCAGATCGCCGATATCGTCCGGGGCCAGAATCTGGATATGCCCGACGGCGAGCTGAGTACCGCCGGGCGCGAATATCAGATCCGCTTCAGCGACGAGAAGCGCACCACCGACGAGCTGGCGAAGCTGATCGTCATCGACGGTGAACAGGGCGGCGAGCTGCGCCTCGGCGATATCGCCACCATCCACAGCGATTTCGATACCGATGAGAATCGGGTCACCTACAACGGCAAGCCGGCGGCGTTCCTGCAGATCCGCAAGAACAGCATCGACGACAGCCTCGACGTGCTCGAGCAGGTCAAACGCTTTATCGACACCGAGCAGCATCGACTGCCGCCGGGGGTCGAGCTGGCGCTGACCCAGGATTCCACCAGCATCATCAAAGACCGGATCCAGATGCTCGGTACCAACGCCTGGCAGGGTCTGCTGCTGGTGTTCGCAGTGATGTGGCTGTTCTTCGGCACCCGCTACGCCTTCTGGGTGGTGATGGGACTGCCGGTGTCGTTCCTGGCCAGCGCCTTTGTACTGGGCCAGTTCGGCATGAGCATCAACATGCTGTCGATGGTCGCGCTGCTGTTGGCGCTCGGGGTCTTGATGGACGACGCCATCGTGATCAGCGAGAGCATCGGTCATCAAATCCGCCGGGGCAGTAAGCCGTTGCAGGCCGCCATCGAAGGTACCCGCGTGGTGGCCCGTGGCGTGTTCTCATCGTTCCTGACCACCCTCTGCATTTTCAGTGGCTTGCTGAGCCTGACCGGCGATATCGGCCAGATTCTGGTGGTGATTCCGATCGTGTTGATCTCGGTAATCTCGGTGTCGCTGATCGAAGCCTTCTTTATCCTGCCTCATCATCTGTACCACTCGCTGTCTCATGCCCGCAGCACCGCTCCGTCGCTGATCCAAACAAAGGTCAACGCGCTGTTCGAACAACTGCGACTGAAGATCGACCAAGCAGTCGGCGGTCTAATCCGAATCCGCTACGGTTTTGTCGGTGCGGTGATCGCGCTGTTGATCGTCTCCATCAGTCTGCTGCCGTCGGGAATCGTCAAGTTCTCCGCCTTTCCGACCGTGGAGGGCGATATCCTGCAGGCCCGGGTGCTGATGCCCACCGGCACACCGCTACACAAAACCGAGGCGCTGGTCGCCCAGCTGAAACAGCAGCTCAACGAGATCGCCGCGCCGCTGAGCGAACAGCAGGGCGAGCAGGTGATCAAAGCGGTCACGGTCAAGTACGGCACCAATGCCGATGCCTTCGAATCGGGTCCGCACCTGGCCACCCTGAGTGTCGATCTGCTGACCGCCGAGCAGCGCCACTTCTCGATCAACGAACTGAAACGGCAATGGCTGGAGCGGGCTGAAAGCCTCAACGGCGCCTGGAGTATCGCCATCAAGGAGCCCAGTCTCGGCCCGGCCGGCCGGGCAATCGAGATTCGACTGCAGGGCTCGGACTTGGATCGACTCAGCCAGGCCTCCCAGGAGCTGAAGCACTGGTTGGCGGGCTACCCCGGCGTCTCCAACCTGCTCGACGACCTGCGTCCGGGCAAGCCGGAATTTACCCTGCACTTGAAGGAGGGCGCCTACAGCTTGGGGATGACAGCCCAGACGATCTCGTCCCAGCTGCGTGCCGCTTTCCAGGGCGCCAAGGTGCTGGAGACCAGTATCGGACTGGAAACCTACGACCTGGTGGTGGAGCTGGATAAGGCCTCGCGCGACGAGCTGGCCGACTTCGATAACTTCCCAATCATCAATCCAGCCAACGGCGCCATCATCCCGCTGGGAGATATCGCCGAGATCGTCTCCACCCGCAGCTATTCGCGGATTCATCGGGTCGATAATCAACGCACCCTAACCCTGCTCGGGGATATCGACGCCAGCGTCAACAACACCGCCGCGGTGCTCGGCCATATGCAGGCCAACTTCCTGCCCGAGTTCAAGCAACGCTACCCGGATGTCAGCCTGAAGCTCAAAGGCGAGGTCGCCGAAGGCGGTGAAACCCAGGGCTCGATGAAGTCGGCCTTCCTGATGGGGCTGGCGGGCATCTTCGTGCTGCTCAGTTTTCAGTTCCGCTCCTACCTCGAGCCCATCATCGTGATGCTGAATATCCCGCTGGCGCTGATCGGGGTGATCTGGGGCCACTGGCTGCTGGGACTGGATATCACCATGCCGTCGATGCTCGGTTTCGTGTCGCTGGCCGGGATCGTGGTCAATGACTCGATCCTGCTGGTGGAGTTCGTCAAGCGCCGCGTCGCCGAGGGACTCAGCATCCACGCGGCCGCGGCCCGGGCCAGCCATGACCGCTTCCGCGCGGTGCTGCTGACTTCGTTGACCACCATCGCCGGCATGACCCCGCTGCTGTTCGAGACCAGCCTGCAGGCCCAGGTCTTGATCCCGCTGACCGTCAGCATCGTGTTCGGCATCGCCAGCTCGACCCTGCTGGTGCTGTTCGTGGTGCCCTGCTGCTTCTGCATTCTGGAGGACTTCGGCCTGACCAGTTTGTCGTCATCCGCTGCCGTGGATGACGACAACGAAGGCTCGGCAACCCCCGATAAAACATCCAAACCGGCATAAGCCAGGCGGGGCAGCAGCGAGAAGAGAAGCGGTGAGAAAAAACCGATCGGAAAAACAGACTGCAGAGCGGAGGTGGTTCGACCGATCGGTATTATACTTGCGGCACTCGCTACTTGCTGCACCCGCTCTCTTGACCGATAACCCTACGACATGGCGCCCATATACATCTTCAATGCAAATACCGTTAAAAACTGCATTTTTGATGTATTTCGCGCATTTTCTTGACCGCAGCTCGACCAGCCTGCGACACTCGGAAGCGAGGATCACCCCTTGTGCAGCCGCACAAAGCGGCGCACCACCGGGGAAGCAAAACATCATTCCCAGATAAAACCAGACAGATAAAGGTATCAACATGACGATTGAACAGGTGGGAGTCGTAGGCGCTGGCCAGATGGGCAGCGGTATCGCTCAGGTCTGCGCGGCAGCCGGTCTTAAAGTGACGCTTTGTGACCTGAACCAAGAAGCGCTGGAGCGGGGTTTAGGCGCCATCAGCAAAAGCCTGGCGCGCCTGGTCGCGAAGGAAAAGCTGAGCCAAGCCGACGCTGACGCAATCGTCGAACGGATCAGTATCAACACCGATATGGCCGCCCTGGCCCCGGCACAACTGGTGATCGAAGCGGCCACCGAGAACGAAGAGCTGAAGCAGAAGATCTTCCGTAGCCTGGACGAGATCTGCCAGCCCGACGCGATCCTGGCCACCAACACCTCATCCATCTCCATCACCCGCCTGGCCGCCGTTACCCAGCGCCCCGAGAAGGTGATCGGCATGCACTTTATGAACCCGGTGCCGATGATGAAGCTGGTCGAGGTGATCCGTGCCCTGCAGACCGACGATGCCGTGTTCCAGCAGGTTACTGCGCTGGCCGAAGAGATCGGAAAGGTGCCGGTGGACGTTAAGGATGCCCCCGGCTTTGTCGCCAACCGGATCCTGCTGCCGATGATCAACGAAGCCGTATTCTGCCTCTACGAAAATCTGGCCAGCGCCGAAGAGATCGACACCGTGATGAAGCTGGGTATGAGCCACCCGATGGGGCCGCTGGCCTTGGCGGATCTGATCGGTCTGGACACCTGCCTGAGCATCATGGAAGTGCTTTACGACGGTTTCAAGGACAGCAAGTACCGCCCCTGCCCGCTGCTGGTGCAGATGGTCGACGCCGGCTATCTGGGCCGTAAGTCCGGTCGCGGCTTCTACGACTATTCCTAACACCCCTGGTTGAGGACCAATCCATGAACCAAACCATTCTTGATGCTCGCCAGGAGTTCAACAACATCCTTCTCGACGAAGTGGAGCAGGGTGTTTACCGCCTGACCATCAACCGCCCCAAGACCCTGAACGCGCTCAACGCCGACACCCTGAAAGAGATGGATATCGCCATCGAGATCCTCGAGTCCGATCCGGGTGCCCGCGTGCTGCTGATCACCGGTGCTGGTGAGAAGTCTTTCGTTGCCGGTGCCGATATCGAGCACATGAGCCACCTGACCCCGATCGAGGGTAAAGCCTTCGCCGAACAGGGCATGCGGATCTTCCGTCGCCTGGAAACCCTGCGTATCCCGGTGGTGGCGCTGGTCAACGGCTACGCCCTGGGTGGCGGTTGCGAGCTGGCGATGAGCTGTGACTTCATCCTGGCCGCCGAAAACGCCAAATTTGGCCAGCCCGAGGTCAACCTGGGTATCACCCCCGGTTTCGGTGGCAGCCAGCGTCTGACCCGTCTGGTCGGCCGTGCCATGGCGATGGAGCTGCTGGTCACCGGTCGTAGCATGTCGGCCGAAGAGGCGATGCGCCGCGGTCTGGTCAACCACGTCTATCCGCAGGCGGAATTGGCCGATGAAGGCCTGAAGCTGGCCGCGATGATCGCCGGTAAGAGCAGCAGCGCGATCCAGTTGACCAAGCAGCTGGTCCAGCGGGGTCAGGATCTGGATCTGGACAACGCCTGCGTGATGGAGAGCGATCTGTTCGGTCTGAGCTTCTCCACCGAAGATCGCCAGGAAGGTATGAGCGCCTTTCTGGAGAACCGCAAGGCCAAGTTCTCCTAAGCCAAGCGCTGACGAGGATAGCCTCCCCGGCACAGTCCGGGGAGGATTGGCCCTCTCACAATGGCAGCCATCCAACAGGACATCCCCTTGGTTCTGCACCTTCGACAGATCAATCAACACTTTCAGCGCTACCCTGCACTACCCCATCTGGCTCTGCGTAGCACCTGCCGCAGTACTCAGGGCTACAAGGCACACAGTCATCCGCAGCTGTCGATCGGCGCCGTCACCGAAGGCCAGACCTGCCTGACGATCGATGGATATCAGCATCCGATTAAGGCCGGCGAGCTGGTGATCATCGAACCCGAACGGGTACATGCCTGTAACCCGATTGACGGGCAGCCACGCAGTTACCATATGCTCTATCTCGACCATCCTTGGTGTCTGGAGCAGTTATCACGCCTGTATCAAGCACCGCTAAAAGGGTTCCGTTGCGATCGGCGAATCATCGACGACCCAACCCTGTTCGAGCGCTATCTGGACTTGGTTGATCAATTGGATCGCAACGAGCTAGCGCAGGCAGAGGCGAATACTGAGACGCTGGCGTTTGAGCTGCTCAGCCGCTGGTGTTCGCCGACCCTGATCGAGGATTCCGAAGACGGCTTGGATCAACGGCTCAAGCATCGTCTGCTCAATGATCTGGCCCAACCGCCGAGCCTGGAGCAGCTGGCCCGCGAGTTCGGACACTCCAAAGAGAACCTGATCCGCCGATTCAGCAGAGCGTTCGGTATCACCCCCAAGGCCTTCCTCACCAACGCCCGGATCGAGCAAGCCAAGCGGCTATTACGCAACGATCTACCGTTGGTTGAAGTCGCCATGGCCGTAGGCTTCTCGGACCAAAGCCAGTTCCATCGCGCCTTCGTCAACTACACCGCCTCAACCCCAAGGCAATACCAGCAGAGTCGGTCAATTTTCGACAATAACGAGTGACCGTAGCCGGCTACAGTGAGCGGGTCTCGTTCCACTGGTAAGCCCCGATGTCATTAGAATCCCTGATCCCCGCCGCCTTCCCTGCCCTGGCGCTGGCCCACTTTGTGGCGCTGCTGAGTCCGGGGCAGGATTTCTTTCTGATCGCCGCCCACGCCGTTCGCCATCAGTTGGCGGGCAGTCGCTATATCTGCGTCGGCGTGGCGTTGGGCAATGCGGTCTATATCGCCGTTGCGATCCTGGGCTGGAGCGGCATCCGCGATCTGCCCTGGCTGTTTTCCACCATCGAAATCCTGGGCGCGGGCTATCTGGGCTGGATCGGAATCCAGTTGCTCAGAAGCCGGCCGGCTGAACTGAGCCTGGAAACCACAGCTACCCAGCCCACTCCCGGCCGATTACGCCAACTGTTGCTGGGGCTGAACTCGGCGCTGCTGAACCCGAAAAACGCGCTGTTCTATATGAGCTTGATGACGGTCATTCTGGGCAGCGAGGTCAGTCTGATCCAGCAGCTGTTCTGCGGAGCCTGGATGGTGCTGGCGGTACTGTGCTGGGACCTGCTGGTGGCCTCGATGATCGGTCAACAGCGGGTACAGCGTTACCTGCGGCAGCGGCTGCACTGGTTTGAACGGGGTGCGGGCGTGGTGCTGATGGGCTTCGGCCTGGGGCTATTGATTCAAGCCCCGAGCCGTTGAGCAGACAAACCGGTCAGGACCCGGTTTCGACGTCAGGCAGTTGCAGACGCGCTCGACCGCCATGCTCAGAAAACTGCAGCTCCAGCGACCAGCCCAGCCGCTCGCAGATCTTCTGTACCAGCATCAGCCCGAGTCCAAAACTGTTATCGCTGTCGGCCTCGCTCTCACCCAGATCAGAGTTCTCGATCACCAGTTGCCGACCACTGAGGATCATCCTGACCTCGCCCTCGCTCGTATATTGGAAGGCATTGCGCAGCAGGTTGCTGAGCACAATCCGCAATGGCGTCACCGGCAGCGACAGCGGTTGCTGCCCGGCATCGAACCGTCGCTGCAGCTCAACCGGCTTATCCTGCAGCAGATACGCCAGCTCCTCGCTGAGCTGATCCAGCAACTGGTCCACCCTCACCTCGGCGATATTGGGCGCGGCCTCATTCTCACGGCTGAGCCAAAGCAGGGTTTCGATCAGCTGCAGCATGGTCTGATTGGCCCGCCGTACCCGTTCGATCGGGCGCTGCATCGGCAACGGCAGCTCCAACCGTTCGAGCAGCTCCATATTGGCTCGGACCACCGCCACCGGGGTGCGCAACTCATGGCTGGCGTGGCGCAAAAACTGGTGCTCTCGCGCCAGCAGGGATGCAATGCGCTCGAACGCCTGCTGCAACTGACCGGCGATCCGGTTCAACTCGTCATAGCGAAAATCCGGCCGGGGCTCGCTCCATGAATCCAACGTCAAGGACTCGGCCCAATGGCTGAGCTGCTCAATCCGTTGCTGGGTCCGACGGTTATAGAACCAGACCGCCACCAGCATCAGCAGCAGATAGACGCCACCGTAGATCAGGATCTGTACCAGCGCCGAATCAAACTCGCGTTGCTCCTGTGGGGTCAGCAGATTGGCGTCAAAATCGGTCACCACAAACAGATCCCGCTGGTCGGGTAATTTATGCCAATAGATCACCAGATAGCGCGAATCCTGCCACTCCGCTTTGCCGTGGGGAGTCCACTCGACGTAGCTGAATTTGCCGGCCTGCAGCGAGTCGAGCTGAATCAACCGCTGATACAGTGGCGGTGCCTGACGCCAATCGTCCAGGAAGAACCGGGTCACATAGCTGCTGGGTAACGGGGTATAGGGGCTGAGCCGGTATTCCTCCTCAAATGCCCGCACCTCCATCAGGATTGCGGCCTTCGAGGCTTCACTGAGGCCGCGATGGAAGTAGTCATTCAGCAACAGAATAAACGCCAGCGCAGTGAGTACCGACAAACCCAGCACATAGCGTGCCAGCTCGCGTCGCATGGTTAGGGGCCGGGCTCGCTTAGCCATCTTTGAGCAATACCCCCTGGCCCGGCAAGGTATGGATTAACGGTCGCTCAAACGGCTTATCCACCTGTTTGCGCAGATGGTGAAGATGCACCTTGAGGCTGTTGCTGTCGGGAAGGGTATCGGGCCACAACAGCTGTTCCAACTGGCGACGGCTCACCACCGCCGGACTGGCGCGGACCAGGGCTTCGAGCAGAATCCAGCCGCTGGGGGTCAATTTCAACGGCTGTCCGGCGCGACTGGCGATACGGGTTTCCAACTCCAGTTTCAGATCCGCCACCTGCAGCTTGCGTACCTGACCGCTACGGCGCTTTGCCAGCGCCCGTAACCGCACGATCAGCTCTTCCATCGCGAACGGCTTGACCAGATAGTCATCGGTTCCGGCCTCAAAGCCGGCCAGCTTGTCATCCAGGGTATCCCGCGCGGTCAACATCAACACCGGCGTGTCGACGCCCTGTGCGCGAAGCTTTTCGCACAGGGTTAGACCATCCATGCGGGGCAACATCAGATCCAACAACAGCACGTCATAGATGTTTTCGGTCGCTAGCGTTAAACCCGCCGGCCCGTTATAGGCATGATCCACCTGGATCTGCTCCAGCGCCAGGTAGTCGGCCACCGAAGCGGCCAGATCACGATCATCCTCGACCAACAGCACCTGCAACGTCTGCCCGCCGACCATCATCGGATCTCCGCCGGCAAACGGCGTCGGATTTGCATATGAATCATAGACAGCACACCCACAGGTTGATCGATCACGGCAGTAAAGCAGCCACCGGGTTAAAGCCGGGTTAATAGTCCGGATTTGAATGGGTTTCGGGCAAGGCCGAAATCAGTTGTCACGAAAATACCGCCAGGCCAATGTCCCGATCACCAGCGTAGTGGCGATCGACAGCCCGGTGACGGAATAGATCAGCAGCTCGTACCAATGCATCTCAACGCTCCTCCCCAAGGGCTGCACCGGGGATCGGCACCCGCGCCAGTCGATAGACCCCGACGAACACGACGATATTGGTCAGCACCCCGGCGATCAGCGCGGTCAGCCCGGTCAAGGCCTGCAGATCGACCGGTCCCCACTTCCAGACGATGGTCACCAGTGCGCCGGCCAGCATCGCCGCCAACGCCGCCCGCTTGCAGTTCAGATCCCACACCACCGCCGCGACAAAGGGGATCAACACCGTCGGTGCCCAGAGTGCATAACTGAGCAGCAGTGCATCGATAATCGAGGTGGCGTACAGCGCGAACAGCACCGCGCCGATACCGATCCCCAGGTTGACACCGCGCTCGATCCATAGCCGTTTTCGCTCATCCACATCCGGGTCGATAAAACTCTGGTAGATATCGCGCACGAACACCACCGCCGACGAGTTGAGGTAGGAGTCGGCCGTGGACATCACCACCGCCAGCAACGCCGCCAACACCAAGCCGGTGATCCCCACCGGCAACGCCGTACGGACCAGCTCGGGCAGAGCCCGGTCCGGACTGATATCGGGGAACAGCACCAGCGCCACCAGGCCGATGGTGGCAGTGCAGAAGTAGAACAGGAAGCCGAAGCCACCGGCCAGGCTGTAACCCCACTTGGCGTTGCGCGCATCGGGGGCGGCCAGGGCTCGCTGGGTATACGGCGGAACCAGGGTTTCACCGAGCAGGTAGGCGATAAACAGGCTGACGAACAGACCGACGCTGTAGTCCCCCATGATACTGAAATGGGCTTCGGGCAGGCGTTCGATCAGCGCCTCGGCGCCACCCACCTGCTGCACCCCGATCAACAACGTCAGCGGCACGAACAGCGCCAACATCAGAAACTGCAGCACATCGGTCTGGATAACCGCCCACATCCCCCCGAGGGTGGAGTAAAGCAGCACCACCGCCATTCCCAGCAAGATGCCGGTGCTGACCTCGACCCCGAGAATGGCGTTAAACACGGTCCCGATCGCCAATGCCTGGGCGCCGAGGATGCCGATACAGTAGATCATCGAGAACAGACCGGTGAACAGCCGCGACGGCGCACCGTAATGGTGGGCCATCACATCGCCGACGGTATGGGCGCCGACGTAGCGCTTGAGCTTAGGCGCCACATAAAGTCCGGTCAGCACGGTGGCGATGGGGAAGGAGGCGGCGACGAACATAAACACGTAGCCGTCGGTGAAGGACTTACCGGCCCGGCCCATCGAGGCGCCACCACCGAGAAACGAGGCAGCCAGGGTGGCGAACAGAATCGGCCAGGTAATCCGGTTTCCGGCCACGGCAAAGTCGTCACTGGTCTTAACCCGGCGCGAACTCAGGTAGCCGATCACAATCAGCAAAATGAAATAGAAGGCCAACCCGGCCAGATCCAACGGATGCATCGTACTGCTCAATAGCGACGTTGTTTTGGCTAAGTATTACCGGTGAGCAGGAGCGGGTCCAGCGTCGCCACTCAGTCAGGGGGCGGATCGACGGTTTGGCAGGGGTAGGTGATTGGGAGGATAGTAAAGAGAGGCGCGCTGACATTAGAGCCAGCGCTAGTGATTCAGAGGGCGGCAACCACAGAGATCTCCACCCGCAGCTCGGGGGAGGCCATGGCCGCTTCAACACAGGCGCGGGCCGGTGCCTGCCCCTTGGGTACCCAGTCATCCCAGACCGCGTTCATCCCGGCAAAGTCGGCCATCTCCTTCAGGTAGATGGTGGCCGACAACAGCTTATCCCGGCTGCTGCCGACACTCTCGAGCAGCTGGTCGACCTTGGCCAGCATGGTGCGGGTTTGGTCGGAAATATCCGCGTTGCGGTCCTCGGCCACCTGGCCGCAGAGGTAAACGGTTTGGTTGTGCACCACCACGCGGCTCATCCGCTCGCTGGTCTGGTAACGCTCGATGCTCTGGTAACGTTCAATGGTCATCGACTGACGCTCCTTTGATAATTTGAAACTTCTGAAGGCTCCGCAACCTGCGGTACCTGCGGTTGTTGATCTTGATCGGCCACCAACCCGGCCACCTCACCCAGGGTCACCGGTTTGATCGGTGAGCGGATGTTGTAATAACCCACCTCTTCCACCGGGCGGTCACTGGCTTCGGCCATCAGCTGCGACACCGTCAACCCACAAAGCCGCCCCTGGCAGGGCCCCATCCCGGCGCGACTGAACGCCTTGGCCTGATTCGGACCGGCGCAGCCGCCGCGAGCAAGCTGGCGGATCTCTCCGGCACGAACCTCTTCGCAACGACAAATCAGGGTCTCATCGCTGGGTCGCAAAAACTCATCGGCGGGACGGTAGAGCCGATCCAGAAACGGTCGAATCGCCAACTGGGAATCAATCTGACGCTGCAGGCTGTTGGCACGATGCTCAAACTCGGCCGCGCCGAGTCGACTCAACTGATTGGCGATCCGGTTGGCGGCACGGCGACCCTGCAATTCGGCCACCAGCGCCCCGCCGATACCGCCGCCATCACCGGCAATAAACACACCGGCCTGGGTCGTTTCACCATAGGAGTCCAACCGGGGCCGCCAGCATTGCTGCAGCTCGTCCCAGTCATGGGCAGCTCCAATCGAGCGACTCAGCTGGACGTTGGGGACCACCCCCTGATGCACCAGCAGGGTCGCACAGTCCAACCGCTGTGGCTGGCCGCCTAGGTGGTAACTCAATCCACAGAGTCGACCCTCCGCATCGGCCTCCGCTCGGAGCTGACTGACGCCGCTCAGGTGTTTAACCCCACGACGGCGTAGTTCGGCCAGCATCGATGCTCCTTTGAGCAGGTAGCGCCAGCCGCGCAACGCGCCGGGCCAGGCCGACAGCGATTCCAGATAGCGGCGCCGTGGTGTGGTCTCAAGCAGTGCCTCGATCTCAACCCCGGCTCGACTCAGCTGGCAAGCAATCAGCAGCAACAGCGGGCCGGAACCGACAATAATTAAGGGGCCATTGGGCGCCAGGCCGCTAGTTTTCAACATGATCTGGGCCGCCCCGCAGGTCATCACCCCCGGCGTGGTCCAGCCGGGGAACGGCACCGGACGCTCCTGGGCGCCGGTGGCGATCAGCAACCGCTGGAAACCGATCTGGCGACTCTGACCATCGACGGTCAGACAGAGGGTGTCGGTTCGAACCTCCCACACCATGGCGCCACTGAAATCTGTGATCTGCGGGTGATCCAGCGCCTCCACCAGGCGTTCACCGGCATAGTAATCCGGCCCCAGAATCTCCCGTTGACGCAACGCCGGGCTGCCGACATTGCGGTAAATCTGTCCGCCGGGACGGGCTTGCTCATCGATCAGGGCCACCTGGAGTCCGCTTTCGGCTGCCGTAACAGCGGCAGCCATCCCGGCCGGGCCAGCACCGATAATGGCGAGATCATAATGATTCATCGGTTTTCTCCCGCGTCTTTTTCCGTGTCCGCGGGCACGGCACGAATGCCCCGTTGGAAACGGACCTGCATCCCCTCTCCGACCGCCGTCATGCAACCCTGGCTATTGGCCTGGCCGTCGATCTCCATCAGGCATTCGAAGCAGACACCCATCATGCAGTAGGGCGAGCGGGCACTGTCCGACACCGGGGTGGTACGGGTCGGCCCCAGGCCTGCCGCCAATACGGCAGCGGCGACGCTCTCACCTTCGCGGGCCGTCACCGGCTGCCCTTCGACCCAGATACAGACTTCGGCAGCGGCGTTGGCAGGCAAGCGTTTGAAGTTAGAAACGGTCGCCATGGAAAACCTCCAATTCAAGTTCGCCGGCATTGTTTTCACCGGCAATCCAGTCCGCGATCGGACCGGCATGGACCGCCGCCAGCGTGACACCGCTATGGCAGGTGACCAAATAGGCTCCGGGGTGGCTTTCGCTCTGTTGATAGATCGGATAGCCGTCGGGGGTCATCACCCGCAACGCGCCCCAGGAGCGCACCAGCCGGACCTGCTCCAGCGCGGGAAACATTCGAATCGCCCGCGCGGCGATCGCGGCCTCCACCTCGGTGGTGGTACCGCAGTCGAAACCGACATCTTCCTTGGAATCACCGCATTGAATCGTGCCTTCGGCGGTCTGGCGAACATGGCCATTGGGGTAGTTCAGCAACGGCTGCACCCGCTCGGCGATCAGCACCTGGCCCCGATTGGGCTCCAGCGGCGCATTCAACCCCACCTGAGCCGCCAGTGACTTATTACCCAGCCCGGCAGCCAACACCACCCGTCCGGTCTCCCGAGCCCAGCCAGCACCCTGAAGTCGGAACGCGCCATTGTGGGATTCAATCCGTTCCACCGGGCCGTCGGTCAGGAGCTGACCACCGGCATCGAGAAAACGTTGCACCATCGCCCGCATCAGCAGCAATGGGTTAACATGGCCATCCTCCGGCCCCCAGGTAGCTCCGGCCACGGTCGATCCGACTGCCGGTTCTTTGTCCCTCAGTGCGGCCGGATCCAACACCTCGAACGGATAGTCGCCATCGTGCTGACGGCGCATCGATTCCAGCATCTCGACCCTTTTCTGCAGCTCGTCCTGCTCCAGACAGATAAACAGACCGCCCCGCTGGGTCAGCTGCACATCAATCCCGGTGGACGCCTGCAAACCTGCGGCGAAGTCGCCCCAAAGGCGCGCCGAGCGACGACTCAAGCGGGCGTAGGCCGGGCAGGTATCGCCCTTGCCCTGGACCCAGACCAGGCCGAAATTGCCCCGCGAGGCTCGCAAAGCCAGATCACCCTCATCCACCACCGCGACCCGAAGGCCCCGGTCCTGCAGACCCAGCGCGACGGCCAACCCCACCAGGCCACCACCGATGACGGTGATGTCGGCCTCAACGCGGCCCATCTTTGCAGCTGCGCTCATCATCTTTTCTCCCGAGGAAAACGACTGTTACCGGTGTAGGGCTGGCGCATCGATCGCTACCGTCGCAGCGGCAGCAACCGACAGCCCAGCGACCTCAGGCAGGATTAGTTGGCAGCCTGGTCCAGGATGCTCTGGCCCCAGCTGGCACCCACATCTTCCAGAATCTGCGGCCAGACTTCGGCACGAACCTTCTTGGCTGCGGCGGCCAGTTCGGCATCGCTCAGGCGAACGATGGTGGCGCCGTTATCGGCCAGCTTCTGCTCGTAAGCGGCCTGATCGGATTCGGCCCGCTCCCAACGCTTGGCCTCAAACGCCAGCGCGGCCTTCTGCAGCGTGTCGCGCTCGTCGGCATCCAGGTCGGCCAGGGTTTCGGAGTTGATGATCATGTACCAGACCTCGAAGTGAGTGTTGACCGGCAGGTAGGTCTTGGTCACATCGCGGAACGAGGCGTAGTAGCCCTCGGCACCGGAGCCGATCACCCCGTCGACCACACCGGTCTGAACCGCGGTAAAGGCTTCGGAGAACGGAATCGGCGAGCTGATGTAGCCCAACGAGTCACCGGTGAGCTGGAAGCTCTTGATACCCGGTACCCGGACCTTGATCCCTTTCTTGACGTCGACATCACCCGGAGACACGGCATCACGGTTCAGCGCGATACCGCCGAAGTAGACCGGGTAGGCCGCCAGCATGGTGATGTCCTGCTTGGCGTACAGCTTCTTCATCGCATCGTAGATGGCACCACCGGGGCCGTAGATCTTGCGCGCCTGCTCCCAGTTCTCGGCAATGTAGGGGAAAGAGCTGATCTGCATCTTACGGTCAGCGGCGGCAGCCGCCGGTTGTACCGCCATGTCCACGGCACCGACAGAGATACGCTCCTGCACCGAGGTGTAATCCCCCAACGCACTGGCCGCGTAGATCTTGACTTTCAAGCCACCATCGGTGGCCTGCTTAACCTCACTGGCAAACGCATTGATCTCCTGATCAATGATCGCTCCCTGCGGGCGAACATGGCTGATCTTCAGGGTGGCGGCTTCGGCAGCGGTAATGGCTCCCAATGTCAGCGAAAGCGTCAGGGCGAGTTTCTTGGTCAGCGTATTACGCATGATGTTCTCCTTTATTGTTTTACAGTTCCCGGAGGAAAGGTTCGGTCTTGCGTTTAATAACCCAGCATCTGGGGAATAAATTCGGACAGCTCGGGCCAGATCAGCACCAGCGCCACCACCGGCAGGTAGCCGAACAGCAGCAGCACCATGGCCGGCTTGATGATTTCGGTGAATTTGACGTTACCGATACGGGCGCCCAGGTAGAGGATGCTGGCGTACGGCGGCGTCACCCCGCCCATCGCCGTGGTCACCCCCATGATGGCGGCGAACTGGATCGGGCTGACCCCGAGCGCTTCCATCAACGGCATCAGCAGCGGTGCGGTCAGGATGATGGCGGTGATGTCGTTAACCACCATGCCGATCAGGAACAGGAACAGGGTCACCAGCAGCAACAGCAGAGTCTTGTTTTCGGTGATCTCGAAGATCGCCTCCACCAGCGCCTGGGGAATGTCTTCCATCACGAAGATCTGGCTCAGCATCAGGCTGAACAGGATCATGATCAGAATCGCACCCACCGCAGTGGCCGACTCCTTGCCGGACTCCAGGAACGACTGCCAGGTCAGGCCCTTGTAGATCATGAAGCCCACCGGCAGGGCGTAGATCACCGCCACAGCGGCCGCTTCGGTGGGGGTCATCACGCCGCCGTAGATACCGCCGAGAATGATGACCGGCATCAGCAGCGCCGGGACCGCATGCACGGTGTTGCTGCCGGCCTGTTTGATCATTTCACCGAACGCGACCGGCTCGTCGAGCACCAGGTCAAACTTGCGCGCCATCACCAGGTTGACCACCGCAAAGTTGAACATGATCAGCAGCCCCGGCCCGAGGGTGGCCAGGAAGCTGGCCAGGATCGACGTCTCGGTGACCCAGCCGTAGACGATCATCGTCACACTGGGCGGAATCAGCAGCCCCAGGATCGACGAGTTGGCGATCAGCGCGGTGGCGTAGGCACGGGGGTAACCCTTGCGCTCCATCTCCGGGATCAACAGCGGGCCGATGGCCGCGATACCGGTCAGGCCGGAGCCGGAGATCGCGCCAATAATGGCGCAGCTGACCGACGCCACCACCCCGAGGCCACCGCGGATACGGCCGACGAAGACATTCACGAATTTGAGCAGACTGGCGGCGATGCCACTGACGCTCATGATGGTACCGGCGAACACGAACAGCGGGATCGCCAGCAGCACCGGGTTGGTCAGCTGACCAAAGCCCCACAGCATCATGCCCTTCATGGTGGCGTCCCCGACCAGGGTCATCACCATCAGGCCGGCGCCGAAGCAGAACGGCAGCGGCACGCCGAGGCTCAACAGAAAGATCAGTACCAAGAAGGCAAGCAGTGCGATCTCAACCATGGGTCTTGTCCTCCTGGGGCTCCAGAATCTGGAATTCGTCTAGTTCGCTGGTGTGGGGATGCTCGTGATCGATCGGGGTATCCAGTTCTTTGCCGCCTCGACAAAGGGCCCGGATATGGCCGATCAGGTGCCAGCCCACGTACAGGCTCATCGCCGCCAATGCCAGGAACAGCGCCGACTCGTAGATCAGCGTGGGCAGATACAGAGTGGGGGTCTCCTTGCCGACGCGGATGGCGTAACGCAGGTAGTCCCAGGCCCAGGAGGTCAGCCACAGCGAGATCACCAGGCTCAGGCTTTCTGAGATCACCAGCAGAATATGGCGGGCCCGTTCGGTGCTGAGGAAGATCTCCAGCACGTTGGCACGGATCTGGGTGTCTTCACGGGACGCGTTGACCGCGCCCAGGGCGTAGAGCCACAGGGTGGGAATCATCGCCACCTCTTCCAGCCCCATCACCGGGGTCTCGAACACGTAGCGAGTGATGACCTGGACGAACTGAAAACCAGCTACGGTGCTGATCAGTAACGCCAGGACATAACGGAAGATTCTCTCCATTTTTTTGTCTCTTTAATGTTGGAGGGGATCGACGGATCGGCAGCCGATCCAGTGGGAGATATGGTCAAATAGCGACCAAATAACATCAAATCGTTTATTTTCGACACTTGATAACATAGTGTTATATGACAATGATTCAGACACAGCAGGAGAACAACCATGGCCCGGCTCAGCTTTCGTCAGGTGGAAGCCTTTCGCGCGGTGATGATTGCCGGAACCACCACCGGTGCGGCCGACATCCTCTATGTCTCGCAACCAGCGATCAGCCGGCTGCTGGCCGATTTCGAGGAAAGTGTCGGGGTGAGTCTGTTTGAGCGGCACAAGAAGCGGCTGGTGCCGACCCCCGAGGCGATGATTCTGTTCGAGGAGGTGGAGAAATCGTTCGTTGGGATCGAGAAACTGTCGCGAACCGCCGAGGAGCTGCGTCACTTCCACCGCGGCACCCTGCGGATCGTCTGCATGCCCGCCCTGGCCCAGGACTTCATGCCCAAGGTGGTGCACCGGTTCATGCAGAAATACCCGGGGATTCAGGTCACCCTGCAGGTGCGTAGCTCGCAGCAGGTGGCCGACTGGATCGCCACCCAGCACTTCGATATCGGGATCTCGGCGATCAAGGTGTCGGATCCGGCGATCGAGGTGGAAACCCTGGCCGACAGTGAGCTGCTCTGTATCCTGCCGCCCAACCATCGCCTGGTGGATAAGGCCGTCATCGTGCCGGAGGATCTGGAGGGGGAGATGTTCGTGTCGCTCGGAACCGAGCAGAGTGTGCGCTACAAGGTGGACGAGGTGTTCGAGCGCGCCGGGGTCAAACGCCAGCTGATGTTCGACACCCAGGTCTCCCACGTCGCTTGCGCCTTCGTCCTGGATGGCGGCGGGGTCTCGCTGGTGGATCCGGCCACCGCGATCAACTACGCCCAGCGTGGGCTGGTGGTAAAACCCTTCGCCCCGGCGGTACCGTTCAACTTCGCGGTAATCTTCCCGGCCACCCGCTCCAAATCCCGGATGGCCACCGCCTTTACCACAGAACTTCGACAACAACTGGCCACCCTGGCGGCACAGAGTGACGGACTGTTTCGTTACGGGTCCAGGTAAAGGGCTTTATTGCGATTCGATTTCGAGCGTCACCCCTGAAACAACCGAAGCCCATAACCGGTCATATCAGCCTTTTCGAAGCCTTAGCGACTCAGGATGGTAAAACGTTCGCCGCTGTAACGCCCCTGGAAGCTTGTCGGTGTCAGGCCGGTGATGGTTTTCAACCGATACAGGCTGTTATTGAACTCTCTGGAGTTACGCTTGTAGGCGTAGAAAGCCCCACCGCCTACCTGACAGTCACCGCAGTTCGAGGGCTTACTGGTGAAGACGTCCACCGGAACTCCCTGTTGCAGCCCTTGCACTCGTTGGCCATGAAAACCGGCAAGGATGACGCCATCGATTTTCACACTGCCCGAATTCTTGATCCTCCAAAGGGTCGGTTCATAAGCCATCAACGCCAACACCACCGGTGAATCCTTAACCGACAGCGTAATATCGACGGTTCTCTCCGGGTGTTGAGACGTCATCTTCCGATGACACTGCTGCATCCCTTTAGGGCTTTGATCTGGACACTTGGCCCACCAGGGACGGCCATCGTCTTTCGACTTGGACTTCCCTTCATAAACTCCGACGACATGCAGTTGTGAGTCGGGCGAATACTGCCGTGAAGGCACGGTGATCTTAGGGACTTCGATCTTCTCGTAACGATTCGACACCTCTCTGCTGGGCTGTGACTCATTCAGATAGGTGACTTTCACCAGGCTGTTCAAGACATTGATCGAGTCCGAGTCATCCAGCTTTTTTCGTACTTCCTGGATCATATGGCGATTAACGGCGTTGAGGTTAACGGTGGGTTTACGATCAAACAGCGCAACGAAGAGTTCCGTCGCCACACCGGTCTGACCCCGCTCTTCCTCTTGTTCGACTCGTTGAGCCAGGTCTTGCAACGTGTGCCAGAAGATCCTGTTATCATAATCCAACCGTGCGTCATGTCTGACGAACAACAGCGCCAAACTGTCCTTACCTTGACGGATCAGAGCGGTCAGCAAATCCGTTTGCCTCTTGCTGCGCTGCTGACCAAAATTGATGTCAGCACCATTCTCCAGCAAGATCTCGACACCCTCCTCATATCCCCGCCTTGCCGCCAATAGAACTGCGTTCTGATTCGAGCCATCAGTTAATACGTTAATTTCTGCCCCCTCTTTCAGCACCCGTTGAACAACCTCTGCGTAGTCTGGGTACTTATTGGGGTTTCGTTCAGCCAGCACCAGCATTGGGGCGGTCCCTTTGGAATCCAACATATTCACATCCGCTCCAAGTGCCAGCAGCCGATCTATCTGCTTCAGATCCACTGCCCGAATTGCTTGAAACATCGGCGTGTATCCCGACCTTCCGGGTCTATTGATATCCACCTTCTTGCCCTCAAGCAGATCTTCGAGTCCCAACTGAGGAGAGGTCGCAATCAGTTGGGCCACGGTTAGATCATTATTGAAGGGAACATTGGCATCAGCCCCGCGCTCGATCAGCAAACGAACTGCGGTCCACTTGCGCGTTGATGCAAACCGCGACAACGCCGTATCACCCCGGTTATTTTGCTGATTGATCGGTAACCCCCGATCCAACAGGAAGTCAGCTATCTGAATATTCTTGGCATTTGCCGCCTGCAACAGCAGTCCATTCCCCTGACGATCACGGGTAGTGATATCGGCTCCCGCCGAGATGAGCCGTTCGACGGTGTCACGCTGACCTAGGCGAACGGCTTCCGCCAAAGGGGTTTTTCCATCCGCATCTTTGGCTTCCAAGGGAGCCCTTCTGTCGAGAAGATAGTCGACGACCTCCAGATTACCGCTGGCGGCGAAGACATGCAGAAGTGACTTTCCCCGACCGTCTTTCCCATCCAGCCTTGCCCCACGTTCTTCCATGCTTTTAATCAATGTTCGGCCGTTGGCATGGTCTACCAGATAGAAAACCGCCGTCCTGTTGTTGTCATCCCGACGATTGATATCGACACCTTGGGCTAACAACAGATCCATCGCCTGCAGCAAGGGCTCGGTTTCAAGCCGTCGGCTCCGTTGCAACAACGCATGCAACAGCGTGCCGCCTGATCGGGTAATCGGGAAGTTGATTTTGGAAGAGGGTATGGTTTCAACCAGCTCACGCACCGATGCCATATCGCCCTGCGCGACTTTCTGGAGAAAAACACGCTGTTCGGACTCCGATAACGCTTGGGCACTAGGGCTGACACAGAACGCCAGCAGTGCAAAAGTTAAGGCAGAGAATACTCGCCCTGCGGTATTCAAAGATGAAAACGGCATGAGATAACCCTCCGTGGTGATCAGTGCGTAGAAATCCTTTCCTCACGCAACCCTAGCAGAAGCCCAAATCGGCAACAAACAGCCAGGGCCGATAAGACAAGAATTCTCACTGCGAGACACTGCCATCATCATCCGGCAACGATCATTCCTCCTTTCGATCAGATCATGACTCAAACATCCGGTTGATCCGCTCGATCTCGTCGCGCAGCAGTTCGACAAAGGCCGCCCCCAGCCTCGACGCGGGACGGTGGGCCGGTTGCAGAATCGACACCGACAGCACCACCTCCGGGTCAAAGGGTTTGAATACCAGGGTGCGGTTGCTGCCCTGGTAGTCATAGTAACTGGCCGCGGTCATCGGGTCGCAGATGCAGTAACAGAGTCGTTCTTCCACCAGTTTCAGCGCCGGCTGGAAGTTTCGCAGCTCGAAGCGCTGGTTGAAGTCGGCCCCGGCGGCGCTGAAGGCGTCCTTGGTGGCGATCAGGTTGGGGTGATCCTGCTGCAGGGTGGCCAACGGCAGTCCGGACAGGTCCTGCGGTTCGAGGCGGGCTTTTTCCGCTAACGGATCATCGGCCCGCACCGCACAGACACAGCGCAGTTCGAAGGTTTCCACCGCCAGCGCCCGGTTCGGCGCCGGGGTTTCCGCCAGGCCAAGATCGTACTGCTGCGAGGTGACCCACTCCTCGATCACGCTGGAAGCGCGCATCATCAGCGACACCTTCACCTTGGGCTTTTCTCGTACGAAGTCGGCCACCAGCCGCGGCATCATGAACTGGGACGAAGCCGGCATACAGGCGATCCGCAACCGCCCCTCTTTCAGGTTGCCGATCTCCTGCATGGTGCGAGTCGATTGGGCCAGCCGCTCCAGAATCGCCTCGGTCTCATCGAGGAAATAGTAGGCCTCGGGTACCTTGATCAATCGGCCACGCTGTCGCTCGAACAGGGCCAGGCCCAACTCTTCTTCCAATCCGGCGATCATCGCGCTGACCGCCGGCTGGGTCCGATTCAATGCCCGGGCCGCTTCGGAGATCGAACCGGTGCGCATCACTTCCCGAAATGCCTGCAATTGCCGAATACTGAGGTGCATATAACCCTCTGATAATCATGGTTGATTTAATAGACCATAGAAAAAACTGATACAGATATCAATATTATCATTTTGATTTTATAGCCTGACGAGCGGAACCTGTCCTCAACACAACAACAAGACAGCCAGTTGAGGAAACATCGATGAATCGATTTGCCAGCCTGCTGCTAACCGGGCTGATCTGCCTGGTCGCCGGTGGGCAATTTGTCCAAGTCATCACCCGCTACGTCCTCGAAGTACCGGTGATGGGGCTCGAAGAGAGCCTGCTCTATCCAACCCTGTGGCTCTACGTCCTGGGCGCCGTCAACGCCTCCCGTGAAAACACCCATATCCGTGCCAACGTGCTGGAGATCTTCCTCAGCACCGAGCGTCAGGCCATTCTGCTGGCGACCCTTGGCGAGATCCTGAGCCTGATCGTCGGCTGCTGGCTGACCTACTGGGCCTGGGACTTCACCAAGTACTCCTGGCGGGTCTGGAAAGAGAGCCCAACCCTGTACATCCCGACGTTCTATGTCGATGTGGCGCTGTTGATCGGCATGGTGCTGATGATGCTCTACACCGCTTACCACCTGTTTGGCCATCTGCGCAGCCTGTTTGCATCCAAGGAGTCCCATCATGGTTGAGATTGCACTGATCGCGGTGGCCGTGCTGGTCATCCTGCTGACCCTGGGCGTGCCGTTGCCCTACTGCTTCGGCGGCGGCCTGATGGTGATGTACTTCCTTGGCGATGTGATCATGAAGGGCAACATGCTGTGGGGCTTCCAACAGCTGGGTAACCCGGTATTGCTGGCGATTCCGCTGTTCGTCCTGGCCGGCACCATCATGAGTGTCAGCGGGATAGCCGCCAGCCTGCTCCGTTTCGTCAACATCTTCGTCGGCCACCTGCGCGGCGGTCTGGGTGTTGTCGCCACTGTCAGTTGCGCGCTGATCGGCGCAATCTCCGGCTCTGGTCTCACCGGGGTTGCGGCGATCGGTCCGCTGCTGATTCCTGAGATGGAGAAGCAGGGTTATCCCCGTGAATACGCCACCGCGCTGATCGCCAACGCTTCGCTGCTGGGTCTGCTGATTCCGCCGAGTGTGACCATGATCGTCTACGGCTGGGTCACCGACACCTCGATCCTGGCCTGCTTCCTGGCCACCCTGGGTCCGGGCCTGCTGATCATGGCCAACTTCTCGGTGGTCAATGTCTGGATGGCACGCAAGTTCAACCTGGTGCTGGAAGAGCGTCCCAAGGGTGCCGACTTTATCGAAGAGGTAGGTCGTCGCGGCTTCAAGGCGACCCCGGCGCTGCTGATGCCGGTGATCATCCTCGGCGGTATCTACGGCGGCATCATGACCCCGACTGAAGCCGCTGCCGTGGCCGTGATCTACGCCATCCCGGTGGGCTTCCTGATCTACAAGGGTCTGGATTGGAAAACCTTCTTCGGTGCCGGTAAAGAGGCCTCCACCTCCGTTGGCGCGATCATGCTGATGATCCTGTTCTCGATGATCCTGTCGCAGATGTTCGTACTCGAGAGCATCCCGCAACAGCTGGTCGAAGCGATCTTCTCGATCACCGAAAACAAAACCCTGCTGCTGATCCTGATCAACGTGCTGCTGTTCCTGGTCGGCATGGTGGTCAACGACGTCACCGCCATCATCCTGATCGCGCCGCTGCTGCTGCCGCTGATGGAAGCGATCGGCGTCAGCCCGGTCCAGTTCGCCGCCATCATGGGCGTCAACACCGCCATGGGCGGGGTGACTCCGCCGTACGCCTCGATCCTGTACCTGGGTGCCCGGATCGGCAAGGTCAAGGTCACCAAGGTGATCAAGCCGGCGATGATCCTGATTCTGACCGGTTACCTGCCGGTGGTGTTCCTGACCTCCTTCTGGGACGACCTGTCACTCGGCCTGCCGCGTTTCTTCGGCTACTGAGCAACGGATCACCCAACACACTGAATTGCTATCGCAGTACCGGGGCAAGCGGCTTGCCGCAAGCCCCAACAGAAAGACAACAACGACAACCAATAATGAGGATAAACCTATGAAAAAGTCGTTTCTTTCCAGCTCTTTCCTGAAAAAGCCGCTAAGCGCCGCGATGATGACCGGACTGCTGATCGGCGGTGCGGTTGAAGCCGCGACCCTGAAGATCAGCCACATCCGTCCGCAAGGCGCGATCGTTGATCAGGAACTGAAAGTGTTCGCCTCCGACGTTGAGAAAGCCACCGAAGGCGATGTGAAGGTCAAGATCTTCGCCGCCAGCGCACTGGGCGACTACACCACCGTTCAAGAGCGCATCTCCGTTGGTGCCGTCGACATGGCGGTTCAGCCGGCTGCGACTGCTGCCTCTCGCCAGATGCAGATCACCTACTTCCCGTACGTTGCCGCTAACTGGAAAGAAGCCAAAGTGGCTTACGGTCCGGGCGGTGCGATCTACGAAGCGATGAAAGAGCTGTACGCCAAGCAGGACATCACCATGCTGGCGGCCTACCCGGTTTACTTCGGTGGTGTCGCACTGAACCGTGACGCCGTTTCTCCGGGCGATGCCAACGTCGAGAAAGGCATCAAGGTCCGGGTACCGGGCATCAAGAGCTTCCAGCTGACCTCCGATTCCCTGGGTTACATCAGCTCGCCGATTCCGTTCTCCGAAGCCTTCACCGCGGTACAGACCGGTGTGGTTGACGGAGTCATCGGTTCCGGTGCCGAGGGTTACTACGCCTCCTTCCGCGACGTCACCAAGACCTACGTGCCGGTCAACACCCACTTCGAAGCCTGGTACATGCTGATCAACTCCGAAACCCTGGCCGACATGGACAGCGAAGACCGTGACGCGCTGCAGAAAGCCGCCAAGACGTTCGAAGCCAAGCGCTGGGAGCGTGCCGAAGCCGACCAGAGCGACTACGAGCAGAAGCTGGCCGACTACGGTGCCACCATCGTTAAGCTGAGCGACGAAGAGCTGGCGGCTGCCGCCAAGAAGGTTCGTGCTGAAGTTTGGCCGCAGATCCTCGAAGACATCGGCGCCGAATGGGGCCAGGGCATCCTCGACAAGATCGCCAACTAAGTCTCCCGCTTAGGTCGTCAAGTCAGGGGGCCCCGGCTCCCTGACTGACCCGCTGCCGAGCACTCGATCACCATTTCGGCGCTCGGCAGCCATCTCAACCACTCAACCGAATTGTCTGGATTGTGATCATGTTTCGCTCCCTCGCCTCCGACACCAATGAACCGATCGAGCTGTCCATCAACGGCCAGCGTCAACGGGTACCGGCCGGTATCTCGGTCTGGGCTGCCATGGCATTGAGCGACCAGACCACCACCCGCATCGCCCCGGTGACCGAACAGCCCCGCTCCGCCTACTGTGCCATGGGTGTCTGCTTCGAATGCCTGGTCGAGATCGACGGAATGCCCAATCGCCAGGCCTGCCTGGTGCGCGTTCAGCCGGGCATGCAGATCAACCGTCAACAGATTACCGAACAGTCCCAGGCTGAAGCCCCAAACAGCGAGCATCAGCCACCGACGGCACAACAGTCCTCTGCCCAAGCGCAGGGACAGTCACAACCCCAGGTCGATGACCTGGCCACGGAAATTTGAAGCCATGAACAGCTACGATATCGCCATCATCGGTGCCGGTCCGGCCGGCATGTCGGCAGCCATCACGGCCAGCCAAGCCGGCGCCCGAGTCGTGGTGCTGGATGATAAGCCCCGTGCCGGCGGCCAGATCTACCGTAATGTCAGCGCCAGCCCGTTAACGAATCCGGAGCAATTGGGCCCCGATTACCTTCGCGGCGCCGAGCTGGTCGACGCCTTCGAGCAGTGCGATGCCGAGAAACGCTACGGCGCCACCGTCTGGCATGTCGGCGATAACGGCGAGGTGTTGTTCTCCCAACAGGAGCAGACCCACAGCCTGACCGCCCGTGAACTGATGGTCGGCTGCGGCGCCATGGAGCGCCCGTTCCCGATCCCCGGCTGGCACCTGCCCGGGGTGATGTCCGCCGGCAGCGCCCAGGTGATGCTCAAGTCCGATGCGCTGGTTCAGGACAACGCCGTGTTCGCCGGCAGCGGCCCGCTGCTGTACCTAATCGTGGCCCAGTACCTGCGCCTGGGCGTAAAAGTCAAAGCCCTGGTCGACACGACCCCGAAGGCGAATTATCTAGCCGCCATGGGCCAGGGCCTGGACCTGCTGTCCCAACCCGCGATGCTGGTCAAAGGGCTGGGGCTGCTGAACGAAATCCGTCAAGCCGGGGTTCCGGTTCACCGCTTTGCCCGCGATCTGGAAGTGATCGGCGACGAGCGTGTCAGCGGACTGCGCTGGCTCAACGACAAGGGCTCCGAACAGATCAACTGCGAACACCTGTTCCTGCATCAGGGTGTGATCCCGAACCTGAATATGACCCGCTCGCTGAACCTCAAGCACCACTGGTGCGAGCAGCAGCTGTGTTGGAAACCCAGCCTCGACAGCTGGGGCCAGAGTTCGATCGCCTCGATCTCGGTGGCCGGTGACAGCAGCGGTATCGTCGGCGCCGACGGTGCCGAACGCATGGGTCGACTGGTAGCCCTCAATCAACTGGCACGATTAGCGATGATCAGCCTCGATGAGCGCGATCAGCGTGCCCAGAGTGATCAGAAGCAACTGGCCAGCCTGAACCGCTTCCGCCGCTTTATCGACCGGCTCTACCAACCCATAGAGCAGCACCGGATTCCGGAAAAGGCAGAGACCGTGGTCTGTCGCTGCGAAGAGCGAAACCTGGGCCAATTGCGCACCGAATTCGAGCGCGGCGCCCGCGGCCCCAACGAGCTGAAGATGATGAGCCGCTGCGGCATGGGGCCCTGCCAGGGTCGTCAGTGCGGCCATACCATCAGCGAACTGCTGGCCAGCTGGCGTGGTGAGCGGGTCGACGAGGTCGGCTACTACCGACTGCGCTCGCCGATGCGACTGCTGAATCTGACCGAGCTGGGTCGCTTCAGCCGTGTCGAACCCACCCAAACCGATAGTGCCGCCGTCAGCATTCAGGAGCCGAGCCGATGAAACCCGAGGTACTGATTATCGGCGGCGGCATCCAGGGCTGCTCCACCGCCTATCACCTGGCCAAGCAAGGGGTCAGCGTCACGGTGCTGGAGAAGGACTGGGTCTCACGCCACGCCTCCGGCGTCAACGCCGGCGGTGTCCGCCTGCTGGGTCGTCATGTCGCCGAAGTGCCGCTGAGCAAGGCGTCGATGCAGCGCTGGCAGCAGCTGGATGATGAACTCGACGCCGACACCGGCTTCCGTCGCCGTTCGCTGATCAATATCGCCGCCGATGAGGCCGATATGCAGACCCTGCAGACCCGGCAGCAGCAGATGCACGAACTGGGATTTTTCCACGAGCAGATCCTCGATCAGCGGGAGCTGCGTGAACGCCTGCCGCAGGTTGCCGAGCACTGTGTCGGCGGCGTGGTCTCCGAGCAGGACGGCTACGCCATCCCGTACCAGAGCACCAACGCGTTCCGCCATGCCGCAGTCCGTCTCGGTGCCCGTTTCGTCGAAGGTTGTCAGGTTCAGAGCCTGCGTCAGGTCGGCGGTTCCTGGCTGGTGGAAACCAATCAGGGCCGCTTCGAAGCCGGTCGCCTGCTCAACTGCGCCGGTGCCTGGGCCGACAAGGTTTCGGTGATGATCGGTGACAATGTGCCGATGTCCTACAGCGCACCGATGCTGATGATCACCACCCGAATGCCGCATTTCGCCACTCCGGTGGTCGGCGCCGTCAGCCGCCCGCTGTCGTTCAAACAGTTTGAGAACGGCACCGTGCTGATCGGTGGCGGCGCCAAGGGGTTTGCCGACCGGGACAACAACCGCACCCGGCTCGACTACGCCAAGCTGGCCGCCGGCGCCCGCAACGCCACCGAGTTTTTCCCGATCATGAAGACCGCCTCGGTCAACCGCATGTGGGCCGGGCTGGAGGCCTATCTGCCCGACAACCTGCCGGTGCTCGGCGCCGCGGTCAACGCCGCCAATGCCTGGCATGCATTTGGTTTCTCGGCCCACGGTTTCCAGTTGGGGCCGATCGTCGGCGAGATCATGGCCGGCCTGATCACCGGCAACGAAAGCCGTTTCGATCTGACCCCATTCCGGGTCGACCGGTTCGAGCGTAAAGTGCTTTAATCAAGCCCCCGGAATCCATCATGAATGCCCCGATTCTTACCAATTCATTTGCTTATCGAACCCCGTCGGCCACGCGCCGCAATCGACAATCAGGAGTACCACAGAGCATGTCTATCGAACGTATTGGCTCTACCGAGCGCATGAGCAAAATCGTCAAACACAACGGCACCGTCTACCTGTGCGGCCAGACCGCCGGTGACGCCAACTGGGACATCGCCGAGCAGACGCGTCAGTGCCTGGCCAAGGTTGAGGCGCTGCTGGAAGAGGCCGGCAGCAGCCGTGACAAGATCCTGTCCACCACCATCTACATCCGCGACATCAAAGATTTCGCCGCCATGAACGTGGTCTGGGATGAGTGGGTTTCCGATATCCCCAAGCCGGCTCGTGCCTGCGTTGAAGCCCGCATGGCTCGCCCGGAAATCCTGGTCGAACTGTCGGTCGTCGCCGCACAGTAATCGCACCGATTCCACGGCGGCGTATCCGCTTGCCCCTGCTCCATCGACGCCTTACCATGGCGCCGCGACAGGGACAGTCAGCGTACATCGCCGCCAGCGGAAGCCGATCGGACTAATACGGTCGATCTTCCCAATCAGCCTCGCCGATGCGGGGCTTTTTATTGCGCGGCGTTCAGCTATAACCGTTCCTGGAGCCCTACGCCGTGCGATCACCCCTGCTGTTCTCACTGATCATCGCAATCTTCGTTCCTGTTACCCTCAACGCCGCCGAGCATCCTTCCAGCTTCGCCAAAGCCAAGCGACTCGCCGCCCAGATATACGCCGATCAACCGGTCAGCTTTTACTGCGGCTGTGCAATAGAGAAACAGGGAAAGAAGCTCAAACCCGATCTGGCCAGCTGCGGCTATCAGGTTCGAAAACAACCTCGACGGGCGAATCGGATCGAGTGGGAGCACCTGATGCCGGCCTACCACTTCGGTCATCAACGCCAGTGCTGGCAGCAGGGTGGACGTAAGAACTGCAAGAAGGACCCGGAATTCCGCAAGATGGAGGCCGATCTGCATAACCTGGTGCCGGCCATCGGCGAGGTAAACGGTGACCGCTCCAACTTCCGCTTCAACTTGCTAGACACCGACCGTGGCAATTACGGAGCCTGTGAGATCAAAATCGACTTCAAGCAACGGGTTGCCGAACCGCCGCTCCACAGCCGTGGTGCCATTGCCCGGACCTACCTCTATATGCGCGATCAGTACGCTCTTCGTCTTTCCAAATCGCAAACCCGCTTGATGCAGAGCTGGGACCGGCAGCATCCGGTCACCGACTGGGAATGTCGTCGTAACGATCGCATCACCAGAATCCAGGGCAACAACAATCCCTGGGTGAATCGGGGTTGTGGATCTCTGGCAAGGCGTTGATACGGATCTTTGACCGGCCAAAAAATGTACTGTTTAAAGCCACTTTGACAGGCCATTCATCTGCATAGCAGATGACATTTGTAACTTCTCAAATTGGTGCAAAAAAAATCTAAAAACCGGCTTTGTTTTAGATCAATACTTCGATCAAACCGGGCCAAAAAGTGACAAATTGTCACTTTTATTTGATAACTTTAGACCTTGGTCGAATACAGTAATCACCAATCATGGAGGGAACCATGGCCAATTTACTGAAGTTGCTCAAAACCCGCCAAAAAATCATGCTGCTGGTATCGCTGATGATACTGGCCCTATTAACCATCGAAGCACTCAACCTGAACAACCAATGGCGGGCATTGAATCGCGCCAAGCAGGTTGAACTGATCGATCTAACCGATACCACCTTCGCACTGATCGAGAAGCAGGCTGCACGCACCGACATCCCGGTCGAGCAAGCCCAGACCATCGCCAAAGAGCAGATCAACACGCTGCGCTACGGCGACAACGACTACTTCTTTATTCTCGACAGCGCCGCCAATATGGTGATGCATCCCACCAAACCGGAGCTGAACGGAAAGAACCTCTCCAACACCAAAGATTCCGAAGGGGTCCGCCTGTTTAGCGAGATGAGCAGCGGCGCCAGCAGCAATGGCGAAACCTTTGTCGAGTACCTGTTCCCCCGCGCCGGCAGCACCACCCCGATTCCGAAGCTTTCCTACGCCCGTTATTACCCGAAGTGGAATTGGGTCGTTGCCACTGGGGTTTACACCGACGATATCGAAGCCGAGTTTGCCCAGAGCCTTCAGGCCGCCATCATCAGTCTTCTGGTTATCCTGACTATCGCCGTCACCATCGGCCTGATCATGGCGAGAACCATTGCCCAGCCGTTGGTCGAGCTCAAAGAACTGATGGCCAAAGCTTCCGAGAGCCATGATCTGAGCCTGCGCAGCAGCTATCAGAGCCGCGACGAAGTGGGACAGATGTCGGAGGCGTTCAACGAGATGCTTGGCAGTTTTGACCACATCATCGACGACGTGAACAACGCCGCCCAACAGGTCTCAACCTCGGCCACCGAACTGTCCGCCGCCACCACCCAGACCCAGGCCGGCATGCAGGAGCAACGGCAGCAGACCGAGCTGGTCGCCGCCGCCGTCAACGAGATGTCGGCCACGGTTCACGATGTTGCCAACAACACCGAAAACACGGCACAGGCGACCCACGCCGCTTCCGGCGCCGCCTCACAGGGCAAAGTACAGGTTCGCGAAGCGGTCGATGCGGTCAATGAGCTGGCGATGCAGCTGGAACAGTCCGGCACCCTGACTTCCCATCTGAAGGAAGAGAGCGCCAACATCGCCTCGATTCTGGAGGTGATCAACACCATCGCCGAACAGACCAACCTGCTGGCGCTGAACGCCGCCATCGAAGCCGCTCGAGCCGGGGAACAGGGTCGAGGCTTTGCCGTGGTCGCCGACGAAGTCCGCACCCTGGCTCAGCGAACCGCCCAGTCCACCGGTGAGATCCAGGATGTGATTACCAGCCTGCAGAATGGCGCCGAAAATGCCGCCGATGCCATGGCCCAGAGTCACCAGATCGCCATCGGGGTGGTCGACAAGGCCAAGCAGGCCGATGAAGCGCTGAATCAGATCGTCGACGGGGTCACCCAGATCGACGACATGACCACCCAGATCGCCAGTGCCGCGGAACAGCAGTCTGCGGTTACCGAGGAGATCAACAGCAATGTCAGCCGCATCAACGACGTCAGCACCGAATGCGCCACGGCTGCCGATCAGGTAGCAGCCTCCAGCGAGTCATTGGCCGAGCTGTCAGAAAATCTACGCCATCTGACCAGCAGCTTTAAAACCAGCGCCTGAGTCGAAGGCGGATCGATCCTAGCCATCACAACGGGGCCGCTGGCCCCGTTGCTTTTTTACCACCATCCTCTTCTACCGCCTGCCCTTCTTCGCCTGCCTTATCGCTTGTGACTGACCAAGCTCTGTTATCCGATCTACGCCGCTACCACTGACTTGGCAGGCCCGTTTGTTGCCCCAGCCTTAATCGGGATCGACGGTTTAAGCATGGGCATCGGCAACATCCGCTGCTAATCAGCGTTGCCAACCAAGGCGCGGCTCGTCCAAATATCAATTGGGGATTAAACATCAAACAATATGCTGATGTGCGTCATACTCTCTATGGCTGCCGAAGAGCTAAATTAGCAACGCTTGATTAGGAAATCTGATAACAACCAATAGATGGGCGACCCATCGCTCGAATGCTAAGGAACCTGCGCACAAGTTCCCTAGTCAGTATGCCGTCAAGGATGAGCCCTGTTTTCAATGGAGGAAAACAATGACTAACCTGCTTAAGCATTTTAAAACCCGACAGAAAATCCTCTTTTTAGTCTCCTTGATGACCCTCGCACTGCTGGTCATCGAGGCCCTCAACCTAAACAACCAATGGCAACTATTGAATCGCGCCAAACAGGTGGATCTAATCGATCTGGCCGACACGGCTTTTTCGCTGATCGAACAACAGGCAGCCCGAACCGACATCTCAACCGAACAGGCGCAAACGATCGCCAAAGAGCTGGTCAGCACCCTACGCTATGGTGACAATGATTATTTCATGGTCTCCGACACAAGATCCGTCATCTTAAGCCACCCCGATTCCAGACTGATCGGCAAGAACCTGTCTGACCTCAAAGATGCCGATGGGGTCCTGATCATGCAGGAGATGGTGCGCGGTGCCACCAGCAGCGGCGATACCTTTGTCGAGTACCTGTTCCCCCGTACCGGCAGCAGCACCCCGGTTCCCAAGCTCTCCTACGCCCGCCATTACCCGAACTGGGATTGGATTGTCGCCACCGGGGTCTACACCGACGATATCGAGACTGAGTTTTCCCACAGCGTCCAGACCTCCATCATCAGCCTGCTGATCATCCTGAGTATCGCGATCACCATGGGCTTGGTACTGGCAAGAACGATTGCCCAACCGCTGGTCGATCTCAAAGAACTGATGACCCGTGCCTCTGAGAGTCACGATTTGAGCCTGCGCAGCGATTATCATAGCCGTGACGAAGTGGGGCAGATGTCGGAAGCGTTCAATGAGATGCTCGACAGCTTTGACCACATCATCACCGACGTGAACCACTCCGCCCAACAGGTCTCCGCCTCCGCCACCGAGCTTTCGGCAGCCACCGCCCAAACCCAAGCCGGTATGCAGGAACAGCACCAGCAAACCGAGCTGGTTGCCACCGCCGTCAACGAGATGTCGGCCACCGTGCACGACGTGGCTCACAACACCGAAAACACCGCCCAAGCCACCCACGCGGCATCCGGCGCTGCGTCCCGGGGTAAAGTTCAGGTGCGCGAAGCGGTGGAAGCAGTCAACGAACTGGCGATGCAGCTGGAGCAGTCCGGCAGTCTGACCTCCCACCTGAAGGAGGAGAGCGCCAACATCGCCTCGATTCTGGAAGTGATCAACAATATCGCCGATCAGACCAACCTGCTGGCCTTGAACGCGGCGATCGAAGCGGCCCGGGCCGGAGAGCAGGGACGCGGGTTCGCCGTGGTCGCCGACGAGGTGCGAACCCTGGCTCAGCGCACCGCCCAGTCCACCGGTGAGATCCAACAGGTGATCGCCAGCCTGCAAGACGGTGCCGAAAACGCCGCCGATGCGATGGCTCAGAGTCATCAGGTTGCGATCGGCGTGGTAGAGAAGGCTCAACTGGCCGACCAGGCATTGGATCAGATTGTCGGTGGGGTCGGTCAGATCGACGAGATGACCACCCAGATCGCCAGCGCCGCCGAGCAGCAGTCGTCGGTGACCGAGGAGATCAATACCAATGTCATCCGGATCAATGACATCAGCCAGGAATGCTCCACCGCCGCCGATCAAGTGGCAACCTCCAGCGAGTCGTTGGCCGAGCTGTCGGAACATCTGCGCCATCTGACCAGCAGTTTTAAGACCAGCGCTTGAGGCGATGTTCGGAACTCTTCGTGCGTAACCGACGGAGTCGATCCCGGCTCCGTCGATATCCGCAGCCATTAATTCCCCAGGAAAACAGCGCCATCGTCCTCTTCAATCCCTAGCCGCCCCAGCTTTGTGGCGCAGTCGGGCAGTCGATGCTGGGGCTGACCGGTGAGTTGTACTAAAATTAGGCAACCACTCAAGGAAGCGTTGTCTGGCCCATGGATGAAGTCATCGAATACGAGCATTTAAAAACACTGACCCTTGCACATCGGAAGTTTCACCAGGTTCTGAAGAATCTGGCTGCCTACCATTCCGATGCTCAGGTGATCGAACAGTTGACCGGCATTATTGAGGAACTGTTTCCGAATAAGGTCGGCTCTATTCTGATGGTCGATAACCAGAGTCAGACCCTGCACAGCTCCGACGCCAAGACCAAGCTGCCTGATTTCTACAGTGAAGGAATCGAAGGCACCCCGATCGGCCCCAACGCCAGCAGCTGCGGCGCTGCGGCCTACTCTCGCGATAAATGCATCGTCTCGGATACCTTCACCGATCCCAATTGGGAGCCCTTTCTCGACGTCTTGATCCGTGCTCAACTGCGCTCGTGCTGGTCAATGCCGATCATCTCCAAGAATGACCGCGTGTTGGGTACCTTCTCCATCTTCTCCCCCGTGATCGCCGAGCCGGAAGACTATGAGCTGGAGATTCTGGAGACCGCCACCCATGTCGCCAGTCTGGCGCTGGATAGAAAGGAGATGATGAAAACCGCCTGTACCGACCCGCTGACGCTGCTGAGCAACCGCTATCTGTTCGAGCAATCGCTGGAACTGATCATGAATATCTCCAAGCGCGACAATCGCAATCTGTCGGTGGTCTATCTGGACCTGAACCGCTACGTCCAGGTTCGGGAGCTGATCGGCAGCCACGCCGGCGACGACGTTCTTCGCCTGACCGCCCAAAGCATCCAGCAGGAGCTGCGTAATACCGATATCTCCTGCCGCTACGAAGACGATGAATTCGTTTTTGCCGCCTTGGATACCAGCACCGAAGACCTGTTCCTGATCTGCGAACGGATCCGCAAATCCACCCTCGGAAAGCTGTCGGATGAAATAATGGAGCTGGGCTTCGGCCTCACCTTCGGCGGCATTATCAGCAACAGCCGCACCGGCTATGACTTCCATGATCTGATTCGGCTGGCCGACGAGGAGATGTATCTGGCCCGGGCCAATCCCGCCCATATCTCGATCCGTGATCTGACCGGCCAGGCGACGGAACAAGTCGGCACGGCCGAGTAAGTTGACCGGGCCGACCCGGCGTCGGTCCGACCGCTCTTGGACTGGGTCGGATTTCTGTCTACTATCTGCAGCCCGGCGTTAGCCACCAACCGATCCCACTCAAGGTCTCCCTTAGCCGATGACAACCGACAAGCAGCAGCAATACGATCAACTGTTTCAACGCCTGGATGCCCTCTGCGACGGCGAGTCCGATCCGATCGCTCTGATGGCAACGATCAGCTGCGAACTCTACCATCAGTTCGAGTCGTTCAACTGGGTCGGCTTCTACCGCAACGTCGGCAACCGCACCCTCAAGATCGGTCCCTATCAGGGCGGTCATGGCTGCCTGACCATCGATTTCGATCGCGGTATCTGCGGTCGCTGTGCCCGACAAATGAAACTGCTGAACATCCCCGACGTGGATGCCGAAGCCGACCATATCGCCTGCGCCAGCTCGACCCGATCCGAACTGGTGGCGCCGATCCTCGATCGCCATGGCGAACTGATCGCGGTGCTGGATATCGATTCCGATACCCCAGCCCTGTTCGACCACTGCGACGAGATCAACCTGGCTCGCATCGCCGCTTATTTTCTGAACTAAGCTCGGCTCCCGTAACGCCCCCAACCACCACCCTTGTAGCATCCCGCAGGGATCCGATACTCGCCGGGTGAAGCCCCCCTGCCGTCCAGCCTGCTCGGTCAACGCCATTCTGACTTCACAATACTTTTATTTTGTCATGTTTGACAAAATAAACATCACAATATAAATTATCCAAACTGACAACTTAATCCTTCGTATCACTAAGGAGCTTTGACCATGGGGAGACCCAGTAAAAAGGCCGAACGCCTCGAGCAGATCCTGCAGGCGTTCCACAGCTGTGTGGCCCGTTACGGCTTGGAAGGAAGCACCCTGGAGCGAATCGCCGAAACCTCGGGGCTGCAGCGCAGCCTGGTTCGTCATTTTGCCGGTAATCGGGATGATCTGGTGCAACAGCTGGCGGACCGGGTGATCCAGCAATCCGATCTGCAGTGGACCGCTCTGCTCGACTACCTGCCCGAACAGCGACCAATTCCGGCCCTGCTCGACAACCTGTTCGATGCCGAGTCCAGCGATCCGGAATTTGTACTGGTGATCGCCGCCCTGACCTTCGCTGCCGGCAACAACCCTCAACTCAAGGCGATGATGCAGCAGTGGATGACCGGCTTCAGCCGCGACATCGAAGCCCTGCTGCTGAAACAGTACCCCAACGCCGACAAGCCGCGTCTGGAAGCGGTGGCGTTTGGACTGATCTCGCTCTACTTCAATCTCGACTCGCTGTCGCCGCTGCAGCAAAGCCACCACTACCGTGAGCCGGCCCGACTGGCGGCGCAGTTACTGGTCAACCAACTCGATCCCCCTACCGGAGACTAACCATGCCTTGGACTTATTACCTGGGAATTGCGCTACTGCTGTGGGTGGCATGGGACCTGTTCAGCGGTTCGGTCTGGCTGCATCGTGAATACCGCCGCGCCCACGAACCCCTGGGTTACTGGATGACTCTGTTGTTGTGGACCCTGGTCGCAGTGTCCTGTTTTTACTGGTAGGAGATGGATTGATGGCACTCCCCAAGCGTAACCCGCTGGTCTGGTTTCTGTATCTGATCAGCATCCTGGGCATGTTCGGTTTTATCGGTTGGCTACTGCTGCCCTACGCCGACAATGGCGACTTCATCGACTACGACGCGAACAACGCCGAGATCACCACCGCACCGGCCGAAAGCTGGCAGGCGGTTGCCGCTCAAGCTATTGATCGGGGCCTGTACAAGCCGGGCCAGAGCATTGCCGGGATCGGCATCACCCTGGACTTGGACGGTGACCTGCCGATCCAGATCGAACGCCACTGGAAGCGCTTCGCCAAACAGGATATCGCCAAGCGCCTCGGGGCCGATGACCCCAAGCTGGTCTATGCGGTCTACCACCACTTCGATGCGGCCGGCAATCAGGTCCGGATGACCCTCGGATACCCGACACCGCCGATGCGCCAACTGCCCGTGGGGCTTGAATCCGTCGCTATCGACGCCGGCAACTACCTGGCATTCGACGGCGGCTATGTACTCGACCGCTGGGCCGATCCGAGCTACCAGCTGCGATTGAAATTCGACGCCGACTACGAGCGCTACCTGCTCGATAGTCACGACAATATTCTCGGCCAAACCGCCTTTTTGGCGTTGAAATAAAGGAGCGGATCATGACGGAACAAGACTGGCTGGTGTACTTCGAGACGATCTCTTTTTCGGTCTACGACTGGGTGCTGATCTTCGCGCTGCTGTTTCTGGCGCTGGAGCTGCTCAACGACCTGGTAACCGGCCGTTTCAGCGGAGAACGGTTGCTGGAAACCGGTTCCAGCGTGCTGACCCAGATCCCCTACTACCTGGCCGAAATCGTGATTTTCGGTGGCGGGGTCTACCTCTACTTCATGATCTACGAGCTGATCCCGTGGAAGATCCCGACCAACGGCTACACCGGCCTGCTGGTGCTGCTTCTGGCCGACCTGGCCTACTACATCGAGCACTACGCCGTGCACCGGATTCGGCTGTTCTGGCTGGCCCACTCGGTGCACCACAGCTCCAGCATGATGAACACCGCCACCGCGTTCCGGTTCAGCCTGTTCGACCCGATCCCGTCGTTCCTGTTTCACCTACCGCTGGTGCTGATGGGCTTCAACCCGGTGCTGGTATTCGCCGCCGAAATCCTGGTACTGGCCTACCAGTTCTGGATTCACAACGAGATGATCGGCCGCCTCGGTCCGTTGGAGTGGTTCTTCAACACCCCGTCTCACCACCGGGTTCACCACGGCTCCGATCCGGCCTATATCGACAAGAACTTCGGCGGCATCCTGATCATCTGGGATCGGCTGTTCGGCACCTTCCAGGCCGAGCGCCAGCTGCCCACCTACGGTCTGGCCACCCCGATGAACAGCAAGAACCCGATTAAGGTGCAATTTCACGAGTTTCCCAAACTGTTCCGCGATCTGGGACGTGCCCAGGGACTGGGACAGTGGCTCGGCTACCTGTTCAAGCCGCCGGGCTGGGAGCCAAAAACCGGTGCCGATGCCAGCCATCGCCGCGCCAAGGAGTCGATCCAATGAAAGCCTTACTGATCAAAGCCTCGGCCAACAGCGCCTTCAAGGACTACAAGGCCTACCTGGGCACGCCGCCGCAAAGCATCTGGTCGTCGGCGGTGGCGATACCCGACTGGGTCGAGGTGGACGTCCATGACGAGACCTCCCAGGGGCCGGTCGACAAGAGTCAGGTCGCCGATCTGGTGGCGATCTTTATGTCGACCCCGGACGCGCTGCGCGGCTACGAGCTGGCCGATTATTTCCGAGACCGGGGCACCACCGTGGTGTTCGGCGGCCTGCATGCCAGCTTTCTGCCGGACGAGGCGCTGCAGCATGGCGATGCGGTGATGATCGGCGAATCCGAGCAGCTCTGGCCCCTGTTGCTGGAAGACCACTACAGTGGCCAGCTCCAGCCCCGCTATCAGCAGGCCGAGCAGACCGACCTGAACCGGCTTACACCCTACCCCCACGGGCAGATCGACCTGTCCCCGTATCGGGATACCAGTTCGATCATCGTGTCCCGCGGTTGCAAGTTCAAATGCAGCTACTGCACCGTGCACAAGTTCTTCCCGACGATGCGCAACCGGCCGGTCGGGCAGGTGATCGACGAGATCCGTGCCTCCGGGCTTCAGTACTTCGAACTCCACGCCGACAACCTGATCGCCGACCGTGATTACGCGCTGGAGCTATTCAAGGCGCTGAAACCGCTGAATATCTACTGGAGCGCCGAAGCCACCATCAATATTGCCGAGCATGACGAGATCGTCGAAGCCGCGGCCGAAAGCGGCTTGATCTGGCTGCTTTCCGGTATCGAAACCCCGTCCCAGCAGGCCCTCAAGGCCGCCGGCAAAGGCTTTATCCGGATCGATCGGACCCGGGATTACATCCGCAAGCTGCACGAGTACAACATCGCGGTCGACTCGGCGATGCTGTTCGGGTTCGACCAGCACGACTCGAGCATCTTCGAAGAGACCCTCGACTACGTCGACGAGGTGGAACTCGACGTCTGCCATGCCGTGATCGTCACCCCCTACCCGGGAACCGACCTGTACCAGCAACTGGAATCCGAACACCGGATCCTGACCCGCGACTGGTCTGCCTACGACGGCACCCAGGCAGTGTTCCAACCCAAGCAGATGACGCCGAAGGAACTGGAAAAGGGAACGGGCTGGTTCCACAGCAAATACAACAGCCTGGGCCGCAGCCTGAAACGGCGTGTCGTCAGGACGAAGAATCTCGGCTGGACCAACGCGGCCTATCTCTGACGGGCCGATATCCGCCTGAGAAACCGACGGGGTAGCTGCTGGTCATCAATCCTGGAGCAGCTCGATAAGCTCCGAATAGTCTCGCATACGGGCGTTATCCAGTGCGGTACGCCCCTGCGGATCAGCGATGGAGCGGTCGGCACCGGCCGCCACCAACAGCGCGACGATCTGCTGGTAGGTGGGCCCGCCATCCCCCAGAATCACCGCTTCCAGCAGAGCCGTCCAACCCAGGTGGTTGATCTGATCGATATCGATCTTGGTGGTTAGCAGGTAGCGCACCACCTCGATATGGCCGTGATGGGCGGCGGGGGTCAACGCGGTGCCACCGTATCGGTTCACACTGCGCAAATCGGCCCCGGCGGCCACGGTCATTTTGAGGATCGCCAATCGCCCTTCGGCACCGGCATACAGGTAGGGGCTGTCCTGCAGATCATCCTTGGCATTCACATCGGCACCGGCGTCGATCAGCAGCCGGGCCGATTCAACGGCGTTGTGGTGGGTGGCGATCAACAGCGCGGTGCGACCCCGCTTATCCCGGCTGTCCACCGGGATACCCAACGCCAGTGCGCGCTGCAGTTGAGGAATATTATTCTGTGCCGCCGCCCGGAGATAGTCGGCCCGCTCGGCCGCCGCTGGCTCGCCAACGGCGACGTTAAACAAACTGCTCAATAGCAACAGCGCTGTTATCAGAATCCGCATCAATCTACCCGCAAAGATGGGGACGCCCCGCCCGTTCGGCAGCGCGGCCGTAAACCATATCGTCGATTCCGGCCCAGGCGGCCGCAGCTTCACACATCGGGCAGGGGCGCGAAGAGAAGTAGAGCACGGCGCCGCTGAGACTTGAGCGCTGAAGACGGCGCCCCGCGTCGCGGATCGCCGCCATTTCGGCATGACCGGTCGGATCATGATCCAACAACACCCGGCTCCAGGACTGGCCGACGATCCGCCCATCGAGTACCACCACTGCGCCATAGGGCTGATCGCCCTTCTCGATCGCCAGCTGCCGCATCTCAAAGGCCCTTGCGATAAAGCCCTGGTCATCTGCTCCCACCGGCTGAACGATGGTCTCCTCCCCCTGTACCTCTTTCGACCACCCATAAGCGCCCAATAGACCGGCGCCACCAAGCGCCAGAAACCAACGTCGCGGGATCTGATCTTGGCCCCGCTGAATCAGGATCTTATCCATCACCATTACCTCCCAACCCTCTCCTATTGGAGATAGTCCGGCAGGCGGTATTTTTCCAGCCGCAAACGGATCTGATCGAGCAAGCGCTCCCTGGCAACCTCGAAATAGTAGCGCTGGGGCAAAAACACCTACATAACAGTTCGTTACAAACACCGAACGTGTAAGCCAAACATCAAGAATTAAAATTCGTGTCTATACTGGAAGACTAAATGCATCAAAGGAGTGAAGCGATATGAAGCCAGACTTCATCGTCCAGGGAGAGGAAGTCTGCCTTATCCCAGTAGTTGCCGAAAGCAGTAAAGAAGCGCGAATTCTTTCTGTTTGCCTTGCGATGATGACGCAAATACCGGCTCTGTCTAAAAGCCTTCTAGCTAGTTGTAACTATCGACTGGGGACCAGAGCAAAAATCGAAGCTTGGACAGAAGTTATCCTAAGTAACCCGGACAATAATAAAGACCGGCCCGATGCTCTTCTGCAAATCACTAACGGAAAGAACACTTGGACTGCTCTTATTGAGGCCAAAATTGGTAAAGCGATTCTTTCAGAAGACCAAGTAGCTCGATACGTGGGGCTTGCCAGAGAGCACAATATAGATGCAGTAATAACCGTTTCTAATCAGATGGTTGCTCGCGCAGACCACCATCCCGTTCATCTAACAAAGAACCAGTTAAGAAAGGTTCAACTGTATCATTGGCCCTGGGCTTGGATTCAATCGGAAGCTGAAGTCATCAAGTCGAACAATGCAGTGGATGATAAAGAGCAATCATTCATGCTGAATGAATTTGTTAGATTCCTCGATCACTCTTCGACAGGTGTTGAAGGCTTCAGCCAAATGAACAAAGCATGGAAGCAGATCGTGAAAGATGCTGTTTCCCAAATCAAGCTATTGAAAACCAGTCAGGACGTGGAGGATACAGTTGGTGCATGGCTGCAAGAACAGCGCGATATTGTTCTATTAATGTCCAAACACATCGGAAAAAACGTTCAGCTCAAAATGGATCGGAAGGTAAAAGATGACCCTGTTGCTCGATTAAAACATCGAATCGCTGATTTTTGCGATAACAACAGGCTATTCACCATCCTTCAGATTCCTGACGCTGCTTCAGATATGCGAATTGAAGCAAACTTGCCTACAAGATCCATAAGCGCATCAATGCGTCTGAAAGCCCCACAAGATAAGAAGTCGACATCTGCCCGCGTGAATTGGCTTCTCAGAATGCTAAAAGAGGACGACACCCAAGGACGCATAATCGTCAAAGCGTCCTGGCCATCAGTGATCGACGACACTAGCTGCTTATTATCTGAGCTTAGAGAAGATCCAAACCGCATTCAGTGTGCTAACCCAAAACACGCCCCAACAGCATTTGAGGTGCTGTTGATTCAAGATTCCGCGGTTCGATTTTCAGGATCAAAGACCTTTATTGAAGACCTTGAAATTGTTGCCCGAGATTTCTACGACTTGGTTGGTCAACACTTGAAGCCTTGGCAACCTTCGCCACCTAAACCAATCAGCAGACCTAAAACGATTGAGCAAACTCCAATGCCTTCGGAGACAGAGGCTCTACTCGAAGAAGCCTGATTGGTGTGACCACAGTGTGACCAAACACTCACATCTATCAGATGGACTGCTTAATGACAAAGGGGAGCCAGTGTAATTACTGACTCCCCATCATTCTTCCCCTCTGGGTGAACAACGGTGTCGTGATTTGTTGCTCACCATTCGAAATTGACCCAACTCTAATGGCAACTTCTCCACACTCCAAGATTATTGCTTATCGAAGCCAAGGTATCCTAACCTGTCATTTTTCAGTTGCTCGTGAATTCCTAGCGGATCTATTGAATGAAAAAACTCTCATTCAGACTTACTTACACACTCAGAGACATAGACATATCACACAATACCTCCACCGAGTTCAATATCGGAGGCGAGCACAACATTCACGCAATTCTCACGGATGTTGTCAGAAAAGACCGTAGAACCCAACAAAGCGTACGAGATACGGTTATCACGGTGTATTCAGCACGCCCCCTGACAAGGAAGGCAGCGCCTGTCTTCGAAGCATTCTTTGAAGGCAAACGCCCACAGGAAGGTACAAAAGCTACTGAACCAGAAGAACTGATTGCCCATGACGGCCCGTGCTGGGGATTAAGTTACTACCCCAATCCCTTCGTATCCTATGTTAGGTCAGTCTATTCGGAGCTATCTTCGATAGGAACGGACATAGCCAAGCTGTTACGGTGGCGGCTCTCTCTTCGCGGCCCCTCTTCCCCTGTCAGCTCCCAGAGCCTTTGGTGCTCTGTTGATGAAGGGGCCACCTGGACACCCTTGCCTAATGACTGGCACATTAGACTTATTTCCATGTCTAACGAGCGCTTGGCTGTGGATCGCATTAACACCGACCAAATCTGCAAAATGGTTGCTGCAAAGGAGCAAGAGCCGCTCAGTCATGAGCTGCTAAGAGAAGCGATCGAACTGCAGAACAAAAGCCCAAGAAGCTCAATACTTATCGCAGTATCTGCTGCAGAAGTCGCCGTGAAATCCGTTATTGCTAATAAGTGCCCACAGGCTACATGGCTACTAGATGAACTCCAATCTCCTCCACTGACCAAAATGCTAGTGGAATACTTTCCGGCCCTGCTTCACTCCCATGAGCCTCTTTTCATTCCAGACCGAAAAGTTGGTTTAGTGAAATCAATCGATGACGCGGTGGCGATCCGAAATAGAATCGTTCATAAAGGAAGCTCTCCCCCTAATTTTGATAAATTAGAGGAGATTTTGACAGCGATTCAACAGCTATTATGGATTTGCGATTATTGGTCTGGCTACAAGTGGGCGGCAGAGCACTTGGAGCCACAGGTAGCCAAACCACTTAATTAATAACCCCGCTTTCGCGGGGCTATTCGACTTATAGAATCACATCGCTCACTAGTGCTTTAGGTCGCCCCTTTATCAAGTGAGTTTCCAAGCAGACTTCCGCCCATACTGGAAACTCTATCTGCTCCAGTTTTTCTGCCAACGCGCCAGAAAAAACCATCGGTATATTCTCAATTTTTTCGAATCCGCCAGCACCGTGAATCTGGTAATTAGGGCTAGATCTATCAGACACCTCCACCAAAACATAAAGCACTGAGAATTCGAAGTTTCGCTGGTTCTTCCGTGAGTAACCGCTCGCAGACTTAAAACCACAAACTAGATGTTTATTCGCCATTTCTTCATCCCTTTGAATTAACAAGCTATCTTCAATCTCATCTACCCACATTCGGGGTGCATCCCACAAAACTGCCGCTGTCACTGTCTCTCGATTGATACTCCCTAACTTGAGCAGCCCCGAAAGGTCGATTTCAGCCATCAGCGCCTTGTTAGTAACGACTTTGGCAACCTTCCTTTCATCGACGCCATGAGTGACTTTAATCTCAATGTCGATCTCCTCTCCTGTAGCCTTCAGCGTTGCTCCAACGTCTGCGACATACCCAAACCTCCGTCTCTCAAGTTCGATGTCAGCCAAACTCGAAGCCTTAGTCTTCCCTGGAAGTTGCAAACAGCCCTCAGTCTGCAGAATTTCTTTGCCAAGAAGGTGTAAAGCTGTCTCCAAGCCGGCTCCACAGTTTTCCACTTGGTAATGGGCAAAATGGTGTTGATTCACCTCCCCCTTCTTCGCTATCAAACGACCACCACAATGAGGGCAACAACATCCACAATCGAGCCCCCTTTCAACCTCATCAATAAAAACCAATGCACCATTTTTAATGCCCAAACTGAGGTCTATTTCTTCATCTCTGCACATTTCAAAGCTCCTCAATCAATCTCGTTAAAGTGCAGAGCCATTACACAGATTCACGTGGTAGGATTTCAGACACCAAACAGGGACATAACCGTTAGGTGAGGTTTTAAATGGAAGTAAATCAGTCACATAGCGCCATTAAATGTGGAGCCAAGTTCATAGAGGAGTATGACGGCCCCAGCGCCCACACACAGCCATACGACGTCTTGAAACGGATCTTTGCCCATGGCTCCAGACAAGATGGATCAAACGACGAAGCTGTTGTGTTTACTTGGCAAGATTTGGCTGATGACGCTGACGCTCTTGATGAGGGAAAGCGTTTAAAGAGAAACATAAAAAAGGCGATTGTTCGCCTAGATGAGCATCAAGACAAGCTCAACGAGATCGCTACAGAATACAATCTCAAGTACCGGCCGGTCATCGTTCAACTAGAAACAGGAGGCGGCTCAGGCAATCTCAGCCGCTACAAAGTTCAACCTGTTATAGCTGACACAAAAAGCGTGGTGAAGGCCTCAGAAGTACCAGAAGGTTATATCCGCTACTCCCTTGAAAACATCAAGAAACACAATCGGCTAGCACGTTTAATCAACGGATTTGATGCTACTGGATTAAAATTCCATGCTCTTACGGGCACAGTTCTAGTTGCCATCATCCTAGGCACGATAATTTCTATTGCAGGCCTTTTCAGCCTGACAGCTCAGACCAGCGTTTTTGGGCTGTTAAGTACTCTCCTAAACACATCATTGGCACTAGGAGCATTGTTTGTAGCGTTTTCACCTCTGTATCTGTGCATAACAAACAGAATCATTGTTGCGCCGACGATATTGGTTCCAAGTAACTTACATACCCTTCAATTGGAATACTCTCCCACTGATAAAAAACGTGCTGACGGTTCAACAGTTAGAGAGTTCAGAATCGTTAGCTACGTCTCAAAGTGCTCTATTTGTGGAGATCGTGTAGAAGTCGAGAACGGGCTAGGAGCCATGAGAGGTCGCCTAGTTGGAAGGTGTAATGCTAGCCCCCGTGAACATGTATTCACTTTTGATCACATAACTCGACTCGGAGCACCAATATTCTCTGAATATCAGGAAATCTGCGCGACTTCACTCCGGAACTGATAAAGCTATTGTGACCACAACGTGACCACGCGCCTAGGTATCATACGCGCTCTCTTCTTCGCACCCGGAGGGATGATTCGTCACTACGCTCCTCACTCCTTCGGAGACGACACCTGTAAAAGGTGTCGTTGCGTCGCGGCTTGGCCGCTCGGCTCGAACCCACGGGGCTTCTCACCCTCCAGGTACGGAGGCATGCGGAAAGATCAGTAGAGAACTGAAAGATATGCGTAGAAAAGGAAAAAGTGGCGCACCCGGAGGGTGTCTGACGCACCCGGCATCACTCATAAGATACTGATACTACACGCCTTACCTACGAGCCACCAGCCGATCCACAGATCGCGTGATACCAAAAGTGTCCCGTATCGTGTTTGAACACAGGTGCGTCAAAGGCGTAACAATGGTGACGCAGGGTCACCCCCTGCCGACTCTGCGCAACACCTCCTCGGCAACACGACCCTGCGACTGTGGACCAAGACCCCAGTCACCTCGTAGCTTCCTTGCTAGCAGCCTCGCCCGACGCATCGACCACCGACCATGAGGCGCTGGTTTACCTGAAGCAGACACCCGGATACTTGGGAGACCATGACCCAAGCCCCGCTTCACCAAGAACAGGTCCATCTGATCTGGCGTAGCGAAGTACTGGGGGCCAAGCTGGGTCACCCCTACGACACCCACCAAGTGCAGCAGTACGTCCAGCGGCGCCTGTTCCTGCGTCTTCAGCTTGTGATGGATGTAATGGTGATACAGCCACGTGTCGCTACGTAGCGCCAGCAAAGGGTCACCCATGCCGGGACGCCCTGCGTACTCCTCACAGCGCTGGATACTCCATGCGTGTCCAGCGATCTCACGATCTTGCTTTCTGACCATATCCAGCACCACATCCATAGTGGTCTGATAAAGCAGTGCTATCGACTCGTCCTTCAACCGGGGGACGGTGGTGTTGAAGTCACCATGCTCCAGCAGCAGCCGAGAGCAAGGATTACAGAACCTACCGTACCAGCCATCAGGTGCTCGACGCAGGCTGTTGTTACAGCCGATACGGCTGCACTCACCCTTGGGGTTGGCATACTTGAGCGCAGGGCGCTGACGCTCGGTCCCGCCGATACGCGGGGGAAAGCTCGTTGTCATGGTTCGATCCGTAAAATTGGTAGGAGAGGAGGCGGACAGACACAGAGCCTGCGTCAATGACGCATCAAGGGTGACGCAGCGCCACCCGATGTCCACCGTCCGTTAATCAGAAGCTGCTCAGCGCTTCGTCGTGGTAGTCCCTGAACGCCTTGGGGTCATCGAGATACGCTGCGAACTTGTCAGCCATCTCCTCACGCCCTGCGTACACTTCGTTGCACTGGCGAACCAACTCGATGATCACCTCGACCTCATGCTCACTCTGGGCATTGATCTTGTCGATGGCGCTGATCCATCCCGCCACTTTGTCACGACTGCTGTATTCACGCTCGAACTCAGAAGCACGGGCCTGCTTCCATGTCATGTGATCGGCGCCATCACCATGCGCCTTTCTAGCTTTGACCATCCGGTCTACGGTCTTGGAGCCGACCCCCATCACCTTGGCTAGCTGTCGTGCGGACCAACCATCCTCCCACGACTCTCCATCGTATTTATCCAGCACCTCGCGCCAAGCGGTCTCTCCCCGCTCCTCGTTTCCCCGAGGTACTGTGGTGCTGTATCCATTCATGACCGACGCAAGCGTATGCGCCTCGCTCTCGGTCGTTTCTAGCACTCTGGAGGGGATGTCGTTACGTCCTGCCAAACGATATGCGTCCAAACGGTGATGACCATCAACGAGGATCAATGCCCCATTCACACGGCACAGCGTAACCGGGTCGGTAGTGTGTTCAGGGTTCTCCAAGTCAGACACGAACTTCTCCATCATCGCCTTATCAGCGTCACGGATTGCCACCTGTCTGGCCTTGCCCTCAACGTCAGGGGATCGTTTCTGGAAGCGAGGAGACTGCTCGATGCTAGCCATCGGAGTGTGTGTCGGTTGTTGTTCCTTCGCCGCTGCCACCAGCCGCTGGATGCGCTGTGGACTGTTGGCGTTCGATGTTTCTTGGTCAGTTGCCTCTACTGCTGGGCTGCCCATGGGTACTGCGATTCCTTGTGGTCGATGATGATGGTCGTGCTCACAGCACGTAGTCGTCGTAGCTCTTGCGGATATCGTCCTGCTCGATACCGATGTAACGCAGCGTCACGCTCGGGCTGGAGTGGTTGAGGACCTTGCAGATGAACTCGACAGGGACGCCATCAGACCACATTGCGTAGCCCCTTGTCTTGCGCATCGAGTGCGTCCCGAGGGCGATGCCGATGATGTCACCGATCTCCTTGAACTTGCGTGCAACAGTGGAGCGGTCCACAGGCTTCCTAGCGCCCTTCGCCCGGTTACCCTTGGCTTGGAACAGCCATACATCACTAGGGTTCTCTTCGTGCCGCCGAGCAATGATCGCTTGCGCCTTGGAGTTCAGTTTGATGCTGCGTTTCTTCTCGGTCTTCCCTTCGATCAGTGTCAGCTCCTCGACACCAACCACATCGTCATAGCGCAGGTTCAGTAGGTCGGAGATACGCAGTGCCGCGTTGATACCCAGCTCCCAGATGTCACGGTAGTCTTTGCTGCCATGCTTCTCCAGCAGGTGACCTACCAACTGGATGTCCTCCCGCTTCTTAACCGCTTCCACTTCGTTCATAACCACTACATCCCATAATCACGTATCTAGTAATGATATGCGACATAGGAAAGCAATTCAACAGCCGAAGACAGACATCACAAGGAGTGGCTACATCACACAATGACAATGTGCGACATAGAAGAGTACCATGATGCGCTTAGGCTAGTGTACCTAGTAGAACACAAATGAGCGTGCTAGCCGTTAGCAGACAAGGCCCGGTAGAGAAGGGTTTAAAGACGAGTTCATATTTTCTACTGTTTTTGGTTGAATATTTCTCCTATCAGAGTTATATTCAAAACTGCACGCAGGGAAAAGCTCCTGCGGGGTTACATCAGGGAGCACGGGGGAAGGCCATCATGAAAACTAAAGCTACGTTATTTGGGCGTTTGGTGCGTAAGTATCGAATCGACCATGGAGTAGTGCTAAAGGACATGGCAGACGGTGTCGGTGTTAGCACGGCCTACGCTTCAGCTGTTGAGCTGGGGAACAAAAACATTACTGATGCTTTTATTCAAAAACTGGTTGCTTTCTTTAATCTGCAGCCGCACGAGTCCAATGAGCTGCGTGATGCTGCTGCAGTATCTCAGCCGACGTTGAAAATTAATATGCAGGGTACTGCTGACCAAGACCGTGAACTGGCGGTTTCATTTGCGCGCAAGTACCACGACCTATCCAGCGACAGGAAGAAGAAACTGATGGAATTGTTAGAGGGATGATTACTAATGGCTACGTTAAAACGAAAGTTAGGAAAGAAAGTTGCCCCCTCTAACGGGATCGCTATTCGCGCAAAGGCTCAGGAGTTTCGTGACGCAATAGGTCAACGGCAGCCTTATGTAAAGGTGACGGCCTTGTTGGAAGCCTTACAAGAAGTGGGCTTCATGGATTTTGAGGTTGTCGAGGACCATGTACTGGGGGAAGAAGAAGCTGTCTCTTACCCTGATCAGGGCTTCATGCGGATCAAGCGGAGTATCTACGATAGGGCTCACGCTGGTGATGGGCATTGTCGCTTCACTATTGCACATGAGTTAGGTCATTTGTGGATGCACCAAGGCCAAGCTAGTTATGCAAGAGGGACGACAGGAGAGCACAAGGTCTATGAAGACTCCGAGTGGCAGGCCGATACTTTTGCCAGTGAGTTTTTGATCGATCAACGTTTGCTTCCACACGGGTCTACCGAGTATTGGATCAGCACGACTTTCGGTGTGAGCCACAGTGCAGCTAACAATAGGTTGAGGAAGTTCAAGCAGGGAAAATAAAAAAGGCGATTAGAGCGCCAACTCTAACCACCTTCCGAGAGTTCAAAAGAGCTGCGGTGAACAAGGCACGACGCATCTCTCTGGAAACTGCTCTATGTATCAATAGCGGGATACCCGAGCAGTTTAGACCGATTAGCGCCCAGTCGCAATCCATCGGCCACTTCCAGTTCTCACGCTGCCTATGCGAAGGGGAATCCCATGAGCACACTGGAAGACGGCTTTGAGTACATCTTCACCAAGACCATTCGACTGAAGAATGGCAAGGTGTTGGTTGCTGCCAAATACGGTAAGAAAGCGTTTCGGATCAAAGTAAAGAAGCGCAAGTAAGCGACGCGTGAGTGTCTAGCCAAAGCTCTGCCCTTACCAGGCAGGGCTTTTTTTGTCCGCCTCGCTCCACCAGAAATATGCTCTTGACGGTTAAGGGCAGCCCACAGGGGGTAAATTGGAAAGTGGGTACACACTAAAGGCCTCACACATTTTTGTGAATTATCGACCTCAACTCGTTTCCTTGAAGATCAGCTCAGCGTCTTTAACAGGTCTGCCTGCAGGTTCCGCAGAGCTGTCTGTTCACCGTATTGCTCAGCTATCGACTCACGGCTCCAGCCCTGTATTTCCTTGGCTCGTGGCTCTGGTACGTCAGCGTTACGCAACCTTGTTCTCATCGTGTGTCTTAACCAGTGAGCTGTCTCGCATTCCAGCCGCTTGAGCACCTTGTTAACAGCAGCTGACGCCGCGTCGTTCTTGACACCACCTGTCGACATGTAGCGAGAGAACAGGTGCTGATCGCCAGCGGAGGCCTTCATTGCTCGCTTAGCGCACGCCAGAGCATCACCGACCAACGGTAGTTTGCGCACCGAGGCTTTCGTCTTTAGCCGTCGCAACGGGTTCTTGTGCAGAACGATGTGCGGAACATCGGCATCCAGTACCACGTCATCGCTCCACAGACCTACGACCTCAGCGATACGGGCACCGGTATCCAGAAGCATGCCGATGATGTTGGCGGTGTCACTATCCTTCTCAGCGATGTAGGTTCTGATTGCCTGCACCTGCTTGGCATCAAGCGATGAGCGCTCATCCGAATCCTCTCCCAGCTTCGGTATCTCGAAGTCAGCGAAGGGGTTACGCTGGATATCATCGACTTCGTACTCCCGCACAAGGTCGTTGATCGCAGCACGTACAACGCTGAGCCGACGTCTAACGCTGGTCGTTTTCAGGCCTGCAGCCAACGCGATCTGTATCACCTCCGACACATCACGCCGACGGTACTTCGTAATGTCGCGGTCACCAAGGTTGTCGAACACCAGATCGAAGGCGCTGTCGACCATGTTGCGCGTCTTACGGTTGTCAGGTCTGACTTCTAGGCAGTCACGCTTCTTCAGGTAGACACGCTTGGCATCCGCTAAGGTGTATGTCTCGCTGCCCTTAAGGATGTCCAGCGCCCGCAGCTCATGACTATCAAGATGATCAGACGGATGCTCGTCACCCGGCACCTTCCGCTCCATCCGTTCAATAAATACGTCGTAGTTGATTTCCTTGTCCCACTGCTCGGCAAAAGGTATCGGTGCGAGCCCATGACTCCCCAGTAGATCTTCGGCTTTCTCTCGGTCACCTTCAGGCACCAACCCACTACGCATCCGAAACCACTGCTCATCGTCCCTGCGAGTAAGCATCAGGATGCGCTTTGCTGCCAACGTCTTGTCACGTGTTCGCAGCGCTTCAACGATGTATGTTTTGCCAACAGCAGGGACAAGCTCCTTGGGAACTCGACGCCTGTAGTAGAAAGGGCCTTCGGGATGCTTCTGCCAAAGATGTCGTACAGTCACAGAGATGGGTCCAGAGCGATGTATCAAGCGAGGCACGGCATGTCACCTTGGTATGTGTGAAACCAAAAGTGATACCGTTACGCAGAGGAATCTACCAGACAAGCCTTTGGAATCAATAGGTTGTCTGAAAAGGTATGGCGCACCCGGAGGGATTCGAACCCCCGACCAACAGGATCGGAACCTGCTACTCTATCCAGCTGAGCTACGGGTGCGCAGAAGAGAGCGCGTATGATACTCAGGCGCGTCAGGGACGGCAAGCATATCGACGCTATGAATCCATCCAGTCCCGCTGTTTTTTCCGCAAACGTGCCTGATAGGCACGCTTTCGGGCGCTGTTACGCATGTAGACGATCAGCCCGGCGGAGACCAGCAGCACAAACCCCATCACCGCCATCACTCCGGAATCCAGCAGATACAACAGCCCGACACCTAGGCAGGCGTAAACGTAAGGCAGTGCCTCGTAGACCGGCTCGGGGATATGCAGCGCCAAGCGTTTCCGCTTGGTGGTACCGAATTTTGCGCGCTGTCTGTTCATCACTTCAGAATAGCGCAGTCCTGCGCTGGGAAAAAAGCCCTTGATAGGTCCCCCCTGCTTCCGAACGAAAAGATGGTCTCGCGTCGGCAATACTCAGCCCGCGCGGAACCAGGCGTAGCCGTGCAACGCGAGCAGGCAGATCAGCATCAGCTGCAGTACAAAGCCTAGGTTCCAGCGGGGAAAGCCGAATGCCGACAGGCCGAAGCGGGCCTGCAGTGTCAGGTGGGTGCCGGACACCGGCGAGGCGATGATGCCGACCGCCCAGCCCATCAGGAAGGTCATCCCCAACAGGTTCGGATCCTGCACCTGGGGGGCCAGGATGCCTCCCGAGGTGGCGATGCTGATCAGCGGATGAATTCCCATCACCGCGGCAACCAGGATCATCCACAGCAGTCCCCAGGCTTGCCAGGGGCCGAACTGCTGCAGCGGCCAGTCGAAGCCACTGCGCTCAACCACCTGCGCCAATCCAACCGTCAACACGCCGGCGGCCAGAAACAGAGCCAACTCGCCTCCCATGGTGGGCAGTTGCGCTTCGACATGACGACGCATCGATGCCAAGCGTTGGGTTCCGCTGCGCAGCACAAGGACCAGTAGACAGAGCAGTAACGACAGTAGCGACACCCAGCTCAACACCGGTACGTCGGGCCAGAGCCCCCTGGCGCCAAAAACCAGCACCGCCAACAGTAGCGGCAGCCACAGGGCTTCAAAGTGGATCGGATAACCGGCCTGACTCGTCACACCCGGATGCCGACTGAGACCGATACCGGCCACCAACAGCGCCACCGCCGCCGCCGGAAGCCCGGCCAGCGACAGCGTTTCCAGTTGCGCCCCATCGGCATGGGTCAGCGCCACGCCCATGGCGACAAAGAATGGTGACCAGAGCGAAGCCAGCGCAAAGCCCCGCGATAACAGCACGCCCTGCTGCGGCGTCAAAGGCTGGCGACGCGACAAGCGCTCGCCAACGATCTGCAGGGTCGACATATTGATCACCGCACCGAACAGATGCACCCCCAGCAGGGTCCGCCAGAGCGCCCCCCGCCCCATCGGCAGTTGCTCCTGCGGATCGGCCCGCAACGCGGTGACCAGGCGCAGGAAGCTCACGGCAATCAGCATCGCAATCAGGATCTGATTGGTGGCCAACAGCTTGGCCCAGGGCAGCTCACGCCCATCCAGGCCCCACCAGAGCGCCGCACAACCGATCAAAAAGATACACAACACCTGCAGTCGCAGAAAGCCACCTACCCGACCGAACAGCAGCAGCCCGCAACACCAGGCCAACCCGCCGGAATAGAAGCCGGGTAGCCAACCCAGACCGGCGGCCACCGACAACAGCACGGCGCTCAGCATCATCCAGCCGATCAATCGTTGCAGTCCGGTCGGATTCTCAATCACCAGCGGGGCCCTTGCTCAACAGAACGGACAAAATAGAACAGGCAATAAAAAAGGGCAGCCTAGGCTGCCCTTTGTTGAACTCGAATACCTTACATGGATTCGATGTAGGCAGATACCGCGGCGATGTCGGCATCGCTCAGCTTGCCTGCGGTGTCACGCATCATCTTGGCCGGATCGTTGGCACGAGCGCCGCTGCGGAAGGCCTTCAGCTGGCCATCAACGTACATGGCGTACTGACCACGGACCGCCGGGAAGTTGGCCAGGCCGTTACCGTTGCCGTCAGGGGCATGGCATGCGGCACAGGCGGCAACACCTTTGCTCTGAATACCGGCGTTGTAGATCTCTTTGCCCTTGGCAACCAGTGCTTCGTCGGCAACCGGGCCCTTGCTGGCGTCAAACTTGGCGAAGAACGCGCTCAGGTCCGCCATGTCCTGGTCGGACAAGCCGGCCGCGAAACCGATCATCAGCGGGCTCGGACGAACACCGGTCTTGATGTCCTTGAGCTGCTTGGTCAGGTAGTTTTCATGCTGGCCAGCCAGTTTCGGGAAGGTCGGGCCAATGCTGTTGCCGTCAGGGCCGTGGCAGCCGAAGCAGACCGCTGCTTTACCCTCGCCTGCAGCCGCATCGCCTTGCGCCATGACTGCACCGGAGAAACCAAGAGAGACAATTAAAGGGATCAGAAGTTTTTTCATCGAACGGTCCAATTAAGTAAGTTGTAATAGTAAATTCGTTAGCCTTTACCACGGTCGCCGAAGCAAGGTTGCGGGCGCTTTCTTATGCTGGTCCAGATACCCGACGGGCACCCAAGGAGCTACCCACAGGGCAAAATTTTCGGCATTATATACCAATCCCCGACCAAACGGGAACGAACCCCCTCCGCACCGCAGCAAACTTAAGTCTATGACCACTTCCCGGATCTCCTATAACAGCGCCCGGTTCTTGATCAGCGCCGCTAAACTTCACCAGTGCCCGCAAGATAGCGGAGCCGAAGTCGCCTTTGCCGGTCGCTCAAACGCCGGTAAATCCAGTGCCATCAATGCCCTGACCAACAACTCGAAGCTGGCCCGCACCTCGAAAACCCCGGGGCGTACCCAGCTGATCAATTTTTTCGAGCTGAGCCAGCCCGGCTGCAAGCTGGTCGACCTACCCGGTTACGGCTACGCCAAGGTACCGGTGGCGATGAAGCAGCACTGGCAGAAACACCTGGACGAGTACCTGCAGAAGCGACAGTGCCTGCAGGGAGTCGTCTTGGTGATGGATATTCGCCATCCGATGAAAGAGTTTGACCGGATGATGGTCGATTGGTGCCGCGAGTCACAGATGCCGCTGCATATCCTGCTGACCAAAGCCGATAAGCTTAAAAAAGGGCCGGCCCAGAGTACCCAGCTGAAACTACGCAAAGAACTGCGCCAGGAGTTGGGCGATCTGGTCAGCGTACAGACCTTCTCAGCGCTGAAACGCGCCGGCATCGAACAGCTTCAAGCCCGGCTGGACGGCTGGATGCTGGGAGAACCCGAAGTCGAGACGGAAGCGGATCCGGGCTGATTCGCTCAGGACTCGATGCAACGGGATAAAACCCGACTCAACAAAGCGAATCTGCCGCCGTTAACCCAGCTGATCGCCAATACAACCTGTCCGGCTGTGCCGGCGCGATACCCGAACCGGAGAGCCCGATGGACGCTAACCAGCCAAGCCCACGACTAAAGCAACTCAATGACCAGCAGTTGTCGGCCTTCTGCGCCGCAATCAGCGAGCGCCTGCTGCCCAACTATGCGTTGTTTTCCCAGGTAGCCGAGTTCGGCAATACCCAGACCCTGCGCACGGCGCTGGACAAAATCTGGGATCGGCTCTGCAACCGTTGTGGTGCGGTCAACTTCGAGACCCAGATGGAGAAGGTCGATGCGGTCGTTCCCGATCCGGAAGAATTCGACATGTACGGAGTCTACCCGGCGCTGGACACCTGTGTGGCGCTGATCACCACCCTCAACCAGATGGTCGAAGCATCCCACCAGGACGCGCGCCAGACCAGCCAGCTGTCACTGCAGGGGATCGAGACCTACCTGGAGCTGATCGCCGATGCCGAGCTTTCCGACGAGCAGTTGGTCCGCTTTATCAACACCCACGAGCTGATCGAACAGGAGCTGGAGTTCCAGGAAAGCCTGATCGATCAACTGCTGCAAAAAGCCAGCCCCGATGCGGCGACGCTGGACAAGATCCGCACCCAAGCCGCCAACGACGGGGTCAGCAATATCGGCATCAGCCTCGACTGACGCCGTCACGCAAGGCTTAGACTCGCAGGATGATTTTGCCGCGAGTCCGGCCGCTCTCGCTGTGCTGATGGGCTTGTGCCACCTGGCGTAGCGGCACGATCTTATCCACCGCCAGCCGCAGCGCTCCCTGTTCAACCAACGCCAGTAGTTGGGCCAGTTGCTCACCGTTGGGCGAGACCCGAACCGACAGCGCCTCGCAGCCGCGAGCCTCGGCCGCCTCGATCACCTGCGCGGCGGTCACCGACGGCAGCGTCACCGATACGCCACCCGGTTTCAGGCAAGCCAGTACATCGACCCCGGTCTGACCACCCATGCCGTCGAGAATCAGATCTACGTCACGGATCAGTTCGGTGACCTCCTCGTTGCGATAGTCGATCACCCGATCGCAGCCCAGTTGCTGCAGAAACTCGCGATTGGCCGCCGAAGCGGTGCCGATCACCTCGGCGCCCTTCCACTTGGCCAACTGCACCGCCAGATGACCGACGCCACCGGCCGCGGCCAAGATCAGCACCCGCTGACCCGGTTGCAGCTTGCCGGCCTCGAACAGCGCCTGCCAGGCGGTTAAGCCGGCTAACGGCAGGCCGCCGCATTCGACCAGCTCGATCGAATCAGCGACCCGGGCCAACTGATCCTGCTTGGCCAGGGTCTGCTCGGCGTAACAGCGCCCCGGCTCGGGGAAGTTCAGTAGCCCGCAGACCCGATCCCCGACCGCCAGACCGCTGACACCTTCGCCCAGGCTGTGGACGGTGCCGGCGCACTCCCAGCCCAGCGTCAACGGCGGCTCGCCCTGAAACGGTGCCGCCCCACCTCCCTCGCGGGTTTTCCAATCGATCGGATTGACCCCGGCCGAGACCAGATCGATCAGGACCTCTCCGGCCCCCGGAACCGGCGACTCAAGCTGCTCGGCCTGCAACTGCTCGACCCCGCCGAACTGGTGCAATCGGATCGCTAACATGGCGTATTCACCTCATACATGGAGTTGTCATCATTAATCGCTTGAACGGCCCTAGCCTTCGGGCTAAGGTGCGTCCACTGGGTTCGAGCGGCGAGTTACACGTTGTCCTTAGCCGATCGTCCCATATGCCGCCCAGCCGGTTTTCAGTAGTATCGCCGTTTCAACCTCCGACAATAATAATCGAGTTTACGAGGGGCTTTACCATGGTCTTGGATATTCTGGAATCCACCCTGCTGGCTGTCGGCTTTGCGGTTTTTGCCAGTTCTATCATCCTCTACCTGAAGCGCACAACCGACTACCGTGCGGTGCTGATGTTCTGGCAGGCTGAGATGGCGTTGAGCCATCGTGAATTTATCGTCAATCGTATCGGCATCATCCTGATGTTTATGGGCATCGTTCTGCGCTTTGCCAACTCCTGGATGGTTGCCTAAGGGCCATCCACAGCGTCATCGCTATCTGACCGGTCGGCCCTTCATCGGAGGGCCCTATGGCTGGAAATCCTTTCCGCGGCGCAATCTACCTGCTGCGCGGCGCCAAGATGCTGACCGAACCCGGTCTGCGTCAATTCATCATTTTACCGTTACTGATCAACGTGCTGCTGTTCTCGCTGGCGATCTACCTGCTGAGCGAATACTTCTCGGTCTGGCTCGATTACTGGATGGGCTTTGTGCCCGACTGGCTGTCGTTCCTCGACTGGCTGGTTTGGCCGTTGTTTGCCCTGCTGGTGCTGGTGGTGGTCTATTTCAGCTTCGGCATGATGGCCAACTTCATTGCCGCCCCGTTCAACGGCATCCTGGCCGAAAAAGTCGAGCAACGCCTGCGGGGGATGCCGATTCAGGACGAAGGCTGGAAGGGACTGCTGGCTTCGATTCCAAGAGCGCTGGCCCGGGAAGCGGCCAAATGGGCTTACTACCTGCCAAGGCTGCTGGTGCTGTTGCTGGCGCTGTTTATTCCGGTGGTCGGGCCGATCCTGTGGATCCTGTTCGGCGCCTGGATGATGGCGATCCAGTACTGCGACTACCCGATGGATAACAACCGGGTCCGTTTCGGCGAGATGAAACGGCTGCTGAAGACCCAGCGTCTGAGCTCACTGGGCTTTGGCGGACTGGTATCAGCCGCGATGATGGTACCGGTATTGAACCTGCTGGTGATGCCGGCGGCGGTGATCGGTGCAACCCTGTTTTGGGTCGAAGAGTATGCGCCCGCTTCCGCCCCGTCGGCCGGCAAACAAGAGGTTACCCCCCGCTAAGGCAGTTGCTGCTTTGGCGGTGAGTCGAGTTCGTCGTCGTCGACATCGAACTCGTCAATCTGGCTGCAATGGATCAGTTGACTGGGGAAGTGGCAGCGGAAACAGGTGCCCTTGCCCGGCGTACTCTGGACCTCCAGCTTGGCGTTATGCCGGATCATCACGTGTTTGACGATGGCGAGTCCCAGGCCGGTCCCGCCTTCGGCGGTTGAACGGCCGTCATCGACCCGGTAGAAACGTTCGGTCAGACGCTTGAGGTGGTGAGGCTCGATACCGATACCGCTGTCGCAAACCTCGTAGTGGCCACCGTCGTTGTCCACCCACCAGCGAATCTTCACTTCACCGTTCTCCGGGGTGTATTTGACCGCGTTGGTGGCCAGGTTGGAGAAGGCGCTGTGCAGCTCCTTCTCATGCCCCATCAATACGTAGCCCTCGTCGACCTCAAACTCGATCCGCTGCTGCTTCTCCGGGGCCAGGCGACGCGCATCGCTGCAGACCTCGCGCAGCATCCGGCTGATATCGATCGGGAGTTCATCCAACATGCCGTCGGTGGTTTCCAACCGAGACAGGGTCAGCATATCGGTGACCAGGTTATCCATCCGCTTGGCCTGACCCTCCATCTGCTTCAACGCCCGAAGCAGGCCCGGGTGCTGGCCATCAAACTGGTCCTGCAGGGTTTCCAGATAACCGCGAATCACCGTCAGCGGGGTACGAAGCTCGTGGGAGGCATTGCCGACAAAGTCTTGCCGCATCCGCTCCAACTGGCTGATACGGGTCACATCACGCACCAGCATCAACAGTTCGGAGCGGCCGAACTCGGTCACCATAAATTGCAGCTGGATACGTTTATCGGCCGGTGACGGCAGTTCCAGCGGCTCGCTAAAGTCTCGCTGATGGAGGTAGCGGACAAAGACCGGATCACGGATCAGGTTGGTGATCGCCTGACCCAGGTCATCCGGACGACGGAAACCCAGCAGCCGCTTGGCGGAACGGTTCCACCACTCCAGGTCGCCGTTGCCGTCGACCATCACCACCGCATCACGCAGCGCCGAGGTCGATTCCTGCACCCGCTCGATCACGCCGCGAAGTTTACCTTCGGCCTTGCGGTGCCGGTTCAGCAGCCGGTACAGCTCGTCGAACAGCTCACCCCAACTGCCATGGCTTTCGGGGACTTCCCGACTGGAACTGTGCCGTAGCCACTGCATCAGCCGATAAAGCTGCAGGTACTGCCAGGCCAGCAGAGCGCCCAACGTCGCTACCAATACCCAAGCGACAGCATCCAGTAACAGGCCAACCAGCAGCGCCAGCGACAGTATCAGCAGTAATCGCTTGAATTGTAATTGTGCCGGATTGGTCAACCTTGACTATTCCCTTAGGGTGACGGTGCAATCAATGCACCCTCAGATATGCTGGCTGGAGAAACGGTAGCCCATGCCCCGTACGGTCTGAACCAGGGGCGCGTACTGATCACCCAGTGCTTTGCGAAGGCGACGGATATGAACATCTACCGTCCGCTCCTCGACATAGACATTACCGCCCCAGACATAATCGAGCAATTGTCCGCGCGAAAAGGCCCGGTCTTGATGGGTCATAAAGAAATTTAACAGTTTGAACTCGGTCGGTCCCATTTCCAGCGGCTTGCCTTCGGCGGTGACCCGGTGCGAAATCGGATCCATCATCAGGCCGTCCACCTTGACCACCGCATCTTCGCCTTCCGGGGAGGTGCGCCGCAGGACCGCTTTCAGACGCGCGACCAGTTCACGGGGTGAGAAGGGTTTGGTGATGTAATCATCGGCGCCGGCTTCCAGCCCCTGAACCTTGTTGTCTTCGTCGCCCTTGGCGGTCAGCATAATGACCGGAATATCGCTGGTCAGCGGGTCTTTCTTCAGACGCCGCGCCAACTCAATACCGCTGGTACCGGGCATCATCCAGTCGAGCAGGATCAGATCGGGACGCGCATCTACCACCTGAGACAAGGCAGCCTGCGCATTATCCGCCTCCAGACACTCGTATCCCGCCATCTCCAGCGCCAGTGTCAGCATTTCACGGATCGGCGCTTCATCGTCGACGATCAGTACGCGCTTAAACGTCATGACCCCCTCTCTCCCTTAAATGAATGAACAATTACCGAACTATTACACCCGCCAATTATGACAGACAGGTTACAGCCGCGCCGGGATGTGGTTACCGGCACCGAATCTGCCTATATCTTTCGGAGGGGTTAAAGCAGGTAGTCGACAAACAGACCAAGAAAGATCAGGCTGCCGGCCCAGTGGTTGTTCAGGAAGGCGGTAAAACAGGCCTGCGGCGCTCGGTCACGAATCAGATACTGTTGGTAACCGAACAGCGCGGCACTGGCGGCAACGCCGGCATAGAAGGCCAGCCCCAGTCCCATCAGATCGCCCAGCAGCAGCAGTCCGATCAATACCAGCAACTGCAGCACACCGACGATCAATTTGTCGGCATCGCCGAATAACACCGCGGTGGATTTGATCCCCACCTTCAGGTCGTCTTCCCGGTCCGTCATCGCGTACATGGTGTCGTAGGCGACGGTCCAGAGCAGATTGATCACGTAGATCAACCAGGCCTGACGCGGCACCTCGCCACTCTGAGCACTGAAGGCCATGATTACCGCCCAGGAGAAAGCGGCTCCCAGCACCAGCTGCGGGAAATGGGTATAGCGCTTCATAAAGGGATAGATCGCCGCCAGCAGTACCCCGCCGAACGACAACAGTACCGTCTGGGTATCGGTAAACAGCACCAGCACAAAGGCCAGCAGACATAGGAACCCGAACAACCCGAGGGCTTCTTTCTCGGTCACCCGCCCCGCCGGCAGCGGCCGATTCCGGGTCCGTTCGACATGGCCATCCAGATTCCGGTCGGCGTAGTCATTGATCACACAGCCGGCCGAGCGCATCAGTACCACACCGAGGCAGAAGATGATCAACAGCTTGACGTCCGGAATGCCCTCGGCCGCCACCCAGAGCGCCCAGAGGGTCGGCCACAACAGCAGGTAAATGCCGATCGGCTTTTCCAGCCGCATCAGCTGCGAATATCCGAGCAGTTTTTCCGAGCTGAACAAGCTGGCCGATAGCATCATGAAGCAGTTCCCAAAGTCAGGGCCATCACCGCCATGACACGGCGGCTGGTCGGTGGCTATTGTAGCGCCAGTAACTGCGGGAGAAAAACCTCGCTGACCAGCAGCGGTTTGCCGTCAAGTCGGAACACCGAGCGTCGGGCCCAGGCTCTCTGGTTATCCCGATAGAGCGGCACCAATGCGGTCTCGATCGGGCTGCGCTCCATGCTCGGATCCTGGAACAGCACCTCCCCCAGCGGGCGGGATCCCAGATGGGCCAACTTGCGGTGGGGGCCGGTCAGGGTGGTTGCCGGAATCAGGCTGCGGGCATGCACCCAGGCCTGATCGCGACCGATCAGGCGGACCTCGCGCACCAATACCCGCAGCCGCGGATCGATACGCAGCGCGCGGGCTTCGGACAGGTTGGGGCGCCCCCAGCCTTGATCCACCACCTCTACCCGAAAGTCACCTTCGGACAGGGCCACCAGACGGGCAGTCAACGAACCGCTGTCGAGCAACCAGCCGCGCCAACGCCGGGGCAACTGCAGGCTGGGATGGCGTCGATAACTGCGCCAACGTACCGATAGAGGCTGTCGTGACAGGGTTCTGGAAGGCAAAAACTGGACCTTGAATCCGTAAGAATGGGACTGAAGGCGCAGAGCATGATTGATCTAGGCCATGGTTTCAAGAAACTCCCGCGATGACAGTAAAAATGGCTTTACCTTCAGCCTCAGGGCCTGATTTAATGGCCCTCAGCTCTCAAAACGGAAATCCAGGAGATAACATGCAAAAAGCGGAACTGGTAGCCCAGATCGCAGAAGAGGCGGGCCTGACCAAAACTGAAGCGCAAGCAGCACTGAACGCTGTTACCGACAGCATCACCGATGCCCTGGCTCGCGGCGAATCCGTCAGCCTGATCGGTTTCGGCACCTTCGAGCAGCGTCATCGTGCAGCCCGTCAGGGTCGCAACCCGCAGACCGGCGCCACCATCGAAATCGCCGCTGCCAACAATGTCGGCTTCAAGCCGGGCAAAGCCCTCAAGGATGCCGTCAACGCCTAACGGCCGACACCAACTCCGAATCCGAAAAGAGCCTCAGGGCTCTTTTTTTATGCTTCGCTTTACCTGCATCATGTCTTCCGTTAACGGCGCTGCTATGGTTAGCCGGTAAACCTCTCTTCTCTGAGTAACGGGAATCCTATGCATAAATCAGATATCGAAATCGCCCGCGAAGCCAAGCTACTGCCGATTTCAGAGATTGGTGCGAAACTCGGCATCGAACCCCAACACCTGATGCCTTACGGCCATACCAAGGCAAAGCTCAATCTCGACTACATCGATCAACTCAACGGCCGCCCCCAGGGCAAGCTGATCCTGGTCACCGCCGTCAGCCCCACCCCCGCCGGTGAGGGTAAAACCACGACCACCATCGGCCTGTGCGACGGCCTCAACCGGATCGGCAAATCGGCCAGCGCCTGTATCCGCGAACCCAGCCTGGGACCCTGCTTCGGGATGAAGGGGGGCGCCGCCGGCGGCGGCTATGCCCAGGTGGTGCCGATGGAGGATATCAACCTCCACTTTACCGGCGACATGCACGCCATCAGCGCCGCCCACAACCTGCTGTCGGCACTGATCGACAACTACATCCACTGGTCCAATGAGATCCGCCTCGATCTGCGCCGGATCAACTGGCGCCGGGTGGTGGACATGAACGACCGCCAGCTGCGCCATATCGTCTCCGGCGTCGGCGGGCCCGGCAACGGCTTCCCGATGGAGAGCGGCTTCGATATCAGCGTCGCCTCCGAGGTGATGGCGATCTTCTGTCTGGCCGAGAACCTGAAAGACCTGCAACAGCGCCTCAGCCGGATCGTGATCGGCTATACCCGCGACAAGCAGCCGGTGACCGCCGACCAGATCCAGGCGTCCGGTGCCATGACCGCGCTGCTGAAGGACGCCCTGGCCCCGAACCTGGTGCAGACCCTGGAACACAATCCGGTGTTCATCCACGGCGGCCCGTTCGCCAATATCGCCCACGGCTGCAATTCGGTGATCGCCACCAAGACCGCCCTGAAGCTGTCCGATTATGTCGTTACCGAAGCCGGTTTCGGCGCCGACCTGGGGGCCGAGAAATTCTTCAACATCAAGTGCCGCAAGAGCGGCCTGAAACCCGATGCCAGCGTGCTGGTTGCCACCGTCCGGGCGCTGAAGATGCACGGCGGCCTGGCCAAGGATCAGCTCGACGGTGAAGACCTCGAAGCCCTGCAGAAGGGCCTGAGCAACCTCGGTCGACATATCCGCAACCTCGGCCAGTTCGGTATTCCGACCACCGTCTGTATCAACCGCTTCAGCGGTGACAGCGAAGCCGAACTGGAGATGATCAAGGAGTATGCCGAGCGTCATGGCGTGAAGGCCTACGTCTGCAGCCACTGGGCCGACGGCAGTGCCGGTGCGGTCGAACTGGCCGAAGCGGTAGCGGGACTGGTCGACCACCAGCAGTCGCAGTTCCGCACCCTTTACGATGACGAGCTGCCGCTGTGGGACAAGGCCAAACTGATCGCTCGCAACCTGTACGGCGCCGACGATATCACCGCCGATATGAAGGTGCGCAATCAGTTCAAGCAGTTCCAGGCCGAGGGTTATGGCCACTTCCCCGTCTGTATGGCCAAGACCCAGTACAGTTTCTCGACCGACCCCAAGCTGATGGGGGCACCCAACAACCATGTGGTGCCGATCCGTGAGCTGTCACTGTCGGCCGGGGCCGAATTCCTGGTGGTGGTCTGCGGTGAGATCATGCGGATGCCGGGGCTACCGCGGGTGCCGGCTGCGAATAATATCTACGTCAACGAAAACGGAGATATTGAGGGGCTGTTCTAAGCGCACCGGTTCTCCTCGATCCAACAAAAAAGGACCCCTAGGGGTCCTTTTTCTGTCTGGCGGGAACCGGCTGATCAGCCTTTCACCGCCTTCTTGATCTCTTTCAGGCTGCTGTGCGAAACGTTCACACCCTTGACCAGATAGATCAGGTGATGGCTGATGTTGCGGGTCAGGTCACCGATCCGCTCCAGGCTACGCAGAACCCAGATCACGTTCAGCACCCGGCTGATCGAACGCGGGTCTTCCATCATGTAGGTCACCAGCGAACGCATCGCGGTCTGGTAGGCCTCATCGACATCCTTCTCTTTCTTGGCCACTTTATAGGCCATGTTGATGTCATAACGGGCAAAGGCGGTCAGGGTCTGGGACACCATCTCGCGAACCAGATCACCGATCTGACGGATCTCGTTGAAGGCTCGCTGTGAAGAATCTTCTTCCAGCAGCGCCATCGCGTGCTTGGCGATACCGGCCGACTCGTCGCCGATCAACTCCAGGTCACTAACGGCACGACTGATCGCCACGATCATCCGCAGATCGGAAGCGGCCGGCTGGCGACGGGCGATAATCCGGGTGCACTGCTCTTCGATGGCGACTTCCCAATCGTTGATCTGATCGTCCGCCTTCAGTGCCCGCTGGGCCAGACCCGACTCGCCTTCAATCAGCGCGTCCAGCGCCTGATTCAGCTGGGTCTCCGCGACGCCACCCATGGTCATCAGGTGGCTCTTGATCGTCTCCAGCTCTTCGTTGAACTGCTGGGAGATATGATCCGTGTGTGCATCTTTATCGAATGCCATCTTTCTTATCCTAATCTTGCACCCCGCTAAAAAGTCATCAGGAGTGCGATTCCGTGGGTAGGGTTAGGCAAACAGGGCCGACAGAGCAGAATTTACCGAGTGTAAATGAGCACCTTGAGGCCCTGTTTAACGACGCCCTGCCTGCGAAGGCGTGCGCCTGATTGTTTTTTAGCCGTAACGACCGGTGATGTAGTCCTCGGTCTGCTTCTTCTGCGGCGTGGTAAACAGATCGTCGGTGCCACCGAACTCGATCAGATCACCCATGTACATAAAGGCGGTGTAGTCGGACACCCGCGCCGCCTGCTGCATATTATGGGTAACGATGACGATGGTGAAGTCGCGCTTGAGTTCGTGGATCAGCTCTTCGATCTTCAGGGTCGAGATCGGGTCCAGGGCCGAAGCCGGTTCGTCCAGCAGCAGCACTTCGGGCTTAACCGCGATGGTCCGGGCGATAACCAGACGCTGCTGCTGACCACCGGACATACCCAGGGCGCTCTCATGCAGTCGGTCTTTGACCTCATCCCAGAGTGCCGCGGAACGCAGTGCCCACTCGACTGTTTCATCCAGAATCCGCTTCTTGTTGATGCCTTGAATCCGCAGGCCGTAGGCGACGTTCTCGTAGATGCTCTTCGGGAACGGGTTCGGCTTCTGGAACACCATCCCGACCCGACGACGCAGTTCGGCCACTTCGACGCCGCGCTCGTAGATGTCGTTGCCGTCGAGCAGGATCTTGCCTTCGATGTTGCAGAAATCAACCAGATCGTTCATCCGGTTGAAGCAGCGTAACAGGGTCGACTTACCGCAGCCACTGGGGCCGATAAAGGCAGTCACCCGATTCTTGGCGATATCCATGTTGATACCGTTCAGGGCCTGCTTCTCGCCGTAGTACAGGTTCAGGTCCTGAACCTGCAGGGCGATGGTCTCGTTAGCCAGGTCCATCTTGGCCTGGGTACGGCCCATGGAGCTGATATCGATACCGTGGGACTTGCCTTCAGGGCGCTCGGTCGGCTCAGCCGCGTCGGTTTCCGGTGTCAGTAAAGTTGTCATGTCAGTTACCACTCACTCTCGTTCTTAAGCCTAGTGCTCAAGCGCTTTGTATTTTTCCCGCAGGCGATTTCGGATCGCAACTGCGCTCAGGTTCAACAGGGCGATCACCACCACCAGCAGTAGTGCGGTGGCGTAAACCAGCGGCCGTGCCGCTTCGACGTTGGGACTCTGGAAACCGACGTCGTAGATATGGAAGCCCAGGTGCATAAATTTCTGATCCAGGTGGATGAACGGGTAGTTGCCATCTACCGGCAGCGACGGTGCCAGCTTGACCACCCCCACCAGCATCAGCGGTGCCACCTCACCGGCGGCACGGGCGACCGCCAGGATCACACCGGTCATCATCGCCGGGCTGGCCATCGGCAGAACCACTTTCCACAGGGTCTCGGCCTTGGTGGCGCCCAGTGCCAGCGAGCCTTCACGGATCGAACGGGGGATCCGGGACAGGCCCTCTTCGGTGGCCACGATCACCACCGGCAGGGTCAGCAGCGCCAGGGTCAGCGAGGCCCACATCAGGCCCGGTGTACCGAAGGTCGGCGCCGGCAGGGCCTCGGGGAAGAACAGCTGGTCGATGTTGCCACCGAGGAAATAGATAAAGAAGCCCAGGCCAAATACACCGTAGACGATCGACGGCACACCGGCCAGGTTGTTGACCGCAATCCGGATCAGCCGGGTCATGGTGCCCTGCTTGGCATATTCACGTAGGTAGACCGCAGCAACCACGCCGAACGGGGTTACCAGGATCGACATCAGCAGTACCATCATCACGGTACCGAAGATTGCCGGGAACACCCCCCCTTCGGTGTTGGCTTCGCGGGGCTCGTCGGTCATGAAGGCCCAGATCTGGCCGAAGTAGAAGCCCAGTTTGGTAGCCACCCCCATGGCGTTGGGGCGGAATACCTGGACCACCTTGCTCAGCTCGATCTCGACGATCTGGCCATCGGACACTTCCGCCACCAGCGAGTCACGCCCGATCTGCTGGTACAGCGCCGCCAGACGCGACTGCAGATCCTTGTAGCTTTCATCCTGCTCGGCCCGAGAAGCCGCGATATCGGCCTGATCCGCCGCGGTCAGCTTACCCTGCAGTTCCAGGCTGCGCTCACGCAGACGCAGGCGTTCAAGGGTGGCGTTGATCGCGCCGATCTCGTGCTTTTCGATATCCTTGATCTGGTCGTGGATCTCCAGTGCCCGATCCAGGCGCTGCTCCAGCTCGGCATAGAGCTGATCATAAGCCGCATCGGAATCCCCGACTTTGTATTCGCCAACCAGTTCACCCGCTTGCTTCACCTGACGCAGGAAACCGTAGAAGTTACCCCACTCGCGACGCTCGGCCACGAACAGATGCGGCGGATGCTCGATCTGCTGCAGTCCGGTCTCGGTGACCCAGCGGAAATCGCTGCCCAGCAGGTCGCGGTTACCGACCTTGAGCAGGTCACGACGAACGGTCTCGACGCCCTCGGCAACCTCCAGACCTGCTTCACGCATCTGGATCGCCGGCACATCTTCGCGGTCGGCGATCTCACCGATCACCACCACCCGGCTACCATCCGACTCGATATAGTCAGCCTGCAGGACATCGGCCGGCCAGAAGTGACCCAGCCCACGCACGGCGATCAGCGCCAGCAGACCGGCCACCATGATCACGTTCAAGGCGACGGCCCCCCCGGTCAACCAGACCCAGGGCGCTCCCGACTTGAACCACTCTTTAACGGAAATATTCATCAACGCTTATCTCTTATCCGTTCCACAGTAACCCGCTCGACCGAGCGGGCCGCTGGTCATCACAGGGATCCGTACTTGCGGCGCAGCCGCTGACGGATCAGTTCCGCCAGAGTGTTGACCACAAAGGTGAACGCAAACAGCACCAACGCCGCCAGGAACAGGATTCGGAAGTGCGAACTACCCACTTCAGATTCCGGCATCTCGACCGCGATATTGGCCGCCAGGGTACGCATGCCTTCGAAAATGTTCAGATCCATAATCGGGGTGTTACCGGTTGCCATCAGTACGATCATGGTTTCACCCACCGCACGACCCATACCGATCATCACCGCCGAGAAGATACCCGGGCTGGCGGTCGGAAGAACCACGCGCTGCAAGGTCTGCCAAGGCGTCGCACCCAGTGCCAGTGAACCGTTACTGAGCGACTTGGGCACACTGAAGATGGCGTCCTCGGTGATCGAGAAGATGGTCGGGATTACCGCGAAGCCCATCGCCAGGCCAACCACGAGCGCGTTGCGCTGGTCGAAGGTGATCCCCAAGTCACGGGTGATATAGCCGCGCATATCGCCGTCAAACAACAGCTGCTCAACGCCGGAGCTGAGCGGCAGACAGAGCCAGGCCAGAATGATCACTACCGGGATGATGACGACCACATCCCAGCCTTCAGAGACCCGCAAGCGGATGCTCTTGGGCAGGTTGTGCCAGCAGTAGGCAAACACCAGCACCCCGATCGGCACCACAAGGAGCAACGTAAACACCGTCGCCAGCTGTTTCTCGATAAAGGGCGCCAGCCACAGACCGGCCAGGAACCCGAGAATAACGGTCGGCAGTGCCTCCATCAGCTCGATAAACGGCTTGATCTTGGTACGCATCGCCGGCGCCATGAAGTAGGCGGTGTAGATCGCACCACAGATCGCCAGCGGCGTGGCCAGCAGCATCGCGTAGAACGCCGCTTTCAAGGTACCGAAGGACAGCGGTGCCAGGGAATACTTGGGCTCGAAGTCATCGTTGGACGCGGACGACTGCCAGATGTAATCCGGCTCCTGGTAGCCCTCGTACCAGACCTCTTCCCACAGCGAGCTCCAGGAAACTTCCGGATGCTCGTTCTCCACTTTCCAGAAGCTGACTTTGCCGTCACCCTGCTCCAGCAACAGGCCGTTGGCCCGCGGTGTCATCGCCAGATAGGCGATACCGCTGTCGGAGAGCTGCTCGTTCAGCACCAGGTTTTCGGCGGTGGAGTTGTAGAAGCTGACCTGCCCGTTACCTTCGGCGACCACAAAGCCCTTACGGCGATGTTCAATCGCTACCTTGGCGATCTCGGACGGGGTCGAGTCACGGAAGCTACGAATCTCTTTCAACTCGAAGTTGTTGCTATCGTCGCGAACCAGGAACAGCTGCCGGGTTACACCCTGGCTATCGGCCACCAACAGCGAGTTGCCACCCAGCAGGAAGCGAGCCTGGGTGATGGTCGCGTCGCTGACACGAACCGCATCATGAATCTGGGGTGCATCAAAATCACCCAAATCAACCGGCACCACCAGCCCATCGGAACGAGCCACGAACAGCCAGCGGGTTTCCGGGCTGATCAGCAGCGAAATCACCTTCTCGGTCGGCAGCTCCAGCTGCAGGTGGTCGGTACTGATCTCCACCTCTTCGGTGATGAAGTTGACGTCTTTGCTGTAGCGGCTGACGAACAACTGGCCCTGATCATCCAGCGCGGCTGCCATCAGTTGGTTTTCGCTGTCACGAACCGCCAGCAAGTGGGTATTGCCAACAGCCGGTGCCAGCGCCAGCTCCTGATCGGCGTAGGGATAGGCGATCGACGGTGTGATGGTACGCACATCGTTGGGGTAGCTGACCTTGTACTGGTGTTTGACGAAGGTCAGATTGCCGTCGGCATGGGCCAGCGCGAAGGTCCGCTCAGACTCTGACCCCAGCGCAAAAGCCACCGCCTCAGCCTCGGTCTGTCCCAGCGTCTGCTGCAGCCCAACCGCTCCGGTACGGGTATCAAAGAAACTGGCCTGGCCGGTCGCATCGACCCGCAAACCAACTTCGGCCTGCTCTTCGGCGGTCAGATACCAGGTATCGGCATCGGCTCCGGGGCGCTCATACGGGACCACTTCTTCGCCCTCGTGCTGCCAAGGCTTGATCTCGGCGGCATGGAAGAGCGGCATGACCTCGTAAAGCAGGTAGATAAAAATCAGCATAATCGCAACGATAACGCTGATACCACCAACGCCGACCACGGCCGACGCCAGACGATCCTTGAAACGACGATACCGGCGCAAGCGCTTGGCCGCCGGTGTTTCGAAGTCCAGATCAGGGGCTGAGAGAGGGGCTGTATTTTTCATGCCGGTAGGGTATCCCCGGGGTATGACAGAATTGTTACAGGCTGTAATAAAAGCGACATAAAACCGTATTGGTTTAAGCGCTGCTTGGGGGCATTGTGGGGAGGCAATATGACAATACGATGTGGCCGTCACGACGAAATGACGTCAACGTCTTGAAAAGACAGATGATCAGCGGCTGATTGGGAGTGAAGATAAAGAAAGGGTAAGGAGGTAAAGAAGAAATAAAGTAAAAGAAAGAACGGGGAAGCTGGCGCCTCCCCGTGGTAGTGCAGCCGATTTAAGGAATCAGGGTATCGATCAGGTCGATCATGAATTCGGTCCGTTCCCGGTCCATGCTCTCCCACTGTTCAATGCCCAGACTCTCCAGCACCGAACGACCCTTGTCGTCTTCGTGCATCGCCAGCAGCCGCTCCTGCAACAGTGGAATCTGCTCGCGCATGCGCGGCCCTACCAGCAGGGTGTGGTGAACCACACTGATCTGGCTGGTAACCAGCACCTTCATCTGGTTTTGGATCAACGCTGACAGGTCCTGATAGCCCGCCTTCAGAAAGAAGCCGATATCGGCCTCGCGCTTAAGCAGGCTTTTGGCCACCAGCACATAGTTACTACGCTGGGCGATACTGATGTTGGAGGAATCCAGATCGGCCGGCTCCAGCATGATCATTCCCATGGTGTGCACATCGGGATCACTGGTGGTCGCCACCCGGGTTCCCGGCTGCAGATCTTCGACGCTCTCAAAGTCTGCATCTTCACGACAGGCAATAATGGTTTCATCCGGTTGCGCCAGCGGCCGAGCAATGGCCTCAAAACCCAGCTCCCGAACCAGCATCGACGCATCGTAGGGATTGGCATAGATCAGATCGAGCTTATCAGCTCGCAGATCCTGACGCTGTTGCTCGAAGCTGTCGTACAGTTCCAGATGCACCGCATTACCAAGCTGGCGCTGCAACCAAGTGTTGAAAAAATACCAGCCAGCAATGTGGTCCGGCGCAAAGTCAGGACTGACCGTCAGATTAAATGTCATAGCGGTTCTCCTTACTTCAACGTCGCGTAGAGCTCTTCGCTCTCACGGATTTTGGAACGCGACGGCTTACGACGGACCGAGGTGTAACCCACCACCTCACCATCACGGATATTGGGAATGACCGTCGCTTTGACCCAGTAGAAAGCTCCGTCTTTACGCAGGTTTTTGACGTATCCGTGCCACTTGGTACCGGTTTCCAACGTTTCCCACAGCCCGGCAAACGCCACTGCCGGCATATCCGGATGACGCAAGATATTGTGGTTGGCCCCAAGCAGCTCTTCGCGGCTGTAACCGGACATATCAACAAAGGCCTGGTTAACATGGGTAATGATGCCTTTCGGATCGGTTCTGGAAACAATCAGCTTACCGTCCGGATAAGGGACCTCACGGTCGACGATCAACGCCTCGCGGGTGGCCCCGCCGTAATAGGTGATCGTAACGATACGACCTTCGTCGTTATTTTGATCTTCCATATTGCTCGCCTTGCTTAGTGAACGGGTTCTACCTAGCGGGTCGGCCGCTTACAGGATCGGACCGATCGCCTCGGCAGCACGCTTAACGTCGAGGAAAATCAATCCCAATCGAGCGTTAGGCTTAGCCACCACGGTCAGAACCGACTCTTCGTTGGCATGGGTCATCAGGATGTAGCCCTGGTCCCCCTTGACCAGCACCTGTTCCAGCTCTCCCCGGGCCAGCTCTTTGGCAGTCCGCTCACCCAGCGACAGCATCGCCGCACTCATCGCACCGACCCGGTCTTCATCCATCCCGGAGGGCAACAGCGCCGCGATCATCAGACCATCGGTCGAGATCACCGCAGAGGCTTCGATATCGGCCGAGGTGCCGTTCAGATCGCTTAAAATTGAAGTCAACATTTCCGAGCGCATAACGTTCTCCTTGTCTACACGATGGATGGGAAACAGTTTGATCCCCACCCTCAGGTATTCTTCCAGACCGTCTATTGTCTGGAGGCTTGCAAAAGTTAATAAAAGAATTAAAAACCGATATAGCGTCGAGCCAGTGCACTTAACAGCTCAACCATCGCCGCCTGGTTCAACTGCGGCGTCTGATCGATGATCAGGGCAAACTTCTTGCTGCCGATATGAACGATCCAGAATCCCAGCTGACTCTGACCCAGCGGATCCAGCAGCCCCCAGGATTCGCCGTCGACCCCCAACTGCTGGTCCAGCAGCTGATGGTGACGCTCGTACAGCATGATCAGATCCGCAGTCAGCGCCGACAATGCTTCAGCATGGGGTTCTTCAAAACCGGCACAACCCAGACAAAAGCCCTGGTCGTCGGCCAGTACCGCCCGACCGGTACTGGACAGTGCCGGCAACAGTTCGGGCAGCATCTTCTCCAGCCCTTCGTCGACAATGGCGGTCGGCTGCTTGAACAGTTCGAAGAATCCTTTGCGGTAAAGCCGATCAAACAGCTCAGCAGCCGGCTCCGGACTGAGTCCGGTGATACCGGTAATCAATGCATTGCTGTAGGGCAGCGCGATATCCGCGCTGAGCAGCTGCAACAACAGGGTGCGGGCATCGTCGGCCGCAGAGTTGAGTGTGGCATAGTAGGCCCCGGCCGGGGTCACCTGGACGTATTGATTCCGATAAGACTCATCCAGCACCAGAACATTCCTCCTGAATTTGGTTAGGACATCACTCGATAGCAGCCGGGTTAACGCTGCAACCAGCCCAGCGCATTGGCCGCCGACATATAGGCGAACACAAACCGCTGATGCAGTTTCAACCGGTGGATCAAATCAGTGGCCGACAGACTCTGCTGATGCCAGAGCTCGGTGATATGTTCCGCGCCAGGGATCATCAACAACTGCGTGAAATCGGGTTTGAAATTGAGGGTATAGATGGTTTCCGGCTCCAGTTGCTCGGTTAATCGGCCACGGGTAGTCCAGAGCGCCACCTTCCAGATCAGCGCCTGACGCGACTCCTTGAGAGGCTCGGCCAGCTTTCCCTGCGGCTCAATGGCGACCAGATCGGGCCGGCTACGCAGTTGCAACTCACCGATCGAAAACTTACTGAGGCAGTACTGCAGCAACAGTTCCTGATCAAAATCGCCCCAGAAGCAGTCCTGCTCCGGAAGATAGATCAACGGACTCGGCAGGCCGGAAATCTGCACCGGCATCTGATTCAGCCGGGCCTTGTTCACCGCCTTTGGCAGCCAGGTCATGAAGCTGCCTTCGGTATTGAAAAAAGCCCGCCGCCGGCTGTTCGGATTGCGCAGATTCAGATCCGGACTATGACCGCAGCAACGATCAATCATTGCTCTGTCCATCGGATCCTGGACAGGGAGCGTCGGCTCAGCGGCAATGTCTTTGGCGACAGCAGTCGGCAACACCGGTGCGGAGGCAGGCACCGGTGGTTCGGGCAAAGGTTTCGGATCGACTATCGGCAGATCAAGTTCCAGGTAGTTTCCGCCGACAGCCGGTCGTATAAAATCGGTGGGGATCGGATGAGCCTCGGACTTTTGGCTCACAGGTTTAGCCGCCATCGGCGCCGCTTTTTTAGCCACAGCCTTGTTGGCGCTCGGTGCTGTGGTCTTATCCGATCGCGATACCGGTTTGGACTTGGCTTCCGTCACATCAGCCGCGGGCGCCACCCCAACCTCAGCCTCAGCTTGTTGCTGCAGCTGCTGAACCGCATCTTCCGCTGCCCGCCGGCTGGCCTCAAGCCCCTGCTGCAAGCGCACCTTCAACAAAGAGGCCTGCTGACTCTGCTGTTTTTTGGATTGCTGCAGCTGCTGCAGTGCACTCTGGCTGGCCGCGATTCGGCTGCAATAGGCCTGATAAGCTTCACTTCGCCGATCTGCCCCGCCGTGACCGCCACCGGGTGCAGGTTCAAGATCGGGTTGCGCAACGGCCTTCGGCTTTGTCGCCAGCCGGGCCGCCTTCAACAGGGCGTCGACGAACTGATCGCTGGAAAAGGGTTTTTCAAGACGGATATAACCGGGCCATTCCATCGACCGTCGGCTGATCAGCACACCGGGTTGGGAATACTGTTTCAGGTAGCGCTGTTGTAATTGCTCGGGCGATTCGCTCTGATCACCATTGATCACCAACAGGTCTGCCTGTTCCGGCGCTGCCAGCATCATCTCCGACTGCCGTTCGATGCAGAGCTTGATCAACGCCTCGGTGGCGCCATCAAACCCAAGCAGCGAGATACGCTTTAGTGTGTTACCTACAGTGGCGGAAGCGTACAACATTTTCATCGGACATCCTGTCTATATGAATCTCTGGTCGATACGGTTACAACTGCAGACTGAAGCTGCCGTTCATCAGCACCGAGCGCCGGGGCACCAGTTGCTTGAAGCAATCCGGATCAGGACTCTCAAGATAGCGGCTTAATACTTGTTGCTGCTCTCCGCTGAGCAGAGAGCTACCCAGCTGCACTAAACGCTCGAGCAGCAACTGTCCGCGACTTTCCAGCACCCAGCATAAATCAGCCAGGGCAGCGAACAGTTCCTGCCCATCGGCCAACTGAATCGCCAGGAAGATACGACGCACATGCAGCGCCAATGACTTAGGCTGGGCTGCCACCTGACGTCCAAGGTGTTGCAGCAAAAGACGGGGTTGATCGCCACGATAGATCAACGAGTCACAGGCCATAACCTCGAAGGCGGCTTGAACCCGGTTCAAACACTCGGCTTCGGCACTGGTCATTGATGACGAACGATCCAAATCCAATGGCAGGGCGACAGTCACAATTAATCCCTCAGTCTCTGCTCCCGAAAGACGGGGATAACCATCACCCCGTCAATTGACAAAAATCATTAATGACATTTGTCAATTAATCCTTCAATAACAACAATTTATTTGAGGGATTAAACCATATCCCATCTGCATTAATAATTAGAAAATCTAATCAGTCGATTCGAATTTCCTCAACAATACGGCTTTGCCAATACCCCTAGCAGACCGGCAAGAGAATCATTGGCTTCACTGCAAACAGGCACCATTTAACCGTAGGACTCTGCCTAAGCCGGTGTATTTACTTGAATTTCAATAACCCCGGCAGATACAAAAGACGCGCTACGATTAGCGGTGAAGGCGACCGTTAAGATGGCCGGGTTATCGGATAGAACGGATTTTCTGTCGGTCAGGGGCATTTCGTGCTTGTTGATCTAAGTCATTAGATCGTCGATCTGGCCTCGATAGCCCGACAGAGCAATTAAGAATCCCCTGCTGTTGAGGCTTAGCGGAGCACTGATCAAGCGGTCAGGGCGCAAGCCGAACCGCAGCCTCAACCATAAAAAAAGGGAAGCATCCTGCTTCCCTGGGGTTCGTCCCTGAATATCGAGGCACCGTTGCCGATGCCTCAAGCTTGGATTCGACTTACTTGGCAGCCATCGCCATGTCGACGCCGATGCTGGCCAGGGTCTTTTCGACAACCTTGCTCGGCAGCGGAATGTAACCGTCCTTAACAACGATCTCCTGACCGGCTTTGGACATCACCATCTTGATGAATTCGCGATCCAGCGGAGACAGCGGCTTGTTCGGCGCTTTGTTGACGTAAACGTACAGGAAGCGAGACAGCGGGTACTTGCCGCTCACTGCCATATCCGGAGTCGCGGAGATGTAGTTGTCGCCCTTCTTGCTCAGCGGCAGTGCGCGAACAGAAGAGGTCTTGTAGCCGATACCGGAGTAGCCGATGCCGTTCAGCGAGGTAGAAACAGACTGAACAACAGAAGCAGAACCCGGCTGCTCGTTTACGCTGCTCTTGAAGTCGCCCTTACACAGCGCCTTCTTCTTGAAGTAGCCGTAGGTACCGGAGACTGAGTTGCGGCCGTACAGCTGTACGGTCTGCTTACCCAGGTTACCGGTCACGCCCAGGTCACCCCAGGTCTTAACGTCGGCAGCAGCGCCACACTTACGAGTGCTGGAGAATACCGCGTCAACGTCGGCGATGCTCATGCCCTTGATCGGGTTGTCTTTGTGTACGAATACCGCCAGGGCGTCGATAGCAACCGGAATAGCAGTCGGCTTGTAACCGTGCTTCTTCTCGAAAGCTTCCAGCTCCTTATCCTTCATCTTGCGGCTCATCGGGCCCAGGTTAGAAGTGCCTTCGGTCAGCGCGGGCGGCGCAGTGGAAGAACCAGCAGCCTGGATCTGGATGTTGACGTTGGGGTAGTGACGCTTGAAGTCTTCAGCCCACAGAGTCATCAGGTTGGCCAGAGTGTCGGAACCGACGCTGGACAGGTTGCCAGAGACACCGCTGGTCTTGTTGTACATCGGCAGTTTCGGATCAAGCAGGTCAGATGCTTGGGCACCGGCACTGATACCGGTAGCGGCCAGAGTTACAGCGGCCAGCAGTTTTTTAACGCTCATTGATTGCTCCTGAGTAATTCTCATTCGACTAACAGTGTCATTAAGTGACTGCAGGCCACTATAGGGGCGTTTTGTGACACTTATATGAACGTCGAAAAAAATCCTGTGTCGACCAATTGATTACATAACCGCCAGTGGGTGCTATGATCGCAGCGGTTTTTCAGCCCCCAAATCCGAAGAATAATAATGTCCGAACTAGATAATCTGCCCGCCCCCGATGGCGAACTGACCCTGCAATTACCGGCCTCGCAAGAGGGTCGCAATATTTTTGGTGATATCTACGGCGGTTGGCTCTCGGCCCAGATCGTGACAGCGGCGGAGACCCGTGCAGCCCAGGTCGCCAGCGGCCGGGTCTCGACGGTTTCTATCGGTGCGATCGATTTTATGTCCCCGGTTCTGGTCGGCACCCTGCTCAGTTTCCATACTCAGGTGATAGAAACCGGGCACTCCTCGATGCGGATTAAAGTCGAGGTCTGGGGCCGCTGCCATGATGGCAAAGGGTTACGCAAGATCACCGAAGCCGAGACCGTGCAGGTCGCGCTTGATCAACAAGGTCGCATTCGGCGCCTGCCAATCGATTAATCCCTGGGGCGATCTCAGGGGGAGGTAGGGCGACTCACCAGTCGCAACCGCTCCTGCTGCTCCATGATCAGAGCCGAGGCGGTTAACAGCCGGATCCCCTGCTCGTCCAGCAGCGGCAACGCCAGCCTCAGATAGTCCACCGTCACCGGATAAGGGTGTCCGATCACCACCGCACTACCATGGCGACGGGCGATCGCCAGCGCCTTCATAAACTGGCGATGAACAAACTCGGTGGTGCGCTCATGGTCGAGAAAGACATCCCGCTTCAGATTGGGGATTCCATAGCGACGGGCCGTTTCCCAGGCAATGCTCGACGCCGAGGTACGACTGTCGATAAAGAACAGTCCTCGCTCACGCGCCAGCTCCATCACCCACTCCATCTGCGGCTGCAACGTGGTCAACAGACTGCCCATATGGTTGTTCAGCCCTTGCACATGGGGGATCACGTCCAGATCCCCCTGCAACACCTGACGAAATTGCTGTTTCCCCAGATCCGCCGTCAAAGCCCCCGGTCCGAGCGGGCGATCTCGGGTGTTCTGCATCGGTGCATGAAGGATCACATCCTTGCCATCGGCGAAGGCCTTGCGGGCCAGCTTCGGTCCGAATGGACTATGGGGCAGGAACGCATAAGTAACGGGGCCGGGCAACTCGACTGCCGCCCGACCACGGGCATAGTTATCGCCGACATCGTCGATAATAATCACCAGCGCCGGCTGACTCACCGAATCACTGACCTCGGCCGGGTGCGGCTCGGATGTCGATGCTCGGTTTGCCCCACTGGCCGGCGCCACTGTCAACAGCAGCGCCAGCGCAGCCGCGATGCCCGCGGCCAAAGCCCGCAAACCGCGACGCATCAGGAGGCTTTGACCGCCACGATCGACAGCGCTTTCAGCAGATTCAGCGCTTCATTCAGTTGGTAGTCGTTCTCCAGCAGTTTGGCATCGGACTCGCTGCGGCCGTTGTCGCTGCCCTGGGCGGCATCGCTGCCGTTGCCATTGTCCAGATGACCCACCAGATCCGATTCCTTAACCCGTTGTCGGGTATCAAGCCGGGTCAGGGTCGCCTGTTCGACTTCGATATCCGGCACGATACCTTCGGCCTGGATCGAGCGTCCGTTGGGCGTGAAGTAACGGGCGGTGGTCAGTTTCAAGGCCCGCTCGTTGGCCAACGGCAATACCGTCTGCACCGACCCTTTACCGAAACTGGGAGTTCCCATGATGACCGCGCGACCATGATCCTGCAGTGCGCCAGCCACGATTTCCGAAGCCGAGGCCGAACCGCTGTTGATCAATACCACCAGCGGTAGCTCACCACTGGGATTCTGCGGCGTGGCGCTGTAACTCAGATCGCTCTGCTGAATCCGGCCCTTGGTATAAACCACCAGTCCCTCTTCGAGGAACGCGTCACTGACTTCAACCGCCGCCTGCAACACCCCGCCCGGGTTGTTGCGCAGATCCAGAATCAAGCCACGCAACTGTCCCTGCTGCTTCAGTTTCTCGATCGCCTTGACCAGATCTTCACCGGTATGGACTTGGAACTGGGATACCCGCAGATAGCCGAAATTATCATCCAACATCCGCTGCTTGACGCTGGTGACCTTAATCACCGCCCGGGTCAGAGTCAGCACCAGCGGCTGCGGCTGGTTATCGCGCATGATGGTCAACTCGATTTTGGTGCCGGGCTTACCGCGCATCAGGTTGACCGCCTGCATCAGGTCCAACCCCCGAACCGGCTTATTGTCCAGCTTGACGATCCGGTCACCGGGCTGCACTCCGGCCCGCTGAGCCGGTGTGTCATCGATCGGCGCCACCACCCGGATCGCGCCATCTTCCATGCCGACTTCAATCCCGAGGCCGCCGAACTCACCACTGGTATTGACCTGCAGACTGTCGAACGCCCGCGGATCCAGGTAGGCGGAGTGCGGGTCCAGTCCGCTCAACATCCCCTTGATCGCGTTCTCCAACAGCTCCTCATCGGTGACCGGTTCGACGTAGGCCCCCTTGATCCGCTCGAACACCTCGGCAAAGGTGCGCAACTCCTCAAGCGGTAATGGCGGTTTCGGCTCGCTCTGCTCTTCGGCCACTGCCACGCCACAGCCCAGGCCTAAACCCAAAACCAGAATTGCTGTCAGTTGTTTGGCTGTTTTCTTCATACCAGTCCTTTTCAGGGGCAACCCTTCGCCCCGGCTATGGGTCAACGTCGTTTCAACCACAGGATCGGATCGACCGGATTACCCTGATGACGAATCGCAAAATAAAGCCCGGCACTGCCCTGGCCTCCACTATCGCCCACGGTGGCAACCTGCTCACCGCTGGCGATCCAATCTCCGACCTCTCGCACAAGGCTCTGATTATGAGCATAGAGGCTCATATAATCATCGCCATGATCAAGGATCAGCAACAGACCGTAACCTCGCAGCCAGTCGGAGAATACCACCCGGCCATGGTGAATCGCCTTGACCGAATCGCCGGTCCGCGCACCGACCAGAATACCGTCGCGACGAACGCCCTGGGAATTTCGGCTACCGTAGGCCCGAAGCACCCTTTTCCGATTAGTCGGCCAGGGCAGCTTGCCCTTGAGCTTAGCAAAAGCCTGGGTCGACACCTTTAATTCATTGAGTGCCAGGGTTTGCTGGAGTTCCTTCAGCACCTGTTTCAATCGCTGCTGATCGGTTTTCAAACGTTTCAGCGATTGGGTCTGGCCGCTGATCTTTTTTGTTAACGAAGTCAGGGCCTGCTGGCGTGCCTGGCGACTCTGGGTCAGCTTGTTGGAACTGGCGGCCAACTGTTTCTGCTCCGCCTGCAACGCCTGCTGACGCTTGCCCAGCTGCTGCTCCACCCGGGTCAGCTCATTCAATGTCTGATCCAGCTGGTTCACAGCTTCGGTGCGATGTTCGGAATAGTACTGGTGATAACGCAGCAAGCGGGTGATCCGTTCGGGTTGCTGCTGATTTAATAGCAACCGCAGACGATCCTGCCGACCGGTGCGGTAGGCCGCTGCGATCTCATCGGACAGGGCTTGGAGTTGCTGATCGCGCTCGGATTGGAGCTGCTGCTGTTGGCGCTGGAGCTCACCCAGCTGCTGCTTATGCTGCTCGATCTGGTGCCGGTTCTGCTTCACCAGACGGCTCAACCGCCCGCCCTCTTTTTCTGCTTTGCGCAGCGCGTCGTTCAACTGTTGCTGCTCACCCTTGGCGGAACGCAGGCGCTTCTCCAACGCCCGGATATCGGCCTGCAGCTTATTGATCTGCTGCTGGGTCTGCTGCTTGTCCGCCGCCGGCAGCAACGGTTGCCACAATAGCAGCAGCGTGGCGGCCAGCGCCGCCACAACACGGGGGTTCAATACCGGCGCTCGGCTCACTCGGCCAGCAACGAACGGCCGCTCATCTCGGCCGGAACCGGCAGATCCATCAGCGCCAGCAGGGTCGGCGCCAGATCGGCCAGGCAGCCGTCCTCCAGTTTGATCGGCTGCGGACCGTTATAGACCAGGCCCACCGGCCACAGCGTATGGGCGGTATGGGCCTGACCGGTACTCGGATCGGCCATCAGCTCGACGTTACCGTGATCGGCACTGATCAGCGCCTGTCCGCCGATCGTATCCAACGCCGTCAGCACCTGGCCCAGGCACTGATCCACCGCCTCGACCGCTTTCACCGCGGCATCGAAATCACCGGTATGGCCGACCATATCCGGATTGGCGAAGTTACAGACCACCAGGTCAAACTGGCCCGATTCGATTGCGCCAACCAGTTTTTCGGTGACTTCCGGGGCGCTCATCTCCGGTTTCAGATCGTAAGTCGCCACGTCCGGCGACGGCACCAGAATCCGCTCTTCGCCCTCGTAGGGCTGCTCGCGACCACCGTTGAAGAAGAAGGTCACGTGGGCATATTTTTCGGTCTCGGCGATCCGCAGCTGGGTTTTGCCCAACTGCGCCATGTGCTCGCCCAGGCCGTTGCTGATGCTCTCCGGCGGGAACGCGCAGGGCGCATCGATGTCGGCGGCGTACTCGGTCAGCATCACATAGTCGGCCAGCGCCGGGTGAGCGCCACGCTCAAAACCGTCAAAATCGGCTTCGACAAAGGCGCGGGTAATCTCGCGCGCCCGATCGGGGCGGAAGTTAGCGCAGATCACCGCGTCACCGTCAGCAATCACGCCCTGGGGCTGGCCGTCGGCATCGGTAATCAACGTCGCCTGGACAAACTCGTCGTTCTCGTCACGGGCATAGGCATCCAGCAGCGCCTGGACCGGATCGCTGTTAGTGAACGGTGCCTGCCCCTGGGTCATGGCGTCGTAGGCGGTTTGTACCCGCTCCCAACGGTTGTCTCGATCCATGGCGTAGTAACGACCGGTCAGCGAGGCGATCGCGCCGACACCCAGCGATTCCAGCTTGGCCTGCATCGCTTCGATTGACGGCTGGGCACTGCGCGGCGGCATATCGCGGCCATCCAGGAAACCGTGAACAAAGATCTGCTTGGCGCCACGCTTGGCCGCCATCTCGCACAGCGCCTGCAGGTGCTGCTCGTGGGAGTGGACCCCGCCCGGTGACAGCAAACCCAACACATGCACCGCTCGGCCGGCGGCAATCGCCTTGTCCATTGCCTGCACCAGCGCCGCGTTATCAAACAGCGTGCCGTCGTCGATCGCCTTGGTGATCCGGGTGAAGTTCTGGTACACGATCCGACCGGCACCGATATTCATATGGCCCACTTCGGAGTTGCCCATCTGACCCTCCGGCAAGCCAACCGCCATCCCGGAAGTCGCCACCATCGAACGTGGATTCTCAGCCCAGATCCGGTCCCAGGTCGGGGTATTGGCGGCAAAAATCGCATTATTTTCGGGATTGTCGCTGACACCCCAACCATCAAGGATGATCAGAGCAGTGGCGGCTTTTGGCTGAGTCATGGCGGGATAATTCCTGCGAGGCTGAAAATGGCGGGTAATTTTACTCTGCGCAGACGCTGAGCACCAGACAACCCACGCAAGGGCTACTGACCAAAACCGGATCAGCGCAGCGCCAACTGTTCCAGGCAACGGCGGTAACCGGGGCTGTCTCGAAGCTCGCTTAGATGGGAGTGTTCAAAGTAGCTCAACATGCACTGATCATCGGCCAGGGATACCCGAGCCACACAGTCATAGCCGGCCTGATCGGCACACTGACCAAAGCGGTCGATCCGATCATTGCCGGTAGCGGGCCGCAACGCTATTTGAGTCGCGGCCCGGTTGCGCAGCAACCCCCGCGCCGGCACCGGAACCCGGGTCAGCAACTGCTGCATATGGGGTTCGGCGACATAGCTGTCAAACAACGTTCGATCGACCAATTGCAGAATCTGAAAATAGAGCAACGCCTGCTGGTGATCGCCGTGACGCTCGAACAGGGCACCGAGCAGGTAATAACAGATCGAGATCCCCTCATCGACACAGCGCTTCAGTTTGGTCTCGGCCTCGCCCAAACTGCGCCGCTGGCGCGACCAATTGACGAAGTGATCCACATACAGGGTTCCCAGCGCATCGGGATGCCCCTGACGAGCGGCCTCCAGCAACATTCGGTCCGGACTGGGCAACGCCGGTGTGGCGCCAAGCTGGGATTGAAGATAGAGCCCGTACGCCTGATCTCGCATCGCGGCTTGCTGCAGATGCTGACGGATCGACGGGGTCAGTTCCAGGCAGCGCTGCCAGCAATAATCGATCGCACCCAGATGCCCCATCTCGGCCGCCTGCTGGATCAATTGATGGCCATAGTCCGGGTTCCGCTCTACCCCGTAAACGCCCCCTTCGAGGAGCCAGCCGAGCAGGAACAGGCCATCGGCGCTATGCATCCCCTTCAAATGCATCGCCCAATCCGACACCTGCCCCTGCTGCAGCTGAACAACCAGTGATTGCAGACGAGAATCCTCCGTCTGCGAAGCCGCGCTCGCCGGACCGACCCCGGCAACGATCAGCAATAGCCCCAGCCAGAGCGCAGCGAGCCGCCGCTTAACCGACCTGCTCATCCCACTGAATCTCGCCGATCTCGACCCGAACCCAGTCAAAGCCGATCTTGCGCGCAACCGATACCGCACCATCCAAGCTCTTGAACTCACGCTCACGCTGCCCCCGCTGCAGCATCAGGGTCTCTTCGCGATTGTCCTTGGTCCGAAATTTCAGTGTCCAGCCCTTGGCCATCGACACCGGAACCGCTCGGCACAGCTCGAAAAAACCGGCATTGTAGAGCAGCTTTAATTCGCGTTCTTGCATAGTTATAAGTTGTTATGTAGTGATCATTTCAGTGTTTAGTGAATATAAATCTATTTTAGAAACATCACAAATGAATTTTGATCATCATTATTTAACAAAACATTAACAATAAATAAAAAAGATCATTCAAAAATCTCCTAAAGGCGCTCATAACTCAACCACAACATAGCCGCCATAGCATGGTTTCAGCCGCAGCATCCGGGTATACTTGTGCGCTTTGTTTTTATAGCTTTGGAACCCTGTACCCATGGATCAAATGATCGAATTCGCCACCAATCACTGGGAACTGTTCGCGGCCCTGATTGCCACCCTTGGTCTGCTGCTGTTTACCGAATCGCGCAAAGGTGGCACCGCGCTGTCGACCCATGCGGCGGTTAAGCTGATCAACAAAGAAGACGCTGCCGTCGTTGATATCCGAGCCAAGAAAGACTTCAAGTCCGGTCATATCACCGACTCGGTCAACATCCCGCTGGCAGACTTGCAACGCCGCGTCGGCGAACTGGAGAAATTCCGTAACAAGCCGATCATCATCGTCTGCAACCTGGGCCAAACCGCCTCCGCGGCGGTCAAGCTGCTCAACAACGAGAAGTTTGAGAACGTCACTCGCCTGTCCGGTGGTATTACCGAATGGAAAGGCCAGAACCTGCCCGTTGTTAAAAAATAACGCGCACAAGTGACCGGCGAGAAAGCAACCATGCCCAACATCACCGTCTACAGCACCGCCTATTGCCCCTACTGCATCCGAGCCAAAATGCTGCTGGAGCAGAAGGGCGCCGAATTCGATGAGATCCGAGTGGACCAACAGCCGAAAAAGCGTGTCGAGATGATGGCACGCAGCAACGGCGGGCGGACGGTACCGCAGATCTTTATCGGCGATACCCATGTCGGCGGCTGCGACGAACTGTTTGCACTGGAGCGTCAGGGGCGGCTTGATCCGCTACTGAACGCCTAAACCAACCTAAGAATTACGAACAAGCCGAAGGAACAACCATGTCCGAAGAGAACACCACCCCGGAGAACGGCCAGGCCGAACAAGCCGCCCAACCGACCTTCAACATCCAGCGCATCTACCTCAAAGATGCCTCTTTCGAGACCCCGGGAGCGCCCCAGGTATTCACCCAACAGTGGCAGCCCAAAGTAGATCTGCAGCTGAACACCCGTACCCGCGCCCTGAACGAGGAGCTGTACGAAGTAGTCCTGACCGTCACCGTCACCGTCAAGTGCGACGATGACAACGCCTTCCTGGTCGAGATCCAGCAGGCCGGTCTGTTCGGCATCAGCGGCCTGGAAGAAGCCCAACTGCAGCACACCCTGGGCGCCTACTGCCCGACCATCCTGTTCCCGTACGCCCGTGAGACCATCGACTCCCTGGTCAACAAGGGCAGCTTCCCGGCCCTGATGCTGGCGCCGGTCAACTTCGAAGCGCTGTTTGCCCAGCAGGTACAGCAGCACGCCGAAGCTGCGGCTCAGGCAGAAGCCCAGAGCGCCGAAACTCACTAAGGCTTCTCACGCTAAAAAAAACCGTCGCGGGTCACCCCACGACGGTTTTTTTATGTCCGGAAACGATCGATTCAGACCTCAGCTGCCGCCTTCAAACCCCAGCTGACGCCAAGCCTCGTAAACCATCACCGCGACGGTGTTGGACAGATTCAGGCTGCGACTATCGGGCTGCATCGGCAAGCGCAGCCGCTGCTCCGGCGGCAATGCATTGCGCACCTCCTCGGGCAACCCCCGGGTTTCCGGACCGAACAGCAGCACATCGCCAGCTTCAAATCTGGCATCGGCATAGCTGCGCGAACCTTTGGTCGTCAGCGCGTAGACCTTGCCGTCAAACTGGCTCAGACAGCTGTCCAGATCGGGATAGCGCTTAACCTCGGCCAGCTCGTGATAATCCAGCCCGGCGCGACGCACCTTCTTGATATCCAGATCAAAGCCCAACGGCTCGATCAGATGCAGCTTGAAGCCGGTGTTGGCGCACAGACGGATGATATTGCCGGTATTGGGGGGAATTTCCGGCTGGTACAGAACAATATTTAGCATGGCCGGGATTATACCCGGCTCAGATCAGAAAGCCCGCGCTAGACGGCCTCGTCCGAATCACCATCGTCATCCATCCCCAGCTCTTTGATCTTGCGGGTCAAAGTATTGCGCCCCCAGCCCAGCAGCAACGAGGCATCGCGACGGCGACCGCCGGTATGCTTGAGGGCGGTTTCGATCATGATCCGTTCGAAGGTCGGCACCGCCTCACCGAGCAGGTCTTTGTGGCCCTGGGCCAGCGCCTGTTCGGCCCATAGCCGCAGCCCCTGCTCCCAACTACCGACCAGCTGCTGGCTCGGCTCCTCGCTGAGCAGCTCCGGCGGCAGGTCGGCCACCAGCACTTCCCGGCCCGAGGCCATCACGGTGATCCAGCGACAGGCATTTTCGAGCTGACGCACGTTGCCGGGCCAGCTGATAGTGCACAGGAAACGCTCGGCTTCTTCGGTCAGCACCTTCGGCTCCACCGCCAGCTCTTCGGCCGCCTTGGCCAGGAAGAACTGCGCCAGTCGCGGGATATCTTCGCGTCGATCACTGAGTTTGGGGATATGGATACGGATGACATTGAGACGATGGAACAGGTCTTCCCGGAAGCGCCCATCCTTGACCAGGGATTCCAGATCCTGGTGGGTCGCAGCAATGATTCGGACATCGACCTTGACCGGGGTATGGCCGCCAACTCGGTAGAACTCACCATCGGCCAGCACCCGCAGCAGGCGGGTCTGGGCTTCGGACGGCATATCGCCGATCTCATCCAGAAACAGGGTGCCGCCGTCGGCTTGCTCGAAGCGCCCCTTGCGCTGGTTGCCGGCGCCGGTGAAGGCACCCTTCTCGTGACCAAACAGCTCGGACTCGATCAGATCCCGCGGAATCGCCGCCATATTGAGCGGAATAAAGGGTTGCTGGTTACGGGGGCTGTGCTTGTGCAGTGCGTGGGCCACCAACTCTTTACCGGTACCCGATTCGCCGTTGATCAGCACGGTGATGTTGGATTGAGACAGCCGCCCGATGGCCCGGAATACCTCCTGCATCGCCGGCGCTTCGCCGATGATTTCAGTGGCGGCTTCGACCGCTTCCTCTTCGGCACTGGCACGCTGCTCCTGGGCGTGGATCACGGCCCGCTTGACCAGCGCCACCGCATCGTCGACATCGAAGGGTTTGGGCAGGTACTCGAATGCTCCGCCCTGATAGGAGGCCACCGCGCTGTCCAGGTCCGAATGGGCCGTCATGATGATTACCGGCAGATCCGGATGGGCCTGCTGGATCGTCTCCAGCAACTCCAGGCCGTTTATTCCCGGCATCCGGATGTCACTGATCAGCGCATCGGGCTGCTCGCTATTAAGCGCCTGCAGCGCCTCATCGCCGGATTCGAACACCCGGCTCTGCAGCCCGTCCTGCTCCAGTGCTTTTTCAAGTACCCAGCGGATCGAACGGTCATCATCGACGATCCAGACATTGGCGACGGATGTCATCGGCGGTACTCCTTTGTTACGCCCGCTCGTTATCGAGCGGGAAATAAATAATAAAATCGGTATGGCCCGGCTGACTCTGACACTCGATCAGCCCCTGATGCTGATGGATGATCGACTGGGCGATCGACAGCCCCAGGCCGGTGCCTTCGGCACGACCGCTGATCATCGGGAAGAACAGTGTCTCTTTGAGCTTGTCCGGCACCCCGGGGCCGTTGTCGCTGATCACCAGCTGACACACCAACCGGTGGCGCTCATTGCCCAGGGTGAACTGGCGGATCGCCCGGGTCCGCAGCACAATCCGCGGCGACTCGGTATTCGATTCCAACAGTGCCTGCACACTGTTACGCACCACATTGAGCACCGCCTGGATCAGCTGTTCCTCGTCGGCCTCCAGGTTCGGAATACTGGGATCGTAATCGCGCAGCAGCTCGACGCTGCCGTCGGTTTCGGCCGTGACCAGATTGAAAATCCGTTCCAGAATCTGGTGAATATTGAGCGATTGTTTATCGAGCAGGTTACGCGGCCCCAGCATCCGGTCGACCAGGTTCTGCAGCCGGTCGGCCTCGCTGATGATCACCTGGGTGTAATCCTCCAGGCTTCGGTCCGGCAACGCCCGCTCCAGCAGTTGAGCGGCGCCACGGATACCGCCCAGCGGATTCTTGATCTCGTGCGCCAGGCCACGGATCAACCCCCGGGTCGCCTCCTGCTGCGCCCGGGACTCCTCTTCGCGACCGATGCGCACCAACCGATCCCGCGGCAGGATCTCGACCAACAGCGAGCCGTTATGCTCGCCGACCAGCGGGGTAACGCTGTAATCCGCCGCAATCTCCCGGCCATGGAACAGCAGCAGATGCGCCTCGCGACGGGTAAAGGAATGGCCGCTCTCGTAGACATCACTGAGCACGTCGTAGAACTCGGAGTGGTCGCGAATCAGGGTCACGACACTTTCCCCCAGCACCCGCCTGGCACTGACATCAAACAGCATCTCACCGGCCGGATTGAGGTATTGCAGGCAGCGATCACGGTCGAGCATCAACACCGCACCCGAGAGGTTATCCAATAGCTGCTTATACAGATTCTGCACAGATCACTCCGATTTCGATTGCCTGCTCGACGGACCATGCCGACGACCCAGGCGGTTATTACTGATAGTTATTGCAAGAACCAAACCAGCTTGTGAATCCTGCCTATCTTTCTCGATCGCCCGTTATTCGGGGCTTTCTAACCCGATTCCTAACGACAGTTTAGAGCCCTAAGCAAAGCAGCGCACCAATTTGGTGCGAATAGTTTTTTACCCCCCTGAGCGCACCATCAGGAGGCATCGTAAGCCAAAGCCTGGATAACAACGGCAGGCACTTTTACAGCCAAAAAAAAACCGCCCGAAGGCGGTTTTTTATTTAGCGGGTAATGACTTACACGCTGTAGTACATGTCGAACTCGACCGGGTGAGTGGTCATGTTCAGACGCTCGATCTCTTCGTTCTTCAGCGCGATGTAAGCATCGATCGCATCGTCGGACATAACGCCGCCGGCGGTCATGAACTCACGGTCCTTATCCAGCGCGTCCAGCGCCTCTTCGAGGCTTGAACATACGGTCGGGATCTCGGCAGCTTCTTCAGCCGGCAGGTCGTACAGGTCCTTGTCAGCCGCATCGCCCGGGTGAATCTTGTTCTTGATACCGTCCAGGGCAGCCATCTGCAGCGCCGCGAAGCACAGGTACGGGTTGGCAGTCGGATCCGGGAAACGGAACTCAACACGACGTGCTTTCGGGTTGGTTACGTACGGGATACGGATGGAAGCGGAACGGTTACGGGCAGAGTAAGCCAGCATAACCGGAGCTTCGAAGCCCGGTACCAGACGCTTGTAGGAGTTGGTGGAAGCGTTGGCGAAAGCGTTGATCGCTTTGGCGTGCTTGATAACACCACCGATAGCATACAGCGCAGTTTCGCTCAGGCCACCGTACAGGTCACCGGAGAACTGGTTCTGGCCATCTTTGGAGATGGACATGTGAACGTGCATACCGGAACCGTTGTCACCAACCAGCGGCTTAGGCATGAAGGTCGCCGTCTTGCCGTAAGCGTGGGCAACGTTGTGAACACAGTACTTCAGGATCTGAACTTCGTCAGCCTTCTTCACCATGGTGTTGGCGCCAACACCGATCTCACACTGACCGGCAGTACCAACTTCGTGGTGGTGTACTTCAATTTCCAGGCCCATGGCAGACATGGCGTCACACATAGCCGCACGCAGGTCGTGCAGGGAGTCAACCGGAGGAACCGGGAAGTAACCGCCTTTAACAGTCGGGCGGTGACCGATGTTGCCGCCTTCGAAGACTTCGTTGGAAGACCAGGCTGCTTCGTCGGAAGAGATCTGGTAGCCGGCACCGGAGATGTCAGCGTGCCACTTAACGTCGTCAAAGACGAAGAACTCAGGCTCTGGACCAAACAGAGCACTGTCACCGATACCGGTGGACTTCAGGTACTCTTCGGCGCGAGCAGCGATGGAACGCGGGTCGCGGTCGTAACCCTGACCGGTGGTCGGCTCAACGATGTTACAACGAACGATAACGGTAGCATCTTCGGTGAAGGGATCCAGGCGAGACGCTTCGTCGTCAGCCTGCATGATCATGTCTGATTCGTTGATGCCTTTCCAACCAGCGATGGAAGAACCATCGAACATTTTGCCTTCTTCGAAGAAATCTTCGTCAACTTCGCTAGAAGGAATAGTAACGTGCTGCTCTTTACCTTTGGTGTCGGTGAAACGCAGGTCAACCCAGCGGGCTTCACTCTCTTGGATCAGCTTCAGAGTATTCTCTGACATATGATTTCTCCAATAATCTCTGCACTATTCCAGTGCTACTTTGATATTTACAGTCGAACCGTATCGCCTGCGGCAAAATCTGGTTTGTTTACTCGGCCTAAGACATAGCAACAGCCATGCCAACGCTGTAACAGCCTGAAAAACCTGATAATTTGGTACTGAAGGCGCCAGATCAAAACAATTAACGCACCATTGTGGTGCAATATTAACCACCCTATCACCATTTTGGTGCAAAGCGCCCACCGATAGCATAACTCTCCCCCTCGGCAATGCAACCAAACTCATCCCCACGATGGGGCCAGTTTCCCGTAGCAGCGCCAGCATCCGACCTATTCCGCCTCGACCCGGGCTGATTCGAGTCGCACATCGACCGCACCACCACCAATACGGCTTTCCTTTTATGCGACGCTGCTATGAAACAGCCACAATGGTGTATAATCTGACCAACTTTTGCCCCCGGTTCGAGCCGGGGGCACTTTTTTTATTGGATCACCCCAGCCCACCCTGTTTGAGTTTTAACCATGTCCGCATCTGAAAAAATCAACGATATCAGCAAGCTGCGAAATATCGCCATCATCGCTCACGTTGACCACGGCAAGACCACCCTGGTCGATAAGCTGCTATCACAGTCAGGCACCCTGGCCCGCCGTGATGAAGGATCCGAGCGGATCATGGACTCCAATGACCAGGAAAAAGAGCGCGGCATTACCATTCTGGCGAAAAATACCGCCATCGAATGGAACGATTACCACATCAATATCGTCGACACCCCCGGACACGCCGACTTCGGTGGTGAGGTGGAGCGCGTATTGTCGATGGTCGACTGCGTACTGCTGCTGGTCGATGCCGTTGACGGGCCGATGCCGCAGACCCGTTTCGTTACCCAGAAGGCGTTTGCTCAGGGCTTGAAGCCGATCGTGGTTATCAACAAGATCGACCGCCCCGGTTCCCGTCCGGACTGGGTCATGGATCAGGTATTCGACCTGTTCGACAACCTCGGTGCCACCGACGAACAGCTGGATTTCCCGGTTGTCTACGCGTCGGCCCTGAACGGCATTGCCGGCCTGGAACCCGACGCCATGGCCGACGACATGACGCCGCTGTTCGAAGCCATTGTTGAGCATGTTGAATCTCCCAAGGTTGATGTCGACGGGCCGTTCCAGATGCAGATCTCGGCGCTGGACTACAACAGCTATCTCGGCGTTATCGGTGTCGGCCGCATCAAGCGCGGCAGCATCGGCGCCAACGGCCAGGTCAAGGTGATCGACATCGACGGTCAGGTCCGTAGCGGCAAGGTTCTCAAGATCATGGGTTACATGGGCCTGGAGCGGGTCGACGTACCGAGTGCCCAGGCGGGTGACATTGTCTGTGTCACCGGCATCGACAAGCTCAACATCTCCGACACCCTGTGCGACCCAGACAACGTCGAAGCGCTGCCGGCATTGAGCGTTGATGAGCCCACCGTATCGATGACCTTCCAGGTCAACGACTCCCCGTTCGCCGGTCTGGACGGCAAGTTTGTCACCTCCCGCAACATCAAAGAGCGCCTGGATCGTGAACTGATTCACAACGTAGCGCTGCGGGTCGAAGAGGGTGACTCACCGGAGAAATTCAAGGTTTCCGGTCGAGGCGAACTGCACCTGTCGGTACTGATCGAAACCATGCGTCGCGAAGGTTTTGAGCTTGGCGTATCACGCCCGGAAGTGGTGCAGAAAGAGGTCGACGGTGAAATCCACGAGCCGTTCGAAGAGGTAATGATCGACGTCCAGGACGAGCATCAGGGCGCCATCATCGAAGAGCTGGGCAAGCGCAAGGGCGACATGACCAACATGGAAGTGGACGGCAAGGGTCGGGTTCGCCTGACCTTCCTGATTCCGTCCCGCGGTCTGATCGGCTTCCGTAGCCTGTTCCTGACCCTGACCTCCGGCACCGGCATCATGACCTCGATCTTCGATCACTACGGCCCGGTCAAAGAGGGTGAAGTGGTATCGCGGATCAACGGCGTGCTGGTCTCCATGGTGGGCGGTAAAGCACTGGGCTATGCCCTGTTCAACCTGCAGGAGCGTGGCCGTCTGTCCATCGACCCCAACGTCGAAGTCTACGAAGGCATGATCCTGGGTATCCACAGCCGCTCCAACGACCTGGCGGTCAACCCGACCAAGGGCAAGCAGCTGACCAACATCCGCGCCTCCGGCTCCGATGAAAACATCCAGCTGACCCCACCGGTCCGCTTCACCCTGGAGCAGGCGCTGGACTTTATCGAAGACGACGAGCTGGTCGAAGTGACACCGCACCATATCCGTCTGCGTAAGAAGTTCCTGAAGGAGCACGAACGCAAGCGCGCCGCCCGCGGCGGCTGATCGCAACGACAATAACCGACAAAAATCCCTGCTCCGGCAGGGATTTTTTTTTGCGCGTTTCGATTCAAGCGGTTACGACGGTAAAGTAAGGTAAAAGACCGGGAAGCGTTGCGACAAATAGGGTTTAATCCAAACAACCTGAAGGACGCCCCCCTTTGACAGCAGTCCGAGGAGAAAGTGATGCTGCCCCAACACCTGCGAGCCCCCTTGGCTCTAGTATCGATCGTACTGGCCCCCCTTTCCGTCGCGGCTGACTCCGCTCCGAGCTATCCCATTGTCGATACCGGCCAGCAGCACTGCTACAGCGACCGTCGGCAGATCAACTGCACCAAATTGGGGCAGCACTATTCCGGCCAGGACGCCCAACATCTCGGTCATCAATCGCAATACCGGGACAACGGAGACGGTACCGTCACCGATCTGGTGACCGGACTGACCTGGATGCAGGCTCGGGGGACCAAGATGAGCTGGGACGACGCCATGCGTGGCGCCGCCGAACTGCGACTGGCGGGCCACGACGATTGGCGGGTTCCGACCATCAAGGAGCTCTACTCGCTGATCGACTTCAACGGCCACTTTAATCCCAACGGCAGCTCTACCCCCTTCATCGATGACGACAGCTTCGAGTTTCACTATGGCGACCGCTCCCGCGGCGAGCGCGAAATCGACAGCCAGGACTGGAGCGCTACCGAGTATGTCGGCACGACCATGGGCGGTGCCGCCACGGTGTTCGGGGTTAATTTTGCCGACGGCCGCATCAAGGGTTATCCCAAACAAGACCCCCGTCGGGGCGTTAAGCAGCTCTATGTGCGTTACGTCCGCGGTAATCCGGATTACGGCACCAACCAGTTTCGTGACAACCGTGACGGCACCATCAGCGATCAGGCCACCGCACTGATGTGGAGCCGCGACGACAGCCACCAGGGGATGAACTGGCAGCAGGCGCTGGCCTGGGTCGAGCAGCGCAACGCCGAACGATATCTGGGCTATAGCGACTGGCGCCTACCCAACGCCAAGGAGCTGCAAAGCCTGGTCGATTACCGCTTCGCTCCGGCCGCCCGCAACCCCGCAGCCCGCGGCCCGGCGATCGATCCTCAGTTTCAGATTAGCCAACTCAGCGGCAACGAGTATCCATTCTTCTGGAGCAGCACCACCCACCTGGACGGACCCTCCAGCCGTCAGGCCCAAAACGCGGTCTATCTGGCCTTTGGCCAAGCTCAGGGCTGGATGGGCGGTAATCGCGGCGCTGAAGAGGGCGGGCAATCCGACCGTCGCCCCGGGCCGCCACCGATGCGGGCAGGACGAGGCCCCGATCACGGAGGGCCGGAACATGGCCGACCCGGCTTTGGTCGCCCCGGCGTTAGCAACCCGGGCTTTGGCCAGGCCCCACCACCGAGGCCGAGACCATCCGGCAACGGCAGTCACACTCAGTCGGCAACCCTGATGGATGTCCACGGCGCCGGCGCCCAACGCAGTGACCCCAAGGCCGGCAACCCGGCCGACTACCCCAACGGTCACGGTCCCCAGGGCGATGTCGTTCGAATCAACAACTACGTCCGCCTGGTTCGCGACCTGAATTGAGTAATCGGTCCGGATCAAGCGATCTGGACTCCGCCTTGATCTAACCCAGCCCAATCGTCGCCCAGCTGGGATAGAATGAGCGTTTCGAGGGTCACAAAGTCATCGACGCCCCCATGGGTCAACTAAAGTGTCCACTAAACTATCGCCATGGGCCTGCATCGGTCCGTCAGGCTATACGGGAGTAAAATGATGGAAACGATAATGGTGCTCGCCCCAATGTTTGTCTTTTTGGTGGGTTGGTTTGTGATCGGGCGCCTGATTCCACTGGCCTTCAAAGATGAGCCCGAGAAAGACGAGGCTGAATCTTCCGGCGACACCGAGCAGGACAACACGACCCAGAAACAGGATTCGGGTAAGCAGTAATGAGCGTTTACGCTCAGCTGCTGCAACAGATTCTGACACTGCAGCAGGACGCTGGAGATATTCTCCATCTCCAGCAACTACAGCACAGTGAGCTTCGCCGCTACACCATCAACGGCGACGAGCCACTCAGTTCGCACCAAAACAGTGCGCTAATAGAGCAACTTGTCGAGGGCAGCGTTGATCAGCTGTTTGTGATCGAGTGGTGCACCACCAATAGCGCCACCATGATCGAATCGGGCCTGCATCTGTTTCTGGACCCGCATCAGGCTCGGCAATGGCGCGATTGCCACCCCAACCCGCTCTTCCATAGCCTGGCCATCAAACCGCTCAGCATCGGGCGAGCCCGTCATGAACTGACCCTGCTAAGCCAGTCCAATAGCGCTCTTCGCCCCAACAGCTGATCCTCCAGATCAGACGCGCACAGCCCCCTAGCCGAGACAGGGGCCCTACCCAGGTTGCTATCGAATCTCGATCCCGCGCTGTGCCAATCAGCTCAAAGCCGCTATTATCAATGAGATAGACCAGCAGGAGCGACGTCATGCACAGCCTCTTCCCGGAGATTCAGTCCTACAAGCAGCAATGGCTCGATGTCGACGAGCAGCATAGTCTGTATCTGGAAGAGAGCGGCAACCCCAACGGCCGTCCGGTGCTCTTTGTCCACGGCGGCCCCGGTGGCGGAACCAGCCCCTTCAACCGTCGCTTCTTCGATCCGGAGAAGTACCGCATCATCCTGTTCGACCAACGCGGCTGCGGACGCTCCAAACCCCATGCCGAACTGGGGCGAAATCAAACCGAGTTACTGGTCAGCGATATTGAAGCGATTCGCCAGCATCTGAATATCGACAGCTGGCTGCTGTTTGGCGGTTCCTGGGGCGCAACCCTGAGTCTGCTCTATGCCCAGGCCCATCCCAAGCGGGTCAACGGTTTGATTCTGCGCGGCGTATTTCTGTGCCGTGAGCAGGATATCCGCTGGTTTTATCAGCACGGCGCCAACCATATCTTTCCGGACTTCTGGGAAGACTACGCCGCTCAGATTCCGGTCGATGAACAACAGGACTTCGTCGCCGCCTACTACCGCCGCCTGACGTCGGATAACGAGCTGGCCCGCATGGCAGCCGCCAAAGCCTGGTCAACCTGGGAGGCGCGCTGCTCGACCCTGAATCCGAGCAATTCGTTGGTGACCCACTTCAGCGATCCCCACGTGGCCTTGGCGATGGCCCGGATCGAGGCGCACTATTTCGTCAACAACGCCTTTATCGAACCGAACCAGATTCTTGATCACGCCGCTCGAATTAAGGACATTCCCACCATCATCATTCATGGACGCTACGATATGGTCTGTCCGATCAACCAGGCCTACGCCCTGTATGAGAAACTACCCACCGCCGAGCTGCATATCGTCCGCGATGCCGGTCACTCGGCCCTTGAGCCCGGAATCACCGACAACCTGATCAAGGCCACCAACCAGTTTGCACTGCGGCTGGCATAATCACTTCAGCCGCTCAATCGACCCATTTCTTCTCAGACTAAGGATTTTCATGCTCGCCCTGATTCAACGCGTCAGCCAGGCCTCCGTCACCATCGATAATGAAATCAACGGCCAGATCGGCCCCGGTATTTTACTGCTGCTGGGCGTTCAGAAAGGCGACGATCGCGCCAGCGCTGACAAGTTGCTGAAAAAGGTGCTGGCCTACCGCATCTTCGGCGACGAGGATGACAAGATGAATCTTAGCTTGAGCCAAACTGGCGGCGGCCTGCTGGTGATCTCGCAGTTTACCCTCGCCGCCGACACCCGCAAAGGCCTGCGCCCCAGCTTCTCCAGCGCCGCGCCGCCCGCACTGGGCGAGGAGCTGTACGACTATTTCGTCGAACAGGCCCGACAGTGCCACCCGCAGGTGGAAACCGGTCGCTTCGGCGCCGATATGAAGGTGGCGCTGCTCAACGATGGTCCGGTCACCTTTATGCTGGAAAGCTGATAGATCAAATTTAATTTTTGATTCTTAGAAACAAACCTTGGGTTATCAAATCAAACTTACGTTTGCTGCTGATCCGCCAAGGCGTCGGCTTCACGCTGTTTGGCCCGCGCAACCGCCGGTCGGGCCAGCAATCGCTCCCGATAGGCTTGCAGGTTGGGTTGCTCAATGGCCTGCTTGAACAGGGTCCCCCACTGCAGGGTCTGCGCCGTCAGGATATCGGCGGCGCTAAAGCGGTTGCCGACCAGGTAATCCTGTTCGCCCAAGCCTTGACTGAGGACTTGTAACGCCCGCTGAAACTCCCACTCGCAGGTCGGCTGAATCTGTGCGACCCGGTGCTCCTTGGGCAACGCAAACTTGCTCTTGGCGATTGTCCACAGCGGCTGCTCCAGCTCGCAGACGGCAAAGCGGTTCCACTGCTCGTAGAGACCTCGCTCAAGGGTACCGATTTCGGGGATCATCCGGTTGTCACCGTACTTATCCGCCAGGTAGCTGGCGATTGCTGCCGACTCAAACATCACCAGCTCACCGTCGGTTATCGCCGGCACTTTACCGTTGGGGTTGATTGCCCGGTACCGGTCCGAATGGTGCTCGGCCTTAGCCAGGTCGACCAGATGGTAATCGTAATCCAGCCCCAGCTCTTCCAGCAGCCAGGTGACACGCAGTGAACGGGTATTGGGGTAGCCGAAAACCTTAATCATGACGATTCCCTGTGTTGATCCTATCGGGTTGGCGATTCAGCTTAGTCTCGCGCCCGCCACAACGCAAACGGCGCCACACGGGCGCCGTTGCAACAAAGATTTTCTGGGAATGAGCGGGTTACAACCAGCCTTTACGCTTGAAGTAGAGATAGGGTGCGATACCGGCCAGCACCATCAACAACAACGCCCAGGGATAGCCCAGCTCCCAAGCCAGCTCCGGCATAAACTGGAAGTTCATGCCGTAGATACTGGCGATCATGGTCGGCGGCAGAAACACCACCGCGGCGATCGAGAAGATCTTGATGATCTGATTCTGCTTGATGTTGATGAAGCCCTGGGTCGAGTCCATCAGGAAGTTGATCTTATCGAACAGGAAGGTGTTGTGGGACATCAGCGTATCGATATCGCGCATGATCTCACGGCACTGCTCCTGCAGATCCGGCGCGTTGCGCAACTGACGCATCATATAGGCCACCGCCCGCTTGGTATCCATCAGACAGAGTCGGATCTTACCGTTGCTGTCCTCGGTCTTGGCCAGTTGATCGATCGCCTCATCCAGGGCCGAGTCCTCCTCTTCCAGCACCGAGTAACTGACGGTCTCCAGATCGGTATGGATATCTTCCAGTTGGTCAGCGAGGTTCTCGACCTTCTGATCGAACAGCGACACCAGCAGTTCGGCTGGTGTATTAACTTCGATCTGACCGGCTCGGGTACGCAGTCGCAACAGCCGGAAGTCAGCCAGGTCATCATCCCGGATCGAGATCAGTCGGTCCGGTTGCAGAATGAAGGCGGTGGTGACGGTCTGATGCCGGCCTTCACTCTGGGCCAGGAACAGCGAGTGGATATGGATACCCAGGTGATCGATAAAGTACCGTGCCGAGGCCTCGATCTCTTCGACATCATCGGACTCGGGCAGCTCTGCTCGCAGGAAGGCTTCGAGCCGGTCACGCTCTTCGTCAGTGGGCTCGTGGGCGTCGATCCAAGCCCCTTCACCCAGGCGAGGTGTCTGTTCATCATCACCCTGCGCCCTCTGCTCGGCCAGTCGACCGTTGTGGATACCAAAGACACGAAGCATTGATGAACTCCAAAGCCGCCGATCGGGCGACGTGGCTAATCTGGATACAGTTTAGAATCTGTTAACAGATTCTAGTTAGAAAATTTCCGAAGGATTTAGATCCAAACCTTCAACCTCGATACCGCCAGTTCCGGCCGGTAATCGATTGAACAACTCCTCGTCCTTACCCTTTTGGATCACGATCTCGACTCGGCGATTGATCGAACGGTTCTCGGCCGAGTTGTTCGGCACCAGCGGTTTGGAGTCGGCGTAACCTGATACCTCGTAGCGGGACTGATCGATCCGCGGATCGGCAAACAGCTCCTGCGCCACCGACAGTGCACGGGCTGCCGACAGCCCCCAGTTGGACTGAAACTCGGCGGTCGAGATCGGAATGTTGTCGGTGTGGCCTTCGACCGCCACCATGCCCTTGATTCCCAGCAGCACGTCGCGAATCTTGGAGATGATCGGCACGAACTCGGCATTCAGCTCGGCGGCGCCGGATGTGAACGAGCCCTTCTCCTTGACCCGGATAATCACCTTGCCGTCGCGGGTCTCGACATCGACACTGCCTTCGCCGATCTCTTTCTGCAGCGCCAGCGCCATCGTCAACGCATCCTGCTCGGCCTCGGAGCGATTCTGTTCCTGCTGCGCTTCCTCTTCCTTCATCTGCCGTAGCAGCTCTTGCAGCTCGCCGGCATCCATATCCAGAAATTCCGCCCGACCCTCCTGGCGACGCACATCGAGGTTGCGTTTGGAGGTATCGGTAGAGAACTGGCGGACTTCGTTCAGCGGTGTCGGCTCAGGCCGCCCCGGACTGAACTCCTGGGCGATGATGCTGGTGCCCTTGGGAATATCCTTGGCCTTGATCTGGTTCTGCACTCCGAAGGCTTCGCGCATCGAACCTGCCAGCTGCTTGAACTTGAGCACGTCCATCTCCGAGAACGACAGCAGCAGTACGAAGAAGCACATCAGCAGCGACATCAGGTCGGCAAAGGTCGCCATCCAGGCCGGCGCACCGGCGGGGGGACATTTACACTCTTCGGCTTCTTCGCTCATTGCCTCAAACCGTCTTGGTGACCTAGGGGATGGGGCGGGCTATTACGCCTCAGCCTCGGATCCGCCACGCTTACTCTCGGCCAGATAATTCTTCAGCATCTGCTCGATCACACGCGGGTTCTGGCCCGCCTGAATCGCCAGCAGACCGTCGATGGTCAACGCTTTGTTGGTGGCTTCCTCCTCCTGACGCACCACCAGTTTGGCGGAGATCGGTCCGGAAACCATGTTGGCGATCATCGCCCCGTACAGCGTGGTCAGCAGCGCCACCGCCATCGCCGGGCCGATCGCCTTGGGATCGTCCATGTTGGACAGCATCTGCACCAGACCTACCAGGGTACCGATCATCCCCATCGCCGGGGCCGCATCGGTCATGGTATTGAACATATTGATCGCCACGTCGTGTCGATTCTTGGCCTGGTTCATATCCTTGGTCAGCAGGGTGCGGACCACTTCCGGATCATGACCATCCACCAGCAGCTGGATACCACGCTGCATAAAGTCAGTGCTGACCTCCTTCTCTTCCAGCGACAACAGGCCACCCTTACGGGCCGCGTCCGCCAGCTCTACGGTTTCGGAGATCAGTTCGTCGGGGGAGACCGACTTGAACATAAAGGCCTTACCGGCCGCCTTGAAGGAGCCGATAAACTGAGCCAGGGTGTTCTGCATCAGTACCACCATGATGGTACCGCCGATCACGATCAGCATAGAGGGCGGGTTGATAAACACGCCTGCGCTGCCACCGAGGATGATGGCCGCGATAATGATGCCGAAAGAACCGAGCAGGCCAACCAGCGTTGCGATATCCACCCTGAAACCCCCTTAAAACCTTAGGATTCAACAGAAGCTACTGTTTTGCTTCTATTTCTATGCGAAAGGAATGCAAGATCATAACAAAAAAACCGAACAAAAGTTCACCTATAGCATGCTTGTGACGGTTATCTTTCGGTTATCCCGCCGACACCCGGCTCGACAACGCACTCGGCGACGCCAACGCGCCGGATTGACCCCCTCTGGGGGCTCAGGTAGTGTAGGCGCTCTTATCTGTCAGCCGTCCCGAAGTCAGCCGCCATGCCCCGTAAAAGCCAAGCCCCCGATTTTGAAGCCAGCCTCAGCGAACTCGAAAAGCTGGTCGACCAGATGGAACAGGGTGAGTTGACGCTGGAGCAGTCACTGCAGGCCTTCGAGCAGGGCATCAAGCTGACCCGCGATTGCCAGCAACGCCTCAGCCAGGCCGAGCAGAAAGTGCAGGTACTGATCGAGCAGAACGGCCAGATTGAAGCGGTCGATTTCGAAACCGGCGAACCGGTGGAAAACTGAGCCGGCATGAACCCGAAGCAAGCCCTCGCTAACCGGATCGAACCCCTGTGCCAACGGGTCGATAATGTCCTGTCGACCAGCCTCGACAGCGCCCCTCACCCCGATGGCCATCCGGCCCGACTGCTGGACGCTATGCGCTACAGCCTGTTCAATGGTGGCAAGCGAATCCGCCCGGTGCTGGTCTACGCCGCCTGTGAAGCCCTCGGCGGTGATCTCAACCACGCTGACCAGGCTGCTGCCGCAGTCGAATGCATCCACGCCTATTCGCTGATCCACGATGATCTGCCGGCCATGGATGACGACGAGCTGCGTCGTGGCAAGCCCACCTGCCATATCGCCTTCGACGAAGCCACCGCGATTCTGGCGGGCGATGCGCTGCAGAGCCTGGCGTTTGAGCTGCTGGCCAACGACCCGACACTGGCGGCTGAAAACCGCCTGGCGATGCTGCTCGGTTTGAGCCGCGCCAGTGGTGCCAGCGGCATGGTGGCCGGTCAGGCGCTGGACATGGACGCCGAACAGAGAACCCTGACACTGGCGCAGCTGGAGCGGGTTCACAATCTCAAAACCGGCGCCCTGATCAATGCGGCGGTCGAACTGGGCGCCCGCGCCTCCGGTAACGCCGATCCGCAGACCCTGGCCGCGCTGGCGCAATACTCCAACGCCATCGGTCTGGCGTTTCAGGTCCAGGACGACATCCTCGACATCGAGAGCGATACCGAGACCCTCGGCAAGACCCAGGGGGCCGATCTGGCCCGGAGCAAGTCCACCTATCCGGCGCTGCTTGGCCTCGAAGGTGCCCACGCGATGGCCCAAAAACTCCATCAACTGGCCCTAGATGCACTGCAGCCACTGCCCCAGAATACTGAGCTACTGCGCCTGATCGCCAACTACATCATCAGCCGCGACCACTGACGACTAACCACCCATAGCAACCACCGGCGGCTACCCCGGTCACTGACTAGACTGTTTCTATGCACCGTACGCTTCCCAGTTGCCGTCCCGACACTCCGCTGCTCGATCGGATCGACGATCCCGCCGACCTGCGTCAACTCCAACCCAGTCAATTACCGGAACTGGCCGAACAGCTGCGCAGCTACCTGCTCTACAGCGTGGCCCAAAGCGGCGGCCACTTCGGCGCCGGACTCGGGGTGGTCGAGCTGACCCTGGCGCTGCACTACGTCTACAACACTCCCGAGGACAGCCTGATCTGGGACGTGGGCCACCAGTCATATCCCCATAAGATTCTGACCGGCCGTCGCGAGCAGCTGCCCCGGATTCGCCACAGCGATGGCCCGGCACCTTTCCCGAAACGGCACGAGAGCCGCTACGACTGCTTCGGTACCGGCCACTCCAGCACCTCGATCAGCGCCGCGCTGGGGATGGCACTGGCGCATCAGCTCCAGGGGGATGACAAGCGCGCGGTGGCGATCATCGGTGACGGCGCCATGACCGGCGGGATGGCATTCGAAGCGATGAACCACGCCGCCCATACCAGCGCCGACCTGCTGGTGATCCTGAATGACAACGATATGTCGATCTCGGCCAACGAGGGAGGACTGGCGACCTACCTGGCCAAACATCTGCGCAATGCCTTCGACATCGACCAGGTCAGCCGTGACGGCAACGGTCACCGTACCGAGTCCGGCACCGCCGCCGCGCTGTTTGAAGCACTCGAGTTCAGCTACAACGGCCCGATCGACGGCCATGACCTCGATGCCCTGATCGGCGAGCTGGGCCGCCTGCGTCAGGCCAAGGGCCCGCAGTTCCTGCACGTGGTCACCACCAAGGGCAAAGGGTTTGAGCCGGCCGAACAGGATCCGGTCGGTTACCACGCGATCACCAAGCTGCCCTCACCGCAGGAGGCCGAAGCGCCCTCCCAGCCCGGGATCAAATACTCGGCGCTGTTTGGCGACTGGCTCTGTCAGCAAGCCAGCCAGGATCAACGGCTGGTGGCGATCACGCCGGCGATGAGCGAAGGCTCCGGGATGGTCGAGTTCGCCCAGCGTTTTCCAGAGCGCTTTTACGATGTCGCCATCGCCGAGCAACACGCCCTGACTCTGGCCGCCGGGCTGGCCTGCCAACAAGCCAAGCCTGTAGTGGCGATCTATTCCACCTTCCTGCAGCGCGGCTATGATCAACTGATCCACGATATCGCCCTGCAGCAGCTGGACGTACTGCTGGCGATCGACCGCTCCGGGTTGGTGGGCGAAGACGGTCCGACCCACCACGGCAGTTTCGATCTGAGCTTTCTGCGCTGCATTCCCGAACTGGTGATCATGACTCCTGCGGACGAAGCCGAAACCGTGCGTCTGCTGCAGACCGGCTATCAGCATCCGGGACCCGCCTGCGTGCGCTACCCCCGCGGCAAAGGGCCGGGAGCAACGCCGGCGCCGAACCCCGAGCCGATCCCACTGGGGCAAAGCCGCACCCTTCGCACCGCAGGCGCTAGCAACAAGGCCGCACTGTTGAACTTTGGCCACCTGCTACCGACGGCCCGCGAGGTCGCCGAGACACTGGATCTGACCCTGGTGGATATGCGCTTTGTCGCCCCGCTGGACGAAGCCCGACTGGCCGAACTGGCATCCGACCACCAACTGTTGGTCACCCTGGAAGAGAATGCCATTGCCGGCGGCGCCGGTTCAGCGGTGAACGAATGGGCGGCTCGGACCAATCAGTCCATCTCGCTGATGAATCTGGGGCTGGAGCATCAGTTTATCGGTCACGGTCAACCGGACGAGTTGCGCCAACAAGCCGGATTGGATGCTGAAACGCTGATCACACGAATTCAACGGCGAATCGAAGCATAAAGCCGGGGTAGCGATCCCAGGTTCGGGCGACATGGGTCAGCGTGGTTAACGCGGACCCTATCCATGCCATCAACTTGGCATCTCCATCATTTCGGAGATCTCCAGTGTCCCGCCAAGCTGGAAATGTGGACAATCACCAAGCAATTGCAGTGCCTGGTCCATATCCTCTGCTTCCAGGATGGAAAAACCCATGATGGGATGGGGCGAAGGCATATCGGAAGGCCCTTCGGCCGTCAAAACCTTCGTGATCCCCACAGGATTCCCAGGATTGATAAGAGCCGGGCCCAGACCTGCCGCCCAGTGCTGCCATTCCTGCATCATTCGTTCACCCTCTTCCGGCGACTCAGGCTTTCTACCGCCATGATAGGTAAAGATAAATTGTGCCATTACTGTATCCTCCGGCTTTTGAAAATGAGGCCCATGGCGATTCCCGACAACACATAATGCACCAGCTGAAACGTCGTTTGGTACAACAGGAAGACGGCAACCGGTTCAATGTTAAACTTGGCGACATTGGCGAACGCAATCACGCTGTAAGTCAGCAACCCAGCAAGTAAATTAAACTGGACCCCCAAGCGGATCGTCGAAGGACGCCCCGCCAGATAATAGGGAAACAGATAACCAATCACTGCGCCCTGGAGCACAACGGCCGACATCCCGTATGCCATGAGGGGCTCGGTACGCTGGAGCGCGCCTATCGCCGCATACAGGTCATGGAACAGAACCATATGCCATGGATAGGCCCAGCACATGGTGATCACGAAATAAGCCGCAACGAATTGAGCAATCTTTCTGGTAGAGACCATAGGACTATCCTTGAACCCCTCTAATTACTTCTATAATAGAAGCAATAGCAGAACACTTCTCTTATGCAAGTATTTTGAATGGCTGTAAAAATCGAACACCGAACCCGAACCGGCTGCCCCGTTGCCTGTTCCATGGATATCCTGGGCGACCACTGGACGCTACTTGTGATCCGAAATCTATTGTTTTTCGGCGTTCACGAATTCAAAGATATGCTCCTTATGCCTGAGAAAATCTCCACCAGCGTCCTGACCGAGCGCCTGAAAATGCTGGAAAGAGAAGGTCTCGTTGCCCAAATCCCCCATCCGGAAAGTGCCCGCAGAAAGCTCTATTACCTAACTGATATGGGTAAGGACCTGATCCATGTACTGACGCCACTGGTCTACTGGGCAGACAGCCATTTAGCGCACTATCTCGACATTCCAACGGAAAAAAGGAACTTGATGGACCAAGGCCAGGAAGCCTTTAAGGCCGCAATGCTGGCTGAACTCCAGCGTTGGGAAGCTGAGTTTTTAACCGGTTAGAAATCGAAGAGGACGATCCACCGACTGAGCTTTTGGCTTTTCCCCAAGCTAGTTCAACCATCGAGCCCTGCCTTGATGCGGCTGGGTCATAGACGGGGTGTTTGGCGAAGAAGCGCCCAGAGTCACCGGCTGGTACTGATGGGAGGCTGACCCAGAAGTTCGAGGCCAACTGGGTCGGAGCGATAAGTCTGCTCGATTATTCGTCGTCGGCGAAGTGATGCTCGGACATCATATGCCCCAGCTTGCCGGCCTTGGTGGCCAGGTACTGCTCGTTGTGGCTGTTCTTGCCCACCTGCAGCGGTTCACGGTCGACCACGTTGACGCCGAAACCCTTCAGCGCTTCCACCTTGCGTGGGTTGTTGGTCATCAACCGTACCGACTTGATCCCCAGGTGCTCCATCATCGTCACGCACATGCTGTAGTCACGCAGGTCGGCGGCAAAGCCCAGTTTTTCGTTGGCTTCGACCGTATCGGCCCCCTGGTCCTGCAGATGGTAAGCCCGGATCTTGTTCAGCAGCCCGATGCCCCGGCCTTCCTGGCGCAGATACAGGATGGCGCCGCTGCCGTTATCCGCAATCCGCTTCATCGCTTCCTGGAGCTGGAAACCGCAATCGCAGCGCATACTGAACAGCGCATCGCCGGTCAGACACTCGGAGTGAATCCGTGCCAGCACCGGAGATTCGGGATCCAGTTCACCGAACGTCAACACCACATGCTCCTTACCGCTCTGCTGGTCTTCAAAACCATGCATCTGGAAGGTCCCCCAAGGGGTGGGTAGCTTGGAGCTGGCGATATAACTGACTGACACGGGAATTATCTCTAAAAAATCGGCGCTGTATTCTAGCAACCGGGACAATGGCTTGGCGACCATTTAAACAAAATTGATATACCGCACCCTAGACCAACACAGAATCCCTGCTATATATACTAAAGTCTAACAAGCAAAAATAGCTCGATGACTAACGGGAGCACAGCCATGTTCGACCTGTTATCGATTCTTCTGGCAGTGGTGATGGTGCTGGCCGCACCCAAGATCTGGGCTCGCTATGTGTTCTTTAAGCATAACCGCGATAGACAGGATCTGCCCGACAGCGGCGGCGAGCTAGCCTGCGAACAGCTTCGCCAGCTGCACCTGCCCCAGGTCCATCTGGAACCAACGCAACATCGCAGCCATTACGATTCCGACAGCAAGGCGGTTTGCCTCAGCCCCAACTGCATGAATAACCACAGTTTAACGGCGCTGGTTAAAGCCGCCTACGAGGTGGGCCACGCCTGGCAGGACCATCGCAAGGCCGCCGCCGGACGGTTTCGGGCCGGACTGCTGCATCTGGCCGAGCAGGGCGAGCAGATCGGCTCCGGTGCTCTGCTACTGTCACCGCTGGTGGCATTGCTCGAGCCCAGCATCGGTGCCACGCTGCTGTTCTGTGCCGTCGTCAGCATGCTGACCGGTGCGCTGGTCCATCTGGTCATCATCCCGCTGGAATGGCAAGCCAGCTTCGAGTATGCCCTGCCTCTGCTGGTACGCTCGCAGCAGATCAAGCAGCAGGATCGACCCGCCGTGAAACAGCTGTTGGCCGCCTGCGCCCTGAGCCCCTTCGCTTATGCGCTGGCCAACCTGCTGGACGGGCGTCACTGGTTGAAGGTGCTGGGGTTTCGGCTTCCACAGCTGGACTGACTCGGCTACTTCACCCCCAGATCCCGGACCAGGTTGCCGTAACGATCCCAGCTGACGATATCGTCTTCACTGTCCACTCCGTCGGGTCCCCGCGACCAGATATCCATGATGTCGTAGGCTCCCGGATACTGGTATTGATAAGGCTGCCCCCAGGGGTCGACGGGAACATCCGGCAGGTAACCGGCTTCGACCAACACCTGCAAGCCGCCCGCCGCACTGCGGGGTGGCCCGACTCCCCGATCGGTCCCGTAGCCCCCGACGGCACTTTCGATGATCATCAAGCCATCGCGAGCCCGTCGGGCGTCGGCTTGCGACGGACTCTCCAACGCCTCGACATAGTGGGCGCTGACCAGCCCCACCACCAGCACACAGAGTGTGACGATCACCAGATCCAGCAGTGAGATATCTTTCCGATTAAGAGTCATGACCCGCTCCCTTAGCGACGCCCGAGCCGGCCCACACCTTGGATACCTGGGCAGGATCAACTTCGCTGACCGTTTCGAGCATCACCACCGGCGGGATCACCGTGCCTTCGAGCAGCTTGGCTTCCACCGGAAACTGCTCGACGGTGTTTTCCAGAATCTGCTGCAGCGCCAGCCGGTACCAGAGTCTGACCTCTAGTTTCAGCGGGCCACTGGCGGCCTCACCCAATGGCACCCGATAGCCGATTCGATCGGTTTCCATCGGCCGGATCGGTTTACGCTCGTAGTGCATCCGGTTGACGTCGAACAGGATATGACGATCGTTGTAAGCCCCGTCATCGTTGTACATCCGTTTGATGTAGCGCACCGCCTCCGGGTCTTCCTGTCCCTGCTCCCAGTCGAACCAGCCCGAGTGATAGACGACCTGGTTTTGGCTATCCGTCAGCTTCAGCTCAATCCACAGATAGCGCTGGTCCAACGGGCCGGTTGGCAGATTATGGCCGGCGCCGCTGTTCGTGATGGCGATATCGATCGGTAGAGCGCCATCGGATTCCAGCGTGCCGGTGGATACCTCCATATCGGCCGCCGACTTGAGCAGATCCAGAATCAGGCCCTGCTGTTTCTTCAGATCGGTCAGCCACTCCTCGCCGCTCATCAGCTCGTTCCTTCCCGGAACCCAGCCCCCGCGTAGGGTCACAATGGTCTGCTTTGGCAGGTCCGACTCGGTCAACAGATAATTGTTGCCGACGAAGCGGTGCGACATCTTCCGTTCTGGCTGCTCACCTCGCTTGAGCGCATCGACGTAACGGGCCGGTTCGGCATCCATATGGCAGTCCTGGCACTGGATATTACGATCGGCGTATTCGCTCAGACGCCACTCGTCGAAGGTTTCCTGAAAATGCAGCGGAAAGTCACCGTTGATCCGCTCCGGGCGGATCTCGGTATGGCAGGTCCCGCACATCTCCGATTTACCCATCATCGGGTTATGCCGTTTCGCCTGCATCGATTTGGCGTGTTGCTCCGGCGCCGCCATGATCAGGGTCGGATCCAGATAACGCTTGATCTCGTTGATATTCAAGGTCAGCCCGGCGTTACCGGCCAAGGGCCGCGCTTCGACGGCCGTATGGCAGAGGATGCAGGTGGCTCCCTCTTCGATCGCCTCGTTCGGCCCCACCGCCGTTAACGGCGAGCCTTCACCCGCCAGAATGGCCAACGGCTCGTGACAGCCGTCACACCAGCGGATCTTTTCCGTTGCCAGCTCCCCTCCGGCAGTGCTGCCGAACTCGTTCTGCAGAATGGCAGATTCGTAGATCAGATCGGAGCCGGTGATCGCGTGGATCGACGAGGCCCACTCCTTGTACTCTTTTTCATGACACTCTCCGCAGAAGGTTGCCGAAGGCACCGAGCGCCAATTCACCAGATGCCCATCGGTGGTCTTCCACTCCGACGGGTAGAACGGGCTGCTGTTGGTCCAGGGCATCGAATAAAACGGCAGTTCGGTCTTCCAATCGATGCCGTCGCCACCGGGGTTGGGTAGGAACAGCGTCAATCCGGCAAACAGCAGCAGGATGGCCACCACCGAGAAGGCGAAACGCAGGATCGGCCGGGTGACGGTGATGTTAATTTTCACTTGGCGGCCTCCGCGGCTACGGCCCCAGACGCCGCTTGCTTATGCCGCAGCAACCACAGCATATGGAACAGCAATACCGGTACCATCAACCCGCCGGCCCAGCGATGAACAGCACCCAGCAGCAGTTGAGTCGGATTTTCCCAGAGTACGACCAGGTCGAAAGCAAACAGCAGGCCGGGCAACGCGATCATCAACCCGGAACCGTAGGTCAGCAGCAACAGCACTACCAGCAGATAACCGATCTGTCGCTGGGTAAACTGGTGCTCGTTCTCATCCGACTTCTTGCCGAGCTTCCAGGGGGTAAGCAGCCAGCGTAAACGCTGCTTTTTCTCTTTCTGATGCAGGATAAAAAAGGGAATGACGATCAACAGGGAGATCACCCCACCCAGCAGGTGCAGAACCAGAATCAGCTGCGACGCCTGCCAATTGATATCCGCCGGCACAAACAGGTACCAGAAACCGCTGACCATCGTCAGCGCAATCGGGAGCATCAAACCGTACAGCAGCGTCTTCAGGTTCTGGAAGAACTCGAAACCACGATCACCCTCACCTCCGGTAACCGTGAAATTTAACATTCCCATGATGGCCTCTTACTGGAGCAGTAAACCTGCCTTCAATTCATTCAGCATGAACTCAAAGCAAATACGAATCAGAATCACTTACTATGCAAATAGTAGTGAGAATCAATTACCGATCCTTGATAGAGGTCAAATCCGGCAGAGAAGCCGTGACTGATGCGAAAAAGGCGCAACCAAATAGCTGCCCTAAGCTTGAAACTCAGCGGGGTATCCATCCATAAACCGGTACCCCAATTGCGCCGACTCCCGCAAGGGCGCGGAAATCGGCTGGTGGCTCTAGCTCACCGTAAAGTCGACAGTCGATGATCGCTGTGATCAGAGGCTGTTGATAAATTTCAGTAACGCCTGCCGATCCGCCTTCGACAGCTGCTTGTAGCGTTGCTTGGCTTGCTCAGCCTCCCCACCATGCCACAGGATCGCTTCCTGAATATTGCGGGCCCGGCCGTCATGCAGGAAGTTGGTGTGACCATTAACCAGCTCCACCTTACCAATGCCCCACAATGGCTGGGTGCGCCATTCGGTCGGGCCGGCCTCGAAGTCAGGACGGCCTTTCAGCCCCTCGCCCATATCGTGCAATAGCAGGTCGGTGTACGGATGAATCAGTTGGTTTTCCAGCCGCGCAATCTCGGTTTCACCGGTAGTGATGTTGGACTTATGGCAGCCGCCACAACCCGCCTCGGCAAACAGCGCCTCACCCTTGAGTGCAACCGGATCGTTCACGTCCCGTCGATACACCACCCCGAGGGTCTGCAGATAGGTTGTCACATCCACCAGCTGCGCCGGTGTCATCTCGAAGTCCTTACCCTGGATCGCTTCCAGGCAGGCGCTCTGTTCCGGCTCGCAGTTCTGGCGTGCCTTGTGGTTGAAGGCTTGATCATCATGACGATAGAGAAACAACGGGTTGTTCATCCCCATGTCGTTGTAGGCGGCCTCCGCCGACTGCTGGCGCACATCGTAGGAGTTGGCCTTCCAGCCGAAGCGACCGATCACCTTGCCGCCCCGCTCCAGATCCCAGACTTTGTTAACCCGGCCGGATATCCCATCGCCGTCGGCATCATCCGGATCCGCCCAAGCCAGCATATCTTCCTCTTTGATCGCCTCCAGTAATCCCAAGCCATAGACCTGGGGGCCGAAGCGCATGTCGTACATCGTATCTGCAGGCAATGGGCCATAGGCCAGGTTGGTAATCAGGAATTCCGGCTTACGTAGGCTGTAGGTTTCACCGCCTGGGAGCACACCGGTCTCAGCCTCGACCCACTTGACCCGCACGGTCGCCTCCGGCGGTACACCGGCGACGGACTTATCGCTGAGCTGATGACCATAACCGGGCGGCGACAACGGAGCGCCATAAGGACCAGTGCCCGGAATCGAGACTCGAACAAACCCTTCCATTAGCGGCTCATGCTCGTTCATCGGCGGACGACCGCGGCCATCGGCTGGGTGGCAGCCTTCGCAGGTCACCGCGTTGTAGAGAGGCCCCAGGCCATCGTTATTGCTGGAAAAGCCCTCCGGCAGTGCCGCTTGCAGCGGTCGCTCAAAGAAGCCATCGCCCCGGTCAAAGGCCGCCGACAACCCCCAGCCCATATTGGGGATCTCCTGGGCGAAGGTCTCGCCACTGCTGGAGTGGAAGTGAGTGGTATCGCCTCCGGATAAACTCTTAGGGTGTTCCTGCTCCAGATACCCCATGATATCCGGGTCTTCGTAAGCCGCGTAGGGAGCCCAAACGGTTAGATAGGCTTGGTAAGCCAGCACACTAAGCGCCACCACCAGCACCCCGACTCCTATCTTCAGGAATAGGGAGCTACTGGGTTTCTCTGCAGGCGCTTCGGTCGTCGTTGCCGTTGTCATCCGTCACCCCCTCAGCTGGCCGAAGCCAATTGGTCAGCCCGAGCCCCATCACCCAAGCGGCTGCTTTGGTTGCGGGTCAGAAACAGACGCAGGCAGGCCAGGAATACGAACATGAACAACAACCAACCCAGGTACCCCACCAACAGCGTTGAATAGGTACTTTCGGTTTCGATCCAGACGCTGAAGAAGAAGTAGGCGTACCAGGATCCACCGGCAAAGACCGGACCCAGCCACATGGTGATCTTGCGATGCTGCATCGCCAGCGCATTGGTACAGATCACCGCAAAGATTGTCAGCCGCATCAACAACTCGGGGTTGTCGGTCCAGTAGACGAAGTTATCGACGTGGTAGTAGTAGATCAGGTTGGTCAGCTCGGTCAGCAACGCCAACGCCATTCCAACCCGCAGGATGGTGTAGAGAATATGCAGGATCCGCTTCTCGGCCGGCTCGGTATGCCCCTTGGCCACCATGCAGAAATACAACGTCATCACGCAGGTCGATGTACCCAGACAAAGCCCGACCGCCAGAAAGCGGACCAGCTGGGCGCTGTAAAGCCATGAAAGTTCAGATAAGTACATGTGATTTCACTCCCACAAGCGAGGTTTCAGTCTGGAAACGTTCAGGACAAGAATTCAGTTGAAATCGGTTATGATTGGGGCTTAGCTTGCGCACCAACCTCATCGGCACGGCGCTTTTTCATTGTCAGCATCCACGCCAGCACCGGTACGGCAATAAAGACGGCCTGCAACGCCAGGGATTCGAGGCTCGGAAAAATCCCCAGCCAACCGACCGTAGCCAAGCCCTCCAGGTAGGTGTTGGGAATCCAACCGGCCACCTGCAATTCCAGCACCGACTTGCCGGCAAATACGACCGCCAACACGAACAGCAACGCCGCCGTGCCTGAGAAAAACTGCTTCAACGGCAAACGTACCGATAGTTGGAAGATCGCCAGGTAGACCGCGCCCAGCAACAGCAGCGCGAGTCCGAAACCGGTTGCGATCGGCTCCAGGCTGTCACCGACATCGGCCACCAGCGCCTGATAGAACAGGATGGTTTCCGCCCCCTCCCGGTAGACGGCAAAAAATGCCACCGACACGATCGCCATCAGGCTGCCGCTGCTGACGGCATCACCGAGCTTGTTGTGGATAAAGCCCTGCCACTGCTGCATCTCGCGACGGGAAAACAGCCAGAAGCTGACGTAACTGAGCAGTACCGCCGCCACCAGCATGGTCGCGCCTTCGATAGTTTCCCGAGCCGCACCACTGTTGCTGATCAACCCTTGCAGTGCCCAGGCAGTCAGTACGCTGGCCACCAATGCCGCACCCACTCCGATCCAGATCAGCACTACCCGGTCCGCCGCACCGGCCTTGCGCAGGTAAGCCACCAACGCGGCGATCACCAACAGCGCCTCGACCCCTTCACGCAGCAGAATCAGCAGCGATTGAATCGCCACCGACCAGAAACCACTGTCGCTGTTGTCGATCATCGGCGCCCTAACCAGCTGGGCCCGCAGGCTGGACCAGAGCGATTCCACCTCGGACGCTGGTTTCCCGCTGACTGCGGCCCCGATCAGGCGACTAAACGCCATCTCGATCTCCAACATCGCCTGCTGGTCGGCCTGCGCCACGGCAAGCTCCAGCCCCATCCCTTCAAAGCCGCCAAAATACAGATCGGAGAACTCGTTACCGTAGCGCACCGCCTCATCGGAACTGTATCCGGCCACCGCCCGATCACCGCGCTCGATCACCTGCGACATCACCAGAGGGTAATCGGTCGCTTCCGCCCAGGCAGTGGAGCCCAGCAGCAACCCCAGCATCAGCAACAGACCACGCAACCGGCTCGCCCATGCTGCCGATCCCCTGTCACTGAATGCTCCTTCCCAGGCTGATCCCTGCTCTCTTTTCATGCTTACAACATCCCCGCTAGTCGCTTGATATCTCGCTGAAGCTCTTTGATCTGACCCGGCTCTACCGAGGCGCGGCTGTACCGGAGCCGGATATAGGCCGAAATCACCAGTTCCAGCGCCGGGTACAGATTCTGGGCTTCAACCTCCAACCGCTGCAGCCATCGCTGCGGACACTCCTGCGGCCCACAATCCAGCCCCTGTTTGGCCATGGCCCGGTTGAGTTGTCCGAACAGCCGCTCGAGTGGGTCCTGCTTGGCCTTGCGGCGCCCAAGCAGCAGTCCGTAGATCAACATCAACAGCAGCAAACTCAGCAGCGAAGTCGCCAGCAACGACTTCCAGTCCACCGTCCGCAGGCCGGACTTTTTCATCAGTTCCACCTGCCGGTCGGGGTTGTAGTTCAGGATCCAGGTTTCCAGTCCGCTGCTCAGCGATACCAGCCAATCCATGCCTGTAGCCGGGCTAGATGCAGTGCTCGGCTTGGACTGCCCAGTGGGTGTAGCCACGGGTTCCGGTGCCTTGGCGACGGGATCTTTGGCGGCCTTCTGCTTGGCCGGTTCAGACTTAGCCGCTTTTGCAGCCGGCTTGGGTTGCTGCTTTGCTGGTGGCTCAACAAAATCTTTGGCTTCGAATCGCTGCCAGCCTTTCAAGTCATCCCAGGCCTCAACCCAGACATGGGCATGGGCCTGACGGACCACGACAAAATTGGTCAGCGCGATCAGGCTGCCTCCCCGATAACCGGAGACCAGTCGGGTGGGAATACCCGCAGCGCGAAGTACCAGCGCGGTGGCACCGGCCAGGTGCTCGATACCGCCCTCTTTTCGGTCAAAGAAGAACTCATCCAGACTGTCTGGATACTCTTCGATGTCGGGCGTCTGGGTTAACTGGTAATCGCCTTCGGCCAGATGAACCTGCAGATCGTAGATGCGCCGGGCTGGATCGGATTCGGCAAGCGCCAGCTCGCCACCCCATTGCTGTAGTCTCGGGTTGGCGTTTTGCGGTAACTGCAGGTAACGACGACGCTCCTCCTGGGTCAGCGCACGGCCGCCGCTGTACTCCAGATAGGCCTGCTGCTGATAGTTAAACTCGCGGGTCAGCTTTCGAATACCCAACACCTGAAACTCGTTGGAGATAAAGGTCTCCGGACTGCTGCCGTAGGGAAAATCCAGCCCGTACATCCAACGACCGCCGTTGGCGGTGATCCGCGCCTCGTAGGAAACACGATCCGATTTGGACGCAATCACACTGTCTAGCTGGTTACGATTTCTAAACGAGCCCTTTAACAGCCGGGTACGGTTATCCCAATCCGAACGCATTTGCCAAGAGATACCGTCGTAGAGGTCATAGACCGGGCCACGCCAATAGAGCCGACTCTTGTAGGGCACCGTCCCCTCGAACTCCGCAACCAGAATCGGTGAATCGCTGGTTTTCAGTCGCGAGACCTTGCCCGCCTGCAGACTGGCTTTGAATCCTTGCTCGCGTTGGTCCTGATCGATCACCAACTCGATCGGCAGCCCCATCACGATGCCGAGATCCCACAGCGGCCCCTGAATCCGGGGTACCGTGACAAACAGTACCACCGCGATCGGCAACGCCAACAGCAGTAAACGGGTCGCCGTTCCCAGCCGAGCCAACAGCACCGACAAGCCATTCGGCTCATCGATCAGTAGTTGCACCAGTACAAAACAGAACACGCCCAACAGCAGGTAGCTCAATCCCACCAGCCCATTAAATTGCAGGCTACTCAGGGCGAACAAGACCAGACTCAGCGTGGCCAGGAAACGGAATTCATGCGGACTGGAAGACTCAGCCCATTTTAGCGCCACCGCAATCAACAACCCGCTGAGGAACGTCTGTCCACTCAGCCAGGGCTGCGCCCCGAGTTGTATCTGAGCCGCCCAGGCCACAATGACCGACAGCACCAGCAGGCTACGAGTCCGCGGCTGAGGGTTAACCCAAGCCCGGGCAACGAACGGCAACAACACCAAGCCCTGCAGGATCAGCGACAACGGCAGCAGCGTAGGGATCAGGGCCACCAGCAAGTACAGCGCGATCAGCCAATCCAGGCGCGGATCGGCGATACCGCTAGCCTGCTGCGGCTGTGAGTTTGTCCGGCCACGGCCAGACAGCAAGCTCATTATGCTCATCGACCCGCCTCCGGCATCCTGGCCAACGCGCTCAGACAGCGGTGCAACTGAGGTGCGCCAGCGGCCGGCTCAATCCGCTGTCCCGGCAATAACAAGCCGAACTCCATTCCCCGGTTGAAGCTGTCCAATACCCAATGGGTCAGACAACGAATCCGCTCTTCATGACCCAATCGAGCGGTATCCTCCCAGTGCAGCCAACCCGAAGGCAGGCCCTCTTCGCCGTCAAACTGTTTGACCTGGAGCTGATCATTGCGAGCCAGAGCCCGCCAATGGACCCGACGCAGATTGTCACCGGGTTGATACTCTTTCAGTCCCGAGAGGGAATCGGTTCCGTCGCGACGATGGGCCTGTTCACCTTCAGAGCGCAACTGCAGTTCCTGTAACGGCTCAGCCCGTGGATAAACCAGGGCATCCGGCAGCCGACACAACACCACCGAACTCTGGAATAAACCCAATGGCCAGCAACTGCTCAAACGCAGCATCGATGCGGGGTAATCACCCCGTTGCTCGGTTCCCACCGACAGCTCGATCCGCTGATGCTGATCCCCCTGCAGTGACACCAACACCGGCTGATCGCCCAATTGCAGCTGATGCCGCTTGGCCGTATCGCGTCCCTGCAGCACCACCCCATATCGAAGCGACTGACCGGCATGAACCGGTTCGACTCCGGCACACTGGCCACTGACGCCGCGTAAATTCCGCAGGTTGCTCCAGAAGCTGATAATCAACAGCGATCCAAGCAGAAAACAGAACGTAAACAGCAAGTTATTACTGTGATTGATCGCCAGCAGGAAGATCACCAGCAGGCAGGCCAGAAACAGCCCACCATTAGCGGTCGGCCGAATACGTCGGCGCGGTCCACCAGGCTGTTTCCGAAGCCGTTTCCCAAGCAACGTCATCGCCATGCCTCAACGTGGAATTACGACCTGGTCGATAATGTCCAATCCATTGCGCACCGGATCCGACTGGCCATCACGGCGCTGCAACCGGTGCCCGACAACGTAGGGGAACACCGCCTGAATGTGCATCGGCATCAACTGCGCATCACCACTAAGCCAGGCCCAAGCCTTGGCGGCGTTTAACACCGCCAGTCCGCCCCGGGTCGACACACCGCTGACAAACAGGCCGGACTCACGGCTGTACTGCAGCAGTTCGTACAGGTACAGCAACACCTGGTCACCGGCAGGAATGTCGCGACAGGCTTGTTGATAGGTTTTCAGCTGCGGCGGTGAGACAGCGGGCTGCATCTGCTCCAGCAATTGCCGCCGACTCTCGCCCGCCAGGATTTCCAGTTCCGACTGTTTAGCCGGATACCCCATCTGGATCCGGACCATAAAGCGATCCAGTTGCGACTCGGGTAACGGCGAGGTTCCGGCCTGCTCGGACGGATTCTGGGTCGCGATCACAAAAAACGGCACCGGCAGCGGCCGGGTCTCACCATCCAGACTGACCTGACGCTCCTCCATCGCTTCCAGTAATGCGCTCTGGGTTTTCGGTGTCGCGCGGTTGATCTCGTCGGCCAGCAACAGCTCCGAAAATACCGGCCCTTCGACAAATCGAAACTCGCCGCTGTCCTTGTTGTAGATCGAAGCCCCCAGCAGGTCGGCCGGCAGCAGGTCGTTGGTGAACTGGACCCGCTTGTACGCCAGCCCCAAGGCGCCGGCCAAGGCATGGGAGAGTACGGTCTTACCCATGCCCGGCAGGTCTTCAAGCAACAGGTGGCCGTTGGCCAGCAGACAGGTCAGTGAAAGCTTGATCTGGGGCTCTTTGCCGAGCACCACGGAGTTTAATTGGTCAAATACCGCCTGCATCGGCTGACAGACTTCGGTGGATGCCACGGGATTGAAGATGGCCGTCATAGCTTACTTACCTATTCGAATGCCGGAGGAAGAGCCTTCCTTGTGTTGGTCGTTAGACGTTAAAGATCGATCAAAACCTGGTAACCGCTGCTCGATCCGTCTTTGGGATAGACATACATCTCGAGCGCCTGAGTCGCTGAGGAAGCTTCAATCGGCGCCGCAGCGACATCGGTTTGGGAAGAGGATGAGTCCTCCGCCGCAGAGGGCGAGGATGACTGGGGCAAGCCCTGTAACGCGCAACCGGAAAGCAGCAAAGCGGCGACCGCCGTAAGTGCTGGACGCCCTACGCCGAGCACCCCTGTGCGCAATTTCCCATCAACCATTGAAGACTCGCCTCCTCAGTCCGCTTGCCCCGCAGCCGGTATTCACAAAGCCCGACCAGGTATTCGCCGGACGCAGCTATCCAATGGCTGGGCACTATAGCACATGGTTATAAGAATGATTATCGTTAATTGAATTATTCTCAAAAACAATTAAGATGCGCTGGCATAGATCACCGATGCAGAAGTACTCAACGTTTTCTTGACCAGGAACTCACCGTGCCAATACCGCACCAGAAACCACGGCCTGCCGTAATTCAGATCCGGAATCCTCCGTTTGGTCTATTGGCCGCATTGGTAATGACAGTTACCTGGCTGCCAGCCCAGGACAGCGCTGCCGAGACGACACCCCTGGTCGCCCAAGCCACCGATCTGCAGAGCAAGATGGAAACCTACTACCAGACGCTCAATCAGCAACTCGACAAGCACCTGAAAAACCGGCCCCGGGATCCGTTCAACAACCCGTACCAGAACAGCACCGATCTCAGTTTCAAACCCCAGAGCAAGCTGAACAGCCCCCCCGCCGCACCCACCACGGCAAACGCCCCGGTGTTCAAACGGCGTTCAAATGCCGGTCTGCCCAATATGAGCTTCAAAGGGATGATGGTCGTTAACAACGAAAAGCAGGCGTTACTGGAGATCGAAGGGGTCGGCACCTTCGTGGTGAAAGAGCAGGACAAGGTCGGCCTGCAGCAGGTCAACAGCACCGGCGCGGTGCTGCACGTTATTCAGATCAACGAACTCAACCTCATCATGGAAACCGGCAGCTTCAGCGAAAAGCTGGTGGTGCAGTAGACCACTATGAAGATCAAAACCCTAATCGCCATCACCACCCTGCTTGTTGGCTTCTGCCCGTTGCAATCGACAGCGGCCAAGCCGCCCAAGATCAGTCTGGTCGAGTTCAAGGACGCTTCGGTCAGGGACGCAACCCGTATTCTGTCGAGCATGACCGGCGCCAATATCGCCGTCGCTCGCGAAGCCCATGATGCCCGCATCGACCTGCGGCTGCAGAATGTCGAACTCAAACACGCGATCGAAATGCTGTCCCGGGTCTCGGGCCTGTGGTTTCGCTACAACAAGCGCAACAACAGCTACCTGATCATGACCGAGCAACAGTATCAGGACGACATCGTGGTCTATCGCGACGATGAGATCCGCTCGTTTGTGCTCAAGCACCAGAATGTTCGAGCCACCGCGCTGACAATACAAAGCCTGTTCGGCGATCGGGTGATCCTGAAACTCCAGGACGATCGTGATGACTTCGAGGGCATCCCCAGTGGTTACTTGGAGAGCATCACCGACCAGACCTCATCCAGCAGTAATAACAGCAACAGTGGCAGTAACAATCGCGTTACCGTCAATAACAACAATGACAGAAGCAATTCCAACGGCAGCAGCAGTGGCGGTAATCTCAACTACGCCAGCAAGGGTGACGGCGAGATCAAAACCCTGCGACCCGATGACGAAGACCGCGACCCAACCGGCACCAAGCTGAATCAAAAGCTCAACACCGCCCAACTGAATCAGCTCGGTAGTGCCCAACAAGTCAACGCCGATACCGCCGGCAAGAAGCTGGGCATCAAAACGCCGATCTTTATCGCCACCAACCGAATCCACAACCTACTGTTTGTCCGTACCAGCGATCGCCAAGCGATGGCCGATATTGAGGATCTGATCGAGACCAGCGACAAACCGACCCCCCAGGTACTGCTGGAAACCAAGATCATCCGAATCGACCAGGCCGACGAGTTCACCCAGGATTTCGATCTCAGTTTCAACGATGCCCTCAATGTGCCCGGCGCCAGTTATGCCAATGGCACCACCCTATCGGCGATTCGAGACGGTACCGCTACGATCAACCTGGCCGACGGCACCAGCCTCAACAATGCCGATCGGATCCTCGAACAGCTGCGCGGCAACTCCGTCACCCAGTTCGGCTTCAATGGTCTGACCGGCGGCTTCTACCAGTTCTACAGCAAATACATCAACGCCAAAATCGAGCTGCTGGAAGAAAACGACGCCGCCGAGATCATTGCCAAGCCGATCCTGCTGGCTTCCAACAACCGTCCGTCACGGCTGTTTATCGGTGAGGATCAGGTGATCGCCACCGGCATCGATGCCGGCAGCACCACCACCAACAACAACAATAACAACAGCACCACCACCACCACCGATACCGAACTGGAAACCGAAGTGCGCAAGGTCGGGAATACCCTGGCACTGCTGCCCAGCATCAACGATGACGGCACCGTTACGATCGATATTCTTCAGTCCACCTCGGAATTAAAAAGAGCGGGGATGAACTTTCCGTTCTTCAACGCCTTGACCGGGCAGATCGAATCGATCGCTCTAGACACAGTGGCGGAGTCCACCCTGAAAACGGTCGTCGTGGCGCAGGACGGCTTCACCATCGCACTGGGAGGAATGATCAACCAAACCGATCGCGACGACCGAAGCACCATACCAGTGTTGGGTGACCTGCCGATCCTCGGCAAGCTGTTCCAAACCCGTAACACGGTCGAATCTGAAGCCCAGTACATCATGCTGATCACCCCCCATATCATCGAGACCCCCGATGAAGCGGACGAAAAGACCCGCGAGATTCGCGAACTGGACTATCAGCGCCATAACGAAACCGGCCAGGAACAACGCATCGAGCAAGGCCAAGCCACCAGCGGTAGCGGCTTTGATATGAGCGATCTGATCGCCCTGAACCGCCATGTCGCTAACCGACTGCGCGGTACCACTGCACCCAACCGCGACTTCCAACCCCTGCCGGCTCCGGAACCGGGGCGGGCAATACAACTGGGAAATCCGGCCCTGGAGGCAACCCCTGTCAGCGCTTACCGGCATAAGAACCTCTACCTGACCGTGGTTGAGGTGCAGAATCGCTCGGATCAGGATCAGCCCTTGGAGATCCGCCATATTCCCGGCAGCTGGCTCAGCGTGGCGCGAAACAAAGCTCAATTGAAAGGGACTCGAGGTAACAGCCCGGAGCTCGGATTGCTGTATTTCACCTCAGCTCATCCGTTCTCGATCGCACTTCTTAAAAAGAACTAGATGCAAATGAAAAAAACTCTCATTTGCTATTGACTCAACAACTCAAAGCAATGACAATCGTTCTCATTCGCAAATATAGAGACAAGACTCCATGAGCGCCAACGCTGTAACCGAACCATCCCAGATCGATATCACCGCCCACCAGGCGTTTCTCAATCAGTTTATCGATCTCTACAGCAGCCTGTTTGCCCATGATGGTTTCGGTGATATTCGGATCGAAATCAAGATCCTGCGCCGCGGCCAGAAGGAAGTGATCATCCACTGCGGCAAGCAATACCGCTACGTTATCGACTGCGATCAGGCCCTGGCCAACGAGTCGATGATCAAGCACCTGCTCAAGCGCGATCTGCTCGCCTAAGCCTTAGGAAAGAGCTGCAACGAAGTCGGCCCAACATATCCAAGGGGGATAACGGGGCCCTGTAGGTTGCCACGGACGGCAGCCGAAACGGAACGTCCGGTGAGGTCACCGGAACAACCAAAGGAAGCGTTTTAAATCGGACTGGTTAAGTTGTCACAGTTCCCGCGGGGGGAATCTGCACTTATGTCAACGGTCTCCAATTTGATTTTTAACTAGGGTTTATCACCTCATGTTCTCTAACACCAAAACTGCTGAACTGCTGAAAAAATTCGCCAAAGTAAACGTTGAAGACATCCAGGACGCCGATCTGCGCGCCAAAGCCGCCAAGCTGAAAGGCAAGCAAGGTGGTTTCACCCTGCTGGAACTGCTGGTTGTTGTCGCCATCCTGGCCGCCATCGCCGGTACTGCGGCGATCGCCCTGCAAGACACCGATGCCCGTGCCTCCGCTGCCGCTCACGTCGCCATGATGGATGAGCTGAACAAAGGTGTTCGTACCTTCCGGGTTCTGAACAAGAACACGCTACCAACTAACTTTGACTCTCTGGTTCAAACCTCTGCTACAGATGGCTCTACCGACGCAGCTGTTCTCTCCGTAGCAGCGATTGAAGACATTGCTCTTCTAGACCTGCAAGCCGACGCCGCTGAAGCTCTCAATGGTGGCGGTATCAATAGCTTGCGTTATGTTCATAACAATGCAGCTGCTGATCCGGCCGACGCAGGCGATTGCTCTGATATCGAAGGGCTGATCAACAGCCGCGGTAATGCTGTTGTTGCCGGTAACATCTTCTTGTCTCCAGCGGCCAACGGCTGCGGATACAGCTTCTCTGTTGCTGACCAAGATAGTGCTGCCGACGGTTTCCAGTTCACTAACCTGCCAAAAGTTGCCATCTGGACGGGTGGTTACGAGCGCGTCATGGGACAAGCCGGTCAAGGCTTTGATGGCACCACTATCGCCACCGATGGTTCAGCCCTTACTGCTGGTGTAGTTGATGCACCTGTTCTAATGGCTGTGGGCCTAGGCCCGTCATCCAATCTGTTTAACGCCAATGATCTGGGTGGCATGACCACCGTACCGGTCTACCGTCATGTATCTGAGAGCGAGTACAACCGTTTTGTAGCCCTGTTCAACATCGGAACAGTAACCAGCGCTACTACTTGGGAATCTTCTGACCAAGTAACTCTGACGGCCATCGTTGACGGCGCTGGCGACACCAAAGAGGAAGAGCTGGGCGAGTGGGATGGAACCCGTAACACCATCTAAGCGGTTACCCGCCTAGACAGTGTTTATCAGCTCGGTCGGCGGGGGTTATCCCTCGCCGATCTTCCTCTGCTTCACGAGTTATTCCCATGCCCGCATTGCTGCCCTTTGTGCTCAGCCTGCTGCTTGCCATTACGCCTCTCAGCCTTGCGGCCGGCAATAGTCCAGCAAGTTCCAACGCTCATACCATTCAACAGCAATATCAGTCGGTCGAACTGGACCAGTTGATCGATCAGAACCAAATTCCCGAACGGATGGTGGAAAAGAAGCAGCGCGTAATGCTGTCGCCCCGTGCCATTCGGTTCGATGCCCGTTTGATGCAGCGGCCCCAGCCGGGGGAGTTCAGCCTGGTGTACGACGCCCTCAACCTATGGCCCAGCGATCAGCCGCTGCCGACGATCAATCACAGCGCCTTTATCCAATCCGACGATGGCCGCGTTATCGGCGCCTATGTCACCCAACAGGCGGCATCCCAACTGCAGTCCCTGGCCGATCAGGCGGATAGTCTGCCGCTGAATTGCCATCTCTATGCCGTGCATATTTATAACTATGCCAACGGCCCCCGGCTGATTGTTATCGCCGCCGGGACGAGTAGTCAGCCATGAAGCTGCTGAAAGCATTACGAACAAAACCCGCCGTCGAACCGAATCAGCCACCGACGGATTTTGACCTTGGGTCCCCTGCGACGGAGTTAGAACCGGTTCCCAGCAACCCATTTACCTCGGTCGAGTCCGAACCGCTGTTTGAACCGTTGTTTGAAAAGAGTGCCGACAACAGCCAAGCCAGCGATCCCGAATTGGACGCCGCTAATCTGACCAGTAAACCAAGGCTTCGGCTTCCGGAAGTCGGCCAGTTGCTCGGCGAGTCCTACCAGTTACTGGCATTTCAGGCCGGCAGCTTCGGTCTGCGGGGAGCGGTGATCCAGAATGGTAAGCAACAAGCCAATATCCGCGCCCTGGCCGAATCACGAAACATCGACTTTACCCGCGCCGTTGCCGATGTACTGGATCAACTGCTGCAGCAACACCGCCGCCTGCCGAAGAGAGCGATCCTGCTAACACCCTCGGTGGTGACCGCCCTGGTCCAACTACCGGTCAGCCCACTACGTCCGCGCAGCGACGAACAGATGCAGGAGCTGATCCGATGGGAGCTCGAAGGCGCCATCAGCCAGCAGAACAAGCACTGGATGATCGGTTCGATGCTGGTCGAGCGAGGCTATCTGACTCCGGATCAACGCGACGAGGTGGTCGAGCAGCTGCAGCAACGCCAGACCGAGGGTGGCCCCCAGTCGCTGGTCCGCTTTGGTGATCTGGCGGTCCAGCTCGGATTTATCGACCGTGACCAGCTTGAAGAGTGCTTCACCCTCCAAGGCAAGCTGATCTCCATCGATGACGATCTGGTCTACGGCTGGCAGGCCAGCGAGTCGACCCGTGAAGGTCCCAGCGACGAAGTGTTGATGTCCGAGGAGGAGGACAACGACAGCAGCCACCCCTGGCTGGTCAGCGGCATGAGCAAAACGCTGCAGCGCCGCTGGATCGGGGCCTTCAATCTCAATGGCCTGAAACTGGAGGCCTTCTATCCGGTAATCGGCAGCGCCTTCGCCGGGCTGGGCCAATACTGCGAGCTGGAGCTGCAATACCTGCTTGAAGTGCAGCAGGAGCAGTTGGCCCTGGTCAGCGGTAACCGTAATACCGTCGCCGAAATCCTGACCACGGCCCGCAGTCGCGGTCCGGTGGATCTGCACCAATGCCTGGATCTGATCGGCGTGCTGCCCAGCGACCTGAACCGGCTCTATATCAGTTGCAGCCAGGCCGAGCTCCAACCCGAGTTGCTGCAGGACCTTGCCGACCACCTGGGTATCGATGTTCAGCGATTCTCGGCGCAGAGTCACCATCTTGAGCTACCGGCCCGGGTACCGGCCGATGCCCTGCTGGCGCTACAGGGCAGTATCAACCACCACTTTGGCCATCTGCCGATCACCCGTCAGAGTCGAATCAGCGCCACCGAGACCAAGAGCGCCCGCTGGAAGTCCTGGTTTCAACCCAAGAATCTTGCGGTTGCCGCCTCGGTGCTACTCGTGACTGGCATGTGCAGTTTTCTTGGCTGGATGGAGTGGAATACCCGTTTCCAGACCGAACGCCTGGCTGCTCTGGAAGCCGAGTTCGATCGGGAATTGAAGGTTAAGAATCAGCTCCAGGCCCTCTATGCCGACAGTCTGAAGATCAAGGGTGCCATCGCCGACTCCCAACAACAGAGCGATCTTACCCTGCTGCTGGCCAATGAGATCGAAGCCAATCTCGGCTACCGGGTTCAGAGTCTGTCACCGTTGTTAAAAGCGATCGCCCTGGCCCTGAGCCCGGAGATCAGCCTGGGACAGATCTTAAAACAGGGGGACGACCTCAGCCTGGAGGTGGTCGCTCCGTCCAGTTCATCGGCACAGGAGTATGTCGCCCGACTCAGTGAGTTTGTTCAGCCGGTGGGTTACCAGGTAATGAATTCAAATCCCAAGGCGGATAGCGACGATTTTCGACTGCTGGTGCAGTTGGCCTACCAACACGGACTGACGTCGCAACTGCTGGCCGGTTCCAACCCGGCTCAGGCAGGAGAATAGCGATGCGGGCCATCAAACAACGCTATCGCAACCTGTCGTCAACCGAACGTAAGCAGTTGCTGTTCGTGATCGCCCTGTTGAGCCTGGGAGCTTATCTGTTACTGGCCGCGATGATGTGGGAGCAGATGTTCCAGGCCGAGAAACTGGCTAATCGCAAACAGAATCGAATCGACGTGCGTATCGGCAACTATGAAGCCCCGGAGATCGACCCTGCCTTTACCCAGGACGCCCTCGATCAGGTCAATGGCAAGCTGCGTGGCATCGAACAGCAGCTACTGCGGCTGAACCAAACCCTGTTGCCGCTGGATGCCCCCGATCTGAAGGAGCAGACCAAGCTGGAGCTGACCCGACTGGCCACCGGTAATCAGATCCAGATCGTCGAGCTACATACCCTCAACGGAGCCACCCGAGAGCTTCCCGAAGAGCTGCAGGGACAGGCCATTCACGAACTGTTTCGCGACCGCCCCTATTTCCGGGTGCTCTGTCGCGGCGGCTATTTCGACTTTATCCGCTATATCGACAGCCTCGATCAGCTCAGCTTCCGCGGCTTTATCCGCAACCTCCAGATCCAGCCCGGTGAAACCGGCCCGCTGGAGATCCAGTTTGAACTACAGATGTAACCGAGGACCCTGGCGTGACAGAAAGTACCGGGCTGGATAGCGCCCAACAGATCATCCAACTGATGGAACAATGCGTCGAGCTGGAAGCGTCCGACCTGCACCTGTCCGCCGGTCTGCCCGCCACCTATCGAGTCCACGGCAAGATCAACCAACTCGGCGAGCACCATTACAGCGCCGACGAAGTTCAGGGCATGGCCGATGCGCTGCTGAACGACAAACACCGTGAGCATTTCGCCCGCCATCTGACCCTGGACATGGGCTACACCACCCCCAAGGGATTCCGTTATCGGGTCAACCTGTACCGCGAGATGGGTAACTGTGCGCTGGCGATCCGTTATCTGGATGGCAGCCTCAAAACCACCCGCGAGCTGGGCCTACCGACCCAGATCAGCTACCTGACCGGACTCAAAAGCGGCCTGGTGCTGGTCTGCGGTGCCACCGGGTCGGGCAAGAGCACCACCCTGACGGCGATCCTGAACGACATCAACGAAGCTCAGGAGAAGCACATCCTGACGGTCGAGGATCCGGTCGAATTTGTCCACGCCAATATCCGCTCCATCGTGCACCAACGCGAGCTCTATACCGACGTGCCCGACTTCGCCAGTGCGGTCAAAGCCGCGCTGCGGGAAGATCCGGATGTGATCATGGTCGGCGAGATGCGCGATCTGGATACCATGCGCACCGCCATCACCGCCGCCGAGACCGGCCACCTGGTGTTCTCGACCCTGCACACCAATGATGCGGTCGGCGTGGTCGAGCGGCTGATCGGCAGCTTCCCTGGTAACGAACAAGCCGTGGCTAGACAGCGGATCGCCCATGCGCTGAAGGCGGTGATCGCCCAGAACCTGGTCCCGACCGCCGACGGCAGCGGCCGGGTCGTGGCCGCCGAGATCCTGATGGTCACCAAAGCGGTGGCCAACCTGATCGAATCGGCCAAGTCCAATCAGATCTACTCGGTGATGGAGAGCAGCGCCCGCCAGGGAATGCAGACCCTGGATCAGGCCTTGGCCCGGCTGGTCCGGGCGCGTCAGATCACGCTGGAGTCGGCTCGTGCTCTCTGCCGTGATCCGGGCAGTTTTGAGCGGTTGATTCGAGGCGGAGCAGCGAAATAGCATGGCCAACCTCGAACAACAGCTACTCCAAGCCGCCTCCCAGGCCGGGTTGATCGAACTGGCCGAACTACCGCAGCTCAAGACCCGAGCCCGGCGTAGCAACCTGCCATTGACCGAGCTGATCTGTCGCGACAAGCGCCTGCCGCAAACGGCGTTGTACCGGGCCCTGGCTGAAAGCCGGAGCCTGCCGTTTTACGAGCGCCGTGATATCGAGATTCAACCCAAGCTGTTAAACGCGTTCAATGCGCAGGTCCTATTGCGACGCTTGTTTCTGCCGGTCGAGCGAGACGGTGAGCTGCTGACCCTGATTACCGACCCGGATGATCGGATCGGCCTGGAAACCGTCCAGCGAACCCTCGGTCGCCCCGCTAGCACGGCGATGGCCAACCCGCTGATGATCGAAGCCGTGCTGCGGGCCCACTTCAAGCAGTATGAGACCGGGCTCGATGCGATCTCGATCTTCAACGACATCATGAAGGAAGCCTACCTGCTGCAGGCCACCGACCTGCACTTCGAGGCCGAAGAGGATGGCATGCAGTTGCGGATGCGGGTCGACGGCAGCCTGCAGCCTTACGAGCGGCCGATCAGCAAGGAGCTGGCCGAATCACTGATCAGCCGGATCAAGGTTCTGTCCGGGCTCGATATCGCCGAGCAGTTTATGGCCCAGGACGGTGGCTTCAGCTACCGCATCGAAGGCTGGCCGGAGCTGGAAGAGATCGAAATGCGGGTCGCGACCATCCCGACCCGCTTCGGCGAGCGCGCCACCCTGCGGATCCTGGGCCAGAGCACCGGCGATCTGAGTCTGTCACAACTGGGCGTGCCGCAACCGCTGCTGGAGCCGATACTCGAGGCGATCCACAAGCCCTACGGCATCGTGCTGGTGACCGGTCCCACCGGCAGCGGCAAGAGCACCACCCTGTACGCCTCGCTACGGGAACTGGATGCTTCCCAGCGCAATATCATGACGGTGGAAGACCCGATCGAGCAGGTGGTCGAAGGGATCTCCCAGGTCCAGGTGTCGGAAAAAGTCAGCTTCGCCAAAGCACTGCGTTCCTTCCTGCGCCATGACCCGGATGTGATGCTGGTCGGCGAAATCCGTGACGGCGAAACCGCCGAAACCGCCGTCCGCGCCGCGATGACCGGCCATATGGTGCTATCCACGCTACACACCAACAACGCCGTCTCCGCCGTCAGCCGGCTGGTCGATATCGGCTGCCCCGCCTACCTGATCGCCAGTACCCTGGTCGGCGTACTGGCCCAGCGCCTGCTGCGCCGCATCTGCCGCCACTGCAAAGAAAGCTATCCGGCCGATGCCCGCGAACTGGCCCTGCTGGAGCTTGAACAGCCGACCCAATTGCAGCGAGGCAGAGGCTGCTCCCACTGCCTGGGATCCGGCTACAGCGGCCGGGTTGGTATCTACGAAACGCTGTGGCTGGACGAGCAACTGGAACAGCTGATCCACGAAGGGGCCGGTGACGATGCGATGAAGCGCTACGCCCAACAGGCAGGGCTGCTCAGCACCCTGTGGCAGGATGCCCGCGATAAAGTGCTCGAAGGGACCACCAGCCTGCAGGAAGCCCTGCTGATCTACCAGACCCGTTAACTACCCAATAATCGAGCAAGCGCAATTCAGGAGAGCAGATCGATGACAGCAGGCTTCACCCAAATAATAGTAATGATTATTTCTTAGTTTTTAATTTGAATCCCAATATCAATCAATAGGACCCCCAGATGGCGACGTTTAAATACACCGCCCTGAACCCACAGGGTAAAGAGGTCAACGGCACCATTGAAGCCGAAGATATCAATCAGGCCAGCGCCAAGCTTCGGAGTCAGTACGGTAGCCTCAAGAAAATTCGCAAAGTCGGCGTCAACCCGCTGGCGGTATTGGGCAGATTCAGCCTGAGCCGCTACACCAGCGCCAAGGCGATCGACAAGGTGCTGTTTTTCCGGCAGCTGGCCCTGATGCTTCGCTCCGGCAACACCCTGACCCAGGCGCTGGAGATCTCCTCGGAGATGTGTCAGAAGCGCGACCTGCAAAAAGCGATTCAGAACATGCTGATGCGGATCCAATCCGGTAGTAGTTTTGCGGTCGCGGTTGAGGCTCAGGGCCGGGTATTCCCGCCGGTCGCCGCCAAGCTGATCGCTACCGCCGAGATCTCCGGTGAGCTGCAATCGACACTGGAACGCCTGGCCGAGAACCTCGAGCGCAGCGCCGCGGTGAAGCGTCAGTTGATCTCCAGCATGACCTACCCGGCGATCCTGTTGTTGGTCGCGTTCGGCGTCTTTATCGGCCTGGCGGTCGGCATCGTACCCAAGTTCGCCAAGCTGCTCGAAGGCAAGTCCCAGCAGCTGCCACCGATCTCCCAGGCGATGCTCGATACCTCCGCTTGGCTGATCGATTACGGCCCCTACGTCGGCAGTGGTCTGCTGGCGGCGGTCTTCTTAACCCTGGTGGCCTATACCACCGGTCCCGGCAAGGCGGTGATCGATCGCGTGCTGCTCAACCTGCCGGTGATTGGGACCAGTATCCGCACCAGCGGTATGGCCCAGATGGGTTGGACCCTGTCGATGCTGCTGGGCAGCGGCCTGACCGTACTGGAATCACTGCGTGTTCTCAGTGGTGTGCTGGGTAACCGTCGCTTAGAGCTCTGTTTCGAGCATGCCGCCAAAGACATCCTTTCCGGTCACAGCCTGGCCTACGGACTACGCCAGTCTCATATCCCGGTCATGGTCCAGCATATGACCGGCATCGGTGAGCGCAGTGGTGAGTTGGAACACGTGATGACCGAGCTGGGCAAGTTCTACCAATCCCAGTCAGAAATTCGGATCAAAAAGATGATGGGCATGATCGAGCCAGCGATGACCCTAGTGATCGGTGGCATGGTCGCGTTCGTATATATCGGCTTCTTCAAAGCCATGATGCAGGTCTCTGCGGGATAGAGAAGATAAGGAATCAGCCATGAAACTCGCACTCAACGATATCAAACTCAATCCCGATGAACTGAGCTTTGCCTCGGAAGAAACCGGGATCGATACTGGCGCGGCCACCGATACCCTGGATGACCTCAGTGTTCCGCGCTACCTCAACCGCACCCTGGCCAACTCCATCGAGCTGGGTGCTTCGGATATTCACTTCGAACCCTACGCCGATTTCTACCGGATCCGTTTCCGAGTCGACGGGGTGATGCGCGATATCGCCGATATGCCGCGCGGCTTCGGCCACCTGGTCGCCACCCGCCTGAAAGTGATCGCCGGCCTGGATATCTCCGAGCAGCGCATCACCCAGGGCGGTCGCTTCCGGATGGTGATCGATGCCAATAACGGATTGGATTTTCGCTGCTCGGTACTGCCGACCATGCACGGCGAGACCATCGTGCTGCGACTGCTCTATCTACCCGAGCAGATGTTGGAACTGGACAAACTGGGACTGACCCCTCAGCAGGCGGCGCCGATCCTCGATGCGATCAACCGGCTGCAGGGGATGGTGTTGGTCACCGGCCCGACCGGCAGCGGCAAGACCGTGTCGCTCTACACCCTGATCAAACATATCAGTCAGCAACCCCGCAATATCTACACTCTGGAGGATCCGGTCGAGATCGACCTGGTCGGGGTCAACCAGATCAACATCGGCGAACGGGTCAACTTTACCGAGGCAGCCCGAACCATCATGCGTCAGGATCCCGACGTGATCATGCTCGGTGAGATGCGCGATCGGGAGACTATCGACACCGCCATCAAAGCCGCCCATACCGGCCACCTGGTGCTCTCGACCCTGCACGCCAATACCGCCCCCAAGGCGGTACCAAGGCTGCGCAACCTCGGGGTCGATCCCTACGACATCGCCTCCACCGTCACGCTGGTGATCAGTCAGCGGCTGTTGCGACGTCTCGACCCCGACAACCGCGAACAGATCGCCGTTCCCCGTGAGCGTTTGCTGGCACTGGGTTTCAAGGATGAAGAGATCAACGGCCTGACGCTCTACCGGGCCAAGCCGGGCAACAACCAGACCGGTTACAAAGGCCGGATCGGCGTGTTTCAGGTGATGCCGGTCGATGACGGCCTGGCCCGCACCATCGCTGAAGGTGCCAGTGACGCCGATATCGAGGCTTATCTGGAACAGCGGGGTGTTCAGGATATGCGCCGCAGCGCACTGGAGCACGTCAAAGCCGGTATCACCGATATCGACGAAGTCGAACGGGTACTGGGGATGCTTCCAATCCCTCTACGCGATGGCCATCCGACAAAGCAACGGGATACGCTCGACTTCGACATCCATCCGGCGCCCGACAACCTGGTCGAGCCGACAACCGAACAGCCGCTGGGAGTCTGAAACATGCACAACAAACAACAGCAGGGCTTTACCCTGATCGAACTACTGGTGGTGGTCTCGGTACTGGCCGCCATGGCGACCGTCGCCGTGGTCGCCATCGGGGGGTATGACCAACGTGCCCGCGAAGAATTGGTCGTTACCGAAATGAAACAGATCGCCAATGCGATCTATCGATTCAAGCGCGATACCGGCTACTACCCCGAGCAGGGTCCCTTTGCGGGTATGGCTGCCAACCAGGCCGATCTGGGATTTCTATTTGTCTCACCTCGAGACGATGGGCCAAATGACAGCACCTTTGGGGCTGAGCAGATGCCTTGGAACCTGGATGCTGGGCGCGGCTGGAACGGACCATATCTCTCCGCCGATAACCTACAGCGTATGAGCCTGGAAGACTGCGACCTGCCCGCAGGTGTGGGTGGACTAGACATCTTTGCGCTCAACGTCACCCGCACCGCGGACCGTGACGCCATTATCGCGCTGGACGATCCGTTCGAACGTAGTCGCACCTATACCAATACCGATAGCTGCTTTGTACTCAGCGACAAAGGAACCTGGATGCAACGAAATGCACCTGGGCAAGCCTATCGCTACGACATCGCCTTCACCAACAACCTGTTCCCGCAGTGCCCAACCAGTGGCAATGGCTGTGTCGCACTGCTGAGTGCCGGCCCGGATGGCGAATACGACAACGGCGGCGATGACGACATCGTCAGAATTTTGGGAGTGAACTAATGCACAGCAACAAACCGAATCAGCAAGGCTTTACCCTGCTGGAACTGATCGTCGTGGTCGGCGTACTGGGCCTGATCACCGCCATGGCCACCGATTTTATGGTCAACCAGACCAATCAGCAGCGGTTCGACACCACCAAGCTACGGCTGGAACAGATCCGCTACGCCATTATTGGTGACAGCTCCCGAAGCCTGAATGGTCAACCTGCTTTCAGCGGCTATATCGCCGACACCGGCCGGGTACCCTCCCAGTTACGCCAACTGGTCAGCAACGATGCCTATTGCACCAGCGATGACAGTTTGACCGAGGCCGTCTGTGGCGCCGATTGGTTTGGCGGCGCCAGTAATTGGAAAGGTCCTTACCTGCCGATCAGTAACGGCAACGACTATCTCCTCGACGGCTGGGGCAATGGCAGTAGCGATCGCTACAACTTCGGCTGGAGTTACAGTGGTAGCGCCGGTAGCGACATCACCATCACCAGCCTTGGAATGGACGGCAGCAACGGCAGCAGCTCCACCAATGCAGTGGATCAGTCCTATGAAGCCGACCAGAGTCTAACCATTCTCGCCTGGCAATACGCTGGTCGCAACGTGGACGTCGGCCTGACCAATAACAGCGCCGACAATGACGCCTACTTCTGCCTGGTAACTCAGGAACCCGGCGGTGGCAGCCAGACCATCGATCTGAATACCACCCCGGCACCAACAATCAGCGCCACTGATGTCTTCGGTTTGGTCGATCTGGATATCTATAAGAAAGATGGTGTTGAAACCGATGACTGTAGTGCCATCTCGCTACATGCCAGTTCTTCGGTCGTGCCAGTGATCGCCCACAACCTCTACAGTCTTGGCGCTGGAGATCTGGAAGTAACCATCAACTAGAACTGGTTGAGAAAAGCGCCCCGCGACTAGGATCGGGGCGTTCCTACTTTCGGGTGAGGATGATAGATAGGACCGGGCTTAACCAAAACACGTGCCGAACATGGTTGTGTTTGAGTACTAAGCTGGCGCTGACGGAGCACAGCAAGGACAACCAGAGCCAGCATCGCCAGCAACAAAGTAATCCCACTCTGCAGCAGAAAAGCGACCACAAAGGCGTAACCGGTATACAACTTCAACAGGTTGATAACAAAGCCAAGTCCCAGCATAAGCGCCCCATCAATCATCAGGCTATGGCGGGATTATAGATCAGCGCGGCTGACAAGCCGCAAGAAAATAGTCTAACCCGTTGTTTTACAACGAAAATGATAAGAATTATCGATACGTTTACTAGGCAACTGCTACGGTTCAGCCGACCCAGTGGATGATCAGCTGCAGCACCAACCAGGCGTAAATACCCGCCAAGACATCATCGATCATGATGCCGAAGCCGCCGGAAACCCGCTTATCCGCCCAGCGGATCGGTTGGGGTTTGACGATATCGAACAACCGGAACAGAACAAAGCCCAGCAGTAGCCAGCCCCATCCCGGCGGCACCAGAATCAGAGTGATCCACAGTCCGACAAACTCATCCCAAACAATGCCGCCGTGATCGTGAACGCCCAGGTCCCGAGAGGTCTGACCACACAGATAGATACCGACCACAAAGGCCAGCACGATCACCGCCAGGTAAGCCTCAAGCGGTAGTTCTCGAAGAAACAGATAAGGAATGATGGCCGCCAACGTACCCCAGGTTCCCGGGGCTCGTTTGGGCGCGCCGCTACCGAAGCCGAATGCTGCCAGGTGAACTGGGTTACGCCAGTTGGGTTTTGGCAGTGACATCTCGGACCCTCGATAAATTAGAAATGCTGGTAGCCACTGGCTGCCATTGGTCGCCGGTTCCCCTGCCGATCGACCCCGATCAGACCAGGTTTACGACAAATAGCGCCAATTTCTCGGCAAGAAACACTCAAGCCAGGCAGTTTTTCCAACCACTGCTGGCGTCGATTCGCGGGCACACAGAAACAGAGTTCGAAGTCCTCGCCACCGCCCAGCGCCCAGTTCAACGCCTGTTGCTCTGGATACCGATCCAGCAGGGCGTCGGAGAGTGGAATCTGCGCCAACTGCAGCTCGGCACCCAGGTCCTGATGCTGCAGTAAGTGGCTTAGATCAGCCAGTAGACCATCGGAGATATCCAACGCCGCACTGGCAATCTCTCGCAGGGCCAACCCCAACTCGATCCGAGCACTGGGGCGGTAGAACCGTCCGAGCAGGTACGGATCCTGATCTGCCTGGGTTTGGAGCTGATCCAACCCGGCCATCGCATCGCCCAAGGTGCCGCTGACCCAGATGCTGTCACCGGGCTGTGCGCCTCGGCGGGTCAAGGCCTTCCCTTTCGGCACCCAACCGTGAACTTGCAGACTCAGAGCCCGATGGCCCCTTGTAGTGTCGCCGCCAACCAGGCTCAGGCCATATCGGGCCATTCCCTCACCCAGTCCACGGCTGAAGCCTTCCAGCCAGTCGGGATCGGATTCGGGCAACGTTAGCGCCAGGGTCAGCCAGGCCGGCTCGGCGCCCATCGCGGCCAGATCACTGACACAAGCGCCCAGGGCACGATAGGCCAGCTGCTCGGCAGGAATGCCGGGAAGGAAATGGGTACCTTCGACCAGGGTATCGATCGATACCGCCAGTTGCTGACCATCCGGTACTTCTAGCAGCGCGCAGTCGTCACCGATACCCAGACCAACGCCGCGTCCATGCTGAGGCAGGGACGCGAAGAAGCGCTTGATCAGGTCAAACTCAGCGACGGCCATCGGTGACTAATCAGCCCTTGGCGCCGGTTTCGGCTTTGCGCAGATCGCGGGCGACCCGGTCCAGCACACCATTGACGTACTTGTGGCTGTCGGTGGCGCCGAAGGTCTTGGCCAGATTCACCGCCTCGTTGATCGCGACCTTATAGGGCACATCGATCATCTCAGCCAGCTCGAAAGTCCCCATCCGCAGTACGGTCAGCTCGATCGGATCCAGCTCATCCTGCTTACGGTCCAGGTAGGGCTTAACCGCCTCATCCAGCTCGGTGGTCTTGCTGGGCACACCGTGCAGCAGCGCGCTGAACAGCTTCAGGTCGGTACCGGACATATCGTTCTCGACCCGGAACTGGGCTTCGATATCGTTCAGCGGATTGCCGGCCATGTGCCACTGGTACAGCGCCTGCAGCGCAAAGCTGCGAGCCTCGCGCTTCATCTGGGTACGTGACGGCTTGCCGGACTTCTTGGCCTTCTTCTGCGGCTTGTCGGAATCGCTCACCGCTTACGCCTCCAGCTGCTTCAGCAGGCTGACCATCTCCAGCGATGACAGCGCCGCTTCGGCACCCTTGTTACCCATCTTGGTGCCGGAACGCTCAACCGCTTGCTCGATCGAGTTAACGGTCAGAATGCCATTGGCGACCGGGATACCGAAATCCAGCGCGATCTGGGAGCAACCCTTGGCGCTCTCGGCACTGACGTATTCGAAATGCGGGGTGCCGCCACGGATTACCGCACCCAGGGCAATAATCGCATCGTCCTGCTTCTGCTCGGCAACCTTCTGCACCGCCAGCGGGATCTCAACCGCACCCGGTACCCGTACGATACGGATATTGGCTTCGTCAACACCGTGACGCTTCAGGGTATCAACGGCACCTTCGACCAGGCTCTCAACCACAAAGGCATTGAAGCGGCCGACGACGATGGCGTAACGGCCATCCTGGGCGTTGGTGAAATCACCTTCTACTGTTTGAACTGTCATTTATCTTTTCCTTTGCAAAACTTACGCGTCGCAGGGGATGAACTCGACAATCTCGAGGTCAAAGCCCGACAGCGCGCTGAACTTGATCGGTGAGCTGAGCAGCCGCATCTGGCTGACACCCAGGTCACGAAGAATCTGTGAACCGGTACCGATGGTCTGGTAAGCACCGGCACCATCGACGTTGGGGTTACGCAACGGTTTCTTGTTCAGGTGGGTCTCCAGGCTACCGGCCAGGTCATCCAAGCCGCCATTACCCAGCAGTACCACCACCCCGGCACCCTCGTCGGCGACCTTCTGCAGCGACTTGCGCAGTGACCACTTGGGCTCACCGTCGTTGACGGCACCGATCACATCACGCATCGGGTCGGCCATATGTACTCGAACCAGAGTCGGCTCTTCCGGGTTGATCTCGCCCTTAACCAGCGCCAGGTGGCTGGAGCCGTGGATGCTGTCGAGGTAGCTAGTGACCTGGAATTCACCGGCTTCGGTGCTCAGGCTGTAGCTCTCACCGCGCTCGACGGTGTGCTCGTTAAGGGTGCGGTAGTGGATCAGATCGGCGATGGTACCGATCTTCAGGTCATGCTTCTCGGCGAATTTTTCCAGATCAGGACGACGCGCCATGGTGCCGTCCTCATTCATGATCTCGACGATCGCCGCTGCCGGGATACATCCGGCCATGCGCGCCAGATCACAGCCCGCTTCGGTATGGCCGGCACGGCTCAGTACCCCACCGGGTTGCGCCATCAGTGGGAAGATGTGGCCCGGCTGGACGATATCTTCAGGCTTAACGTTCGGATCCACCGCGGTTTGTACGGTGTGGGCACGGTCGGCTGCCGAAATACCGGTGGTCACGCCTTCGGCCGCTTCGATCGACAGGGTGAAGTTGGTCGAGTAGGCAGCACCGTTATCCTGCACCATCAGCGGCAGCTTCAACTTGCTGCAGTGTTGGCGGGTCAGGGTCAGACAGATCAGACCGCGGGCATGGGTGGCCATAAAGTTGATATCTTCCGGGCGCACCTTTTCGGCGGCGATGATCAGATCACCTTCATTTTCGCGATCTTCGTCATCCATCAGAATGACCATCTTGCCCTGACGGATATCCTCGATCAGTTCGGCGGTGGAGTTAAGGCCCATAGTGGTTCCCGTTAAGACTATTGATTAGTGTTCGTTAGCGACGACCGGTAAAGCCGTGCTCGGCCAGCAGCGCCATACTCAGGCCACCGGCATCGGTATTGTCGTGGCTATCTTCATCGGCGCTGCCACTGAACAGGCGCTCCAGATAGCGGGCGATCAGGTCGACTTCGAGGTTCACCCGGCGGCCGACACTGTAATCCTTAATCAGGGTTTCATCCAGCGTATGCGGGACGATATTGAGTTCAAATTGACTGCCCTCAACCCCGTTGACGGTCAGACTGACACCGTCGACGGTGATCGAGCCCTTGGCGGCAATATAGCGCGACAACGCGGCCGGCGCTTTAATCTGGAACCGGATCGAGCGACCATCTTCACGACGCCCGACCACTTCACCGATGCCATCGACGTGACCGCTGACAATATGACCACCCAAGCGGCTGGTCGGCATCAAGGCTTTCTCCAGATTGACCCGATCACCGGCCCGCAGCAGTTCAAATTCAGTATGGGCCAGGGTCTCGCGGGAAACATCGGCCCAGAAACCATCACCCGGCAGGTCGACCACGGTCAGGCAGACGCCGTTGACGGCGATGCTGTCACCCAGTTTGACGTCGGCCAGATCCAGTTTGCCGGTACGCAGGCGCAATCGCAGATCACCGCCCTGCAGACGGGTATCGACCACTTCGCCGACCGCTTCGATTATCCCGGTAAACATCGCGTTACTGCTCCCCCGCTGGGTGATTAAGAGATGAATGGTTGAATCTTAGTGTCAGACGCAGATCGTCGCCCAAGCGGCGCTGATCCAGCAGTTCCATCCGACGTTGCTCGGCCATCTTGTCGAACGGCAACTCAAAGGCCGCCCTGGCGTTGGATCCCAGTAGCGTGGTGGCCTGATAGAGCACCAGTTCGTCGGCCAGACCCGCGTCAATCACCGCACCACTGAGCGTGGCACCGGCCTCGACCAGCAGCTCATTGCATTCACGCTCGCTGGCCAGCCACTCGAGCAAACCGGCTAGGTCGCTGGTATCCCGCTGTAACAGCGTAGCCTTGTCCTGCAAGGCCTGAACCCGGTCGCCGGGTGCATCACGATAGACCAGCACCGTCTCGCCGGGTTGCTGAAGAATCACCGCATCCGCCGGAGTGCGCAATTGCGAATCCAGCACCAGTCGTAGCGGCTGACGTCGAACGACCTCTTCGGCGTTCTCCAGACCAAGCTGTTCGGCCCGCAACGTCATCGCCGGGTCATCGGCCAGCACGGTGCCGATACCGGTCAGAATCGCCGAACTACGCGCCCGCAGTCGCTGCACATCACTGCGTGCCTGGGCACCGGTAATCCACTTAGATTCGCCCGACGCCATGGCGGTCCGACCATCCAGACTGACGGCCTGCTTGATACGTACAAAGGGACGCTTGCGCGCCATGCGACTGATAAAACCGGGATTGATCGCTTCGGCCTGGGGCTGCATCAGTCCCCAGCTGACCTCGGCACCGGCCTGTTGCAGATAACGGTGACCACGACCGCTGACCTGGGGATTCGGGTCCTGCATCGCCGAGATCACCTTGGCGATGCCAGCCTCGGCCAGCGCCTCGCAGCAGGGGCCCGTCTTGCCATGGTGACTGCAGGGCTCCAGCGTCACGTAGGCGGTAGCCCCGCGGGCCTGCTCCCCGGCAACCGCCAGGGCATTGACCTCGGCATGGCCTTCACCGGCACGCTGGTGATAGCCCTCACCAACCACCTGACCATCGCGCACCAGCACGCAACCGACTCGCGGGTTCGGCTCGGTGGTGTAGAGGCCTTGGGCAGCCAGTTGCAGCGCCCGCGCCATATGGCGGTGGTCGTCGGCGGTATAGCGCATCGCTAGGATTCCGTCTCCGAACGATTGTTGGAGTCCGGGCCTTCGCCATTCGAGGCCAGCTTGTCGATTTCGGCCTGAAACTCGCTAATATCCTGGAAACTGCGGTAAACCGAGGCGAAACGAACGTAGGCGACCTGATCCAGCTCGCGCAGCGCCGCCATCACCGCCTCACCGACCACCATCGACGGCACTTCCCGCTCGCCGGTGGCGCGCAGGCTGTGCTTGATCTGATTGATACAGGCTTCGATCTGGTCGATCCCGACCGGGCGTTTCTCCAACGAGCGGAGGATGCCGGCACGCAGCTTCTCTTCGTCGAACGGCTGCCGCGACCCATCCTGCTTGACCAGGCGGGGCATCAACAGTTCGGCGACTTCGTAGGTGGTGTAGCGCTCGTTGCAGGCAAGACATTCACGCCGACGCCGCACCTGTTCGCCTTCGGCAACCAGACGGGAGTCGATCACTTTGGTTTCGTGGGCTTTGCAGAACGGACAATGCATGCGTCAAACCTGTCTTAAAGAGCGAGAGGCTGTAGGAAAACTACTACGCTCGGTGAAGCGTCGTTAAAAACCGTCTCAAAATGCTCGCTTACAACGCGGTAAGCTGCGCTTTTTCGTCGATTTTTGCCTAGCTTCACCTTCGCTCGCTACCTTTTCCTACAGCCCCTTAAATTCTATTGGGCGGTTATGATATCGAGCCTAGTAAAAACAACAAAGCCCCGCTCTCTATAGAGCGGGGCTCAAAGGGTCTAGCGACAAGACCTGTTTACTTGCTGTAAACCGGGAAGCGGGCGCACAGGGCTTTAACCTCTTCCTTAACGCGGTTGATGGTCGCTTCGTTGTCGATATCGTCCAGTACGTCGCAGATCCAGTTGGTCACCTGAACCGCCTCGGCTTCACCGAAACCACGACGGGTGATTGCCGGAGAACCGATACGCAGACCGGAGGTCACGAACGGAGAACGCGGGTCATTCGGAACCGAGTTCTTGTTGACGGTGATGTTGGCACGACCCAGTGCCGCGTCTGCATCCTTACCGGTGATGTCTTTCTTGATCAGGTCAACCAGGAACAGGTGATCGTCGGTACCGTTGGAAACGATATCGATGCCGCGCTCCATAAAGGTGTTGGCCATCGCCTGAGCATTCTTGACCACCTGCTGCTGGTAGGTCTTGTACTCGTCGCTCAGTGCTTCCTTGAAGCAAACCGCTTTGGCCGCGATGACGTGCATCAGCGGGCCACCCTGGCTTTCCGGGAAAACCGCGAAGTTCAGTTTCTTCTGCAGCTCTTCGTCACCGTTGGACAGGATCAGACCGCCACGGGGGCCGCCCAGGGTCTTGTGGGTGGTGGTGGTAACCACGTCGGCGTACTGCATCGGGCTCGGGTACGCGCCAGCAGCAACCAGACCGGCGATGTGCGCCATGTCGACAAACAGGTAAGCATCAACGGCGTCGGCGATCTCGCGGAAGCGAGCCCAGTCAACGATGCGCGAGTAAGCGGAGAAACCGGCAACGATCATCTTCGGCTTGTGCTCGCGAGCCAGACGCTCGACTTCGTCGTAATCGATCTCGCCGGTTTCCGGGTTCAGACCGTACTGAACCGCATTGTAGATCCGGCCAGAGAAGCTAACGGAAGAACCGTGGGTCAGGTGACCACCGTGGGCCAGGCTCATACCCAGAACGGTATCGCCCGGCTGGCACAGCGCCATGTAAACCGCAGCGTTGGCTTGGGAACCGGAGTGCGGCTGAACGTTGGCGAACTCGGCACCGAACAGCTCTTTGGCGCGGTCGATGGCCAGTTGCTCAACCACGTCGACGTGCTCGCAACCACCGTAGTAGCGCTTGGCCGGGTAGCCTTCGGCGTACTTGTTGGTCAGGCAGGAGCCCTGCGCTTCCATCGACAGCTCGCTGGCATAGTTTTCAGAAGCGATCAGTTCGATGTGCTCCTCCTGACGCTGCTTTTCCGCGGCGATCGCGGCAGCCAGATCAGTATCAAATTCAGCGATGGTCAAACCGTTGTTCAGCATGGATATCCCCTAAGTCAGAGTGGTCGCGCTTTTCCGGGCATCTCCCTTCACGCGGCAAGGGTCACGCGGCAAGCGCCGCTGCGAGAAAGGCGCGAATTATACCCAAGTCGGCAGCGATGTTCACTTGAATGCGGTGCATATTTTGATCAAATTCGGCTCATAACGCCGCAACCACTCAAACCGGCTGCGGCTCAGCCAAAAACTGCTGTGCCAGCTGCTTGGCATTGCCGAAGTCGGTTTTACCCGAACCCAGCTTCGGCACCGCCTCGACCCGATGCCAACGGGCCGGGATCATCAGGCCATTGACGCCCTTGGCCAGCATCGCCTGACGGATCGCGGCGCTGTCCAGATCGGCCTCGTGCAGCAGCACCAACTGCTCGCCCTTTTTCGAACACGGCAGGTTGACCGCCACCAGTTCCTGCTCACCCTCGTCCTCGCCGACTGAATCGAGGCTATCGCGCACCGCCTGCTCGACCGCACTGAGGCTCACCATTTCACCACCGAGCTTGGCGAAACGGGAATAACGATCGCTGATGGTCAGGAAGCCGTGGGCATCGATATAGCCCTTGTCGCCGGTGACGTACCAGCGTCGGCCGTTGATCTGCTTCAGCACCTCGGCATCTTTTTCCGGGTTATCCAGATAGCCCTGCATCACCTGCACGCCACCGATCAGGATCATCCCGGCCTCGCCGGTGGGCAGTTCTTCGAGCGTGTCCGGATCGACCACCATAAAGCTGGTACCCGGCAACGGCATCCCAACGGTGCCCAGTTTGCCGCCGTGCTGAACCTGCCAGTAACGGGTATCGAGGGCATCGGGCAGATTGACGCTGGCCACCGGGGTGGTTTCGGTACAGCCGTAGCCCTCCAGAATCTGCTTGCCGAACTTGGCCTGGAAGCCGCTACGCACCTGCGGGTCGAGACGCTCGGCCCCGGCAACCACAATCCTCAGAGAATCCAGCATCAGCGGATGCACCTTGTTGTTGCGCACGAACAGACGCAGGAAGGTGGAGGTGCCGCACATCACCGTGGTGCGATAGCGGGCCACGGCCCGGGCGATCCCCTGAGCATCGGTCGGATCGGCATGGCAGATCATCGGCATCCCTTCGATCAGCGGCAGGAACTGGGTCACGGTCAGACCGAAGGCATGGAACAGCGGCAACGACGCCATCACCGCATCGCCATCATTGATGTTGAGCACCTCGGCGGCCTGCTTCAGGTTGGCCATGATGTTGCGATGGCTCAGCCGCACCCCCTTGGGGGCGCCTTCGCTACCGCTGGAGAACAGAATCGCCGCGGTCGACTCCGGATCCCGGTTACGACAGACCATCGCCTTCAGCCAGGAAGCCGGCAGCAGTCGCGCCATCACCAGATTGCGTAGCAGTTCGAGCTTGCCGAAGCTTTCGCGCAGATCCTCCAGGTAGACCACCTGCACCTGAGCCAGCAGCGGTTGCACCTCCAGCCCACGCTTGAGCAACTTGGCGACAAACCGGCGTGAGGTATAGATCGTCTTGATCTCCGCCTGGCGCTGGGCCGACAGCAATGCATCGATGCTGGCACTGTAGTTCAGGTTCACCAATGTTTTACCAGCCATCAGACCCGCCATGTTGGCCAACGCTCCGGCAGCGCTGGTAGGCAGCAGCAGGCCGATATTCTGCTCCGGGCTGAGCTTGCGGATCCGACTAGCCATGGTGATCGAGCCAGCCAGTGCCCGCAGACCGTTGAGGTCGGTGCCCAGGGTATCGGCGATCGCCAATCCGGTGCCCACCGAGCGGGCCGAATCGATCCAGGCTTCGTCCAGGGTCGGCAACGTGCGGGCGTGGGCTTCCCAGGAGCTAACCGACAGGTCGAACACCCGGCGCTTGACGATATCGGCGCCGGTATCCTTGGCCAGCGGCTCGCCAAAGGCGATCACCAGATCACGGCGGATACCCTTGCCGCTCAGACGCTTGAGTCGTTCCGACGAACGGGAGAACTGACTACCCCAGAGACCACGCATGTAGAAAGGCACGATCTGGACATCATTGTCGGTCTGGGCACAGGCACGCTCGAAGCCCTTGCGGAACTCGGCCAGGTGACCGGTTCGCGAGATCGTCCCCTCCGGGAAGATACAGACCACTTCACCGTTATCCAGCGCTTCGCTGACTTTGACCAGCGCATCACGGCTGCCGGCACCCTGTTGTACCGGCAGGCAGCCGACCATCTTGAAGAACCAGTTCAGGTACCACTTGTCGTAGATCGCCTTGAGCATCACAAAGCGCACCGGCCGCGGACTGGCGATCTGTACGATGGCCCAATCGACCCAGCTGATATGGTTGCCCAGCAGCAGCACGCCACCCCTACTCGGCAGGTTCTTCATCCCCTGCACTTCGATCCGATAGCGACGGCTGATCAGCGCGGTCAGCAGAATCCGCACCAGCGACTGCGGCAGCTTGGTGATGGTGTAGATGCCACCGATCAGCGCCACCACCGCGATCAGTTCCAGCAACCAGCGGCTGTCAAAGCCCTGCAGCGCAAAGAACACCGTCAGGCCAAGGAAGCCGGCCATGGCCAGGTTCTGAATCCAGTTATTGACCGCCAGCACCTGACCCATATCGCTGTCTCCGGCATGGAACTGGATCAGCGCATTCAACGGCACGATAAACAGGCCGCCCATCAGCCCCACGGTGGTGAACACCGCCGCTTGGCCCCACAGGGTTTCAACGCCCGGCAGCAGCATCAGGCCGACCGCCACCCCGATCGCACCGATCGGAATCAGACCGGTCTCGATATGGTGGCGCGACAACCGTCCCGCCAGCCAGGAACCCAGCACGATACCGATCCCGGTGCAGGCCAGGATGCCCTGAATGACCACGGTATTGGTGACATCGAACTGCGCCTTGGCGAACGCCGGGAAGGCTGCCAGCATCACCTGGCCCACCGACCAGAACACCGCCAGTCCGATGATCGACAACCGAATCACCGGTCGACGAATCACGCTACCCAGGTTGCCTTTGATCAGCTTGCCGCGAGCGTAGTCGGCGACCGAGAACTGCTTCTCCGGGTTGCCCGGCTCCAGCGTCGGCAACCGATACATCGCCCAGAGTTCCAGCACCGCGTTGATCACCAGCACCCAACCCAGCGGCGCCACGGCACGCAGAATCTCGCCGCTGTCTTGAACCTCGCCGGGCGGATAGAAATGCTCGAACAAGATCGAGTAAACAAAGGTGCCGGCCAGAATCGCCACGATGGTCACCGCCTGCACCGCGGCGTTGGCCGAGCCCAATCGCTCCTTGCCGAACATCGGTTTGATATAGCCGTACTTGGCCGGTGAGTAGAACGCCGACTGCACCGCCAGGGCAAAGGTCATCCCAAACGCGGGCCAGAACCAGCCCATGTAGTAACAGAGAGTGATCCCCAAGGTCAGGCCTAGCGCGGCCCAGGCCGAGGCTTTCAATACCTGGTTCTTGGGATAGCGGTCGGCGATAAATCCGGCCGGCGACAGCAGCAGGATAAACGGCAGCAGGATCAGGCCGTTGACGATCGCGGTCAGCACCACCTGCATCTCGCCGTCGTAGACCTTGAACACGGTGTTCTGGATCGTGATCTTATGGCCCAGATCGACAAAGGCGTTCAGAAACACCGCCAGCAGATAGGCCAGTGCGCCGGTTCGGTTCAGTAATTTACTCATCGTAACGATTCCCTGTGGGTTGCCGGAAGTACAATCAACTTCCGTCCACTCTGTCTAAAGGTGCAGCTAAGCATTACTTTTTTATCCAAAGTTACTCGCAGGCGCACCCAAAGTATCGCATTATGTAACCTTTCGATATCAAGGATATCTGCCAGGAGCTGCTTACAGGCTCCCTAACGAGTAATGGACTATGAATCATCCCCAGACCAACGCCCTGATCGCCACGTTGAAACGCCAGCTCAAAGCCAGCGGCAAGACCTATCAGGATGTCGCCACGTTGCTTGAGCTTAGCGAAGCTTCGATTAAACGCTTGTTTCGCGATGGTGAAATTTCACTGCCGAGACTGGAGAAGATCTGCGACGCCATCGATCTGGAGTTTACCGAACTGATCCAGCAGATGTCGCGCGAGCGACACCAACTGCAGCAACTGACCCGTGAGCAGGAGCAGCAACTGGTCGATGACACGACACTGCTATTGGTGGCGGTCTGCTGTATCAACGGTTACGGCTATCAGGATATTCTGGATCAATATCAGCTCGAGCCCACGTTGCTGATTCAGAAACTGGCGATGTTGGATCGCCTCCAGGTGATCGAGCTGTTGCCCAATAACCGGATCAAGCTGCGCATCGCCCCCAACTTCAACTGGTTGCCGGGCGGCCCGATCCAGCAGTTCTTCCATCAACGGATCAAGCAGGAATTTTTCCAGGCCTCGTTTGCCAAGAGCAGCGACACGCTGCTGGTCGCCTATGGTCTGCTCTCGACCCAGAGCAATGGCGAGTTTCAGCAGCGCATGCAGCGACTGATCGACGAGTACAGCGACCAATGTCGGAAAGACATCGGTCTGCCGCTGGATCAACGCCACGGCTCCACCTTAGTCGTCGCGATGCGGCAATGGCACCCGAGTCTGTTCAGTGACTACTTGCGCTGAACGCTATTGATCGACAAAGTACCTCGATCCACCAGATAACACGCCGGGTATCACCAGATGCTACCCGGCCGATAGTGCTAACCGCTCCGCTCTCTCCTCGACACACTGGCCGCAACCACAAGCCGAACCAGAACAAGGCTTGATCCCAGGCCCAAGCGGCCCATCAGAGGAGAGAAACTATGCCACTCACATCAGGATACCGATCCCTTTTTCGATCAATAGCGGGCAAGATCTGCGGCGCCTGTGCCGCATTCGGCCTGCTGGCCGGGGTCAGTCTCAGCGCCGATGCCGCCGGACTGCTGCGTCCGGCCAACAGCAGCCTGCCGGAACTGAAGATCCACTCCCATCAAGTCAAGGTCGTGATCGAAGACGGCTACGCCACCACCCGGATCGATCAGGTGTTCACCAACCCCCACAGTCAGGACCTGGAGGCGGTCTACAGCTTCCCGGTCCCGGAACAGGCGGCCGTGGGTGAATTCAGCTACTGGATCGACGGCAAGCCGGTCACCGGCGAAGTGGTCGCCAAACAGCAGGCCCGTCAGATCTACAACGATCAAAAAACGGCCGGTAATCGCACCGCGCTGACCGAACAGGACGACTACCGCAGCTTCGACAGCCGGGTCTACCCGGTCAAAGCCAACGACCAGGTCAAGATCCGGCTGGTCTATGTACAACCGGCCGAGATCGACAACAGTATCGGCCGCTTTCTCTACCCGCTGGAGGATGGCGTTGTCGACGAGCACAAGAACGCCTTCTGGCTGCGCAACGAAAAGGTCGAGCAGGACTTCGGTTTCGAGCTGGAACTGCGCTCACGCTACCCGATCGACGAACTGCGGATGCCGCAACACCCCCAGGCGGTGATCAGCAACCAGAGCCCCAAGCACTGGCATATCAGCCTGGGTAACCCAACCCCGACAGCCACTGCTGAAGCCCAAACCGATGCCGCGCAGGCCGAAGCGCAATCGCTCCAATCCGCTCCTGTACAACAACACCAGCCGGTGGCCGATCTTAGCCGCGACATTCTGCTCTATTGGCGCCTAGCCGAAGGCCTGCCCGGTGCGGTGGACCTGGTCAGTTACCGTGCCCCGGACGCCAAGCAGGGGACCTTTATGCTGACCCTGACCCCGGGCAACGAACTACCGCCGATCAGCGGCAACCGCGACTGGGTCTTTGTGCTCGATACCTCCGGCTCGATGGCCGGTAAATACGCCACCCTGCTCGAAGGGGTTCGTCAGGGATTACAGCAGCTGCCCAGCGGTGATCGCTTCCGGCTGATCACCTTCAACAAGCAGGCAAAAGATCTGAGCGGTGGCTACCAACCGGTGGAGCTGCAGCGAATCGATGCGATGATCAACAAGTTGCAGCAAAATGGCGTCGGCGGCAGTACCAACCTCTACGCCGGTCTGAAAAAGGGGATTACCGGCCTCGACAGCGACCGGGCCAGCGCGTTGGTACTGGTGACCGACGGGGTCGCCAATGTCGGTACCACCGAGAAGCGAGCCTTCCTGAAACTGCTACAGCAGGCCGATGTGCGGTTGTTCACCTTCGTGATGGGCAACAGTGCCAACCGTCCGCTGCTTCAGGGCATGACCGAGGTCTCCAACGGTTTCGCCTCGCAGATCTCCAACGCCGACGATGTGATGGGGCGACTGATGCAGGCCGCCACCAAGCTCAATCATGCCGCGCTGCGTGATCTGAAGGTGGAGATCGACGGTGTGCGGGTGACCGACCTGACTCCGGCCAAACTACCGCCGCTGTACCGTGGCCAGCAGCTGGTGCTGATGGGCCACTACTTCGGTGACGGCGATGTCGAGGTCCGCCTCAGCGGCCGGATCGGTACCGATAAGAAAACCTACCAGACCCGGGTCCAGCTGCCGGCTCAATCCAGCGACCACCCGGAACTGGAACGGCTCTGGGCGCTGCGCCAGATCGAAGCGCTGCAACAACAGCAGGACTACTACGCCGGTGATGCGTCGGTCGAAAGCGATACCAAGCAGGCGATCACCGACCTGGCGGTTCAGTACGGACTGGTCACCGACTACACCTCGCTGCTAGTGGTCGAAGAGCAGGTGTTCCAACAGCTGGGCATCGAGCGTCGTAACCAGAAGCGGATCGAGACCGAGCATCAGGCCCGCCAGGACCGCAGCCAGAACTGGCAGCAGTCCGGCTCAACCAACAACGGTTCCACTGCCGATAGCGGTCAAACCAACAGCGCCCACTCCAATAGCAATGCACAACCGGCTGCCAACCCGCCGATGTTCAGCGGCGAGCGCTCAACCCTGAGCAATTCTCAAAGCGGGGGCAGCGGCGGAGGTAGTGGCGCGCTGGATCCATCACTGTTGCTGTTGATCGGCCTGCTGGCACTCAGCGCTCTCTGGGGCCGTCGCCACCGGATTCGATTGAACTAAACGGAGCTGATGATGAACCGGATCCGTTGTTCGATCCCTTGGGTGACCCTGGCTATCGCCGGGGTCGCCCACGGCCTGGCCCTGCTGCCCTCGCAATGGGTTGCCGATCCTTTGGCCCTGTTCTGCTTTGATCAACAGGCGATAATGCAGCAGGGCCAGTGGTGGCGCCTGCTCAGCGGCCATCTGGTCCATAACGACAGCACCCACCTGCAGTGGGACCTGCTCGGCTTTTTGATCTTTGGCGGCTGGCTGGAGCTGAAGGATCGGCGTCTGCTGGTGCTATCGTTGGCACTGGCACTGCTGATTCTGGATCTGGTGCTGCTGTCTCCCTGGGGACTGGCGCGCTACTGCGGTCTGTCCGGACTACTGTACGCCCCGGCAGCGCTGCTGCTGTGGCAACACTATCGTCGTCAGCCCCATCTGATCAGCGCCCTGCCGCTGGTTGCCGGTGCGACCAAGTTGATCAGTGAGAGCCTGCAGCAGCAGGCCTGGCTGGCCGATCAGGGTTGGCCACTCTATGCCCCGGCCCACTGGTGCGGTGTGGCGGCAGCGTTGATCGCCTGGCTATTAACTCGCCGGCGGCATTCGTCGCCATTGGGCCAGTCAACGCTTTATCGCTGAAGAGATAAATCGGCCCTCACCCCCTTAATGGGGATGAGAGCCCTCGAGAACAGTAGTGCCCGAGCACGGGATGTCATTTCGAGTCTGTGTTAGCCGATATCGATCTTAACGCCTTCCGGGAGCTGCCGTTGCTGCTTCGGCAGGCTCAGGGTCAAGACCCCGTTGTCGAAGTTGGCTTTGACCGCACTAGGATCCACATCGCTACCCACCGACAGCTGCCGCAGGTACTGACCGTAGTGGCGCTCCTGCCGAATCAGCTTGCCATCCTTTTCCTCACGGTCTTCAGAGCGGGTCTCAGCCTTGATGGTGAGGATGCCGTTATCGAGTTTGACCTCGATATCTTCCTTGCTGATACCCGGCAGGTCAGCCTTGATCAGGTAGCCATCTTCGTTGTCGTGAACATCGATTGCGGGCGGCTTGTCGGAACCACTCGGATCCACTGGCCGGAAGAAGTCATCGAAAAATGTATCGCCAAACAGACGATTGAAGCGGGTTAGGTTGGTCATGATCATCTCCTCCCTACAAGCCTCCCGCATCACCGATTCAGCCCCCATGCTGTCGTTGAAAGTCGGTTCAAAATGCTCATTTACCAATCGTAAACTGCGCTTTCTCACCCACTTTCGCCTAACCCTGCGGCGCTGACTCTAATCATGCTGAAGGCTTTTACAGGTGACTCAAATGAAACCTTCTGCGCATCAGGTTTTTCTAATATTCCTCAATTTCATTGTACTGCGCGGCCACGCCAGCAACAGTGAAAAGCCGTCAATCAACGGCTTGTTTGCTGGTTTTCTGTTCATTCATCACTGGCTGCTCTGGGCTAGTCAGCACGAGATTCCAGCATCCGGAAACTCAACAACCGCAGGCCATTGAATACCACCAGCAGACTGGCGCCCATATCGGCGAACACCGCCATCCACAGGGTCGCGTTGCCGGTTAACGCCAGCAGCATAAATACCGCTTTGATCAGCAGCGCCAGGGCGATGTTCTGGCGTAGCAAAGCCGCGGTTCGTTGACTGAGTCGAACAAAGCCGCCCAGTTTTTCCAGATTGTCGTCCATCAACGCCACATCGGCGGTCTCCATCGCACTGTCGCTACCGGCTGCCGCCATCGCAAAACCAATATCAGCCTGGGCCAGTGCCGGTGTGTCGTTGATCCCGTCTCCTACCATCGCCACGCAGCCATATTGCTGCTTCATCTGCCGTAGCTGCTCCAGCTTCTGCTCCGGCAGCAGCTCGCCGTGGGCCTGCTCCACCCCCAACTGTGCCGCAACCGCATCCACCGTATGCTGGTTATCCCCTGACAGCATCCTGCTGTGCAATCCCAGCTGCTGCAGGGATTGCAGCGCTGCCGCCGAGTGCGAACGGGGTTGATCGACAATGGCAAACAGCAACAGCGGCTGGTTGTCGCGGCAGAGTACCAACACCGTCTGGCCCCGGCGCTCAATCTCGGCCATCTGCTGCTCCAGGGTTTCGCTGCAGCCGCCACGCTCATGCAGCCAGCGGTGATTGCCTAGGCAGTAGCGCTGACCGTCGATCAGACCACTGAGTCCGCGCCCCGCCTCGCTACGGAACTGTTGCAGCGAATCAGGATCCTGTTCCAGCGGATAGGATTCGGCAAAACTCACCACCGCCTTGGAGACCGGATGTTGGGAGTGCTGTGCCAAGGTGACAGCCAAACCAAGCAATCGTTGGGTTTCAGGATCATCGACACCAGAGTTCCCGGCGCCCTCCAGCCACTGCAGACTGGTTACGCTGGGTTGCCCTTCGGTCAGGGTACCGGTCTTGTCGAACGCAAAGGCGCCAAGTTTGCGTCCCTGTTCCAGATACCGACCGCCCTTGATCAGCACCCCGTGCCGGGCCGCCGTGGCCAGACCGCTGACGATGGTCACCGGGGTCGAGATCACCAGCGCACAAGGGCAGGCGATCACCAGCAACACCAGGGCCCGATAGATCGCATCACCCCAGCTCCAGTCCAACAACATCGGTGCCAAACCCGCTACCAGCAGGGCCAGCAGTAGTACCGCCGGGGTATAGACACGGGAGAATTGATCGACAAAACGCTGAATCGGTGCCCGTTCGCTCTGGGCCTGCTCCACCAGATGGATAATCCGGGCGATGGTCGAGTCACCGGCAGCGGCCGTCACTTCGACCTCCAACAGGCCGGTTTCGTTGAGGGTGCCGGCAAACAGCGGATCACCAACCGACTTATCCACCGGCAGGCTTTCCCCGGTAACGGCCGCCTGGTTGACCGCCGACTCTCCGCGCTGCACCAGGCCGTCGAGGGGGATTTTTTCCCCCGGCAGGACCTGGATTCGGCTGCCGACGCCGACGTCAGCGGCCGCCACCGCTTTCCAACCGCCATCAGCCTGTCGCACCCGGGCACTGTCCGGCGCCAGTGCCATCAGATTGCGGATTGCTCCCCGCGCCCTTGCCAGCGAGGCGGCCTCGACCCGCTCCGACAGCGCAAACAGCACCATCACCATCGCCGCTTCGGGCCACTCGCCGATCAGCATCGCGCTGGTGACCGCAATCGACATCAGTGCATTGATATTCAGATCACGCTGCCGGATCGACTGCCAGCCCTTACGGTAGATGGTCGGACCACTGAGCAGTAAAGCCAGCAATGCCAGAACCACCACCAGCAGATCACCCCAGTTGAACCAGTGACCCAGCTCGGCCGCCAGAGCCGCCAGCCCCGCTAACGCCAGCCGCCCATAGTTCTGCCAAAGGCTCGGTTCTACAGCCTTGCCCGGTTGGGGTTTAGATTGAGCACCGGCCTCAAGCCGCTGCCCGGCAAAGCCGATCTCGCTTAGTGCCTGTTCGATCTCTTCCCTGGCCGCCGGCGGATGGCTGACACTCAGGATTCGATCGAGCAGATTGAAGCTAAGCTGCTCGACCACCGCCATCGATTCCAACCGCTTGCGGATCATCCGCTCTTCAACCGGACAATCCATCGCTTCGATATACCAGCGGCTCAACTGCATACCGGACTTGGGCTGCAGACCGGATTTGGGCTGCATGCCAGGTTCCGCCGACGGAGCCTGTTGGCTGCCGGTTCCACAGCAGCTGCCACAATCGGAAAGTACGTCAGGCACCGTTTACTCCTTGTCGTTACAGTTGATCTACCGGAAGCCTAAACCTTATAGTCGATATAAGGTCAAGCGATAGGAACAAGCCATGCGTATCGGCGAGCTCGCCCGTCAAACCGGCACCGAAACCGTCACCATCCGTTTCTACGAGAAGCAGGGGCTGATGCCGCCACCGGCACGCAGCGACAGCAACTACCGGATCTACAACGACACCCATAAGGAGCGGTTGCTGTTTATCCGTCATTGCCGGGGCATGGATATCAGCCTGGAAGAGATCGCGACCCTGCTTGAATGCCGCGAGCACCCGGCCATGAGCTGCGATAACGTCAACCGCATGATCGACAGCCATATCGGTCAGGTTCAACAGCAGATCAACGACCTGCAGCGACTCGAGCAGCAACTTCACCAGCTACGGCAGCGCTGCAACAACGAACGCAACCCCAAGGGTCAAGCCGCCGACTGCGGCATCCTGGACTCCCTCGAGCACTGTGAACCGGATGGCTGTCACAACCATCCGGGCCACAAAAAAACCAATTCCTAACCAGCCTAATCCATATCAAGTTACCGACTGTATGACTGTGTTATTTATTAGCGCCTGATTAATTAGCTACTTGCAGACTCGCCATTACCAGGTGGCTTAGCTTGTAAGTCTGCGTTGAAAAAACAGGTGAAGAGATGGGAATTGGAGGAATCAGCGTCTGGCAGCTCTTGATCGTGCTGCTGATCGTCTTGCTGCTGTTCGGCAGTAAAAAACTGGGCAGCCTGGGCAGTGATCTGGGTGGTGCCGTCAAAGGCTTCAAGAAAGCCGTCTCGGATCAGGACCCGTCCAAACTGTCCTGAATCCGTCCCTCGGCCGTTTCGGCCGAGTCTTGGGTGGACGAAAAATATGACAAATGTCTAACACTTACTGCTCTGATCGTTGCTATCCTCTGTCATTCAAGCCGATGCTTGGCACACTTAATCTAAATCAAGTCCGTTGACAGACCCCAGGGATATAGTGGCGCAGTGCAGGCAAGTGATCGTCTGCAGTGTTTTATTAGCTTTTACGGATATTAGCTATGACCGGATTACTCTCCCGGACACTAGTTGCCTTGCTTGCTCTTGTGGTTTCGCTACAAAGCTGGGCCGTGGTTAACGTCAGCGATGCCAAAGACCCGCTGCCTATTCTCGAATCGACTTTCCAGGGCGCTGAAATCGGCCCCAAAGTCCCGGTAGGCGAAGATAATCTGCCGATCCGGACCATCCACAAAGGTGATGAGGTCGTCGGTTACGCGTTTGAAACCAACGACATCGTCAACATTCCCGCCTACTCCGGCGCCCCGATCAACACCCTGGTGATGATGGAGCCCAACGGCGAGTTCATCCACAGCGTGGTACTGGAACACCACGAGCCGATCCTGTTGGTCGGCATCCCCGAGCAGAAACTGTTCGACTTTGTTGATCAATACGATGACATGAAGGTCACCGACCGGGTTCGAGTCGGTGCCGCCAATACCGAAGGGGTGATCAGCGTTGATGCCGTGGCCGGTGCCACCGTTACCGTGATGGTGGTCAACGAAGCAATCATGCGCGCCTCCAAGAAGGTCGGTATCGCACTGGGTATGCCGGGACTGGAAAAGAGCACCATTGTGCCGCCCTCCACCGTCAAAGAGGACGTGTTCCAGAAGGCAGACTGGCAGACACTGATCGGTGACGGCTCGATCCGCACCCTGGTGCTGAACCGCGGCCAGATCGATGAAGCCTTTATGGGTACCGAGGCCGAAGAGGTCGACGTGGCCAGCCCGGAGAAGAAGCAGGACCTGTTTATCGAGCTGGCCTACGCGCCGCTGAATATTCCGACCATCGGTCGCAACCTGCTCGGTGAAGAGCAGTACGCCTGGCTCAAAAGCGAACTCAAAGAGGGTGACCATGCTATTGCCGTATTCGGCAACGGTCGCTACTCGTTCAAGGGCAACGGCTTTGTCCGTGGCGGCATCTTCGACCGCACCCAGATGCAGCAGAACGAGAAGGTCATCAGTTTCCACGACACCGATTACTACCGTTTCCAGGACTTCGTGGTAGAGGGCTACCCCGGCTTCAAAGAGACGGCGATCTTCATCATTCGTAGTCAGTATGAGTTCGATCACGGCTCGCCCTGGCAGCTGGAACTGCTGGTCCGTCGCCAGGTCGGCGCACTGGACAGCGTATTCACCAGCTTCTTCGGCGACTACATGACCAAGGAAGAGTACATCACCCGTCCGGTGATCGAAGTGATCGAGGAAGAGGAGCCGGTACCACTGTGGGTCTCGGTCTGGCGTGACAAGACCTTCCAGATCACCGTACTGAGCATCTCGCTGGTACTGCTGACCGCGATCATCTTCTTCCAGGATTACCTGGTCCGCTTCCCGCGCCTGCTGAACCATGCCCGTCACCTGTTCCTGGTCTACACCGTGGTGTTTATCGGCTGGTACACCCTGGGTCAGCTGTCGGTGGTCAACGTGTTCACCTTCACCCACGCGCTGATGGGCGACTTCCGCTGGGAGCTGTTCCTGCTCGATCCGATCATCTTCATCCTCTGGGCCTATGTGGCGATGACGCTGCTGCTGTGGGGCCGGGGTATCTTCTGCGGCTGGCTGTGTCCGTTCGGTGCCCTGCAGGAGCTGATCAACCACGTCTCCCGCAAGCTCAAGATCAAGCAGTGGGAACCGCCGTTCGCGGTCCACGAGCGACTCTGGGCAGTCAAGTACATCATCCTGCTGGCACTGTTCGCGGTCTCGCTGGAATCGATCGGTGAAGCCGAACGCTATGCCGAAGTCGAGCCGTTCAAGACCGCCATCATGCTGAAGTTCCAGCGTGAGTGGGGCTACGTCTTCTACGCCGGCATTCTGCTGCTGATCTCGGTCGTGAACCGCAAGTTCTACTGCCGCTATGTCTGCCCGCTGGGCGCGGCGCTGGCGATCCCGTCCAAGGCCCGCCTGTTCGACTGGCTCAAGCGCCGTAAGGAGTGTGGCCAGCCCTGTAAGATCTGCGCCAACGAGTGTGAGATCCAGGCGATCCATCCGGACGGCAGCATCAATGCCAACGAGTGTCACTACTGCCTCGATTGCCAGATGAGCTACTACAACGATCACAAGTGTCCGCCGCTGGTGCAGAAGCGCCGCAAGCGGGAGAAAGAAGCTTTAGCTAACAAGATTCCGGCCGTCGAGGTCGGAGCAACCGCAAACTGAGAAAAATAAGAACAAAACACAGGAGGTTAGAACACCAGCTGATTCACGCCCAAGATCAGAGGTCAAACCGGTCGCGACCGCAGTACCCACAACTACTGTAAACGGGGTCGGAAAACGTGGAATGGTCCAAGGGGGGCCGTCTCACTGGGCATGTTGTAAATCATAAAAATGATTCTTCCCACAACCTTGGAGAATAGATAAATGATTGACCCAAATGATAAAGATCTACCGAAAGTAGACGCCGAGGATCCGAACGCGAGCGAGCACGTAAAGCTTAGCCGTCGTCTGTTCCTGGGTGGCTCAGCCGCACTGGTAGGTGCCGCTGGCGCTGGTCTGGGTAGCTCACTGGTTTCCGCTCCGGTACAGGCCGCAAGCCAGTCAGCCCACGTCGGACCGGGTGAACTGGACGAGTACTACGGCTTCTGGAGTGGTGGTCACTCTGGTGAAGTCCGTGTACTGGGCCTGCCCTCCATGCGTGAACTGATGCGTATCCCGGTATTCAACCTGGATTGCGCCACCGGTTGGGGTCTGACCAACGAATCCAAAGAGATTCTGGGCAGCGACAACCCGTATCTGGTTGGTGACTGTCACCACCCGCACATGTCCATGACCGACGGTCACTACGACGGCAAGTACGTCTTCATCAACGATAAGGGCAACACCCGTGTTGCACGTATCCGTTGCGACATCATGAAGACCGACAAAATCACCACCATCCCGAACTGTCAGGCCATCCACGGTCTGCGTGTTCAGAAGGTACCGCACACCAAGTACGTCTTCGCCAACGCTGAATTCCGGATCCCGCACCCGAACAACGGTTCTCTGGAAAGCATGAAGGACATCGAAGGCTACTACACCATGTTCAACGCTATCGACGCTGAGACCATGGAAGTTGCCTTCCAGGTCATCGTTGACGGTAACCTGGACAACACCGATGCCGACTACACCGGTAAGTACGCTTTCTCTACCTGCTACAACTCTGAGAACGCTGTCGACCTGGCCGGCACCATGCGTAACGAGCGCGACCACGTTGTTATCTTCAACATCGAGCGTATCGAAGCTGCTGTTAAAGCTGGTAAGTACACCACCCTGCCGGGTGCCGACAATGTTCCGGTTCTGGACGGCCGCAAGGGCAGCCAGCTGACCCGCTACGTTCCGGTTCCGAAGAGCCCGCACGGCATGAACACTGCGCCTGACGGCCGCCACTGTGTTGCCAACGGTAAGCTGTCTCCGACCGTTACCGTGATGGACATGTGGAAGTTCGACGACCTGTTCGACGACAAGATCAAGCCGCGTGACGTTGTTGTTGCCGAGCCTGAGCTGGGTCTGGGTCCGTTGCACACCGCCTTCGACGGCCGTGGCAACGCCTACACCACCGTGTTCATCGACTCCCAGGTTGTTAAGTGGGACGTTCAGAAGGCGATCGAAGCCTACAAGGGCGAAAAAGTTAACTACATCAAGCAGAAGCTGGACGTTCAGTACCAGCCGGGCCACAACCACACCACCATGGGTGAAACCCGTGATGCTGACGGCAAGTGGCTGATCTCGCTGTGTAAGTTCTCTAAGGACCGCTTCCTGAACTGTGGCCCGCTGCACGCTGAGAACGACCAGCTGATCGACATCTCCGGCGACGAGATGGTTCTGGTTCACGACGGCCCCACCTATGCTGAGCCGCACGATTGTATGATCGTACACCGCAGCAAGGTTAAGCCTTCCAAGCTGTGGAGCCGCGACGATCCCTTCTTCGCCAGCACTGTTGCGATGGCCGAGAAAGACGGCGTTAACCTGGAGACCGACAACAAGGTAATCCGTGACGGCAACAAGGTTCGTGTTTACATGACCTCCGTTGCTCCGAACTACGGCATCACCGAGTTCAACGTCAAGCTGGGTGACGAAGTCACCGTCGTGGTAACCAACCTCGACAAGATCGAAGACGTTACCCACGGTTTCTGCATGGTTAACCACGGCGCGCAGATGGAAATCAGCCCGCAGGCGACCGCTTCCATCACCTTCACCGCCGACAAGCCCGGAGTACAGTGGTACTACTGTAACTGGTTCTGTCACGCCCTCCACATGGAGATGCGCGGCCGGATGCTGGTAGAAGCCTAAGCATCACTGCCAACACGAGTGAACAAAAAGCCCCGCATCTGCGGGGCTTTTTTTATGCTTGTAAATATCGATAAGAGGCTGGCGTCAACCGGCCATCTGGAACGGATTGACCTGACTGTGGCCTTCACCGGCGACGGCAACCCCCGGCTGATCGGCCATGATATCCCGGATCCGGTCGGCGTCCTCTTTGATGGTATCGATCATGATCAGGTACTGGCCCTCTTCGAGCTGGTCGTGGAAGCGGCGGATTTTGACGTTCTCTGAGTCAAGCCCGTAGATCATCCCAAAACCGACCCCGAACGCGATCAGAATCGCGGTGGTGAAGGCCAGCGATACCAGCGACCAGGCTCGGAACTCAGAGGCGATTTCCGGGCTGGCGAGCAGAAATCCGGCGATCGCACACAATCCTGCCAGCGCGCCGATAATCGCGCCACGCTCGGCGATCCGCTTTCCATCGTGCTCATGGAAGTAGAAGCTGGCCAGATGCAGGCCGCGCTTCTTGAGATTGTTCCAGTTATCGTACTTCTTACTCATGATATGGAAGTTCCAATCCGTCACGCCTTTTTCATGTAGTTCCTTCGACACTCGTTCGGCGCAGTCGATACTACTGGTCAAGTAATATAAGCGTTTCATAGTGTTTCTCCGCGGTACCAAACAGCTTGTATGAGTTGGATGGTATGAGTTGGATGACGGCAATACCCAGTATAGCAGCGCTATTCCGACCGAGTTGGTCAGGATTTACCACCGACAGCCGTTGCGATAAATCACCGATTCGGTGCACTCTTGACCAAGGCTAAGTCCAGCCCCCGGTTTCGGTGCTAGTATCCTTGCATTCAGAAGTCCCAGACCGATATCCATTGACGCGCAAAATGGAACCCAGGATGTTTCGATACTTGCCCCTGAAATGCTCCCTGACGTTGGTACTGCTGGCCAGTACCCAGGCGATGGCCGCACAGATCTCCGTATCGCCGCAGCAGTCGCTGCAGGCCGCTATCGACGCCAGCCAGAGCGGCGACCAACTGGTCCTTGAAGCAGGCACCTACCAAGGTAACTTCCTCATCGACAAACCGCTGACCTTGTCCGGCAGCAACGGCGTTGTGCTTGACGGCAACGGCGCCGACAGCACCCTGACCCTGAAGTCCGACGGGATCACGGTGGAGAATGTAAAAATTCAGAACTGGGGCGACGATTTGACCGAACTCGATGCCGGTATTTTCGTCGGCCGTGAGGCCACCGGCGCGGTGATCCGCAACAACTATTTTCACGGCACCACCTCCGGGATCTGGGTCGATGCCACCAAGGACATCCAGATTCTGAGCAACAAGATCGAAGGGAATCTGGATATCCGTTCCCAGGACCGCGGCAACGGCATCCATCTGTACGCGGTCGGCGGTGCGCTGGTGAAGGACAACGAGGTCTGGCATACCCGCGACGGCATCTATATCGACACCAGCAACGGTAACGAACTGAGCGGCAACTACCTGCACGACCTGCGCTACGGCGTGCACTACATGTACAGTTACAGCAACAAGGTGGTCGATAACCACACCAAGAACACCCGTACCGGCTACGCGCTGATGCAGTCCAAGCATCTCACCGTCGTCAACAACCGCTCCGAGGATGATCAGAACTACGGCATCCTGATGAACTTCATCACCAATTCCCGGGTGGAGCAGAATATCGTGCTCGGCGTTCAGACCGGTCGTAATCCGCACCTGAGACAAGGTTCCAACGCCATCAGCGGCGCCGAAGGCAAGGCGCTGTTCATGTACAACTCGGTGTTCAACGAGATCGTCAGCAACCAGTTCAACGAGAGTGATCTGGGTATCCACCTGACCGCCGGTTCCGAAGACAACGTCATCTCCGGCAACACCTTTATCAGTAACAAAGAGCAGGTCAAATACGTCTCCAACCGCAAGCAGGACTGGTCCAAGGACGGTCGCGGCAACTACTGGAGCGACTACCTGGGCTGGGATATGAATGATGACGGTATCGGCGATACCCATTACGAACCCAACGACGGGGTCGACAAGCTGCTGTGGAAATACCCGGCGGTCAAGGTACTGCTCAACAGCCCGGCGGTAGAGACACTGCGCTGGGTGCAACGCCAATTCCCGGTGTTTAAGTCACCGGGCGTCTTCGACTCGGCGCCGCTGATGAACTCACCGTTCGACGGCAATGGCGTACTGGTCGATCAACAGGGACAACGTCAACCGGCCCGGGCCGCGTCCGAGGAACTGACACAACGATGACAAGCGCAACCCCAATCGTACAACTGAGCCAGGTCGAGAAGCACTACCAGGGTGTCCATGCCCTCAAAGGGCTCGACCTCGATATCCACCAGGGCGAGATCCTCGGCCTGTTCGGCCATAACGGTGCCGGCAAGACCACCACCATCAAGCTGATCCTCGGTCTGATCGAAGCCACCAAGGGTCAGGTCCGGGTGTTTGGGGAAGACCCCACCCTGTCCGAGGCGCGCACCTCGCGTCGCAAGCTCGGCTTCCTGCAGGAAAACGTGGCCTTCTACGATCAGCTCACCGGTCTGGAAGTACTGAGCTACTTCGCCAAGCTCAAGAGCGTGCCCAAATCCCAGTGCCGTTCGCTGCTGGAGCAGGTTGGCCTCAGCCATGCCGAAAACCGCCGGGTCAAAACCTACTCCAAAGGGATGCGTCAGCGTCTCGGTCTGGCCCAGGCGCTGTTGGGCGACCCGAAGCTGCTGCTGCTGGACGAGCCCACCGTAGGCCTCGATCCGATCGCGACCCAGGACTTCTACCAGCGTTTGGAACAGCTCAAAGCTCGCGGCTGTACCATTATCCTCTGCTCCCACGTGCTGCCCGGGGTCGAAAAATATATCGACCGTGCCCTGATCATGGGCCGCGGCAGCCTGCTGGCCGAAGGAGATCTGCACGACCTGCGCGACAAGGCCAATCTGCCGATGACACTGCGATTGGACGGCGAGATCGAACTGCCTGAGGGACTGCGGGAATACCAGGACAGCAACGATCCGAACAAGCTGACCCTGCCGATCCAGCACAAGATGAACGTACTGCAGACCGTGATGGCGCTGCCGGGTCTGGACAACCTCGACCTGCACCTGCCCACCCTCGAAGATCTCTACACCCATTTCACCGGCACCCTGCAGATGGAGGCTGAACAGCGATGAACGCCATTTTGACTGTATGCGCCAAGGAATTCCGCGACGGCCTGCGTAACCGCTGGATCATCGCCATCACCGCCATCTTCGCGCTGCTGGCGATCGGCCTGGCCTATTTCGGCGCTGCGGCCGCCGGTCGGGTGGGGTTTACCTCGCTATCGACCACCATCGTCAGCCTGGCCAGCCTGGCGGTCTTCATCATCCCATTGATCGCGCTGATGCTGTCCTACGACGGCGTCGTCGGCGAGGACGAAAACGGCACCCTGCTGCTGTTGATGACCTATCCGCTGTCACGCTGGCAGCTGTTGCTGGGTAAGATGCTCGGCCACGGCGCCATCATGGCGTTCTCGACCCTGGTCGGCTTTGGTGCGGCAGCACTGATTATGGGCTCGTTCTCCAGCAATACCGGCTGGGGCGAGCTGATCACCGCCTTTGCGATCTTTATCGTCTCGGCGATTCTGCTGGGCTGGGTATTTATCGCCTTCGCCTACATCATCAGCACCTTGGTATCGGAGAAATCCAAGGCCGCCGGTGTGGCGCTGATCGTCTGGTTCCTGTTCGTACTGGTGTTCGACCTGGGTCTGCTGGGGCTGTTGGTCGGCACCGAAGGTGATGTCGATGCCGAGCTGTTCCCCTATCTGCTGCTGCTGAACCCGACCGATATCTTCCGTCTGGTCAATATCAGCTACTTCGCCAGCGAGCAGATCACCGGTCTGATGGCGATTGCCCAACACGTTAAATTCTCCACCAGCGCCTTGCTGGCGGCGATGCTGGTGTGGCTGGCCGTGCCGGTCAGCATCTCACTGATGATCTTCAACCGCAGGAGTCTGTAATGAACTCTCGACTGCTGGCCGTACTGCTGGTCGCCCTGTTGGGGCTGACCGGCTGTCAAGAAGACACCCCCGAAACCCTGGCGGCGCAGAAGGCGATCGCGATCGAAAGCGGTGAAGAGTGCCACCTGTGCGGCATGATCATCAGCAACTACCCCGGCCCCAAAGGCCAGCTGTACGAGCGTGGTGACACCCGCACTCACAAATTCTGCTCGACCCGGGATATGTTTGCCTACCTGCTGGATCCGGAGCACAAGCACAATATCCAGAGTGCCTTCGTCCACGATATGGCGGTCAGTCACTGGGACCACCCGGATGAAGAGACCTACATCGATGCCCGCACCGCCTGGTATGTGGTCGGCAGCTCCAAGAAAGGGGCGATGGGTCCGACCCTGGCCAGCTTCTCCGACGAGAAAACCGCCAAAGCCTTCATGAAAATGAACGGCGGCAATCTGTACAGCTTCGACCAGTTGGACTTGGATCTGCTGTCACAGATGGGTTTTTAAGCCGGGCCTGAAGGAAACTGTCGGCGCCCAGGACAGGCGCCGCAGGAGCTTGCACCGATCGGCGCAAGAACGACTACTTACTTGAAAGTAGTGATATGCACGATGGCGGCACGCAGCTGCTCATCGGTGCAGCTCATGCAGGTGCCCATCGGCGGCATCGCATTCAGGCCGGCCTTGGCGCTGGCCAGCAGGCCATCGACCCCACCCTTGGCATCCAGACGCGGCTGCCACAGATTCTTATCGCCGGCCATCGGGCCGATTCCGGTACCATGGCAAGCCATGCAGTAAGTGTTGTAGGTGGCAACGCCATCATCGGCCTGAGCCGTGGCGGTCATCGCCGCGCCGGCCAGGCACAGCAGAGTCATCAGTTTTTTCATAGTGAGTTTCGATAGTTGAGTTTTTTAGTTGGATAAATCAGGGCGGCCAGCTTACTGAACTGCCTGCAGACGGTGGATGACCCATATCAATTACTTCGCCCTACATGGTTGTATATTTTACCCTCTGCCCAACCTTCTCAAATCAAGAACCATAATCAACTCCAGAGAGACATTAGCCATGAAGAAATGCCTCACCGCTCTCGCCCTGTCTGCCCTGCTGGGTGTGACCGGCACTGCCCAGGCCCACTCCCACAGCGATCACGGCCACAAGCAGAGCGAAGAAAAAGCCATGGACCACAGCAAGATGGATCACGGCAAAATGAATCCCTCCAAGATGAAGATGTCGGACAAGCCGGTCCCGGCGGTCGGGGTGATCAAGGACATCGACCACAAGGGCTACGTCAAGGTCTACCATGAGCCGATCGAAGCCTGGGGCATGGGCGCGATGCAGATGAAGTTCAAGCTGGCACCGTCGATCGATGCCCACAGCCTCAAGGTCGGTCAAAAGATCGAATTCATGACCAAGACCGAAGGCATGGGCAAGTACCTGATCACCGAGATCAAATAAGCCTGCCCAAGAGCTCCTGACAAACAGCTCCCGGAAAACAAAAAGCCCGCACTTGCGGGCTTTTTCGTTTCAGACTGCGACCAGATCTCGGTTATTCGATCACGATCGGCCCCAAGCCGTGCAGATCGGCGTAGCGCTTGAGCCGTCCGTCTCGTTTGATCGCGGCGACGAATTGATCGATGCGCGCCAACCATTGTGGCTGCCCTTTGGCGACCGCATAGGCATACTGGAACTTCTCCCCCGCCGCCTGTTTTGGGGTCAGTAGCCGTGCCCAGTCGAAGTTCTTCAGCATCTTCTGGCCATAGGGATAGTCGGTGATAAAGACATCGGCACGGCCCGACTGCACCTCCGCCTCGCGCTCGTAAGGCTTCTGCACCACACTCAACTCGGCGTGCTTAAGCTGGCGTCGCATCTCGGTCTCCATGTAGGTGCCGCGCTGAACGCAGACCACATGGCCGGGTTGATCGATCGCCTCCCAGCTATCAATCGCCCCATGGGTCTTGGTCGTCAGGCCATACATGCCGCTGGCCAGGTAGGGCGCACTGAAATCGATCCGCAGCATCCGCGCCTCGGTACGCCCCACACCAAACATCGCGATATCGCAGGCATCCGCTTCGATATCATCCATAAAGCGGCCGAAGTGGGTGTTCACATAGCGCAGCTCCACCCCCAGTTCCCGAGCCAGCTCCGCCGACAGATCGATGTCGATACCTTCAAGCCGGCCACTCTTGGGATTACTGAAGGAGATCGCGAAGTAACCGGGCCAGATACAGACCCGCAGTTCGCCACGCTGCTGTATCTGCTGCAGGCGGTCATCGCCCTGCGCCTGGCCGATACTGCTCCATGTCATAAATATGCAAAACAACCAACCCAACTGCTTGGTGCGACTGCACAATAGGTGATAAATTGCGCCCATTCTTAGTCCTTGTAACCGCTGTGGCTTTTCAAAGGCCGCATCATGCATAGGGATATTGGTTGAGTCAATTCGCCGCACCAGCGACCCGCGTATTTACTCCCCTGATAGCCGGAAGCCGACAACCAATCGGCTGTGAAGTACACCGATTGTTAGAGCGCCGTGGTCAAGGAAAAACGTAGCCCCGGGGTTATCCAACCCCATTTCGCCGTCACCCTGTTCACCCTGCTGATTGCCGGCGGTTGTCTGGCACTGATGCTGTTCGTGTTGCAGCACGGCGAAGCGCGCGCGATTCGCGAGCTGGAGGACCGAACCCAGCTGCTGGCCCATACCCTCGAAGGCTCGGTGATTCGCAGCACCCAGGATGCGATCAGTCGGTTGCAAAGCATCGATAAGGCCCTGGAATTCGACCCGTCGCTGCTGAGCCGAAACTCCAACGACCTGAGCCAGGTACTGCGCGATACTCTGGCATTGGCCCCCAGTCTGCGCGAAGTGATGATTCACGACCCCAACGGCAACTGGGTCGCCTCTTCCAGCCGACGTCCCCCGCAGCAGCCGACCAAAGCCGCCCGCTGCGCCGACCAGTTGGCCCTTAACAATCAACTCGGCTATCTGATTCAGGCGCCCGTCAGCGGGCGCTATCTGGGCAGTGCCGACAGCGGCGGCAGCCTGCAGCATATCCCGGTCTGCGTCGATATCCACACCGCCGAAGGGTTGCCGTTGGCGCGGATTACCGGGGCGCTGAATCCGGATTACCTGCGTGAACTGTTTCGCCCGGCCTACGAGTTCTATCCGGTCACCGTTGAGTTGCGCCACTACCACGGCTTTCTTCTGGCACAGGCCGGGTCGGTCAGATTGAGTGACGACCCGCAACCGCGTCAGGAGCTGGTCGAACAGGCGCTGAGCCAACGGGACTTTGGTCTGTTCCAGCAAATGCTGGATTCCGGTTCCGGCAAGCCGCCGCAACCGCTGATCACCAGTTACCGCTCGACCTCCCCGCTGCCGCTGGTGATCACCGTCAACCTCGATCAGCACCAGGGATTGGAGAGCTGGCGCAAAGCCCAGCAGACCATCATCCTGGTCTTTATCCTGCTGATCCTGCTGGTGTTGATCGGTGGGACGCTGGTCAATATCGCCCTGCGTCGTAAGCAACGCCTGGAGGATGAGCTGCAGATGCTGACCACCGCCATCAGCAGCGCCGCCAACGCGATCTTTATCACCGATATCAAGGGCCGTATCCAATGGGTTAACCGCGCCTTTGAAAAGCTGACCGGCTGGCATGCCGACGACATCCAGGGCCAAACGCCGAAGGTGTTGAGTTCCGGCGAACATGACTCGCAGTTCTTCCAGCAGATGTGGCAGTCGATCACCCAGGGCAACACCTGGCGCAATCACGTGGTCAACCGCACTCGCCGCGGCGAACGGATGGTTATCGAACAGACCGTCACCCCGATCCGCGATCGGCATGGCCGCTTGAGCCAATTTGTTGCCGTCCACGAAGACGTTACCGCCCGGATCAACGCCGAGAACCGGGTTAAATACCTGGCCCAACACGACACCCTGACCGGCCTACCGAACCGGCTGACCTTTATCGACAAGCTCGATCACAAGCTCAGCCAGCAGAGCCAGCGTAAGCTGATTGTGTTCTTTATCGATCTGGACAACTTCAAGAGCATCAACGATACCCTCGGCCACCAGGCCGGCGACGATGTTCTGAGAATTTCGGCCGAGCGGATGCTGCAGGTGCTGCCCGGCAATTCGCTGCTATCGCGACTGGGTGGTGACGAGTTTGCGGTGATGCTCGAAAGCCTCAGTCAGCAGGGGCCACTGCAAACCCTGGTGGAGGCGTTGTTGCAGTCGCTGTGCCAACCGATCGAGCTGGAGGCGGGCCATTTCACCCTGTCGGCCAGCCTCGGTATCACCTGGGGGACTCCGGGTCAGGATCAGGCCGCCACCCTTCTCAAACAGGCCGATCTGGCGATGTACCGAGCCAAACAGAACGGCCGCAACGGTTTCAGTTTCTTTGATGAAGCGATGGATTACCGGATGCATCGCCACGTCACGCTGGAGCAGAATCTGCGTGACGCCCTCAATCACGACGATCAGTTCCATCTCTGCTTCCAGCCGGTGTTTGCTAGCCACAGCCTGCAGCCGGTCTCACTGGAAGCGCTGATCCGCTGGCAGAACAGCCAGGGCGACTGGGTCTCTCCGGCCGAGTTTATTCCCGTCGCCGAAGATTCCGGGCTGATCGTCGAGCTGGGACGCCGACAGTTGCGCTATCTGTTTCAGCGCCTGGAAAGCTGGAAGGGGGGGCCGCTTGAAGGTCTTCGCGTCAGCATCAACATCTCCACCGTGCAATTGGCGCGGGACAAGATCGCCGAACGTCTGCTGCGGCATCTACGCTGGAGTCAAATCCCGACCGATCGACTGACGGTGGAGATCACCGAAACGACCCTGATGACCCCGAATCAGCAGCTGCGCGACAACCTGGCAATTCTGCACCAGCACGGGGTCTCACTGTCGATCGACGACTTCGGCACCGGCCACTCATCACTCAGCTATATCAGTCAGTTGCAGGCAACCCAGCTGAAGATCGACCGCTGCTTTATCGACGGGATCGGTAAGCGCCAGAGCGAAGAGGCCGTCATCCAGGCTACCCTGGCACTGGCGAATCAACTCGGCATCCAGGTGGTCGCCGAAGGGGTCGAGACCGAGCAGCAGCTGGCCTTCCTGCGCCAGCAGGGTATCGATCTACTGCAGGGCTATCTGCTGGCCAAACCGATGTTCGAACCGCAACTGCTCGACTTTATCCGCCAGCAACAGAATGTCGATGAGACCGAAATCCCGGCAGCGGCAGCCCAAAACCACGCCAACATACCCGGTTGATCGCTAACCGTAGGCCTTTTCACTCCGCGCATCCGACACAGATGTTGCAAAATTTACCCGCCGTTATATTCTACGGAGAATCACGAATACCCCGAGAATTGATATGGAATATCGTCTACATGGCCGGGTCTGGATTGAGGGCCCCGAAGGGACGTTTTTGGGCTACGGTCGCGTCGTCCTGTTGGAGCGAATCCGCGATCACGGATCAATCCGTGCCGCGGCCCGCTCGATGGAGATGTCTTACCGCCATGCCTGGAAACTGGTCGACTCGATGAACCGCCAGAGCCGCGAACCGGTGGTCGAAAAGAGCACCGGAGGACGCGGCGGCGGTGGCGCCAAACTGACCGAATCGGGCCAACGGGCGGTCGACTGCTTCTGGCAGGCCTACCAGGATTACCGCGACTACCTCAGCCACCGTTCGGCCAGCCTGGATCTGTAGATGAGTTCACCCCGCGTCCTCCTGCTACTTGGCTGCTGGCTGCTTCTGCTTAGCCCGACCGGCCAGGCCGATACCCTGCGCATCGCGGTGGCGAGCAACTTCAGCGACGCCATCCGCCCCCTGGCGCGGCAGTTCGAGGCCGACAGCGGCCATCGGATCCAACTGATCTTCGGCTCCACCGGCAAGCACTACGCGCAGATCCTCAATGGAGCCCCGTTCGACGCCTTCCTGGCCGCCGACAGCCGTCGTCCCGAGCTGCTCGAACAACAGGGTCGGACCGTCGCCGGTAGCCGTTTCACCTACGCCATCGGCCAACTGGCCCTGTGGAGCCCCGACCCGAACGGCGGCGACCTGCAACAACAGCTTAAACTGACGCAGTTCCGCCACCTGGCGATCGCCAACCCGAAACTGGCCCCGTATGGTCGCGCCGCCTGGCAGCTGCTCGACAAGCTTGGCCTGCAACAATCACTACGCGGCAAGCTGGTGCGCGGGGAAAACATCGGTCAGACCTTTCATTTTGTCAGTAGCGGCAACGCCGAACTCGGCCTGGTGGCACTGTCCCAGATCACCGATCCACAGCAACCGATTCCCGGCCGCCACTGGCTGGTCGCCCCCTCACTGTACGAACCGATCGTGCAGCAGGCGGTGCAACTCCAACGCAGTCCGGCCATCGATGCTTTTATGAATTATCTGCGTAGCGACTCGGTGATCGAGCTAATCCGCCAGCATGGCTACGCAATTCCGGAGGGCCGCTAGGCAGACGGAATGGAAACGAGTGATCTGAGCGCCCTGAGCATCACCCTGCAGCTGGCCGGGCTGACCACCCTGATCCTGCTGCTGCTCGGCACCCCGCTGGCCTGGTGGCTGGCACGCTCGCGCTGGCGCTACAAGTTCCTGCTTGAGGCGGTGATCGCGCTACCGCTGGTATTGCCGCCGACGGTGCTGGGGTTCTACCTGCTGATTGCGCTAGGTCCCAATGGCCCGATCGGCGGACTGGCCGAAGCCCTCGGTGGACGCTCGCTGGCGTTCAGTTTCACCGGGCTGGTGATCGGCTCGGTGTTCTACTCGATGCCGTTTGTGGTGCAGCCGCTGCAAAACGCCTTCACCGCCATCGGCCCGCGGCCGCTTGAAGTGGCCGCCACACTGCGGGCCGGCCCCCTGGACCGTTTCTTTACCGTGGCCGTACCATTGGCCCGCTCGGGCTTCCTGACCGCCACGGTGCTGGGCTTTGCCCATACCGTCGGCGAGTTCGGGGTGGTGCTGATGATTGGCGGTAATATTCCCGGCGAGACCCAGGTCCTGTCGATCGCGATCTATGATCATGTCGAAGCCCTCGAGTACGGCCAGGCCCACTGGCTCTCCGGTGGTCTGCTGGCGATGTCGTTCGCACTGCTGATCCTGGTCTATGCCCTCAACCGCCGCTTCGCGGTGGTCAAATCCTGAGTCGATAAAACTGTGCCGATGAGAGTCCACACCGATGAGTATTGAGGCCCGTTTCCGGCTCCAAAAAGACCGTTTCAGGCTGGATGTTGATCTGCAGCTGCCTGATCGAGGTGTGACGGCGATCTTCGGCCCCTCCGGTTGCGGCAAGACCACCCTGCTGCGACTGATCGCCGGGCTGGAGCACAGCCCTGACGGCCAATTGCGAATCGGCGACAGCTGGTGGCAGAAAGACGGTCAAAGCCTGCCGACCCACCGCCGTCCAATCGGGTATGTATTTCAGGAAGCCAGCCTGTTCCCCCATCTGAGCGCCCGCGCCAACCTCGAATACGGCGTTCGCCGGGTCCCTAAGCCGCAGCGCAAAGTGTCGCTGGAGCAGGCGATCGAGCTGCTGCAGATCGGCGAGCTGCTGGAGCGGATGCCCGATCGCCTCTCCGGCGGCGAACGCCAACGGGTCGCCATCGCCCGAGCACTGGCGGCCGGCCCGCAACTGCTGCTGATGGACGAGCCGCTGTCGGCGCTGGACCTGAAGCGCAAGCGCGAAATCCTGCCCTATCTGGAACAGCTCCATGATCAACTGCAGATTCCGATCCTGTACGTCACCCACGCCCCCGACGAAGTGGCCCGCCTGGCCGATCATCTGGTACTGCTCGAACAGGGTCGTGTACTGGCAAGCGGACCCCTGGATCAGACCCTGAGCCGACTCGATCTGCCGCTGCGCAAGGATGAAGATGCCGGCGTGGTGATCAAGGCCACGGTGGCCGAGAAAGACAGCCGCTGGCACCTGGCCCGAGCCCAGTTCGACGGTGGCAGCCTCTGGGTCAAAGACAGCGGCCTACCCCTGGACAAGCCGGTACGACTGCGGGTGCTGGCCCGCGATATCAGTCTGGCGCTGGAGCAGCACCCGGACCAGAGCATCCAGAACCTGCTGCCGGCCCGAATTGCCGAAATCGTCAGCAACGATCATCCGGCGGTGGCGCTGGTGCGAGCCGAAGTCGGCACCACCTCACTGCTGGCGAGGGTCACCAGTCGAGCGTTGGATAGTTTAGGGCTGAAGGTCGGCAGTTCGGTGTGGTTGCAGATCAAGTCGGTGGCGGTGTTGGAATAATCTTCTCGCTGACCTATCACTCGACCTATCAGGAAACGAAAACGCCGCCATAAAAAGAGCAGAATTTTCGTTAATATAGAAAAGGAATCAAGCGGTGGTATTGATCCTAGTACCAACCCGATCAGTGGGCGCACTCGGACTCACCTGCTGGGTCTGCGCGCTGTTGGCCGCAGGTGCGGCAGACTGGATCAACTGCAGAACCTGCTGACCCTGAACCTGCTGCTGATCGAGGGCTTTCTTGTAGACGGCGGTGGCAATCTCATTGCCCAGTCGGATGCTGGTCAAACTCATAACGGTCTCTCTCGCTAGACCCCCATCATACGCCCCTCGGCGCTAAAGTGAACGCTTGCTGCCGAGCCACCATCCCCTTACCATCGCCTTCTGCCCCGACTAACGACCTTACCGGCCCGGGCGGACTCGTGAACTTGGCTCGGACCCGCTATGGACGCCTTTCTCAACAACCTGCAGTTTTCGCTCTCGATCACCGGGCCGATCTTTATCGTCATGACGCTGGGCTGGTTGCTGAACCGGCGTGGGATGATCAACGACAACTTTATCGACATCGGCTCCAAGCTGGTGTTCAACGTCACCCTACCGGCACTGCTGTTTATCAACATCAGTCGCACCAGCATCGAGCAGACCGCCAACCTGACTCTGCTCGGGGTCGGGCTGTTCGGCACCCTGCTGCTTTTTCTACTGTTCGAATTCCTGGTCGCCCGCCGGGTCGAGCCCAGCAGCGAACGCGGCGTGGTGGTTCAGGGCGCGTTTCGCTCCAACATGGGCATCATCGGCCTGGCATACTGCTTCAACGCCTACGGTAACGATGGCCTGGTGACCGCCTCGCTCTATCTGGCCCTGGTCACCATCCTGTTCAACATCTTGTCGGTGATCACCCTGAGCCGCTCGCTGAATCGAGATACCGGCTTTCGCAGTACCCTGAAAGGAATCCTCAAAAATCCGCTGATAATCGGCATCGTCATGGCCCTGCCGTTGGCCTGGTATCAGGTCGAGCTACCCGCGATGGTGATCCGCACCGGTGAATACTTCGCCCAGATGACCCTGCCGCTAGCCCTGTTGTGCACCGGCGCCAGCCTCAACTTCAGCGCCCTGCGGCACGACCGTAAAAACGCCATGCTGGCCGCCAGCCTGAAACTGCTGGTGGTCCCGCTGACCCTGACCCTCGGAGGTATCCTGCTCGGTTTACGCGGAATCGAACTGGGTGTGCTGCTGCTGATGACCTGCTCCCCCACCGCCGCCGCCAGCTACGTGATGGTTCGCGCCATGGGCGGCAACGCCACCCTGGCCGCCAATATCATCGCCATTACCACGCTTTGCTCACTGCTGACCACCAGCGCAGGGGTGACGCTGTTGAAGTTGCTCGAGTTGATTTAGAAACAGCGGCTGGCCATCTCAAGCCACCAGCCGCTTCCATCTAACTACTGATGCGCTGGCGTACTGGCCGGATCAATATCCCCAATCCGGTCGGCTTCTTCGTCCAGAATCTCCTGCGGGAACTGGCTCATAAAGCAGCAGCAGATACCTTCACCGATCATCGTGCGTGGTCCCAGCGGGTGGGCGATATGCTTGTAGATACCGTGGGAGTGGCCATGATCGTGGGAATGGTCATGTGAATGGCCGAGCGAATGGTCATGGCTATGATCACCGTGGTGGTGATGGCCGTGGTGATGGGTATGGCTGTGGCCCTTGCCGTGACTGTCCTCGTGGGAGTGGGTGTGCTCGTGGTTGTCACCGTCGGGCTGGTACTCGGCATGGTGGTGGTGAATATCCACTTCACCGGCAGCCAGACGGCGCTGGAAGGACTGCATCAGGTTTTCGTCCCCATTAACCTCACCGCCCATGATTTCACGGACCCGGTTCTCGAACGCATCGATCACCTTGGGATGGTCATTCAGGTAGTCGGCCTTAATAAATTCGACGCCGGGGTTTTCGGCCGCCACCTTGTCGACGTAGCCGTAGATCCGCTTGATCAGGCGGCCGGTAAACAGGAAGTAAGGCGCCACTACGACACGCTGGTAACCCAGCTTCAGCAGTTTCTCCAGACCGATACCCACCGACGGGTAGGTAACTCCGGAGTAGACGGTATCGGCCCAGCCGAAGCCCATGTTTTCATTGACGATGCGGGTCAGCTTGGCAGCTTCGGCATTGGCCTCGGTATCGGAGGTACCACGACCGACTACCACCAGCAGGGTGTCGTAGAGGGACTCGGGGGGATTCTCAGGATCCAGCCCCAGCGCTTCGTAGATACGGCTCTGGAAGGCGTCGATCATCGCCGGCTGCAGTCCCAGCTCCTCACCGTACTGCACCTCGACCTGGCGGCCGTGTTCGCGACAGCTCTCGCCGAAGGTGGTCAGGACCGACGGAATATCATTCTTGGCATGGGTGGCAGCAAACAGCATCCCAGGCACCGCCAGGATCTCTTCAACCCCCTGGTCGATCAGGGCGTTGAGTCCCATATGGATGTTCGGGGCCGAAAACTCCAAAAAACCGTATTCGACCGGCAGCTCCGGGAAGCGTTGCTTCAGCCCGGCCGCTACCCGGCCGAACTCGCGTTCTGCATCCTTGTCACGGCTGCCATGTCCGCACACCATAATACCTTGCTTAGGCACTGTTCTTTCTCCAGTAATCTCGGCCGATTCGGTTCGGCCAAACAATCTATTTTATCCTATCCGCCCCCGAAGAAGCGGTCGTAATTTGATCTTAAAACGGGCGGATCAGCTGCATCCGCGCTTGAGCGCTCAACGACTCAGGTTGCTTGCTCCTGACGCTGATCCAGCTCCAGCAGCAGGTCTTGGAGCTTGTGGGCCTGCTCGCCCGGCTCGGACCAGAGCCCACGCTGGGTCGCTTCCAGCAGTCGTTCGGCAATTTCTTCCAGCGCATCCGGATTATGTTGCTCCAGAAACTGCCGATTCTCGGGCTCGAACAATAGCGTCTCGCTGACCTGCTGATATTGGTAATCGTCGATCAGTTCGGTGGTGGCGTCGTAGGCGAACAGGTAGTCGACACTGGCGCTCATCTCGAACGCGCCCTTGTAACCGTGTTCACGCATCGCGGTGAGCCACTTCGGGTTCAGCAGCCGTGAGCGGATCACCCGGTTCAACTCCTCCTTGAGGGTCCGAATCTTCGGCTGCATCGGGTTGGCGTGGTCGCCGTGGTAGACCTGCGGCGCTTTGCCGGCGAACTGTTCCACCGCATTGCTCATGCCGCCCTGGAACTGGTAGTAATCGTCCGAATCGAGCAGATCGTGCTCGCGGTTGTCCTGGTTTTGGATCACCACCTCGAGCTGCGACAACCGGTGCTGGAACGCTTGTGGCGCCTCCACGCCGTCGCTCAGACTGCCGTCAGAAGGCGCAGTTCCCGCCTGTGCGAAGGCTTGATGATCGCCGTAGGCGTAGCCGCCCCAGTTCAGGTAGGCCTCGGCCAGATCCGAGCGCTGCTCCCAGCAACGCTCGTCGATCAACCCCTGTAGCCCGGCGCCATAAGCCCCCGGCTTGCTACCAAAGACCCGGTAGCTGGCCTGGCGCGCGGCCTCAGCGGGATCTAACCCCTCAGTCTGCAGCTGCGCCTGGCGCTGTTCGATATGGGCCCGGATCCGGTTACCGTCGCCCGGCTCGTCCAGCGCGGCCAGTTTGCGTACCGCCGCATCGAACAGTCGCATCACGTTGGGAAAGGCATCGCGGAAAAAGCCGGATACCCGCAGCGTCACATCGACCCGTGGCCGACCCAACTGCTGGCAGCCGATCACTTCGAAATCGACCACCCGGTTCGAACCCGGCGCCCAGATCGGTCGAACCCCCATCAGCGCGAATGCCTGGGCGATATCATCGCCGCCGGTTCGCATGGTTGCGGTGCCCCAGACCGACAGGCCGAGCTGGGCCGGGTAGTCACCGTGCTCCTGCAAGTGCCGCTCGATCAGCGCCTGAGCCGAACGCTGACCGATCGCCCAGGCCGCCGGAGACGGGATTGAGCGGTTGTCGACCGAGTAGAAGTTACGCCCGGTGGGCAGGGTATCGAGCCGACCCCGGGTCGGCGCGCCGCTCGGGCCTGGGTCGACAAAGCGACCCTCCAAGCCATCCAGCAAAGCGCCGATCTCCTGCTCGGCGCTGAGGTTCAACGCCCGCATCAGGGTGGCACGGGCATAATCGAGCTGGGCTCGGGTTCGGGGCAGTCCGGCAAGCTCCTTGAACGGCTCTGAATCCGAATCTGATAGCAGGTACTGCTCGATCAGCTGCTGCGCCAACAGCTCCAGGCGCTCTCGGGTATCGGCTTCGCTACGCCAATGGCTGTCGCAAACCTGCTGCAGCACCTCCGGTCGCTCGCCCCGCCAGGGCTGTACCGAGGCTTCCAGCGGATCGAAAGGTTCGCCATCCTGCTGCAAAACCAAATCCAGCGCCAGGTTGTGCAGGATTCCTTGGGCCTCGGCACCGTCGCCGCGCGGCAAACGCAGCAGCGCCACCAGGGTCTCGGCCAGTTTCTGCGGCCTGGGCAGCTGGCCCAGAATATGCAGACCGTGGCGGATCTGCGCCTCTTTGATATCGCAGAGGTAGGCGTCGAGTTCGTTCAGCAACGCCTCGTCATCGTCGCCCGCCTCGCTGGCCAGCTCCTGATCCAGGTGGGTCTTGCGCACCTGCTCGATGATCTGCTGGCGCAACCAGCCCTGGCGCTGATCATCCATCCCCATGGCCTGGTAATACTCGTCCACCAAGCCTTCCAGCTCGGCCAATTCTGCATAGGTTTCGGCCCGACTCATCGGCGGCATCAGATGGTCAATCACCACCGCCTGGGTGCGACGCTTGGCCTGAGCCCCCTCACCCGGGTCGTTGACGATAAAGGGGTAGAAGTGGGGCATCGGTCCGAGGGCAATATCGGGCCAGCATTCGGCCGATAGCGCCGAGCCCTTGCCCGGCAACCACTCCAGATTACCGTGCTTACCCACATGCACCACCGCATCGACCCGATAGCAATTGCGTAGCCAGAAGTAGAACGCCAGGTAGCTGTGGGGCGGGATCAGGTCCGGGTCGTGGTAGTTAGCGGCCAGATCCAGATTGAAGCCTCGCGCCGGTTGAATCCCGATAAAGGTCTCGCCGAGCCTTATGCCGGCCAGCATCAGACGGCCGTTGCGGCACTTGGGATCCATCTCCGGGCCACCCCAGCGCTGCAGCACCGCCTGTTGGCAGGCGTCGGGCAGCTCGGCAAAGGCGCGCTGGTAGTCCTCCAGCGCGATCGATTGCCAGCACTTCCGTTGGTGCAGGGTATTGGGGTTGTTGGTCACCGCCCCCAACAACTCTCGAATCAAGCTATCACCATCCTCCGGCTGTCCTGACTCGTCGCCGAGCGGATAACCGGCCCGATGCAGCGCCCGCAGGATATTCACCGTCGAGGCCGGCGTATCAAGCCCAACCCCGTTGCCGATTCGACCGTCTTTGGTCGGGTAGTTGGCCAGGATCAGCGCAATCCGCTTGTCCGGGTTAGGTTTACCCGCCAGGCCACAGTGGGCCAACGCCAGCCGGGCGACAAAATCGGCCCGCTCCGGGTGCAGCGAATAACGCACCACCGACAGCTGCCCCCGCGGATCGAAGTGGCTCTCGGATTTGAAACTCAAGGCGCGGGTATGGATCCGTCCGTCCATCTCCGGCAACACCACCTGCATGGCGATATCGCGGCTTCGCAGGCCCTGTTTGTGGTCGAGCCAGTCCTGCTCGGTGCTGCTCGAAAGCACCAGCTGCAACACCGGCAACGGCTGCTCGAACGGTGACTCAAATCGGGTCGGTTGCGAGCTCAGCTCCGGGCTGGCGACAGTGTTGGAGGCAAAGCCGGTGCTGTTGATAATCAGCTTGGCACCGCTCTGCTCGATCAGCCGGTTCACCAGCAGTAAGGATTCGGCATCCTTCAGTGATGCGATCGCCACCGGCAATGGGCAAAGACCGGCCTGCTCCAGCGCCGAGATCAAGCCATCAAACATAGCCGTGTTATCGCTCTGCAGATGGGAGCGGTAAAACAGCAGCGCGACTACTGGCCGCGCTGTAGCACTTGGTCTCGTTCGCGCTTCGCGGGCCTGCAGCTTATCGCGATAGGCCTGCCATTCGGCGAAGCTGGCTTGTCCGGCGGAACTCGGCAGGTAGAGCAAACAGTGGGGCAACGGTCGCGGTTCGCGCCAGTTCAGCGCTAACCCGAAGTACTCGGCGGCAACATAGTTCAGCAGCTCGCGGCTGTTATCGATGCCGCTCTCACGCAGGTAGCGCCAGACCCGATGGCAATCAGGCTCGGCAACGCTGGAGGCCTCGAACAGTTCCGGATCGACCGCATCGTCGCCCGGCACGATCACCAGAGTTCGTGACGGATCAGCCTCGGCCCAGGCCTGCAGCCGTTCAAAGCCATAGCGCCAGTAACTGGCCCCGCCGAGCAGCGACACCACCACCACCCGGGCATGCTCGAGCACCTTGTGCTCGTACAGATCGTAGGCCGCCGGTTTGAGCAATTGCACCCAGTTGGCCAGTCGAACCTGCGGCAACGATCCGCCCTCTGGCGCAACGAATCGCTCCAGTGCACCGGACAGCGCCGCCAACACGCTGTCGGCAGCGGCCAGAACCACGACCTCGGCCGGATCCTGATCCAGGTCGATAATGCCCTCATCGTCGACGAAACCGCCCGGTTGTGCTGCCAGTAGATGCATCTTGCTACGCCAAACTCCAGGTTAAACCAACGCGGTTTCTAAGGCGTTGCGAATAGTAGCTTCGTCGATCCCTTTGCCGATAAACACCAGCTGGGTGCGACGATCTTCGTCGGCGTTCCAGGGACGATCGAAATAGACATCCAGCCGCTTACCGACCGCCTGCAGTACCTGACGCATCGGTTTACCCGGCAGCGCGGCGAAGCCCTTGGCCCGGAAGATATTGAATTCGTTGATCAGGCCGCCAAGCACCTGCTGCAGTTTGGCGCTGTCGACCTCACCCAGGCCGATCACGAACGAATCGAAGTGATCGTGGGCGTGGTCATGATCGTGGCCGTGGGCGTGATGGTGATCGTGGTGATTATGGACCGACTCGATCCGTTCTTCTGCGGCCGCATCCAGCCCCATCAACAGATCCAGGTCCGCTTCACCCTGGCTGATATAGGTGGTCTTAACCGCCGCCGGCACCCGCTGACTGACGACCGCTTCCACTTGCTCGCGCTCGACGGCTTCCAGCAGATCGTTCTTGCTGACCACCACCAGATCGGCAGCGCTGAGCTGGTCTTCCAGCAGTTCCTGCAGGCTCGGATCATGGTCGAGGCTATCGTCGGCCAGGCGCTGGGCCTGGACCTTGTCGGTGTCGTGGGCGAAGCGACCGGCAGCCACGGCCGGACCGTCGATCACGGTAATCACCGCATCGACGGTGCAGTATTCCTTGATCCCCGGCCAGTTGAACGCCTGCACCAGCGGTTTGGGAAGCGCCAGCCCGCTGGTCTCGATCAGGATATGGTCGATGTCGTCGCGACGCTCAACCAACTGCTCCATCACCGGCAGGAACTCCTCCTCGACGGTACAACAGATACAGCCGTTGGCCAGTTCGTAGATACCGCTATCGTCGTCGGCTTTGGCTGTGCTGCAACCTTCAGGAGCCTCATCGTCGCACTCCAGCGGACAGCTACGCAGCAGGTCGGCGTCGATATCCAGTTCGCCGAATTCATTCACAATCACCGCAATGCGCTTGCCTTGGGCCTGCTTCAATACGTTGGACAGCAGCGTGGTCTTACCGCTGCCAAGAAAGCCGGTAACCACGGTGGTGGGGATCTTATTCAGTTGCATCAGTGTGTCTCTTAAGTGGCAATATTTTGGATCGGTGGTTGAACTTAATCGCGTTTCACCGAGCGAGGCGTCTCGGGTTTGACCCGGGGCCGGTAGATATGGGGCTGGTCCTTGGCGTACAGGTAGGACTCATTGAAGTCGTCACAATCGAGCACCGGGCCGACCAGAATCAACGCGGTGCGGGTAAAGCCCTTCTCACGCACCTGAGCGACGATATCCTTCAGCGTGCCGGTCACCTTGTCCTGATCGGGCCAGGAGGTGCGGTAGCAGACCGCCACCGGGCAATCCTCACCGTAGTGGGGAATCAACTCCTCGACGATCTTGTGGATCCGGGTCACCCCCAGGTGGATCGCCAGGGTGGCCCCGCTCTGGGCCAGCTGCGGCAGGCGCTCACGCTCCGGGAACGGGGTCTTGCCCTCGTAGCGGGTCATGATCACCGTCTGGGATACACCGGACAGGGTCAGCTCTTTCTTCAGGTAGGCCGCCGATGCCGCCACCGCGCTGACCCCGGGGATCACCTCGTAATCGATCCCGGCCTGTTGTAGCCGGCGGATCTGCTCGCCGATCGCACCGTACAGCGACGGATCGCCGCACTGCAGCCGGGCCACGTCCTGGCCGTTGCGCTGTGCCTCAAGGATCAGCGCCATGATCTGCTCCAGGTCCAGCGAGGCGGTGTCGATAATCTGCTCCGCCTTACCCTCAACCGATTCGAGCACTTCGCGCGGAATCAACGATCCGGCGTACAGCACCACCGGGCACTGCTGCAGAATCCGATGGCCCTTGAGGGTCATCAGCTCCGGATCGCCGGGACCGGCACCGATAAAATAAACCGTCATCGTTCGGTCTCCCGTTGGCTCAACTGTTGTTTCAAAAAAGGTTCCATCACAGCTTCTTGCGGTAGCCGCGCGGGGTGTAAACCCACTCGCGGGAACCGTTGACGATACGACGCGACTCGCTGTTGCCGACACTGACCAGGGTGAACATATCTACATCCTTGGCGTCGAGCTGATCGAGCCGGATGATCCGGATCGACTCATCCTCACGGGTCAGTTGGCGACCCAGCAGTACCGGGGTTTCGGCCGGACGGTACTGCAGCAGGATGTCGCGGGCGCTGTTGAGCTGCCAATCGCGTTTTTTCGACACCGGGTTGTAGAACGACACCACGAAGTCACCGCTGCCGGCACTGTGAATCCGCTTCTCGATGGTCTGCCACGGGGTCAGCAGATCCGACAGCGAGATGGTGCAGAAATCGTGTCCCAGCAGCGCGCCGACCCGGCTGGCACCAGCCTGCATCGCCGAAATTCCCGGAATCACCTCAACCTCAACATCGAGCCATGCCGGCTGATCTTCCTGGCCCTGCAGTTGGCGATCGAGCAGCTCGAACACCAGCGTCGCCATGGCATAGATACCGATATCGCCGCTGGAAACCAGCGCGGTGGTTTTACCGGACGCGGCCAGATCCAACGCCAACCGGGCGCGGTTGATCTCCTCACCCAGCGGCAGGTCGTGATGGGTCTTGCCATCGCAAACATCGCCGAGCAGCGCCAGATAGAGGCCGTAGGCGACCAGATCGGTACTGGCTTCAACCGCCGCCCGCGCCCGCGGCGCGACCAGATCGGCGGCACCGGGACCGGTACCGACTACAAAAAGCTTGGTCATAAAGGTTACTTAATCCTATTGCGTGAATTCATAACTCGCCCTCAGCCTCGATAGGCCCGGGCGATGGCGCAGGTGGCCTGCGGGTTTTTCTGTTTGTTGAGCACCAGCTCGACCGGCTCACTCGGGTCGGTACGCAGCTGCTGCGCTCCCACCAGCGCCGCCGATTCGGCCACGCCGTAGACCCCGACGGTCTTGAACACGTATTCCGAGCGGGTGCTGAGCTGGTCTTCGACCTGGCTCAGGGCCGCTTTGTCCCAGGTCAGGTAGCTCAACCCGAGCTTGTCAGCTAACCGGATCAATCCGACTTCGTCGGCCTTGATATCGATGCTGTGGAGGCTGTCGATCTGGCTCAGCTCCAGTCCGGCCAATGCCAGACAGTCGAACAGCAGCGACTCCAATGCCTCCAGCGGGCAGTTGCGCTCGCAGCCCATCCCGACGGTATAGCCCGGTTGCTGATAGCGGCGGGCGCTGGTGATCACCGGCTCGGCGCCGATTCGGGAAGCCAGCTCGGCGGCCCAGTCGTTGGCGCCACCCTCGTGACCTGACAGCAGCGCGATCACATGCCGCCCCTGCTCGTCCATCACCAGCACCGGCGGGTCCTGCTTCTTATCGGTCAGCACCGGTGCCAGGGTACGAATCACGATCCCGGTGGCGCAGATAAAGATCAGTCGGCGGCCTTCGCTAAAGGCCTGCTGCACCCTGTCAGAGAACGGCTTGGGGCGGTACCAGAGTTCGGCCCCCAGCAGCTGGTTTTGAAGCTGCTGGCCCAACGCCTTACCCGGCTCGGTCAACGCGACAATAACGATTCCCTGACGACTGGCCGGGCTCATCAATTCAGCTCCTTGCTCGACGGAGCCACCACCCCTTGGTCGATCCCACCGAGCACCACGAACAACGAGAAATAGGGGCCGGCTTCGTCAGCCAACTGACGCACATCATCAACCTGTTGCTGTTGCTCGCGGCCGATATATTCCAGGTAGCGGGCATCATCGAGCCGTCCGGATTGCGCCAGCAGCTGCAGGATTCGCGGCCGTGCCTGGCCGGCTTTCATGATCACCACCGCATCGTGATCGCGCAGTGCTTGCAGAATCTGTTCATCGGAATGGCGACCGCTGACCACCGCAAAGGATTGACGCTGGGTCAGCAGCGGTTGCTGCAACACCGAGGCAGCGGCGTTGACCGATGAAATTCCCGGCACCACCTGGGAGCGCAGCTCGTCGCCCAGCAGCTGTCGCAGCCGATCCAGCAGATAGCTGAATGAGCCGAAGAACAGCGGGTCTCCCTCGCACAGGAACACCACATCCCGTCCAGCGGATAATTCGGCGGCGATCCGCTCGGCGCCCCGGTCGTAAGCCCGATTAATCTCGCTGCGTTCGGTCTGCATCGACACCGCAATCGGCAGTTGAATCTGCAACGGACCGGCCTCGGCCACCGCATCGGCAGCGATCGTCAATGCCTGGGAACTCCCCTGCTCGTTGGTCAGGTAGCTCAGCACCGCCGCGCCGCGGATCAGGCGCCAGGCTTTGACCGTCAGCAGCTCCGGATCACCGGGGCCGACACCAACGCCGTACAGACAACCCGGCTTCTTATTGGGAGCCATGCTCGCCTCCGGCCGTTTTCTGAAACCGGAACAGCACCACCGGCAGATTCGGTTTAAAACACAGCTGACCGGCCAGGGATTCACCCCGAGCCACCCCCAGCTGCACCGATTCCTGGGTCGCCCGATCTCCAAACTGAGCTGTCATCTTCTGGCTGAACTGACTCAGAATCGCCCGGGTCGGCTCGGTCACCGCGCTGGCCACCAGCACACCACCCACCGGCAATCGCTGCCACAGTTGCTCCAGTAGCGGTGCCAGTTCGCCATCGCTACCGCCGACGAACACCTTATCCGGCACGGCCAGCTCTTCTAGGGCGTCGGGGGCCCTTCCTTCGATGATCTCCAAGTTGGCCACCACGCCGAACCGCTCACGGTTTTGGCGCAGGCAATCGAGTCGTTGCGGATGCTTTTCGATCGCCACCACCTCGGCCTCGGGCTGCCAGTAGGCCAGCTCCACCGCGACGCCGCCGCAGCCGGCACCGATATCCCAAACCCGCTCGCCCTTGGCCAGTTGCAGCAGCGACAGAATGCTCAGGCGTACTTCGCGCTTGCTGATCATCCCCTTGCCCGGCTCGTCGCCGTCGGTGATGAAATGATGATCGGCGATCCCCGGGAAACGGGGCAGCCAGCCGTCGCCGGCCGGTTCGATCAGGGTCAGGTGCAGCGGATCGAAGCCGTAGTCCCCATCGATCAGCTGTTCCACGCTGAACGAGCGCACCTGCTCCTGCGGGTAGCCCAACGCCTCAACGACGGTCAAGCGGCTCTGGTCAAAACCGCAATCGCGACAGATCCGCGCCAGCGCCCAGGGCGAGCTGTGCTTGTCGGTCAGAATCAGCAGTGGCTGATTGGGGCGCAGCCGGGTCCGCAGCTTCTGCACCGGTCGGCCGTGCAGGCTCAACACTTCGATATCCTGTTGTGACAGCCCCAATCGATGACAGGCGCCCTGGATCGATGAGGTACCCGGATAGCTGGTAACCCGATCGGCCGGAAAACTGTTATGACACCAGCGACCGATGCCGTAATAGAGCGGATCGCCGGAGGCCAGCACCGCCACCGAGCGATACTCACCGCTATGGATCGCTTTCTTGAGCACCGGAATCCCACGGAACTCATGCAATTGTTGCGGTGTTTCGGCTTTCCGATAGGTTTCCACCGTCTGCAACTGCCGTGGTGAACCCACCACCAGATCGGCCTGCTGCAGCGCCTCGATCGCATCCGGGGTCAGTTGCGCGGTTTCATCGATACCCAGCCCAATTACATGCAGGTATGGCAGTTGTTCTGTCGTCATTTCGGTCTCTTTGTTCGTGTTCGAAGCCATACTCAATACCATTCGTCATGGTTGCAGCGCAGCAGGGCGTTGCAGCTGGCGGCGGTCACGGCGCTGCCGCCTTCGCGCCCCAGCAGGGTGATGCATTCGAGTCCCAATCGCTGGTGCTGCTCCCACAGGGCCTGTTTTGACTCGGCTGCACCGACAAAGCCCACCGGCATGCCGATCACCAGCGCCGGTTTGTCGGCACCAGCCTCGATCAGCTCCAGCAGTCGGAACAGCGCCGTGGGGGCATTGCCGATCAACACCACGCTGCCACCCAATAGTGGCTTCCAGAACTCCAGCGCCGCCATCGAGCGGGTCTCACCGCGGGATTTGGCCAGCTCGGCGCTGCGCGGGTCGTTTAGGAAGCACAGCGGCTCGGCTTCAACCATCCGTTTGGTGACCCCCTGCTTGACCATCTCCACATCGCATAGGATCGGCGCACCCGCCGCCAACGCCTGGCGACCGGCCGCACAGGCTGCGGCACTGAAGCGGACCTGCTCGGCCAGGCTCGGCATCCCGAGGCTGTGAACCACCCGCATCACCACCTGCTGCTGTTCGCGATCAAAACCATCCAACTCGCAGAGCTGGCGAATCTGCTCAAAACTTTGCTGTTCGATCCGCCGAGGATCGAGTTCGTAGTCGTACTTCATAGGGGTTCCTGCTCGGCAGGTGGTTGCGATAAAGCGAGCCGACGGCAAACCCAATCGGCACAGGCCTGCGGGGTATCGAACTGGTTCGCCAGCGTCGGCAGTGCCGGGCGCTGCAGCATCAACACCTCAATGCCGAGTTCGCGGGCCGCATCGAGCTTGGCCTGGGTGGAGTCCCCACCGCTGTTTTTACTCACCAGCAGATCGATCCGATACTGCCGCAACAGCGCCAGCTCATCCTCAAGCGCAAACGGACCGATCGCTTTGATCCATTCAACACCCTCCGGCAGCTCGAATTTTGGCGCTGCTGCGGTGCGAAGAATCAAACGCTGGGCCGGATTCTGGCGCCGCAGTTGCTGTAGCGTCGACAGTTCCACCTGGCCCACCGTCAGTAGCACCGATTGGTAATCGGCGACCCGTTGCCAAAGGGGTGCCCAATCGTCAAAGCAGCACCAGCGATCACCCGCTTGCCGTTGCCAGGCCGGGCGATGAAATCGCGCCAGTGGAATAGCCAGCTGTTCGGCCACCTCGGCCGCTTTGCTGCTCATCTGCAACGCGTAGGGGTGGGTCACATCCAGGATCAGCTCGATCCCCTGATCACGGCAGTAGTGCGCCAGTCCACCGTGCGGGGTAAAGCCGCCGCTGAGGATCTCGCAATCGAGTTTGGGTCGACGGACTAAGCCTGCGACGCTGTAAGTCAGCGCTAACTGCGCCATCACCCCAGCCTGGTCCAGTAGTCCAACCACTTTGCGGGCATCGGCAGTGCCGCCGAGCAGCAATACTCTTCTCGGTTGAGCCGGCTTTCGCGGCTGTGCGGGCTTAGTTTCGCTCGTCATTGGCTGATCTTGTTTCACGGACTTCTCTTCACTTAACTCTTCTGAGCGGCTTGCCAGTTATCACTCCGGGCATGGCCGACAAAGTGTCCCTGCCGGTCGATCGCCCACACCTCAAGTGCCAGCTGGGGTTGGCGCTTGGCCAGTACCGCCTGCGCCTGGTTCAGCGCATCGGTACAGACCTCGGTCGCCAGATCGATATTCGCCTGTTGGCACAGGTTCAACGCCTCGATGCTGGTGTTGGCACTCTTCACCTGTCCGACCAGCGACTGATCGGCCCCGGCCCGCTGTGCCAGTTGAGCCAGTTGCTCAAAATCCACCGCGCTGGCGCGGCTGTTCAGGTCCAGGTGGCCGTTGGCCAACTTGCCGATCTTGCCGAATCCGCCGCACAGGCTCAGTCGCGCCACCGGTGCCTTGTTCAGGTGTTTGAGCAGCGCGCCGACAAAATCTCCCATCTCGATCAGCGCCATCTCGGTCAGGCCATAGTGATTCCGGATCGCCCGCTCACTGCTGCTGCCGGTGGTCGCCGCCAGGTGGTTCAAGCCGTTACTACGCGCCACATCGACGCCCTGACGGATCGAGGCGATATAGGCGGCGCAGGAATAGGGCCGAACGATCCCGGTGGTTCCCAGAATCGATAGGCCGCCGACGATACCCAGTCGTGGGTTCATGGTCTTCAGCGCGATCTGCTCGCCCTGCTCAACCCCAACCGAGACCTCAAAGCCGCCGTCGAAGCCATACACATCGGCGGCCCGAAGCAGGTGTTCGCTCATCATCTGACGCGGTACCGGATTGATCGCCGGCTCACCCACCGGCAGCACCAGCCCGGTCCGGGTCACGGTGCCGACTCCGGCGGCCGGTTTAAATTTGACCCCGGGCTCGTCGGTCAGTCGCAGCTCGACGTAAACCGTCGCACCGTGGGTGACGTCCGGATCATCGCCGGCATCCTTGATCGTGGCGGTACGAATCGCCCTGCAGGCCTTGTCAGGGTGCCCATCCAGCGGCTGATAGCCCTCGATTCTCAGCTCCACCTGCTGGCCTCGCGGCAGCGAAATCTCCACCCGCTGCGGTTGCCGACCCGCCAGCAGCGCTTGCGCCGCTGCAACACAGCAGGCGGTGGCACAGCTGCCGGTGGTCAGTCCACTTCTAAGCGGTTGGGGTGATTCGCTGCTCTCGGGCCACATAAATCAGTCAACCCACCTCTCGAACCTGGGGCAGCGCTTCGCCGCAGGCAACCGGCTCGGACAGCATCGCCGCCACCGCCTCGGGATTGGAGGCGAAAAACAGGTGCAGGTAGGTCGCGGTCAAGCCGCCAACCCGGTAGATCGCCTCGCCGGGCGCACTATGGCGCTGGCGGCGGCCATGGCCGATCGGCTCCGGGGTGTCGGCGCTACGGGAACGGTGATGGGCGTGAGCCTGTACCTCACCTTCGGGTAGCATCGCGGTCTGCATCCCCTGACAACCGCGCTTGCCGCGCATCGCACCATGGCCCCGGATAATACCCAGCATCGGGTGGCACTGGTCGTTCAGGTCGGTCAGATCTTCGAGGCTGTAGAGCAAGCCACCACACTCGGCCAGGATCGGCTTACCGGCGGCATGAAAGTCGCGGATCTGCTGTTTGATCGCCACGTTGGCCGCCAGCGCCTCGGCGTGAAGCTCCGGGTAACCACCGGGCAACCAGAGCGCATCGGCTTGCGGCAGCTCGCTGTCGTGCAGTGGCGAGAAAAACTCATAACTGGCGCCGAGCTGTTCGAGCAGATGCAGGTTGGCATCGTAGATAAAGCTGAACGCCGCATCCCGGGCGATGGCAACGCGCTTGCCCGGCAGCAGTTTCGGCACCGGCGGCAGTTCGGTGGGATGGAATTCCACCGGCTGCGGCAGCTCGGTAATCGGATTCGGCCCCAACGCCCCTTCGGCCACCCAGCGGGCGCCGTTGTTGAAGCGCAGTTCCAGCTCGTCGCGCACTTCGGCGGCCTGAACCAGGCCCAGATGACGCTCCGGCAGTTTCACTTCCGGATCCTTGGCCAGCACCGCCAACAGCGGCACCGAGGCGGGTAAGGCATCACGGATCAGCTCGGCATGGCGGGCGGTGGAACAGTTGTTTGCAATCAACCCGGCCACCTGAACATCGTCCCGGTAGTTGGCCATGCCGGTCGCCAACGCCGCCGCGGTCTGGGCCATGCCCTTCACATCCATCAGCACCGCCACCGGGATATTGAAGCGGGCGGCCAGGTCGGCGCTGGAGGGATCGCCGTCGAACATCCCCATCGCCCCTTCGACCAGGATCAGATCGGCTTCGCAGGCAGCCTCGTACAGTTTCTGTCGGCAATAGGCTTCGCCGGCCATCCACAGGTCAAGCTGCTCCACGTCCTGGCCCGACGCCTGGGCCAGAATCTGCGGATCGAGGTAATCCGGCCCGGTCTTGAACACCCGGACCACCTTGCCCTGCTGACGAAAGTACCGGGCCAGCGCTGCGGTAAAGGTGGTTTTACCTTCGCCAGAGCTGGGGGCCGACAGAAACAGCGCCGGACAGCGGGCTACTTCGCTATTTTGATCTTTCAAATCTAAATCCTGATCAATCAATATTTGAATTTATTAATTAGAACTCAATACCGGCTTGGGCCTTAACCCCCAGTCGGAACGCATGCCGCTCGTCGCGGATATCGCTGATGGTATCGGCGATCTCCAGCAGCCCCTCGGGCATGACCCGCCCGGTAATGATCACATGCTGGTTTTTTGGGCGGTTCTGCAGTGCCTTCAGCACCGGTTCCAGTTCGAGGTAGCGGTACTTGAACATGTAGGCCATCTCATCGAAGACCAGCATGTCGAGACTGTCATCCTGCAGCAACTGTTCGGCCAGCGCCCAGGCCTTCTCGGCAGCGGCGATATCTTGGGTTTTATCTTGGGTCTCCCAGGTGAAACCGTGACCCATCACATGCCAATCGATCTGCGGATGGTCTTTGAACAGCTTGGACTCGCCAGTCTCTGTACGACCTTTGATAAACTGGATCACCGCGGCTTTCTGGCCGTGACCAACGCAGCGAGCCATGGTGCCGAAGGCCGAACTGCTTTTGCCCTTACCGTTACCCTTGAGCAGGATCAGTACTCCCCGCTCCTCGGTGGCCTTGGCGATCCGCTCGTCGATCACCTGTTTCTTGCGCGCCATCCGCTCCTGATGGGTTTTCTTCGGCTTAGTCTCTGGTTTAGCGTCCGCCATGGTTTTCTCCGCGTTGTTAACCCGCTGGGCTGGTTAATTGTTCCAGGGACCAGTAATCGGCCCCCAGCTGCTGCGCCAATCGCCGGCCGCGACCCCGCTTGACGGTACCGGCCTCGGTGTCGATCCAGACCGTTTTGCCCGGCAGTTGCAGGCTTTGCAGCTCAGCACGGCTGCGACCGTCGGTGAGGATATAGCTGCGCAACTGCAATCCGGGACTGCGTCGCTGCAACTGGGACAGGTACTGTTGCGCCTGCTGCAGCGCCGGATAGAGCGGCGTACCGCCACCAGCTTCGAGCTGATCGAGCCAGTGATCCAGCTCTTTCGGTGCCCGTACCCGAGGGAGCAGGTTGTCGACCCGGTTGTTGCCGAAACCGAATACCGCCAGCTGCTCACGCTCGAGGTAGGCGCGCTCGGCGATCTGCCCCAGCACCGCCTTGGCGCGACCGAACTGTTGCTGCGCCAGCGTGGACGCCGAGGTGTCCAGCAACACCAGATGCAGTGCGGCCTGCCCCTGCCGGGCTTTTTTCCAGCGCAACGCCTTCGGCGGCCACTGCCCCAACTGCTGTACCAGGGTGGCAAACCAGTCGGGACGATTGCTGAGCTCCGCGCCTTGGTGACGGCCGTCGGCCTGGTCGCCGCGACGCTTGCCCGCCCGATCGGTCAGACCAGCAACGGCGGAGCCGGTGACATTCGCATCGGGGCTTAGATGATCCAGCGCCAATCCCGATATCGCCTGTCGCTGCTGGGCCTGTGGCGGCATCGCGCCCCAATCACCGGCCGATTCGGTTTCCGGATCCCGGCGGCTATTGTCGGGTCGTTTAAAACCACCACCCTGAGGACCAGACGAGGGCGGCGGTTGATTCGGTTGTTGATTGGGAGGCAGTGCAGCCGGGGCCCGACGCCGATGGGCCAGCACCAGCTCTTCCACCGCATCCAGATCCTGAGACTCGACCTGTTCCCGCCCCTGCCAGGCCGCATGGGCGCAAGCGGCCCGGAACCAGACCAGGTCGGCACGCAGGCCGTCGACCTGGGCCTGGGCGCAGCGCTCGGCGATCGCCAGTCGCAGCTCATCCTCGCAACCGACCTTCGGCAAACGGGCCCTTGCGGCCTGGATCTGCTCGATCAGCTGCTGTTGCTGAGACTGATAGCGACGACAGAAACCCTCAGGATCGGTTTCGAACGCTTCACGTTGGCGTACGATCTCGACCCGTTCGGCGGCGGCATATTGATTACTCAACTGCACCGACAGCCCGAAACGGTCGTGCAGTTGCGGGCGCAGTTCGCCCTCATCTGGATTCATCGTCCCAACCAGCAGGAACTCCGCCTTGTGGCTGTGACTGATGCCGTCACGCTCAACCCGATTGACCCCGGAAGCGGCCACATCAAGCAGCAGATCGACCAGGTTGTCGGGCAGCAGATTGACCTCATCGACATAGAGGACGCCACCGTGGGCGCGGCTGAGCAGACCGGGATTAAACGCGACGGTTTTGTCCTGCAGCACCTGCTGCAGATCCAGCGTCCCCAGCAGCATCTCTTCGCTGGCGCCCAACGGCAGGGTGACAAACTCGGCCGGTAGCGAGGCCGACGCATCATCGTCTTCGCAGGGGGGATGGGTCGGCAGCAGGTCGGCCATACCGCGAGCCAGGGTCGATTTGGCGCTACCACGGGGTCCGCCAATAACAACGCCGCCGATACGCGGGTTGATCGCCGCCAGCACCAGTGCCAGCTTGAACGACGGCTGCCCGACCACGGCGCTGAAAGGGTAATGGATCTCGCTCATATCAAGCTCTCTTAGGACTGCTTGGGCCAGTGTACATGATGCTCGTCGATGGTGAATTTATGCCGGTGGCTATGGGCATGATGATGATGCGGATGCACATGGGGCTCCGGACCCTCCCAGCCTTCATGCTCATGCTGGTGGTGTTCGTCATGGACGTGAGGGTGCAGGTGATCCACCGCCGGATGGTGGTGCCACAGCGCCTCCTCGTCCCGCGCCGGCCACAACCAGGCGGCCAGCAGGGTCGCCGACAGCGCCAACACCCCCAGGCCGAAAAACGCCAGCGGCATATCCGAGTCGCGACCGAGCCAGCCAGCCAGCAGGTAGCCCAGCAGCCACATGCCGTGGGTCAGGGCGAAGTTAGCCGAGAAATAATCATTCCTATCTGCTTCATTACAAGAAGCACGCACCACCCGACCGGTCGGAATCAACACCATCGAGCTGCCGACCCCGATCAGCAGCCACAACGGAATCAAGCCGGCGTAACCCGGCTCGGTCAGCCCGACAAACAGCGACAGACTCAATAACAGGCCACCGCCGAGCATCAGCCGACGATCGCCGAAACGCTCCACCAGGGTCGGAATCCAGAAGGCGATCAGCATCGAACCGGCCCCGCTGGCCGCCATCAACGCCGGTACCCACTGCTGCTCCAGCCCCAGGACCGAGCGAACGTAAACCACCGTATTCACGATGATCATGGCGCCTGCCGCCGACAGCGCCAGATTGAGTAGCAACGCAGCCCGCAAGCGCGGCGTTTTCAGGTAGCTGCGAATCCCGAAGCTGACATGCTGCCAGATCCCGCCGCTGCGATCGCTCGGGGCCGCCGCCGGAACCTTGGCCAACAGCAGCAACGAGGCCGCCACCACAAAGCCGACCGCATTGAGTTCAAACAACAGCGCAAAGGGGGTAAACAACAGTAAAAAGGCCGCCAACGCCGGACTCAGCAGGCTTTCAATTTCCATCGCCAGCCGCGATAGCGACAGCGCCCGGGTGTATTCGGTATCGTCGGTCAATATATCCGGCAGCGCCGCCTGGTAGACCGGGGTGTAACCGGCCGCCATCGCATTCAGCAGGAAGATCAGCGCGAACAGCTGCCAGCTCTGCTCCACCAGCGGCAACATCGCCACCAGCAGCGCCCGCCCCAGATTCAGGCCCGCCAGCCACTGGCGCCGAGGCAGTCGTGAGGCGTAACCGCCGACGATCGGCGCCACCAGCAGGTAAGCCACCATCTTGATCGCCAGCGCGCCACCGAGCACCCAGCCGGCGCGCTCGGGCTCCAGCTCGAAGGCCAGCAACGCCAGCGCCACCGTGGCCAGCCCGGTACCGAGCAGCGAGATCAGCTGACCGGCAAACAGCCAGCGGAACGCCGGATTGGACAGCGGCTGGAACAGTTCCATCAGGCCGGTACCTTCTCCGCCAAGCCAGGGCGCGACAGTGGGTCCGGTTGGGCCGATGGAATTAACTTGGCCTGATCCAGGCGCAACCAGCGGGTCGCCAGCTGCTGCAGAAAGTCATCGTCGTGGGAGATGATGATCATCGCCTGGGGTAGGGATTTCAGGGTATCGAGAAGACGCTGACGGGCCTGGGTATCCAGCGCATTGCTGGGCTCATCCAGCAACAACACTTCCGGCTCCATCGCCAGCACCGCGGCCAGACTCACCATCCGCTTTTCACCCCCGGACAACTGGTGGGTGATACGCTCTTCAAAGCCGTCCAGCCCCAACGAGGCCAGGGTCTGACGGGCGCAATCGAGCGCCTCGGCGCGGCTCTTGCCCTGATTCAGCGGCCCGAACGCGACATCTTCGAGCACGGTGGGGCAGAACAGCTGATCGTCCGGGTCCTGAAACAGAAAACCGGCCCGGGCGCGCACCTCAACGAAATCGCCCTCCCCACTGCGCTCACGGCCGAAGGCCTGGATCTGTCCGGCCTTGGCTTTCTTCAGTCCCACCAACAGATGCAGCAGGGTGGTTTTGCCCGCGCCGTTGGGTCCGGTCAAGGCGACCCGTTCCCCGGCATGGAGTTGAAAATCGACCTGATCGAGCACCGGTCCACGGCGGGGGTAGCGGTAACTCAGGCCACGAATATCAAACAACGGGGCCGACCCGGAAGCATCAGTGATTGAATTCTCATGCTGACTCATAACAGATGCAGCCCTATCAATAGACTCAGAAACAGCGCAACCAGCATCCCGAAACGGAGATCGACCGACGTCAGTTGCATATCATCAAACAGGTAAAAGCGGCCCTGATAACCGCGGCACTTCATCGCATCCATGATTCGCTCGGAGCGCTCCAGCGAGTGTACCAGCAGCATCCCGATCAGGTAGCCGATCGAGCGCCAGCTATGACGGTTGGCGCGCAACACGAAGGCACGGGCCTGCATCGCCCGGCGCATCCGCTTGTACTCCTGACCGATCACTTCCAAATAGCGCACGGTAAACAGCATCAGGTGCACCAGCTTATCGGGCACACGCAGATGGGCCAGCGCATGGCCCAGCGTGGTCGCCGTCTGGGTACCGACCAGGGCCAGCAGCGCCAACACCACCGCATTGGCCTTCAGGGTGATCTGCAGCGCGTGGACCAAGCCTTCCTGGCTGGCCGGCAGGCCCGCCACATGAAAAATGGGCTCACCCGGGGTCGTGAACGGCAGCATCAGGATCAGGAACAGCATAAACAGATCCATCGCGATCACCCGACGCAGGGTCCGCTTCAGATTCAGCTGCGCCACCACCGCCAGCAGCAGCGCGCCCAGCAAGGCCAGGCTTAACGCAATCAGATCGGATGAAACCACCACCACCAGCGCAAAGGCCGACACCGCCACCACCCGGGCACGGGGGTCGAGCCGGTCGATCGCCGACTGACGATGCTTGAGTTGCTGCCCCTTCCAGGAGGTACCGCTGTGTTCAAGCCCCTGTGGCATCGTTCCGATTCTCCGAAGACGACTTAGCGCCGGCAGGTTGTCGATAACGCCACCAGATCCCCAGTCCACAAAGACCGAAGATATAGCCGATCCCACCCAGAATATCCTGCAGCGACGCCTTCTCCTTGTAGGCCGCCAGCTCCTTGCGCAACGGCGCCACCTGGCGTGCCACCGCCTGTTCGATCAGTGGCTGCAGTTGCTGAAGGTCGATGGCCTCCGGATTAGGGGTGGACGTGTCGGTAGCCGTTTTGACCTGAGCAGATGCGCCTCCCGCCAGGGTTTCGGGCAACTGTTCGCGCGGTAGCGCCATCTCGACTACATGACCGGAACCAAGATCGGCAAAGAAGCGATGTTCGACCCGCTGGGTCGCTTTGAACACAAAGAACCCCTCAGCATCGGTGCTCACTTGACCCAGCTCACGGCCGTCGGCATCGGTGATCCGCACCAGCGTGCCCTGCTGGGCCATCTCGCCGTTGGAGAAGCCGATCTCACCCTCGATCTGATCACCGATGGCGTAAACCCCACCGATCACATTGTGGGCCAGGGCATTCAGCGGCAGCGACAGCCAGCCCAGCAGCAACAGCGGCAGCAGGCGCTTAGTCATGATCCCACTCCTCCGAGATATTCAGAAACTCCGGTTTGACCTGGCGGATCAGCAGCACCGCCGCTCCGGTGACAAAGCCCTCGACCAACATCACCGGAATATGGGCGATCAAGGTAGCTTTGGCCGCCAACACAAAGGAATCACCGCTGAATGCCAGGCTGGCGGCCACCATAATGGTGGTCAACGCGATGGCCGAAGCCCCACCCAGGGCACCCCAGATCGCCGCCGTCTTCGGACTGGCCGAGATAATCCCGCCGCGACACAGGTAGAACACCAGCACCGCCGGCAGCGCAATATTGAAGGTATTGACCCCCAGCACCAGAAAGCCGCCGAAACCGAAAAATACCGCCTGCAGTATCAGCGCCACCAATAGCGCCGGAAACGCGGCCCAGCCCAGCGCCAGCCCGATCAGGCCGTTGAGGATCAGGTGCACGCTGGAAAAACCCAGCGGCAGGTGGATGTAGGACGCGATAAAGAACGCCGCCGACAGCACCCCCACCTGGGGAAGGTGGTCGTAATCCATCTTCTTCAGCCCGATCGCAACCCCGCCCAGGGCCAGCGCCGCGCCACCGGCCAACACCGGCAGCGACAGGGCACCATCGACAATATGCATGGTCTCTCCTGCTTACGGCTTAACTTTGGCTGCCGGGTTTTGGACGATCGGATGGGCCTGAACCCAGATCATCGCATCCTGCGACAGCTCCTTACCGTTATGCTCGGTTTTCGGACCCACTCCCAGTGCGGCAAAGCCCCACTGCCCGGCCTGTGGAATCGCAAAGGTGAAGGTGCCGTTGGCATCGGCGAAGAATGTCATCGTTACGAAGGCGTCGGCCGGCGGCACGATGGTCGGCTCAACGGCAAAGCGGTTTGCCTCAACGTCCGGCAGGTAGTTGACGTACTCGACTTCGATCTCGGCAAAGGGGACCGGCTCACCCTGACTGCGAACCACCCCGGTGAAGCTGCCGCCGGCGTAGATGGCGTAGGGTTTGGTCAGCGGCACGATCTCGGCATCCAGACCCAGGTCGGCATCCCAGTCGGTCGGCAACCCACCAACATTGACGATGGTCTTGGTGATCTGCTGTATGTAGAGATCTTCGCTCTCTTCATAGTAGGGCGCCATCCGGTAGACGAACACGTTGTCGCCCAGGCCGCGAAGTCGAACCGCGGCCTCGTAAGCTGGGCCGGTACCGGTCTCGCTGGTCCATTCGATCGGCTTGAGCAGCTCCTGCAGGTCGGTTTTCTTGCCCTTGCGCACACTGTAGAAGGCTTCCGGCGCATCGGCCGTCATCACATGCCCACTGGCGGCCGGATGGGTAAACGGCATCTTCAGGGTGATCGAACCGCCGTTATCGCGAAGCAGTTCAGGGGTATAAACCATCTGTTGATGGGCATGAACGGAACCCGACAGCAACGCCAACGCGGCTGCCTGGGAAAGCAGTTTTTTAACGGACATTAAATTGTCTCCAACAAATAAAAAAGTCGGAGCTGGGGAGGATGGAGTAAGGGTCCAGAAATCTGAAACGGTTACCCGGTGAAGCCCTCCGCAACACCATGACTAGGGAACCTACGAATAAGTCCTTGCGAGCTTCTGGCTTTTAGCTTGGCCTGCAATCCAGGCGCAGCTTTGACGTAATGTCTAGACCTTACTAAAAGCTGCAACGCAGAGTGCGGGCCAAGCTGAACGCCCCTTAGGGCAAGGCCTGAAGCACACAATTTCGTCGTTACAACCTTTGCTAAGGACGATGCCATTAGCTACAGCTTGTGCCTAGAACTTGCGCACTTCAGGCGCTTGCAGAAGCCGTAGGGACTTGTTCGTAGGTTCCCTGATTTACCAGGCAGGTATCCGGACTCACCGGCGGGCTCCGTCGATCTTTCAACCGAGGCCCATCATTTCACCTTCCCATATTCCCCTCCCTAGTGGTCGAGAGAGGAGCTACAGTGGTCGAGATCCGCAGATCCCATGAAACGACTTAACCGATCTACCGTTGCGGGGGCAGTGTTGGAATTGCCGTCTGGCGCACCAACTTCCCAGGCCTGCAAACCTTGCAGACGCAACCTGATAAGGGCTGCACCTTAGCGGTCGTGGGCTTGGCTTGTCAATTGAGGAATATTCCAGATTGGCTGAGCCCATTTCAATCAAGGGAGATAACAGGGCACCACCACTGAGCGAGGCCCAATCATCATGTGATTAACCCCAACCCGCTTAATATCGATACGCTAGACCTAGGCCGGCTTTTACTAATTTAGAAACCCTTCTAAAATGACGGCCACTCATCCTGATAAGGGCATCAGCCACCCCGTCAGTCGGCGGAAACCGATACCAGCCCGGTTGGCAAATGGAACCGCTTTGTACAACACTTGGATTCGGAAGGAGAAGAATCGAAAGCTGATGTCCCGACCTAAACTGACATGCCCGTTTTGCCAGCAGCCCGACTCTCGGGTGCAGGCCACCGAGCGGCACCGTTACCAGGTTTGCTGTCCGCACTGTTTAGCTACGGGGCCGACCGCAGATAGCGAAGACCAGGCGCTGAGCTTCTGGAGAAGCATTCATCAAGAGCTCAGCCTGTCGAAGCTGCTGGTTAACGAATCGCCGGACATCATCATGGTCAAGGATTGGAACGGGAAGTTTCTGCTCGGCAATCCCGCCCTGGCGCAGCACTACAACACCACCCCGGAACAACTGATCGGCCGTGATGACGGTCATTTCAACACCAACAAGGCGCAGGTCGACTTCTATCTGGAGAACGTCCGCGATGTGATCCGCGCCGGCGAGACCCAGCAGGTTGAAGAGACCTCCACCGACAGCAACAGCGGCGAAATCAAACACTACCTCTCGGTCAAGAAACCCTTCCAGGGGCCCTCCGGGGAACCGCAGATCCTGATCATCGCCAAAGACGTGACCGAACTCAAAGATGCTTATCATGAGCTGGAAGAGCGTGAGAACCGCTACTCCTATGCGATGAATATTGCCGGAGAGGGGATCTGGGACTGGGATATCAACAACGACACGGTCACCCACAATATCCGTTGGTGCCAGATACTCGGGCTGGACGAAAGCTCCCTGCAACACCCGGTGGAGGATTTCATCAAGCTGCTGCACCCGGATGACCTTGCGTCGGTGATGGCGGCGCTGGACAAGGTGCTGGCCGATCCCGAGGGGATCGAAAAGTACAACCACGAGCACCGCATGGTCAGGGCTGACGGTGAAACCCTGTGGGTGCTGGATCGTGGCGAGATTGTCGAACGTGATGCGCAGGGCAAACCGGTCCGCGTGGTGGGCGCGATTCGGGATATCACCGAGCGTATAGAGGCCCAACAGGAGCTGTCCCGCCTGAATCAACAGCTCCAGGATACCGTCAAGGAACAAACCGACCAGCTCTTTCACAACGAAGAACGCTTTGCACTGGCGATGCGCAGCGCCAACGACGGCCTCTGGGATTGGGACCTGTTGAGCAATCAGGTCTATTACTCCCCGCGCTGGAAAAGCATGCTGGGCTATCAGAACGACGAGCTTGAGCCCTCCTTTACAACCTGGGAGAAGCTGGTCCACCCCGACGACAAAGAGGCGGTTCGCCAGCGAGCACTGAGTTATCTGGCCGGTAAGCTGGAGGTGTTCGAGGCCGAGATGCGGATGCGGCATAAAGCCGGCCACTATCTGTTTATCCGCTCCCGAGCCTTTAAACTGATCGACGATCAGGGCAAAGCCATCCGCTTGATCGGTACCCATGTCGATATCACCGACAAAAAGCGTTCGGAGATGTTCGACCAGCGCACCACCAAGATTCTGGAGATGATCGCCAAGGGCGAGCCGGCATCAGAGATCTATGACCAGATCGCGCTGCTGTACGAGAGCCGTCACCCCGGCATGCGCTGTTCGATGCTGGAGCTGGACGGCGACACCCTGCTTCACGGCGGCGCCCCCAGCCTGCCGCAGGTTTACTGCGAGGCGGTCAACGGCCTCAAGAACGGACCCGACGTCGGCTCCTGCGGCACCTCCACCTACACCGGCAAGCGGGTGATCGTCGAAGATATCGACACCGATCCCAAGTGGGCCGAATTGAAACAGTACGCCCTGCCCCATGGATTGCGTAGCTGCTGGTCCGAACCGATCAAGAACTCGGCCAATGTTGTGCTGGGCGCCTTCGGTATGTACTACAACCACATCGCCACCCCCACCGACGAGGAACTCGCCGATCTGAAATCTGCGGCGCAACTGGCCGGCATCATCATGGAGCGTGAGCATAATCATAAGCGGATGCGCGACCTGGCCTTCCGGGATGCCCTCACCGGACTGGCTAGTCGGGACTATTTCCACCTCAGTCTGGAGGAACAGCTGCAGCTGTCCGAGCAGAGTAACCATTGTTTCAGTCTGCTCTACCTGGATCTGGACAACTTCAAGACCGTCAATGACAGTCTCGGCCACGACGCCGGCGATCTGCTGTTGCAGGAGATCGCCGCACGCCTTAAACAGGCTTGCTGCGAGACCGACTTTATCGCCCGGCTGGGAGGGGATGAGTTCTGCATCATCCTCCACGACATCGTCGATGACTATTATTCGGCCAAGGTGGCCGAGCGCTGTTTGAACTTTATCTCCCGTCCGTTCCAACTGCTGGGTCGGAATATCATCCCCTCCTGCAGCATCGGCATCGCCCACTTCCCGGCCGACGGCAACAACCTTCAGACACTGATCAAAGCAGCCGATACCGCGCTTTACGAAGCCAAGGACCTGGGTAAAAACCGCTATGCGTTCTACAAGACCGAGCTGACCGACAAGGCCGAGTATCGCCTGCAGGTGGAGCTGTTCCTGCGCGAGTCGATCCAGCGGCAGCAACTGACCCTGATCTACCAACCGCAGGTCGATATTCAAACCGGCCGGTTTGTCGCGGTCGAAGCCTTGTTACGTTGGCAGCACCCGCAATTGGGCAAGGTGTCGCCGTTCGACTTTATCGAAGTGGCCGAACATATCGGCATGATCAAGCCCCTGACCGAGTGGGTGATTCAGTCGACCTGCCAGCAGCTGGCGGCCTGGAAACAGCAAGGACTGCCCAGGATCCGAGCCGCGATCAATGTTCATCCCAGCCACTTTCTGGATGAAAGCCTGGTCACGCTGATTGAGGACAGCCTGAGCGCCACCGGTATCAGCCCCGCCGAGCTGGAGCTGGAGGTCACCGAAGGCGTGGTCCAGACCAGTACCGAAAACCTGTCGGCCTTCCAGAGCTTGAAAGCGCTGGGCATTTCGCTGGCGATCGACGACTTCGGTTCCGGCTACTCCTCGTTCGCCTCGCTCAAGCATATGAATATCGATGTGCTGAAGATCGACAAGCACTTTGTCGATGACCTGCTCAGCGACCGTAAATCCCAGCTGCTGGTCGGCTCGATGATCGAGATGGGCCACAATCTCGGCTACAAGATCATCGCCGAAGGGATCGAGCTGCCGGAACAGCTGGAGCTGCTGAAAGAGCTGAATTGCGATCTGGGCCAGGGCTATCTGTTCAGCAGACCGGTTACGGCATCGGAGATCGGTCGGCTATTCAGCCGTTAACCCTGACGCGATTCGAGCCTGGCCACAAAGGTTGCGTTGAGGTGGTTCTTTTTTAAGCGTTAGGCGTTGAATATGCTGCTATCGGTAGATAAGATCGCGCCATTGTGAGTCCTCACAGCTCTTCTATACTTATCGCTTCGTACTGTCGCTAACCACCCAACGAGACCACCGCCTTGCGCCTGACACTGCTTTCGTTTGCCTCGCTGTTTATCAGCTGTTTCATCATGATGCTGGGCAACGGCTTGATCAATATCCTGTTGCCGGTACGCATGGGGATGGATCAGCTCGGCACCGACACCATCGGTATGGTGCTGTCGCTCTATTTTGTCGGCATGCTGCTGGGTGGTATCTACGCCCGACTGCTGATCCGTCGGGCCGGACATATCCGGATGTTCGCCGGCTGTCTGGCGCTGGCGGCGGTCAGCATCCTGGTTTGCAGCCTGGCCTCGGACCCGATTCTGTGGGCGGCGATGCGGATTCTGATCGGATTCTGTAACGCCTGCGCCTACACCGCGATGGAGAGCTGGCTCAGCGAGAGCTCCACCAAGGAGACCCGCGGCAAAGTATTGGCGTTCTATCAGGTCGTCACCCTGGTGGCACTGTTCTGCGGCCAGTTCCTGATCAACCTGGCCAGTCCGGCCGGCACCGTGCTGTTCGTCCTCAGCGGCATTCTGCTCTGCGCCTCGATCGTGCCGATCGTGCTGAGCCGCAGCAGCGGCCCGACGGTGGAAGAGATCGAACCGATGTCGCTGCTCGCACTCTACCGCATCTCGCCGCTGGGGGTTGTCAGCTGTTTCGTATCCGGCTGGATCTACTCCGCCGCGTTCAACATGCTGCCGGTGTTCGCCGACAGCTACGGCATCATCGATTTCCAGCTGTCGCTGTACATGGGTGCTGCGATCATGGGCGCCTTTCTGCTGCAGTTCCCGGTGGGCTACCTGTCGGACCGGTTTGACCGCCGGACCGTACTGCTGGCCAGTTTGATAATCTCTGCCATAGCAGGTTTCAGCGTCACCCTGCTGGCCGATGAGAGCCTGTTCTGGATGATGTCGGTCGCCACCGGCATCACCTGCGGCATCATCGCCTGTACCTATCCGCTGAGTATCTCGGAAACCTTCGATAAGTTGCGCCAGAGCGAGATGGTCGCCGGTATGGGTTGTTTGATCCTGGCCTTCTCGTTGGGCGGTATTGTCGGCCCCTACTCCACCTCGCTGGTGATGGAGCAGTTCGGCAACAGCTCGCTGTTCGGATTCCTGGGTGTACTGCAGCTGCTGCTCTGCGTCTTCGTGGTCTATCGGATGTTTGCCCGCGAGGCGCTGCCGGCAGATCAGCAGGAGAAGTTCGTTATGCAGGCGGCTGCGATTCCCCCGGTGGTCGACCTCGACCCGCGGACCGAGTACCAGGAGCCGGATTCACCGCTTAGCCCGGAGGCCGAACTGGCGGCGGCGGTGGCCGATACCGACCCGGCGGCAGCGATTCGGATGGCCAAGGCCGTGGCCATCAACACCCCCGAACAGGTCGCCGAAATGGCCGGTGCCATGGCCGCCATCACCGCCGTCGACGGCCTGCGTCTGCAGGAAGCGCTGATCGAGGCCGTACCCGATCAGGCCGCTGAAATTACTTCTGCCATTGTTACCGCCAATTCGGAGCTAGCCTCGGATCTAATCGCCCAGATCGCCACTACCCTGCCCAGCCAGGTCGTCGAGATCGCAACCCGTATCGGTACCGAAAACCCCGATCTACGGGTCGAGATGGCCACGGCGATGATCGCAGCCGATCCGGAATCCGCCGTCGAAGTCACCGAGTTCTACGCCAAGCTTATGGCTGAAGAGCACGAGGCGATCCGGCCGGCCGACCGAGAGGAGGACACCACCGATCAGGCGGCGGTAGAACTGGTCTCATCTATCACAGAGCTGGCGCCGGAGCAGGCGCTGGATGTGGCGGTGACCATGGTCGAAGCGATTCCCGATACCGCCACCCAGGTGACCGAAGAGTACGTCGGCAACCTGTCCGAATGTCAGAGCGATGAAGTGATCGAAGAACTGATCGAAACCGTCGACAGCATCAATACGCCGGAAGAGGCGGTGCAGGAACTGAATCAGGAGGCGGTCGAGTTCGTCTCCCGGATCTCCGAAGCGGCGCCGGAACAGGCGGTGGATGTGGCTGTAACCGTGGTCGAAGCGATCCCGGAGGTGGCCAGCGAGCTGATCGACGAGCTGAACGAGCGCAGTGACAGCGACGAGATCGATATGGTGATGAAGCTGGAAGATCGACCCGACAACGACCAGTAATACCGACCGCTGCGCCCAAACCCTTAACCCCGCACCGGTCTAAACAGCCCGGTGCGGGGAATCCCTGCCGCTTACTTGGCGGTAAAGCCCCCGTCGACAAACAACACCTGACCGGTGACATAGTCCGACGCCCGCGAGCAGAGAAAGATCAGCGGTCCGTCCAGGTCCTGCAGCTGGCCATTACGTCCAATCGCCGTCTGATCCGCCAACTGCTGCGACCTCACCGGGTCTTCAAACACCGGCGCAGTCAGCTCGGTGGGGAAAAACCCCGGCGCGATCGCGTTGCAGCCGATCCCATCCGCCGACCAGGCCTCGGCCATCGCCCGGGTCATCTGCGCCACCCCGCCCTTGGAGGCACCGTAGGGCAGGCTGTTGGCGAACGCCCGCTGCGATTGTAGTGAAGCGATATTGATCACCCGCCCCCAGCCCTTGGCTTTCATCGCCGGTACCATGGCCAGCGCCAGAAAGAACGGCACCTTGAGGTTGATATCCAGCGTTTGATCCCAGCTTTGCGGGCTGACCTCGTCTACCGGCTGACGCAGATTCAATCCGGCCGCATTGACCAGAATATCCGGAGCACCAAAGGGTTCACCAGCCTGCTCCACCACTTTAGCCAACCCATCAAAGTCACTCAGATCGGCGGCCAGCGCCGCCGCCTGACCGCCCTGCTGCTCAATCAACACCACCGTTTGTTGCAATGCTTCGGCGCGGCGCGCGATGACCACCACCTGCGCACCGGCAGCCGCTAGGGCCAGTGCCACCGCACGGCCGATTCCCGAACTGGCGCCGCTTACCAGTGCCACTCGACCCGCCAAGCTGAATGCATTCAGAGCATGATTCATTTCAATACTTCCGTTGTTATTGTTTTGAGGCCCTATCGATCTGCACTGTACCAGACCCGATACGACCAGCGCTGCCTGTTCGCGGCCCGCCTCCCTTTTTACTCCATTTTCTCTCCACCCCCGCTCCCATACCTGTCACCCCGGCACTGCTGTAATGCAAACCTCCCCCAAACATCGCCGAGGTTGCCCGACATGCCTTACTTCGTTCCGATCAGTGACGATCCACAACTCAACGCCGAAGAGCTTGGCCGCTATCGGCTGGTGCCCTATCACCCCGATTACCGGATCCTGCACGCCCCACCGCGGGTTCGCCGACACCCGGGCACTGCAGCCAAATCAACCGGAGGGCAGCGTCATGCTAAGGATTAAACCAGCCCTGACACTGCTGCTGTGGCTGCTGTCCGGCTGGGCGGCGGCGATCACCAGCCCGCTGGAGGCTGACAATCGAGCGACCGAAACGGCTCGACTGGAACTGATCGGCGAGTCAGGCAGCCGCCAGCCGGCGTTGCTGCAGCAGACCAAGGTGCATTTTGAGATCGCCGGACTGCTGGTACGGACCCGGGTCAGCCAGACCTTCCGCAACGATGGCAGCGACTGGGTCGAAGGTGTTTACAGCTACCCGCTGCCGGAACAGGCCGCCGTGGATCGATTGCGAATGCGGATCGGCGAGCGATTGATCGAAGGCGAAATTCAGGAGCGCCAGCAGGCCCGCAAAACCTATCAGCAGGCCAAGCAGAGCGGCCAGCGAACCAGCCTGATCGAGCAGCAACGACCGAATATCTTCACCACGTCGGTAGCCAATATTGGCCCCGGTGAAACCATCACCATCGAGATCGAGTACCAGCAACAGGCCCGCTACGACAGCGGTGACTTCCGGCTGCGCTTTCCGATGGTGATCCTACCGCGTTACATCCCCGGGCAGCCGCTGTCACCGATGAACCCCGACGACGATCATCACGGCGATCTGCCCCAGCTGTCCGAGTCCGCACCGATTCAGCTCAATGGCGACGGTTTCGGCTGGGCCGCACCGACCGATCAGGTGCCCGATGCCCCGCTGATCACCCCGCCGGTAGCCGATCCCGGCCAGTCGCTACCCAACCGGGTCCGGATCAGCGCTCATCTCAATGCCGGTTTTGAATTGGCAAAAGTCCGCAGCAGTTACCACGGGATCGAGCTGGAAAGCCTCGGTCCGACCGAGGCCAAGATTCGCTTGTCCGACACCCAGGTAAAAGCCGACCGCGATTTCGAGTTGGTCTGGACCCCGACACCGAGTCAGGCCCCTCAGGCCGCGCTGCTGTCCCACCAACAGGGCGATCAGCATTACGGCCTGTTGATGCTGGTTCCCCCAACTGCCAACGCCGAGCAGCCGCTACCCCGGGCGGTCACCCTGATCCTGGATATCTCCGGCTCGATGCACGGCGATTCCATTGCCCAGGCGCGCCAGAGCCTGCTGCGGGCAATCGACGACCTGAGCTCGCAGGATCGCTTCAATCTGATCCTGTTCAACAACAGCAGCTACGCGCTGTTCAACCAGCCCCAACCGGCAAACGATCACTACCGCTCCAAGGCGCGACGACTGGTGGCCGGGGTCGAAGCCAACGGCGGTACCGAAATGGCCGGCGCGATCCGGCAGGCCCTGTCACAATCGCCCCAGCCGGGTTATGTCGAGCAGGTGCTGTTTATCACCGACGGCGCGGTCGGCAATGAAGACGCGCTGTTCAACCTGATCGAGCAGCAGCTGGGGCAGCGCCGACTGTTCACCATCGGCATCGGCTCGGCCCCCAACAGCCACTTTATGACCAAGGCGGCCCAGCTCGGGCGCGGCACCTTCACCTATATCGGCGCCAGCCATGAGGTGGAACAGAAGATGACAACGCTGTTGGACAAACTGCGCGCCCCGCTGCTGACCGACCTGAAGCTGGACGCGGACCAAGCGCTGCAAAGCTACCCGGCAAGGATTCCGGATCTGTACCGGGGCGAGCCGCTGATTCTGAGCTACCGAGCCGACCAGCCTCCGAAGCAACTGCAACTCAGCGGCCGTATCGGCGATCAACACTGGCAACAGACAATCCAGCTGCAATCCAACGGCAACAACCCGGCGGTACCGGTGCTCTGGGGTCGGGCCCGGATCGCCGAGCTGATGGACCAACACCGCCGCGCCGCTCCCGGCGAACCGCGCCGGCAGCTTCGCCAACAGATCGTCGACACCGCCCTGGCCCACCAGCTGGTGTCCAAATTCACCAGTCTGGTGGCGGTGGACAAGACCCCGGCTCGACCCAGCCAGTCTTCGCTGAAAACCCAGGTCGAGAAAACCGAACTAGCCAAAGGCATCAGCCACCAGAAGATCTTCGGCATGGCCAAAACCGCCACCCCGGCCCAACGCCAGATACTGATCGGACTGGCGCTGCTGCTCGCCGCGCTACTGCTGGCCCTGTTTCAGCAGCGCCAGCAAGGTCGTCGCCACAGCTCCAACGAGGCTCTGCCATGCTGATCCGCCTGCTGAGAAATCGATGGGGCCTGATCGCCCTGCTGCTGGCCGGTGGCTGGCAGCTTGGCAGCGGCGGCTGGATCTGGGCCAAGGCCTGGCTGGCCCAGCAACTGCTCGATCACAGCTGGACCACGATGCAGGCCGATCCTAACGCCCAACCGATCAAGCCCTGGCCCTGGGCCGATACCTATGCTCGCGGCCGACTCCAGATCCCGTCGCTGCAGATCGATCAGATCGTGCTCGACGGCGACAGCGGCCGCACCCTCGCCTTCGGCCCTGGGCTAAGCCATGCCGGTCGCGACATCGGCGAGCCCGGTGTGACCCTGATCAGCGGCCACCGCGACACCCATTTCGATTTTATGCCGCAGCTACGCGAATCGATGGAGATTCGGTTGCAGAGCCGAACCGGCGAACGGCGTTATCGGGTCAGCGAGCGCCGGGTGGTCGACAGCCGTGATGGTGGCATCAGTCTGGATCCGGATCGGGATGGGTTGTTACTGGTGACCTGTTACCCATTTGAGAACTGGCAGCCGGGGGGGCCGTTACGGTTTCTGGTCTGGGCGGAACCGGTTGAGTCCGATGAGGTGTCGGGGGAGGACAGTGGGTCGGTGCAGCCGGTAATCGGACGGGTCAAGGAGGATATACGGCGGATAATCTGATGTGGCCTGTTTCGATCAAGGGGGTTGTTCTGGATTTCCGAGTGAAAGGAACGGTTACATTGCGCTCCCCCGAGCGCGTTCATTTTTGTTGCAACAAAAACGAACCAAAAAATGCTTTGCCCGATGACTTGGCCCTCCGGGCTTCCCTGCGCGCTGAATAGGAAAACGGGCTCCGATGGAAACTCGGCCTGCGGCCTCAAACAACCATCGTCACTTTTCCGTTTGCCTATTCAGTGCTCGGCTGCGTCAAGGGCGGTAGAGGCCGTGCAAGCCAACACCACATCATCTCAGGATTAACTCCCACTCCCCTTTTGCGCCGGTGAGCATTGAGCGGGTCGATGGATCAGCGAAGACGGCTGTCTGAGAGAGCGTAGCGAGCGAGTTTCCGTCGTAGCCCATCGGGCCGTTCAACGCGCAACGAAGTCGGCGAAGCCGACCAAGCAAGCGGGGCGCTTTTTCTTTGGTTCGGTTTCTTTTGCGCGGGCAAAAGAAATGAACGCGCTCGGGAAGAGCGCAACAAGGACGCTCAGCAAGCAAAGATAATCAGCCTTACCGCCATCTTTGCCGAAAAGAAAAAAGGGGCTGATAAAACAGCCCCTTAACAACTAACGCAGGATTAGCCTTCCGCCAACACCTTAGCGATGGCCCGCTCCAGTTTCGCCATCCCTTCCAGAATATCCGCCTCATCGATAATCAGCGACGGCGTCATCCGTAGCACCTTAGGTCCAGCCACCAGCAGCATCAGTCCTTCTTCACGGGCGGCGGCCAGGAACTGGGCGCCTTTGCCGTGCCATTCTTCGGTCAGCTCGGCACCGATCAGCAGGCCACTGCCGCGAATGTCGGTGAAGATACTGTGCTTGCTGTTGATCGCTTCCAGCTGCTCGACGAACAACTGGTGACGGTGGCCAACCCCGGCCAATACGTCCGGGGTATCGATCAGATCGACGACTGCTTCAGCCACGGCGCAGGCCAGCGGGTTACCGCCATAAGTGCTGCCGTGGGTGCCGAAGCCCAGGCTTTCGGCGGCTTTGGCGGTGGTCAGCATGGCACCGATCGGGAAGCCGCCACCCAACGCCTTGGCGCTGGTCAGCACATCCGGTGTTACCCCTAAGCCCTGGTAGGCAAACAGTTCGCCGGTCCGGCCAACGCCGGTCTGGATCTCATCGAACACCAGCAGCGCATTATGACGATCGCACAGCTCGCGCACGCCACGAGCGAATTCGGCATCGGCCGGGATCACTCCACCTTCGCCCAAAATCGGCTCCATCACCACCGCACAGACGCTGTCGTCCATCGCCGCTTCCAGTGCCGCCAGGTCGTTGTAGGGCACATGATCAATACCACCCGGAACCGGCTCAAAGCCTTCACGGTATTTGGGCTGACCACCAACGCTGACGGTAAACAGGGTACGGCCGTGGAACGACTGGCTGAAGCTGATAATGCGATGCTTGTGGGCACCGAAGTTGTCGTAGGCGTACTTGCGCACCATTTTGAAGGCGGCTTCGTTGGCTTCGGCGCCGGAGTTGCAGAAGAACACCCGCTCGGCAAAGGTCTTTTCGGTCAGCTTGCTGGCCAGGCGCAGGGCCGGCTCGTTGGTGTAGACGTTGCTCAGGTGCCAGAGTTTGTCGGTCTGCGTCTTCAAAACTTCAACCAGAGTCGGGTGGCAGTGGCCCAGCGCATTCACGGCGATACCGCCGGCAAAATCGATGTACTCGTTGCCTTCCTGATCCCAGAGTCGCGAGCCTTCACCGCGCACCGGAATCACCGCCTGGGGCGCATAATTGGGGACCATTACCTGATCGAATGTACTACGGTTTACCTGAAGCTCTGACATGGCCTGTTCCTTACTGATGAATCTGATCGAACGCTATAAATGCAGAAAGTGCATAGAAGCCTGCGATTGAGCCTTGATTATGCGTCAACCACAAGGGCCAGGCCCAGAGGTGGAATTGCGCCAAAGCGACCTGGACTTTTAAACCGCTGCCAAAATGTTGCAAAAAGTGGCCAGATGTAAAATATTCGCAATCTACACTGCGCCGAACCCAGTTCGCCGATGGTCTCGACAACAATAACAACGGGTACCCCCAACCGGATGCCAGCCTCCAACGTGCCTGCCAGCAACGCTAAGTCGACCGACACCGCGCCGATGCGGTTCGGTTTTCTGCTGCTGCCCAACTACTCGCTGATCGCCTTCTCGTCGGCGATCGAGGCGCTGCAGATGGCCAATTGGATTCGTGGGGAGACGCTCTATGAGAGCTGCCTGATCAGCCGTGACGGCGATCCGGTGATCAGCTCCAGCGGGGTCCAGACCGCAGTCGACCGGGGTCTGGAGCAGTGCGACGATCTGGACGTGCTGTTCGTCTGCGGTGCCAGCCCGATTGCACGTACCGGCAACGAAGAGGTGTTGGCCTGGCTGCGGCGCCAATCCCAGCGATCGATGGCGTTCGGCGGTATCGGTACCGGCTCCTACCTGCTCGCCTGCGCCGGCTTGCTGGACGGCTACAAAGCCACCATCCACTGGTGGGACCTGGCCCAACTGCGCGAAGAGTTCCCCCAGACCCACATCACCAACAGCCTGTTCGAGGTCGACGGAGGCCGCTACACCTGTAGCGGCGGCACCGCGGCGATGGACATGATGCTGTTTCTGATAGGGCTGAAGCACGGCTCAGAGCTGGCCGCCTCGATCTCCGAGCAGTTCGTTTGCGAGCGGATCCGCAGCGCCGAAGACAGCCAGCGGATCCCGCTGAAGCACCGGATCGGCGCCAATCAGCCAAAACTGATCGAGGCGGTGACCCTGATGGAAGCCAATATCGAGGAGCCGCTCAGTACCGACGACCTGGCCCATCACGTGGCCGTTTCACGGCGGCATCTGGAGCGGCTGTTTAAGAAACACCTGCAGACGGTGCCGTCCAAATTCTACCTGCAGCTGCGGATGGAGCGGGCCCGCCAACTGCTGCAACAGAGCGACAAGCCGATCCTGCAGGTAGCGCTGGCCTGCGGCTTCAGCAGCGCCTCCCATTTCAGCACCGCCTTTCGCAGCCACTTCGGCCTCACCCCCCGCGAAGAGCGTAAACGACTGACCGAAACGCCCCAGCTGGCGCCGCAGCGGTCGAGCTTGCATAAGCCTTGATCAAGCTATTGAGCAGCGGTTAACTTATCCGAGTTCTAGGTATTTCCATGTAGAGAGACCTAATTCAGCAGCCTTCTTCTTGGCATCTTTCTTCGTTTTAAAGCCTGTCACCCCGTGATTGTACAGCTCGGAGATCGCCTGCATTTCATCACGAATCATAGGAAAGCTAGTCTCCACTACCCCTTTCCCTCTGGGCTCTTTTTCTTCTTTTCTGAATACATAGCCGATTGTTTCTACTTCGATAGGGCCATCTAAATTATCAACGTAAAACTGAGGGTACTTGTGTGTTGTCACTAGAAAATACATTTTCCCTTCCTTGAGATGATTAGATTGAGACAGCAATAAATAACGCTTCTTCGTTTCAGTAACCCTAATCCAACAACTCCCCCAACGGATAACCTCGAAACGGCTTATCCTCGTTCAGTACCACATGGCTACTGATATTGACCTTGCCGGGCAGCAGGTCGAGCAGGCGGTCGTTGATGGCGTTGTAGCGTCCCATATCGGCGGCCACCACCTTCAGGAACAGGTCGAAGCTGCCGCTGACGGTGTAGCACTCCACCACTTCCTCGATCTCACCGGCCTGTTGCTGGAACTGCCGGAATGCCTCGGTGCTCTGGTCCTTCAAGCTGACGGTAGCGATCACGGTGACGCTGCGGCACAGCGCCGGCAGATTCAGCACGCTCAAATACGGACCGATCAGGCCCTGCTGCTCCAGTTTTTTGACCCGGTTCAGGCAGGAGCTGGGAGACAAGCCGACCCGTTCGGCCAGCTCTTGATTGGTGATCCGCGCCTCACGCTGAAGCGTCGAAATAATCTTGCGATTGATTCTATCCAGTGACATCGAAAGGGGGAGTTCTTCAGGAGGTTGATCGATTGACTTGTAACAAGCCGATAGACAGCCCTTTAACAACAAGCCCATGAGGTTGGATCTGTAAGTTTGGACCCGGATTCTTTACTTTTCAAGCCTGCCGAATTTTATTCGGCATGATGTCTATTTTTCGTATTTTATCGTGCGACGGCGGTGCTATTCGGCAGCTCATTTTCCGACGCTACCGGTAAACTATTGAGCATTATGAAAAATATTTCGAAGGCTTCTGCAGAGCTGGATCGGTGCGCCAGGGTTAGGCGAAAGCGGGCGAAATAGCGCAGTTTACCGGGTGTAAATGAGCATATTGAGCCCGGTTTCAACGACGCCATGGGGTGCCGAGTCGGTTCTGCTGGAGTCTTCAGCAGCCACTGCTTGAGGGGAAGCACATGCTGATCATCCGACCTTGCCAACATTCCGATCTTGCCGATCTGCTGAGTTTGTCCCGCGCCACCGGCGCCGGGATGACGTCGATGCCTGCCGACGAAACCGCCTGGCTGGCCAAGATCGAAGCCAGTCAGAACGCTTTCAGCCTGACTACCGATCCCTCAAAGCCTGCTTCCCATAGCTACTTTATGGTGCTGGAGGATCCCAACAGTGGCCGAGTGGTCGGTACCACCGCGGTCTATACCGGCATCGGTCTGGAGAAACCCTTCTACTCCTACAAACTGTCGACGCTGGTGACCCGCTCCCGAGATCTGGCATTGACCCGCAAAGCTCAGGTGCTGAATCTGGTCAACGATTACACCGGTTCCACCGAAGTCGGATCGCTGTTCCTGCTGCCAGAAGCGCGCCAGCCTGGCGTCGGGCGTTTTCTGTCCCGTGGTCGATTCCTACTGATGGCCGACTTCCCCACTCGCTTTGGTGACCGGGTGATGGCCGAGCTGCGGGGATGGCAGGACGAGCAGGGCCAGTCGCCGCTGTGGCAGCACCTGGGCAGCAAGTTCTTCGGGATCGAATTTCAGCAGGCGGTCGAGGCCGTAGCACTGAAAGGCCCGCAGTTTATTACCGATATGATGCCGCGCCATCCGATCCATCTGGAGCTGCTCCCCGACAGCGCCCGTGCCGTGATCGGCAAGCCCCACCCGAGCTCGGCACCGGCGATGAATATGCTGCTCAAGGAAGGGTTTGAGTTCGACGGCTATGTTGACCTGTTCGACGGCGGCCCGTCGATCCATGCCCAGATCAGCGAAGTTCACAGCGTGCGCGACAGCCGCACTGCACCGATCAGCATCAGCCGAGGTCCGCTGACCGCGGCCACCGAGATGATGCTCAGCAACGGCCAGTTGGAGCAGTTCCGGCTGGTCCAGGCCCCGGCCCGGTTGCTGGCCGACGGCCGACTACAGCTGGAAGCCGCTACGGCCGAAGCGCTGCAGCTGCAGGAAGGAGACGCTGTTCGCTTCCTCGAAAGCCGCCAGGGCCAGAGTCAGGCCCAGAGCGCGGTGGCCTAAACCGCCGCATACCAATCCGGTTCCAGAGCCCTTGCGGTTTAGTGAGGGCTAACCCACTAAATCACCCCTAAACCACGAAAGCCCGCTGTGATTCTATTCCCATCGACAGCAGGTAAGGCTCGCGCTGCTGGGACTCGATAAAATCCTGCTTGCTACGCCAACCGTTCCAACCGATCTGAATCAGACTCTGAGCCACCGCGCCGCCGAGGGTGGCGCCGGGGCCAAGCAGCACGATCCGCTCAGGGGCATATTCTCGCACCGCCACCTGTATCGCGGCGGTGAAGTCGTAGGGCTGCACCACCTGATGATCGAGGGTGTAGCGCCACAGCGCCTCAGTGTTGCTCGATAACGGCGACCAGCAACCGCCACGGCCATCGACCAGCGAAATCGTAGGAGACTGGAGCCGATCCGGCGGGAACTGCTGTCGACCTTGGGCCGCATTGTCCTGCATCAGCGGGGTATGGAAGGCGGCATGGTTGTAGAGCCGCATCGGGTAGCGGTCTTGCTCCGGTGTCAGTTCGCCCTGCAAACGTTTCAACGCCGCTTCGTTGCCGCCGAACACCCGCAGACCACCCAGTCGGATCGACAGGTAGAGTTCGCAGCCGGATTCGGAATTGATCTGCTCGGTCAGCGTATCCAGCTGTTCGGACCGCCCCGGAATCGGCCGCCAGTCCGAATCCACCTCCGGGTAGATCAACTGCCCACCCGACAATGACTGGTGCATCAGGGTGCCCATGCCGTTGATCAGTTCGAACGCCTGCGCTGGTCCCTCTGCATCGACGCCCATCGCATTAACCGCACCAAGCGCACCACTGCAGCCCAGGGCGATATACCAGCCCATGGAGTTGCCGGTCAGGGCACAGATCTCGTAACGGTCCCGGTCGATCGACAGAAAATCGGCGTAGGCGCAGGCCCAGATCAGTGCCGAGGCGTTATCTCCGCGGCTGTGCTGGGTCATGCTGTAGCGCTCAACCCCATCCAGCTCGCTGAGCCGGGGTTGACCCAGTGCCTGGCGCTGCTGGTCCAGGGCCGCCAATAGCGCTGGCTTATCGGCGTGGTAACGCTGCAAGTAGCCCAGCTCGGTGGCGTTGTAGGTGCCGCGCCCGGGGCAGATCACCAGGGTTTTCAGTTTACTGCTCATGATGAGGCTCCCGGCTTTGCCCCAGAACTAGGTTCCAATCCCATCAGATTCAGGGCTGCCTGCTCTATGGTTTGCTTCGACGGCAGCGTAATCGTGGCCGCCCGGCCTAGCGGAATAAAGCTGTCGTCGGCACTGAGTCGCTGCAGTTTCGGCGGTGATGGCAGCTTTTCGCTAACCAGACTGACCAACTGCTCTCCCAGCGAGCCGGTGGTGCGGCACTCATCGACGATCAGCAGATGCTCACACTCGGCCACCGCCTCGAGGATCGCCGCCTCGTTCAACGGCATCAGCCAGCGCAGATCGATCACCCGCAACTCAACTCCCCGTTGCTCCAATGCCCGAGCGGCCTGCAAACTCAAGTAGTAACCGTTGCCGTAGCTCAGGATCGCCAGCTGGCGCCCCTCTCCGTGCTGGTGAAGCTGTCCCAACGCAATCGGCTGTGCTTGCTCGGGTGGGCGGTAGTGACTGGTCCACAGGCCGTCGTCGGGCTCGTGCAGATCACGGGTCATATAGAGGGCGATCGGTTCGATAAACACCACGATACGCTGCTCTTCGCGGGCCAACCGCACCGCTTCGCGCATCATCTCGACCGCATCGCTGCCGTTGCTGGGGCAGACCAGCACCAGGCCGGGAATATCACGGAACACATTGAGACTGTTGTCGTTGTGGAAATGGCCGCCGAAGCCTTTCTGGTAGCCCAGCCCGGCGATCCGGATCACCATCGGGTTGGTGTACTGGCCGTTGGAGAAGAAACTCAGCGTCGCCGCCTCACCACGGACCTGATCTTCGGCATTGTGGACGTAGGCCAGGAATTGAATCTCCGGGATCGGCACGAAGCCGTTGTGGGCCGCCCCGATCGCCAGCCCCAGAATGCTCTGCTCGTCCAGCAGGGTGTTGATCACCCGGTGCTGACCGAACTTTTCGCTGAGTTTGCTGGTGACGTTATAGACCCCACCCTTGGGGCCGATATCCTCGCCCATCATCAGGATCTCGTCGTGTTCGAGCATCAGATCGGCCAGCGCCCAGTTGAGCAGTCGGGCCAGGTGCTGCGGCTGCTCCATCATCCGGATTTCACGCCCGAAGCGCTGCTCCCTCAGCGTCTGATCGACCGGATTACCCGGCTTCGGCTGGCGGCTCGGCGGAATCAAGCTGGCCATCACCGCCGCACTGCTGTCGAGCTTGGGACGCTGGATCGCCAGCTCGGCCACCCGGGCAACCCGCTCGGCGGTCTCCCGGTACAGATCCACCAGCTGACCCGGTCGCAACCCGGCCTGCTCGATCAGCAACCGGGCCGAGTGCAGCAGCGGATCCTGGGCTTCCACCGCTTCAATCTGGTCGCGACGCCGGTAGGCCACCTCGGCATCGGAACCGGCATGGCCCAACAGTCGCACTGTGCGCAAGTGCAGAAACACCGGCTGTCGGAACCGTCTCGCCAGCCTCTCGGCTTCACGGGCGGCCCGGTAGCTGTCGAGCAGGTTCAAGCCATCGGCATACAGATAATGCAGCCCCGGACGCTGGCTGAAGGCGGCGTGGATCCAGCCGTTCGGGGTGCTGGTGGAGATACCGATACCGTTGTCTTCGCAGATAAACACCAGCGGCAGCGGAACCCCCTGATAACTGGTCCAGCAGGCGGTGTTGATCGCCCCCTGGGCGGTACTGTGGTTGGCCGAGGCATCGCCGAAGCTGCACAGCACCAGGCCGTCGTGATCCAGCTCGCCGTCGTGCCCCATCCGCTTGGCCAGCGGAATCGAATAGGCGGCACCAACCGCCTTGGGCAGATGCGAGGCGATGGTGCTGGTCTGGGGCGGCACGAACAGTGACTTGCTGCCGAGCACCTTGTGACGGCCGCCGGAGATCGGGTCCTCACTGGAGGCGGCAAAACTCAACAGCATGTCCCACAGCGGTGTCTCACCGGGGGTCTGCCGTGCCCGCTGGATCAGAAAGGCCGCATCGCGATAATGCAGGAACGCCATGTCATCCTGACGGAAGGCGGCGGCCAGCGCCGCGTTGCCCTCATGGCCGGCACTGCCGATGGTGTAGAACGACTCCCCCCGGGCCTGCAACTTGCGCGAGCACAGATCCAGATGACGACTGAGCAGCTGGGTCTCAAACAGCTCAATCAGTTTCTCGCGGCCCAGACCGGCCTGGTCCAGGGTGACGGGATTGGCCGGATCCGGCAGATCGCCAGCAGCCACGCGGTTAAGGAAATTCGTTTCGACGATCTCGGCACGGTTTTGCATTGGTTTTCCTTATTCTTTGCAACGGTTCCGAACGAGTAGGATTTGCTTGGCCCGCTCAGCGCTGGAACGGATAGACCGATCCCAACTGCAGGATCTCGGTCAGCTCGTTCAGTGCGGTTCGCGATTCCATCAGCAGCTGCGGGTCGGCCAGATCCGCCGGTAGCAGCCGGTCACGGTAGTGTTTGTCGACCCAGCGGTTCAGCCGCGCATAGAGCGCATCGCTCATCAGCGTCGCCTGGTTGGTCGCTGCCAGTTCGGCTTCATTCAGCACCACCCGCAACCGCAGGCAGGCCGGGCCGCCGCCGTTACTCATGCTCTGCTTCAGATCGAACACGACCACTTCGCTGATCGGGTTGTCGGCCGCTTTGATCTGCTCCAGCAGGCTCCAAACCTTGGGATTGTCACGACACTCCTCCGGCACCACGATCAGCATCCGCTCGTCATCCAGGCTCAGCAGCTGGGAGTTGAACAGATAGCAGCGCACCGCTTCGTCGACACTGAGTTGCTCGCTGTTGATCTCGACGATATGCAGCTTGCGCTGGCCGTTGGTCTGGATCTCAAACTGTCGCTGCAGCCGCGCCTTGACCTCGGTCTGATTCAGAAACGCCTGCTCGTGGCATAGCAGCAGGTTGCCGTTACCGACCGCGATCACATCATTGTGGAACACACCCTGATCGATCACCGACGGGTTCTGCTGTGCGAACACCACCCCGGCGCTGTTGAGCTGGTGCGAACGCACGATCGCCTGGGACGCTTCCAGGGTCTGACGAGCCGGATAGCGGCTAGGACGGGGTTGGGTTTCGTCGAAGGCATGACGGCCGTAGACAAAGAACTCGATCCCCTGCTCGCCATAGCTGCCGCACAGGCGGGTATGGTTGGCCGCCCCTTCGTCGCCGAAGTGCTCAACCCCCGGCAAGGCCGGGTGGTGCTTGAAGTGACGCTGGGACGGGAAGGTCGCGGCCAGAATCCGCCCGGTGGTGTTGTGCTCGATCGAACGGTGGAACTTGTTGGTCAGGTTGGCCGGAGTGAAATGAACCCGACCGTCGTGGGCGTCGGCACTGGGTGAAACCGTGGCGGCGTTGGCGGTCCACATACTCGATGCCGAACAGCAGGCCGCCAGGATCCGCGGTGCCTTTTTCGCCGCCTGGGCCAGCACCTGGGCATCGCTGCCGGAAAAGCCGATCCGGCGCAGGGTATGGATGTCGGGGCGCTCCTGCGGCGCCAACACACCCTGAACAAAGCCGCGGTCGTGCAGCGCCTTCATCTTCGCCAACCCCTGCCGGGCCGCCAGTTTCGGGTTTGCGGCCCGATCCTGGTTGCCCTCGGAGGCGATATTGCCGAACGACAACCCGGCATAGTTGTGGGTCGGGCCAACCAGCCCGTCAAAATTGGCTTCAAAGGCTTTCATCAATGCACTACCTCTATTGCGATCCGCGGGGTGGAGGGCATCCACCGATAAATCCTGCGAATCGACGACTCTTGTTATTCGCCCGTGACGATCTTGGCGATGCCGGGTCGCGTTACAGCTCCAATCCCGGCGCCAAATTCGCCGGCAGGCTGACCCGGTCTGACTCCAGACTGGCAACCGGGTAGGCGCAGTAGTCGGCGGCGTAGTAAGCGCTCGGACGGTGGTTGCCGCTGGCGCCGATGCCACCGAAGGGAGCGGCGCTGCTGGCGCCGGTCAGCTGTTTGTTCCAGTTGACGATGCCGGCACGGCTGGCACGCAGGAACTGCTCGTACTTGGCGCGGCTGTCGCTCAGAATCCCGGCGGACAGGCCGAAGCGGGTGGCGTTGGCCAGCTCGATCGCCTGCTCAAAACTGTCGTAACGGATCAGTTGCAGCAGTGGGCCGAAGTACTCCTGATCCGGCAGTTCGGCGATCGCGGTGACGTCGATCAGGCCCGGTGACAACAGTCCAGTGCCCGGCTCGAGCTTGGCCAGCGTCACCAGCGGGGTGCCGCCCAACTGCTGCAGGCTGGCTTGTGCCTCGACGATCCGATCGGCGGCGGCCTCACTGATCAGCGAGCCGATAAAGGGCTGCGGCTCGGCATCGAAACGGCCGACCCGGATCTTACCGATCGCGTCAATCAAGGCCTCGACAAAGCGATCCCCGGCCTCGCCCTTGGGCACCAGCAGACGACGGGCGCAGGTGCAGCGCTGGCCGGCGGTGATAAAGGCCGACTGCAGGGTATCGTGAACCGCAGCTTTCAGGTCCTCCACCTCGTCGACGATCAGCGGGTTGTTGCCGCCCATCTCCAGCGCCAGGATCTTGCCGGGCTGACCACCGAACTGGCGGTGTAGCATCGCCCCGGTGTCGGAGCTGCCGGTGAAGAACAGGCCGTCGATCTGGGCGTGGCTGGCCAGCGCGATACCGGTCTCCTTCTCACCCTGGACCAGATTCAATACGCCGTTGGGCAGTCCGGCCTGTTGCCATAGCTGGACCATCTTTTCGGCCACCGCCGGGGTCAGCTCACTGGGTTTGAGCACCACGCAGTTCCCCGCCAGCAACGCCGGGACGATATGGCCGTTGGGCAGATGTCCGGGGAAGTTATAGGGACCGAAGACCGCCACCACACCATGGGGCTTGTGTCGCAGCATCGCGGTAGCACCGGCGACTTCGGATTCGTGGGTACCGGTGCGCTGCTCCAGTGCCTTGATCGAGATCTCGATCTTGCCGGCCATCGCGGCGGCTTCGGTGCGGGTCTCCCACAGCGGCTTGCCGGTCTCTTCGGCGATCAACCGGGCCAGCTCCTCGGCGCTGGCTTTGAGCAGTTCCGCGTAGGCGCGGACCTGTTCGATCCGGGCAGTCTGCGGCAATGCCGACCACTTCGGGAAAGCCCGTCGTGCCGCCCAGACCGCCTGATCGACCTGGGTTTTGCTAGCACAGTGGCCGTGCCAGATCGGCGTGGCTTCGGCCGGGTTGAGGGATTCGAGCGCGGCGCCTTCGCCGTCGAGCCAAACGCCATCGATAAACAGGGATGCAGACATTAGAAACTCCTTCTGGCGGACATCGGCACAACCCGCAGACTGTCGCCGTCTTGAACGTTGAGCACCTTGGCCATGTCGGCCGAAATGGTGACGATATGGTTGCCGAGCAGGCTGGCATTAGCGGCACAGCAGCGGAAATCACGCAGGCGGCTGTTGGCCAGCAGATAGCGCTCCGAGCCGCCGTCGGGTTCACCGATTCGGACCTTGCAGTAGCGGCTCTCGCGCACGATACGGATATCCTGGACCCGGGTTTCCAGCAGCGGGCCACCGTCGAAGATGTCGATATAGCCGCTGTAGCGGAACCCTTCGCTTTCCAGCAAGCGACGGGCCGGGGTGGTGTTGTCGTGGGTCTGCCCGATCGCTGCGCGGGCATCGTCGGGCAACATGTTGGTGTAGATCGGGTTTTTCGGCATCAGCTCGGCGATAAAGACCTTGTTCTGACCCGATAGCTGGTCCGCCTGGGCAAAATCGATCGAGAAGAAATGACGCCCAAGCCCTTCCCAGAACGGCGACACGCCATTGCTGTCGGAGTAACCGCGCATCTCGGCGATAACGTTGTCGGTAAAGCAATGGGGGAACTCGGCCATAAACATAAAGCGCGACTTCGACAGCAGCCCGCCGTTGCCGTCACGACGGAATTCCGGGTCCAGAAACAGGGTGCAGACCTCGGACTGACCGGTATGGTCGTTGCTCAGGGTCAGGGTCTTGATCGGGTTGTAGACATTCAAGCCCTGGGAAGCGTGAACCAGGGTGCCGACCCGGTAGTTGTACCAGGGATCCTGCAGCCCGACCGCCGATTCGATCCCACTGATACCGGCAATCGCGCCGGTATCAGTGTCTTCCAGCACAAACAGGTACAGCGCTTCTTTCAGCGGCTTATCGGCCGCGAAGGATTCCAGCGCCCAGTCGAGTTTGCGACGAACCGCCGGCTCATCCGGCTGCAGGGTGGTAAAACCGGGGCCGGTCTTATGGGACAGGGCCCAAAGCCCTTCCCAGTCGGAAGCTTGGATCGGTCTGATCAGCATCATTGGGGGTTATTCCTTAGCATCCTAATTCTGCGATCCGCCGACATCGTTGAATCCGACCGATCGCGTGGTTAATTTGTCGCGGTTGTTTGAACTACGGGGCCAAAAGCTGCAGCCGAAGCTCATCACCGGGGCTGAGTTGCAACGGCGCAACAATTCGCGTTTCAAGCTCATCACGGGGCACCGGCGCCGTTGTCATCACACAGCGAAAGCCGGCCAGCTGTTGATTGCAGAGCAGCGCCGCAGGCAGATCGGCATCGGAGGCCGCCAGGCTTTCAAACGCTTGGGGGCGGCTCTGCTCCAGGGTCTTGATCTGATCGGTGGCCAGCTCCAGGGTCGGTCCCGCATCAAAGATGTCGACATAGCCGCGATGGCGGAAACCTTCGGCCTCCAGCAGTTCCACCACCGGTACGATGTCGGGCCGGGGGGCGGCAATAACCTGTTGGGCCTCGTCCGGCAGTAGCGGGATATAGACCGGATAGTGGGGCATCAGGTCAGCGATAAAGCTCTTGGACTGGATACCGGTCAGATAGTTGGCGCGGGAAAAGTCCATGCTGAAGAAATGGCGCCCGATCGCCTCCCAAAACGGTGACTTGTTGGCGCCATCGACGATGCCCTGCAGTTCGACCAGGGTCTTGTCGGCAAATCGCTGCCGATGGCAGGCCATAAACAGCATCCGGGCCCGCGACAGCAGGTTGAGGTTGTCGCTGTTGCGGTGCTCGGGAGCCAGGAACAGGCTGCACAAGCGACTGGCACCGGTGTAGTCCTGACACAGGTGCAGGGCCGGAATCCGGTTATGGATCTGCAGATCACTGGAGGCATGGACCAGCTGTTCGATCCGATAGCTGTAGAACGGCGTATCGAGCCCCACGGCCGCATCGATGCCGCTGACGCCGAGGATCTCGCCGGTATCGGTCTCTTCCAGCACAAAGTGGTAGCTCTGCTCACCGGGTTGATCAACGTCGGCGCGCAACGATTGCTGAGTGCGGGCGATCATCTCCGACAGATGATCCCGGTTGGCCGGCAGGGTCGACATGCTGCCGCCGGCAACCACGGCCAGTTGCTCCAACGCCTGCAGGTCGGCAAAGGTGATTGGACGTACGAGTCGCATCAGCGTCGCTCCAGCCAGCTGAGATCATCGCTGGTCGCCAGTTTCATCAACAGCAGCGCACTCAGCTTGGCCCGTTGTGCCAGGCTGCTGACTTTGCAGAACTCGTCACTGCTATGAATCTTGCCACCCTGGACACCCAGTGTATCGACATTGGGCAGGCCCGCTGCCGCCAGGTTATTGCCGTCGCAACAGCCCCCGGTCGGCAACCATTTCAGTTTCATATCCAGGGATTCGCCACATTCGCGCACCAGCTCGAACAGGCGTTGATTGGCCGGGGTCAGCAGCTTGGGTTTGCGGCCAAAGCCGCCGTGAAGTTCGATGGAGATGCCATCACGGGCATTGATCCAGTCCCGTAGTTTGTTGATATGTTCCAGACACCAGTCTTCGTCATTGGGCTGCTCCAAGCGAATATTGAAGCGCGCCACGGCGGTATCCGGCACCACGTTGACCGCACCACCACCCTGAATCTGTCCCGGGTTGATGGTGACGCCGGTACGCTGACCGTTCAGGTCATCCAGAGCACTGATAAAATCGCACAGGGCCCGGATCGCATTACGGCCAAGGTGATGCTCACGACCGGCATGGGCCGCGCGCCCCTTAACCACGACACTAAAGTTACCGCTGCCTTTGCGCTCGCCGGCCAGATTGCCGTCCGGGAAGCTAGGTTCGTAGATCAAGCCCAATTGATGCCGCAGAGCAGCCTGCTTCAGTAGTGGGGCCGAGCCGGGCGAGCCGATCTCCTCATCGGGATTGAGCAACACCTCCCAGCCGATACGGTCGGCCCAAGGTGTCCGCTCAAGCGCTGCCAACGCCGTAAACATCAACACCAGACCACCCTTCAGATCCGCCACACCAGGGCCATTGATGGTGTCTTCATCCAGCCATTCGACCTGCTGGAACGGATGATCGATGGCAAAAACCGTATCCAGGTGACCGCACAGAAATACCTGAATCGGTGCGTCGGGTCGTTTTCGGATCGATAGCGCCTGACCCAGCGGTTGCTCGATCGTCTCTCCGTCGGCATTCACCACCAGCTGCGGTGCCACATCGATGTACTCCCGTGTACCACCCAGATCGGCACTGATCTGGTCGAGCATCCGGGCCACTTCATTGACCCCATCGACGTTGTAGGAGCCGGAGTTAACCAACGCTAGCCGGATCGTGTCATCCAGCATGCGCTGCTGTTGGTCGTCAATCCAATCCAGCCAAGGAGAAAAGTCGTGTTCGGCGCTCATAAGCAGACTCTGTCGGTCAAAATTGTCTGCTTACTAGTATTGATCAGCTCGGGTCAAAGAACTGTTGTTGATGCGACCTGGAGTTTAGAAATGCCACTCCTGGTAGCTAGTAATGGTTTTAAGAGCAGTAGGTAGATGTTTAGAAACGAAAAACCAGTACAGCATGCCGGGTTTTCTCGTATTACAGGTCGGGCTATCAGTGCGTGGCGTTGAAGGCGTTATGCGTATCAGGTGGGCTGAGCACTCACATGGGGGCGAAGCGCGCCTCAAGCAATGCGGCCGAACATTGCTAGCGTTTCGCGCGAGGACATGGATGTCCGAGTGGACGAAGCTACAGGGACGTAGCGCACTCCGTCGTTAACTTGAAGACGTAGAGAACAAGCAGCCAACCGATACGCGCTGGGCTTCCCGGCGCGTAGCGTCGGAAGCCGCTAAGACGAAAAAACCCCTAGCACAGCGTGCTAGGGGTTTCTCGTATTAAGCGCTTGGCGATGACCTACTCTCACATGGGGAAGCCCCACACTACCATCGGCGCTGATTCGTTTCACTGCTGAGTTCGGGATGGGGTCAGGTGGTTCCAAATCGCTATGGTCGCCAAGCAAAAAAGGTAAGTGAATCCGCCCGCCATGGATGGCGGAAGTGCAGAAAATGCAGGAGCAATTTTCTGTGAACTTAATTGAAGTCTCTTTGAATCAGTTCAACGTGTCGATCGTTTATATCTAGCTTGTTTCGTATCAGTGCCAACCTAACACCGCTTTGGCGTTATATGGTCAAGCCGCACGAGCAATTAGTACTGGTTAGCTCAACGCCTCACAACGCTTACACACCCAGCCTATCAACGTCCTGGTCTTGAACGGCTCTTCAGAGGGCTCGAGGCCCTGGTGATACCTTATCTTGAAGGAGGCTTCCCGCTTAGATGCTTTCAGCGGTTATCCCGTCCGAACGTAGCTACCGGGCAATGCGTCTGGCGACACAACCCGAACACCAGAGGTTCGTCCACTCCGGTCCTCTCGTACTAGGAGCAGCTCTTCTCAAGTATCAAACGCCCACGGCAGATAGGGACCGAACTGTCTCACGACGTTCTAAACCCAGCTCGCGTACCACTTTAAATGGCGAACAGCCATACCCTTGGGACCGGCTTCAGCCCCAGGATGTGATGAGCCGACATCGAGGTGCCAAACACCGCCGTCGATGTGAACTCTTGGGCGGTATCAGCCTGTTATCCCCGGAGTACCTTTTATCCGTTGAGCGATGGCCCTTCCATACAGAACCACCGGATCACTAAGACCTACTTTCGTACCTGCTCGACGTGTCTGTCTCGCAGTCAAGCACCCTTATGCCTTTGCACTCATTGCATGATTTCCGACCATGCTGAGGGTACCTTCGTGCTCCTCCGTTACGCTTTGGGAGGAGACCGCCCCAGTCAAACTACCCACCACACACTGTCCCCGACCCGGATAACGGGTCTGGGTTAGAACCCCAAACATACCAGGCTGGTATTTCAAGATTGGCTCCACGCAAACTGGCGTCCACGTTTCAAAGCCTCCCAGCTATCCTACACAAGTAGGTTCAGAGTTCAGTGTGAAGCTGTAGTAAAGGTTCACGGGGTCTTTCCGTCTAGCCGCGGGTACGCTGCATCTTAACAGCGAGTTCAATTTCACTGAGTCTCGGGTGGAGACAGTGTGGCCATCATTACGCCATTCGTGCAGGTCGGAACTTACCCGACAAGGAATTTCGCTACCTTAGGACCGTTATAGTTACGGCCGCCGTTTACTTGGGCTTCGATCAAGAGCTTCGCCTAAGCTAACCCCATCAATTAACCTTCAAGCACCGGGCAGGCGTCACACCCTATACGTCCACTTTCGTGTTTGCAGAGTGCTGTGTTTTTAATAAACAGTTGCAGCCACCATTTCACTTCGACCAGCCTCAGCTTAGGGAGCAAGTCCCATCACCAAAACCGGCGTACCTTCTCCCGAAGTTACGGTACCATTTTGCCTAGTTCCTTCACCCGAGTTCTCTCAAGCGCCTTGGTATTCTCTACCTGACCACCTGTGTCGGTTTGGGGTACGGTCTCAAATAAGCTGAAGCTTAGAGGATTTTCCTGGAAGCATGGTATCGACTACTTCGCTCAAAAGAGAGCTCGTCATCAGATCTCAGTCTTAAAGGATCCCGGATTTACCTAAGATCCAAACCTACATCCTTAAACGCGGACAACCAACGCCGCGCTAGCCTAACCTTCTCCGTCCCCCCATCGCACTTATCTGAGGTGCAGGAATATTAACCTGCTTCCCATCGACTACGCATTTCTGCCTCGCCTTAGGGGCCGACTCACCCTGCCCTGATTAGCATTGGACAGGAACCCTTGGTCTTCCGGCGAGGGTGTTTTTCACACCCTTTATCGTTACTCATGTCAGCATTCGCACTTCTGATACCTCCACGGTGCCTTACAGCTTCCGCTTCAACGGCTTACAGAACGCTCCTCTACCATGCCACAAAGTGGCATCCGTAGCTTCGGTGTACAGTTTGAGCCCCGTTAAATCTTCCGCGCGGGCCGACTCGACTAGTGAGCTATTACGCTTTCTTTAAAGGGTGGCTGCTTCTAAGCCAACCTCCTAGCTGTCTAAGCCTTCCCACATCGTTTCCCACTTAACTGTAACTTTGGGACCTTAGCTGACGGTCTGGGTTGTTTCCCTTTTGACGACGGACGTTAGCACCCGCCGTCTGTCTCCCGTGATTGCACTCTTGGGTATTCGGAGTTTGCATCGGGTTGGTAAGTCGGGATGACCCCCTAGCCGAAACAGTGCTCTACCCCCCAAGGTGAGACACGAGGCGCTACCTAAATAGCTTTCGAGGAGAACCAGCTATCTCCGAGCTTGATTAGCCTTTCACTCCGACCCACAGGTCATCACCGCATTTTTCAACATACGTGTGTTCGGTCCTCCAGTTGATGTTACTCAACCTTCAACCTGCCCATGGGTAGATCGCTCGGTTTCGGGTCTAATCCCAGCAACTTGACGCCCTATTAAGACTCGGTTTCCCTACGCCTCCCCTATACGGTTAAGCTTGCTACTGAAATTAAGTCGCTGACCCATTATACAAAAGGTACGCAGTCACGGTCTCAAGGACCGCCCCCACTGCTTGTACGTACACGGTTTCAGGGTCTATTTCACTCCCCTCACAGGGGTTCTTTTCGCCTTTCCCTCACGGTACTGGTTCACTATCGGTCAGTCAGGAGTATTTAGCCTTGGAGGATGGTCCCCCCATGTTCAGACAAGGTTTCACGTGCCCCGTCCTACTCGTTTTCACATTAAGAGCCTTTTCGCGTACGGGGCTATCACCCACTATGGCCACACTTTCCAGAGTGTTCCGCTAAAACTCAAAACGCTTAAGGGCTAATCCCCGTTCGCTCGCCGCTACTGAGGGAATCTCGGTTGATTTCTTTTCCTCCGGGTACTTAGATGTTTCAGTTCCCCGGGTTCGCCTCTTGACCCTATGTATTCAGGTCAAGATACCCGCCTTATGACGGGTGGGTTTCCCCATTCGGAAATGTCCGGATCAAAGTCTGTTTGCCGACTCCCCGAACCTTATCGCAGGCTACAACGTCCTTCATCGCCTCTGACTGCCTAGGCATCCACCGTGCACGCTTAGTCACTTGACCATATAACCCAAAACAGTGTTCAAGTTATCAGTCAGAACTAATACGATATTAATCGCCAGATATAAACGCTTGATCGAACACAATAAAATTAAACTGATTCAATTTGATTGCTTCAATCACAGATCCACTTTGTTAAAGAGCGATTTTCTCAAAAGAGAAAATAAAGGTTAGCTCTCGCTAACCTTTATTCACTCAAGCTTGAGAAAGCTTTTAACTAATCCAACCATGCAATTCGTTGTGAGCACTTACCAGAACGGCAGCTTCGTTTAAGGAGGTGATCCAGCCCCAGGTTCCCCTAGGGCTACCTTGTTACGACTTCACCCCAGTCATGAACCACACCGTGGTAACCGCCCTCCCGAAGGTTAAGCTAGCTACTTCTGGTGCAATCCACTCCCATGGTGTGACGGGCGGTGTGTACAAGGCCCGGGAACGTATTCACCGTGACATTCTGATTCACGATTACTAGCGATTCCGACTTCACGCAGTCGAGTTGCAGACTGCGATCCGGACTACGAACAGGTTTCTCGGATTAGCTCCACATCGCTGCTTCGCGACCGTTTGTCCTGCCCATTGTAGCACGTGTGTAGCCCCGCTCGTAAGGGCCATGATGACTTGACGTCGTCCCCACCTTCCTCCGGTTTGTCACCGGCAGTCTCCTTAGAGTTCCCGACCGAATCGCTGGCAAATAAGGACAAGGGTTGCGCTCGTTACGGGACTTAACCCAACATTTCACAACACGAGCTGACGACAGCCATGCAGCACCTGTCTCAGAGTTCCCGAAGGCACCAATCTATCTCTAGAAAGTTCTCTGGATGTCAAGAGCGGGTAAGGTTCTTCGCGTTGCTTCGAATTAAACCACATGCTCCACCGCTTGTGCGGGCCCCCGTCAATTCATTTGAGTTTTAACCTTGCGGCCGTACTCCCCAGGCGGTCTACTTATCGCGTTAGCTGCGCCACTAAGAAATCAAGTTCCCCAACGGCTAGTAGACATCGTTTACGGCGTGGACTACCAGGGTATCTAATCCTGTTTGCTCCCCACGCTTTCGCACCTCAGCGTCAGTTTTGGTCCAGGGTGTCGCCTTCGCCACTGGTGTTCCTTCCTATATCTACGCATTCCACCGCTACACAGGAAATTCCACACCCCTCTACCAAACTCTAGCTAAGCAGTATCAGGTGCAGTTCCCAGGTTGAGCCCGGGGCTTTCACATCTGACTGACTTAGCCGCCTACGCGCGCTTTACGCCCAGTAATTCCGATTAACGCTCGCACCCTCCGTATTACCGCGGCTGCTGGCACGGAGTTAGCCGGTGCTTCTTCTGCGAGTAACGTCACAGATGCAGGGTATTAACCTACATCCTTTCCTCCTCGCTGAAAGTGCTTTACAACCCGAAGGCCTTCTTCACACACGCGGCATGGCTGCATCAGGCTTGCGCCCATTGTGCAATATTCCCCACTGCTGCCTCCCGTAGGAGTCTGGGCCGTGTCTCAGTCCCAGTGTGGCTGATCATCCTCTCAGACCAGCTAGAGATCGTCGCCTTGGTGAGCCTTTACCCCACCAACTAGCTAATCTCACGCAGGCTCATCTAATAGCGAAAGGTCCGAAGATCCCCTTCTTTCCCCCGTAGGGCGTATGCGGTATTAATCCAAATTTCTCTGGGCTATCCCCCACTACTAGGTAGATTCCTACGCGTTACTCACCCGTCCGCCGCTCGTCAGCAACTAGCAAGCTAGTCCTGTTACCGCTCGACTTGCATGTGTTAAGCCTGCCGCCAGCGTTCAATCTGAGCCATGATCAAACTCTTCAGTTCAAAAAAGTTGTCAGCCGAAGCCAACGAATTTTTGCTCAAAGTAAAACTGGAATAACTTAACTAAACGTAAGTACGTATAGTGTCGTATGAATTCACGAGTCACTTACTTTGATAAGTCTTTGTGATATTCCGAAGAATATCTGCTGTCCTATCCCAGCAAGTGCCCACACGAATTGCATGGTCGATTTGTTAAAGAGCGTTGCTTGTGTCGTTGTCCGTTAGGACGTTTCGTCTCAAGCGAGGCGCGTATTATAGGCGACAGTTTTTCGCCGTCAACACAATTTTTCAAATAAATTACAAAAAAATGTAATTTCTTTTTGAAAAACAAATATTTCTTTATTTTTCAAGAAGTTATCTAAAACAAACACTGACTGATCAATAATCGATCAGCTATTGGTTTCCAAATTCTTGTAGGAAATTTACAAACCGATAATCGGCCGATCCCGTGGCCACGAGCTTCTATATAGAAGCGCTAACTGCGAGCTATCGAATCAGGTCTGTTCAGACTCTTCTTCGTTTTCATATTCATCGTCATCACGACGAACAAAGATACGTGCCAGGATGATGCCGGTTTCAAACAGCAACCACATCGGCAGAGCCAGTAGCGTCTGAGAGATCACATCCGGCGGCGTCAGCAACATGCCCACGACAAAGCAGCAAACGATAATGTAAGCACGCTTATCTTTCAGGCTCTCTACCGAAGTGACCCCACTCCAAACCAACAGCAGGGTAGCAATCGGGATCTCAAATACGATACCGAAGGCAAAGAACAGCTTCAGGACGAAGTTCAGGTAGCTGCTGATGTCGGTCATCATCGCCACGTTTTCCGGCCCGGTGCTGGTGAAGAATCCAAAGATCAGCGGAAACACCACGAAGTACGCAAAGGCTACTCCGGCATAGAACAGGAAGATACTGGAGATCAGCAGCGGGATGGCGATCTTCTTCTCGTGCTGGTACAGGCCCGGGGCAATAAAACTCCAGATCTGATGCAGAATGAACGGAATCCCGGCAAAGATTGCCAGCACCAGGGTGAGCTTGAACGGTGCAAAGAACGGCGAGGTAACATCGGTCGCGATCATGCTGGTGCCTTCGGGCAACAGCGCGGTCAGCGGCTCCGACAGATACGCATAGAGATCGTTGGCGAAGTAGAACAGCGGCAGAAACAGCAGCAGTACGATCAGCAAGCTACGCAGCAGACGATCGCGCAGCTCTACCAGATGGGAGATCAGCGGCTGCGCAGCGGCTTCGCTGGAAGGATCATGTTGTGCGTTGGACATAACTTACTCGGCGGCGGGTTTGCGCGGCTCCGGGGTGACCGACTCTTCTGAAGTCTCAGTAGCCGTTGTTGCGGTCTTTTCCGGTTGCGGTGAAGGCCGGAGCAGGTCTTCGCGCAGGCTTTCATGGAAAGGCTTGGTCATCGAATCGACCTGCTTTTCAAGCTGCTCTTGCTGCTCCTTGGCCTCACGGCGCATCTCTTCAACACGCAGCTCTTCCGAGATCTCTTTCTGGACACTACCCAGCGTTCGCTTGATCTTGCCGATCCACATACCCGCCGTCTTGACGGCATGAGGCAAGCGCTCGGGACCGAGCACGATCAACGCAACCACCCCGACGATCAGGAGTTCGGTAAAGCCGATATCAAACATGAAGAGGGATCCGTAACGGTCGGATTACTTCTCAGCAGATTTCTGCGCTTCAGTCTTCGCAGCATCCTCGCTACCGGCTTCTTTGTTTTCCTCAAAGCCAGCATCTTCTTTCTCGATCTTCTTCGGCTCTTCGTCGTCTTTCATGGCTTTCTTGAAGCCCTTAACGGCGTTGCCCAGATCGCCTCCGATATTACGGAATTTCTTGGTTCCAAACAGCAGCACAACAATCAATAGAACGATCAGCAACTGCCAGACGCTAATTCCGCCAAAACCCATTGGAGTTCTCCCACAAATACTTAATTAAACCGCATCGCGGTTGTTGTTCGATTGCACCGACTCTAGCAGTGCGACATTGTCCCAACCTTGATCAGACGCAAGTACGGCGATCAAGCGCTGTTATCAAGACGACTTACGTGAAGCTTTCTCTTCCAGCCCGGAAAGTCCGAACCGACGATCCAGCTCCTCAAGCACCTGATCAGGACCAAGCCCCAGTTGGGACAGCATGATCAGGCTATGAAACCACAAATCGGCGGTTTCACCAATCAACTCTTTGGTGGCGCCGGAGTGCTCGGCATCCTTGGCCGCCAGAATGGTTTCGGTGGCTTCTTCGCCGACCTTTTCCAGAATCTTGTTCAGCCCTTTGGCATACAGATTGGCAACATAGGAGCTGTCCGGATCGGCTTGTTTGCGCTCTTCCAACACCTGCGCCAGGGCGCTCAACACATCGTTACTCACTGCTCTCTCCACCCTTATCGGCCTGATAGATCGCGTTCGGATCCTTCAATACCGGCTCTACCGGCTGCCACTGGCCATCGTTCAGGGTCTTATAAAAACAGTGTTCCCTACCGGTATGACAAGCGATACCGCCAAGCTGTTCGACCTGCAGCAAAATCACGTCTGAATCACAATCCAGACGAATACCGTGCAACTGCTGCACATGACCAGACTCTTCACCTTTGCGCCACAGCTTGCCACGGGATCGTGACCAATAGATGGCACGCTGCTCTTTTACCGTCAGCGCCAGGGATTCCCGGTTCATCCAGGCCATCATCAGGATCTTGCCACTGCGGTAATCCTGTGCGATCGCCGGCACCAAGCCGTCGGCGGTCCACTGTATCTCATCAAGCCACTGATCAGCCATCATCCACCTCTCCGCGTCGTACTCAGTAAAACCAGTGCCAAAGCTCCCAGCGCCCAGCTGGAGGTCGGCAGATCCGGATTGGGCAGCAAACCGGCGGTCCACAGGGCACCGATCAGGGCACAGATGCCGCCCAGCCGTCCCCAATGGATGCTCCAACGATTACGGGAAGCCTCTTCCAACGCCTGACGCTCGAGCCGATCACGCTTCTGCAACTCTTCGAGCTGCTTCAGCTGCTGCAGGGCATCGGCCAGCAATTGCGGCATCTGCGGCATCTGCTCGATCAATTCCGGTGCCCGTGCCTTCAGGTTACGGTACAGCCCCCGCACACCCATGCGCTGTTTCATCCAGTCTTCCAGGAACGGCTTGGCGGTTTGCCACAGGTCCAGATCCGGATAGAGCTGACGCCCCAACCCTTCGATATTGAGCAGGGTCTTCTGCAGCAGCACCAGCTGCGGCTGCACTTCCATATTGAACCGACGGGCGGTCTGGAACAATCCCAACAGCACCTGGCCGAAGGAGATCTCTTTCAGCGGCTTTTCGAACACCGGTTCGCAGACACTACGGATCGCGGTCTCAAAGTCATTGACGTTGGTGTCAGCCGGGACCCAGCCTGAATCGATGTGCAGCTGCGCCACCTGCTTGTAGTCCCGCTCGAAGAACGCCAGGAAGTTACGGGCCAGGTAGCTCTGATCGCTGGGAGTCAGGGAGCCGACGATACCGAAATCCAACGCGATGTATTGCGGATCCTGCGGATTGTTGTGGGACACATAGATGTTGCCCGGGTGCATATCGGCGTGAAAGAAGCTGTCGCGGAACACCTGGGTGAAGAAGATTTCGACGCCGCGCTCGGCCAGCAGCTTGAAGTTGGTGCCCTGATCGCGCAACCCGGCCAGATCCGAGATCGGCACCCCGTGGATGCGCTCCATCACCATCACGTCCTGATGGGTGTAGTCCCAGAATACTTCCGGCACATAGAGGATGCTGGAGCCGTCAAAGTTACGTTTCAGCTGTGAGGCGTTGCCGGCCTCCTTGCGCAGATCCAGCTCGTCGAAAATAGTCTTCTCGTATTCGGCCACCACCTCGACCGGACGCAGCCGGCGACCGTCGGCCCAGACGCTCTGGACCAGGTGAGCCAGGGTATAGAGCAAGCCGACATCCTGCTTGATCACCTTGTTGATGCCGGGGCGGATCACCTTGACCACCACATCCTCACCGCTGTGCAGCCGGGCGGTATGGACCTGGGCCACCGAGGCCGAGGCCAGCGGGGTGCTGTCGAATTCGCTAAACAGGGTCTTAACAGACTCACCCAGCGCCTTTTCGACGATGGCGGTGGCCTGATCACCACAGAACGGCGGTACCTGGTCCTGTAGTTTGGTTAGTTCGGCCGCCACATCCTCGGGCAGCAGATCCTGACGGGTCGACAGCATCTGACCGAATTTGACGAAGATCGGCCCCAGCTCTTCCATCGCCAGCCGCAGGCGTTCACCGCGGGGCAGTTCGGAGCGACAGAAGTAACGCCAGGGCAGCAGGACCAAGGCGTACTTGGCGTACCACGGCAGGTGAAGACCCTCGAACAGGTCATCCAGTCGGTAACGGGCGATCACCCGTACGATTTTCAGTAAACGTAACAGTCGGGACACGGTTTGCTTCTATTGGTCAGATGGTCAGCCTGCGGGGGACAATTTCAAAGCTTGATCCCCTTGCTCAGGGCTTGATCCCCTTATGCAGGGCGACGATGCCACCGGTCATATTGTGGAAGGAGCAGCGCACCAGACCGGCCTGTTCCATCATGCCCTTCAGGGTTTCCTGATCGGGATGCATGCGGATCGACTCGGCCAGGTACTTGTAGCTTTCCGAATCGTTGACGATCAGCTTGCCCATCATCGGCAGCAGGCTGAACGAATAGGTGTCATAGATCTTGGTCAACAGCGGGTTGTTGGTCTTGGAGAACTCCAGCACCAGCAGACGGCCACCGGGCTTGAGCACCCGCGCCATCGATTCCAGCGCTTTCTGCTTGTCGGTAACGTTACGCAGGCCGAAAGCGATGGTGATGCAATCAAAATGATTGTCCGGAAACGGCAGCATCTCGGCGTTGGCCTGGACGAAGCGGACGTTACCGCTGACACCCCGATCCTGCAGTTTGTCACGACCGACCTTGAGCATCGAATCGTTGATATCGGCCAATACCACCTGGCCAGTCGGGCCAACCAGTTTGGAGAAGCGCATGGTCAGATCGCCGGTGCCGCCGGCGATATCCAGTACCCGCTGACCGGTGCGAACACCGCTGTATTCGATCGCAATCGCTTTCCAGAGCCGATGCACCCCCATCGACATCAGGTCGTTCATCAGGTCGTACTTGGCGGCAACCGAATGGAAAACATCGGCAACCCGTTTCTCCTTATCGCCAACCTGGACCTGCTCGTAACCGAAGTGAGTGGTTTCGTTACTACCGTTTTGCTGATTGCTCATGGATTGCTCTGGATTGATCCGATACTTACGGGCACCGTTTGGCCTAAAACAATCGGCCGTGGCGTCAAAGTCGGCCATTATAGCCCCATTAAGCCGGGGTCTGCTAACAAGACGCTAGCGACCCGCGACGATGCTGCGATTACGGCCCTGCTCCTTGGCTTGATAGAGGGCATCGTCGGCACGCTGGAACACCGTCTCGTGGCTTTCATCGTTGGCCTGGAAGCCGGCAATACCGAACGACATGGTGATCTGAACCGGCGTGCCGCCGAAGTTGAACGGGCTTGAGGCCACCGTTTTTCGCAACACCTCGACCACCTGCTGCGCCTTGGCCGCGTCGGTTTCGGGCATCAAGACGACAAATTCCTCACCGCCGAAGCGGGCCACGAAATCGGACTCGCGCAACCGCTTGGTCAACAGCTTGGCGACCAGCTTCAACACCTTGTCACCAGCCAGGTGGCCGTAGTTGTCGTTGACTTTCTTGAAGTGGTCCAGGTCACAGACCACCATGGACAGGTCATGGCCGTAGCGTTTCCAGCGACTGAATTCCGTTTCCACCCGCTCACTGTAGGCGCCCCGATTGGGCAGGCCGGTCAACGGATCGGAAACCGCCCGAACCCGTTGCTCCTCCAGGTGGGCCTGCATCCGAACCGACTGCTCTTCCATGGTTTCCAGCTTATCCTGCAGCTGTTCAAGCCGCGATTCGACCTGCTGCTCACGAGCCTCCTGTTCGCTGCGGTAGCGGTCCACCGCTTTGACGATATCCGCCAACTGCAAACGCACCGTGGATTTGAGCTGATCCAGACTTTCGGCCTGCACCAGGGAGTGCTCCACCTTGGAAACATCGGAGCGCACCGCCATATCCAGCTGTTGACTGCTGTCCCGATGGGCCTTCTGATGCTCACGGCTCTCGACCAGAAAGCCCTGGATATCTCCCAACTGGTGATTCAGGCTTTCCAGATAGCTCTCAAAGTCCTCCTGGCGAACCACCATCGCCTTGAGTACCAGCTCGACCATCGCTTCCTGAATCAGCGGCAGCTGCTGCCACTCAAAGCCCTGTTCGATCCGCTTCATCAGCGCTCGGGCTTTTGCCCGCTCGGCAGCGGGAATCGATAGCTGACCCAACATATCCAGAATCAGCGAGCCGACCCGGCTGCAGACCAGCTCCAACTGCTCCTGGTCTTCGTCCAACAACGCTTCAGCACCGGCACCGGCCGCCGCACCCGACGGAGCCTCATCGTTCGGACGATCAAAAATCGTCGCTTGCAGTTTGGAGGTTTCGGTCAGCAGGCGTGGATAATCACCAAAGTTCTCCACCGCATCGGGCAACTCCTCGATCAGCTTGTCGATTCGCTCTTTGATTGCCGGCTGAGAGGCACTCTGCCACAGCAGCGTCAGCATCGAGCGCAACGCATCCAGCGTCTGTTGCACACCACGATCGCGCTGCTGGAAATAGTTCATCAGGCCCTTTTCGGCTGCCTCGGTGCGACTGATCAGCGAGCCACCGTTGCCGCTTTTGAGGCGATCCTGCAGCGGATCAAGGCGATCATCCAGTGCTGAATCCAGCCCTTTGGCGGCCAGGCAGAGCCGCACGGTCACCCGTCCCAGCGCCTCCATATCCGCTTGATCCGTCTCGCATTGGAGCTCTAACTTCTGGATCTGTTTTTTCAGGGAAGCCAAGTCAGTATCGGTCGCCACGGTCCAAGTCCTTTCTATGCCTGAGAAAATCGACGCACAATCCGTCGATGTTAGCCCAGCCCTGCGGGAGGGACCAGCCCATCATCGGAGAATAAATGGTACAAAAAAGCCCGCAGCCGTTACCGGCCTGCGGGCTTGCTGGAATCGATAAGGGATTAGTTCAGCTTGGCTTGCTCCTGGGCCACCAGCTGATCCACCACCTTCATCATCGCCTTCTGGCTGCCTGCCTTGTCGGCGGTGACCAGGTATTTACCGTTAACGATGATCGACGGGACCCCCTGGATACCGTATTCACGGGCCTTCTTCTTGCCGCGACTGATCTTGCTGTTGAGGTTGAAAGAGCCGTAAGCCTTGTTGAAATCGGCTTCCTTAACGCCGAAATCGGCGAAGAACTCGCCCAGCTGCTCTTTATTGTTGATCCACTGGCGCTGACGATGGATCAGATTGAACAGTGCCGGGTGCACGTCCTCTTCAATCCCCAGTTCCTTGGCCACGTAATAGGCCTTGGCGAACTCGATCTGATTGGGGCGGAAGCTGACCGGGATATGCTTGAAATCGACCACGCTGCTGTCCTGCTGTGTCTTCCAAGGCGCCAGGTAGCGCTCCAGACTGTTACAGTGCGGGCACCAGTAGCCGAACATCTCCACCACTTCGACCCGTTTCGGGTCCTGAGTGCGAACCTGCTTGCTCAACTTGGTGTAGTGAACCCCCTCTTTGAACTCCTCTGCCTGGGCTTGCAGCGGCAAAGCCAGCAGCGGCAGCATCAGCAGGGCACTGGCCAGCGATAAAACTTTTTTCAACATCGGTTGTTTCTCCGTACACGGTAATCGGGTTTGCAGCTTGGAACACAAACCCGGCAAAAGGTTCGGCGGTCATTGTGGGACCAGCCTGATTACAACTCAAGCAGAGAGCGATGAACCAAGGCTGAATCCTGTCATCTCGATACTGTCACCACCTAGGTTGCACGGTAATCGCACAGCGTTGGCTTTATAATGCGCCGCCATGGACACCCCCGATTCCCTGATCAATCTGCTGCTGCCGAGCGTTATCGATCTGGCCGATGCGCTGTTGCTGCTGGCGACCAGCTTCTGTACCGCACTGATTACCGCCACCCTCGGGGTCGGCGGCGGGGTGTTGCTGCTGGCGGTGATCGCCTCGGTACTTCCACCGTTAGCGATCATCCCGGTCCACGGTCTGGTTCAGGCCGCTGCCAATACCAATCGGGCGATCTTCACCCGGCGGCACCTGAACCGCACTGTGTTCAGTCAGTTCCTGCTGGGGGCGCTGGTCGGCGCGGCGCTGGCCTCGGTGCTGGTGGTACAGCTGCCCACCGATACGATCCTGCTCTGTGTGGCCGGCTTTATCCTGTTCCTGACCTGGGGACCGAAACTGCAGATCCGCGCCATCCGGCCCTGGCCGTTGCGGATCGCCTCGGCACTGACCACCCTGCTGTCGATGTTCGTCGGCGCCAGCGGTCCGCTGGTCGCCGCTTTTGTGCATCAATTGTCGGAAGAGCGGTTCGAGCGGGTCGCCACCTTCTCGGCCTGCATGAGCGTTCAACACGGTCTCAAACTGTTGGTGTTCGGCGGGCTGGGATTCGCCTTCAGCGAGTGGTTGGCACTGGTGGCGGGGATGGTGCTGACCGGCGTGGCCGGCACCTGGGTCGGATTGAACCTGCTGCAGAAGATCAGCAATCAGCGCTTCAGCCAGGTATTCCGGATCATCCTGACGCTGATGGCGCTGAAGCTGCTGTTTGATGCGGGCAGTAATCTGCTGCAGTAATAGGCTTAGCTAAAATCGAAGGTCTCTTCGGCGAGTTTTTCAAAGGTCTCGGTCAAAAACTGCGCCAACGGTTTGGCATCAGCATCGCAGACCCAACCTCCATCGGCATCTTCAGCATGATCAAAATGAAAACCGCCGAACGGAACCGCGATCCACAGCTGTCGGACCGGTGCCTGACGGGTAAAAATCACCTTCTGGCCGTTCTCACAGGTCACCGTCAGCACGCCACCGCTGTTCTCGTAGTCGATATCGGTCTCGGCCTCATCGAGGACCTCCTCGATCGCCAGCAGACGGTCATCGACGAGTTGGTTGAATTCGCTTTCGGTCATCATGTTGAACAGCTCCGACTATAGGTGGTGATTGCAGTCGGCAAGTATACGGCATCCGCGGCTACGGTTATAATCGCCGGTTTACCTAATCATGATGGGATTGAGCGATGACGATGCGCTGGCTGGCTCCGCTGCTATTGGGTTTACTGTTGATCGGCTGTGGCCAGAAGGGTGATCTCTACCTGCCCAAAGATCCGGCGCCCGATCAAAAGCAGAGCCAACAACAAGGCCAGCCTTAAGCAACCCGCCCTCCCTAGCTATTTTATTGGACAGTACCGATGGACAGTTTTGAGTACCGCGACGACGTTCTGTACGGCGAAGATGTCGCCCTTTCCCGGGTCGCCGAACAGTACGGTACCCCCACCTACGTCTACTCCCGTGAAACTCTGGAGCGCCACTACCTGGCTTACGCTAACGCGCTGGGCGAGCATCCGGGCATGATCTGCTACGCGGTCAAAGCGAACTCCAATATCGCCGTACTGAACCTGCTGGCCCGACTGGGCTCGGGTTTCGACATCGTCTCCCAGGGCGAGCTGGAGCGAGTGATCCGCGCCGGTGGTGACCCCAGTCGGGTGGTGTTCTCCGGTGTGGCCAAGCAACCGGCCGAGATCCGTCGTGCGCTGGAGCTGGGCATTCACTGCTTCAACGCCGAATCCGATGCCGAACTGGATCGAATCAACGCGGTGGCCGGCGACATGGGCAAGGTCGCGCCGATCTCGCTGCGGGTTAATCCGGATGTCGATGCCAACACTCACCCGTATATCTCCACCGGTCTGAAGGAGAACAAGTTCGGTATCTCGATCGATCAGGCGCTGGCCGTTTATCAGCGCGCCGCGTCGCTGCCGAACCTGGACGTGGTCGGCCTGGACTGCCATATCGGCTCTCAGCTGACCGAACTGACGCCCTTTATCGACGCCCTCGACCGCCTGCTGGTGCTGGTCGATCAACTGGCCGACAACGGCATCAACCTTAAGCACCTCGATCTGGGAGGCGGCCTGGGGGTCTGCTACGCCGACGAAGAACCGCCGCTGCCGTCCGCCTATATGGAGGCGGTGCTGGCCAAACTGGGTAATCGTCAGCTGGAGCTGATCATGGAACCGGGCCGCTCGATTGCCGCCAACGCCGGCGTGTTGCTGACCCGGGTCGAGTTCCTGAAGCCGACCGAGCACAAGAATTTCGCCATTATCGATGCGGCGATGAACGACCTGATCCGGCCGTCACTGTACAGCGCCTATCAAGACATCATCCCGCTGAAGGTCGACCACAGCCGCGAACAGCTGAGCTGGGATCTAGTCGGCCCGGTATGCGAAACCGGCGATTTCCTCGGCAAGGACCGTCAGCTGGGACTGGAGCCGGGCGATCTGCTGGCGGTCTGTTCCAGCGGTGCCTACGGCTTTACCATGAGTTCGAACTACAACTCCCGCAATCGGGCCGCGGAAGTGATGGTCGACGGTGACAGCATTCACCTGATCCGTCAGCGTGAAGATTTCGAACACCAGATTCGTGGCGAGCAACTGCTGCCCGCCAACAAGAGCTAGGCCAAGTAGAGCAACCCTAAATGCAAGTACGCTTTACCAAAATGCACGGTCTGGGTAACGACTTCATGGTGGTCGACCTGATCACCCAGCGCGCCCGATTCACCCCGGAGCGGGTACGCGAGCTGTCGGACCGCAACTTCGGCATCGGCTTCGATCAGCTGCTGCTGGTCGAAACCCCGACCGATCCGGAGATGGACTTCAAATACCGGATCTACAACGCCGACGGCTCCGAGGTCGAAAACTGCGGCAACGGCGCCCGTTGCTTTGCCCGCTTCGTCACCCGCAAGCGCCTGACCGGCAAGCAGACCATCGCGGTCCAGACCGCCAAGGGGCCGCTGTACCTGAGCTTGGTCGATAACGACAGGGTCCGGGTCGACATGGGCGAACCGGTACTCAAGCCCGAACGGGTCCCGTTCCAGGCTGAGCAACAGAGCGCCGAGTACCCGATCGAGATCAACGGACAGCTGTATCAGATCGGTGCGGTATCGATGGGCAACCCCCACGGCGTGCTACGGGTCGACAGCGTCGATTCAGCGCCGGTCGAGAGCCTGGGTCCGGCCTTGGAGAGCCATCCCAGCTTCCCGGAGCGGGCCAATATCGGCTTTATGGAGATTGTCGATCGCAACAATATCCGTCTGCGGGTCTTCGAGCGCGGCGCCGGTGAAACCCTGGCCTGCGGTACCGGCGCCTGCGCGGCGGTGGTGTCCGGCCAGCTTCGCGGCTGGCTCGATAGCGATGTTTGTGTTCAACTCCCGGGCGGAAAGGTCGATATCAATTGGAATGGATACGGCAGTTCTGTAATTATGACCGGGACGGCCGATACGGTGTACGAAGGCAGAGTCCAGCTCTAGATTCGGTTCTAGGATTCAGCCCAAGGGAGAGACAGCCACCTCAATGAGCATCAACAAGAACAAGCCCAACGCGACCACGATGGCGATGAAAGCCGATATGGAACAGCAAGTGGTCGAGTACCTCGAAACCCATCCCGAGTTCTTCGCCCGCCACCAGTCCCTGCTCAACATCCTGCGCGTCCCGCACCAGCGGGGCGGCGCCATTTCGTTGGTCGAGCGCCAGACCGAGATGCTGCGGGAGCAGAACCGGGAAATGCGCAGCCAGCTGCACGATCTGCTCGATGCGGCACGCTACAACGATCTGCAGTTCGAGAAGACCAAGCGACTGGTGCTGAACCTGCTGGAGTCCGAGACCCTCGATCAGCTCACCGATGCGATCGAAGAGGGCCTGTGCCGCGACTTCAACGGCGACATCACCAACCTGATTCTGCTCGACCAGACCATCGGTGAGCGCGGCGGCAATATCAAGTCGGTCAGCCTTCAGGTGGCCGAGTCCCAGGTTGCCGAACTGATCGACAGCGACTGGGCCCTGTGCGGCAGCCTGTCGGATCGTCAGCGCCAGTTCCTGTTCGACGATAGGGCCGACAAGGTGCTGTCCGCCGCGGTGGTACCGCTGGTCAAGGGCAACACCCTGGGGCTGCTGGCGATCGGCAGTTTTGAAGCCAATTACTTCCACTCCAGCATGGGCACCCTGTTCCTCAACTACGTCGGCGAAGTGCTCAGTCGGGTCCTGTTCCGACTGCTGAACAACCTGAACCCGGAGTAACCCTTGTCCGCGCTGGTCGATTGGATCGATGACTTTATCGACCATCTGGCCGGCGCCCGGATGCTGTCCGAACACACCCTGAGCAACTACCGTCGCGATCTCGACCAACTGGCCCGTTTCTGCGACGACCAGCGGATCGCCGACTGGCAGCAACTCGACACCCGACTGTTACGACGTCACATTGCCGCGCTGCGCAGCCGCGGCCTGGCTGGCAGTTCGATCCAACGCAAACTGTCGGCCTGCCGCAGCTTCTACAACTTCCTGATCAACGAACAGCGGCTGCAACACAACCCGGCGCTGTCGCTGCAGGCCCCCAAGAGCGGCCGCAAGCTGCCCAAGCCCTTGGATGTGGACCAGCTCGGCAGCCTGCTCGACCAGGCCCCGTCGGATCCCCTCGAGATCCGTGATCTGGCGATGCTGGAGCTGTTCTACTCCTGCGGCCTGCGACTGGCCGAACTGGTCAGCCTGGATCAGTTCGATATCGACCTGCGCGATGCCAGCCTGAGCGTGGTCGGTAAAGGCCGCAAAGAGCGCCAGCTGCCGGTGGGACGCTCGGCCATCAAGGCATTGCGCCAGTGGCTGGAGGTGCGTGATCAACTGGCCGGCGCCGACCAGGAGGCGCTGTTCGTCAACCACCGCGGCGGCCGCCTGACCTCGCGAGGGGTCCAGCAACGCCTCAAACGCTGGGGCCTGCAAAGCGGCACCCAAGGCAAGCTGCACCCACACCGATTACGCCACTCCTTCGCCAGCCATATGCTCGAATCCAGCGGCGACCTGCGGGCGGTACAGGAGCTGCTCGGCCACGCCGATATCGCCACCACCCAGATCTATACCCACCTCGACTTCCAGCACCTGGCCGAGGTCTACGACAACGCCCACCCCCGGGCCAAAAAGACGGATACCTGAGCCTGATTATGAGTAGAACCATCAAACTGATCAGCTTCGACCTGGATGACACTCTCTGGGCGGTCGGCCCGGTAATCGTGCAGGCCAACCTGACCCTGTACCGCTGGCTCGACACCAACGCCCCGGCCTTCACCGAACGCTATCAACTGGAAGATTTCGACAAGCTGCGCCGGATCGTGGTCTCCGAGCAACCCGATATCGCCCACAGTGTCACCGCCATCCGGCTGGCCGTACTCACCAAAGGACTGTTGGATAGCGGCTACGACAATGCCGCCGCCGAGCAACTGGCCGAAGCCGCCTTCGAGGTCTTCCTGGCCGCCCGCAATCAGGTCGAACTATTCCAGCACGCCCAACAGATGCTGATTGATCTAAGCGCCAACTACCGCCTAGTCGCGCTCAGTAACGGTAACGCCGATGTGGAGAAGGTCGGATTGGGCGAATTCTTCGAATTCGGCCTCAACGCCGATCAGGTCGGCAAGGCCAAGCCCGATCCGTTGATGTTCGAGCAGATGCTGGAGCGGGCCGGTGTCGTTGCCGATGAGGTGCTGCATATCGGTGATCATCCGGATCATGATATTCGCGGCGCTCAAGATTGTGGATTGCACACCCTGTGGGTGAATTTTTCCGGCAAGCCCTGGCCGGAAGGGCCTAAACCGGATTTGGAAGTACGGTGTTTGAGTGAAATTCCGGGTGCGATAGCACGATTTACTGAATAGCTCTTAACAGAAAGACTAATACGCCCTTCCGGGCGTGTCAGGGAAATGCGCCGCCATTTCCCTGACAACCCTAGGCGGCCCCTCTTGCTTGGCCAGCTTCGCCGGCTACGTTGCGCGTTTCGCCTGCCAATGGCCGCGATTGGAACTCACTCGCTTCGCTCCCTCAAACATCAATCGCTCTACTCCATTGTCAGGCTCCAATGCTCACCGGCGCAAAAGGGGGTTGGGGAGTTTGTCCTGAAATTAATGGAGCTATAGTTTCGGCTGCCACGGACTCAAACCGCCCTTGACACAGCCGAGCACTGGATTGGAAAACGGATCAGCGACGATGGTTGTCTGAGGCCGCAGGCCGAGTTTCCATCGGAGCCCGTTTTTCAATCCAGCGCGCAGGGCACCAGCGAAGCTGGCAAGTCGTTGGGCAAAGCAACTTTTGGTCCCTTTTGTTTGCTTACAAAAGGGACGCGCTCGGGTGAGCGCAATAAGTAAGCTCAGCCAACTCGGAAAGCCAGAACAAACACCAGCAATTGCAGCTAACTCCAGTTACACCCTTCCGGGCGTGTTAGAGAAATGCGCCGCCATTTCCCTAACAACCCTAGGCGACCCCACTTGCTTGGTCGGCTACGCCAACTTCGTTGCGCGTTGAACGGCCCGATGGGCTGCGACGGAAGCTCGCTCGCTTCGCTCACTCAAACAACCGTCTTCGCTGATCCATCGAACAGCTCAATGCTCACCATCGCAAAAGGGGATCAGGGAGTTTTTCCTGATATATACGGAGGCGCTGTTTCGGCTGGCACGGTCTTAACCGCCCTTGACGCAGCCGAGCACTGGATTGGAAAACGGATCAGCGACGATGGTTGTCTAAGGCCGCAGGCCGAGTTTCCATCGGAGCCCGTTTTTCAATCCAGCGCACAGGGCACCAGCAAAGCTGGCAAGTCATTGGGCAAAGCAACTTTTGGTCCCTTTTGTTTGCTTACAAAAGGGGCGCGCTTGGGAATAGCGCAACAGAAACTATCCGAAGACTCAGTAACTCGGGATAAACACCCCACACCGACAGGCAAAAAAACCGGCAGGCTCTGAGCTAACCTACCGGTATCAAAATGGAGCTAGGTGCTCCCTACAGAGCCTCTGAAAACCTGACAACCCGTGCACAGGTTTCCGGACACCCGCCGCAGCGCATTCAACCACTGCGGTCGAGATTCAAGCTTGTAGCGTCTCGTCAAACGCCAAGCGGAATTACATCAGGCCGTTGTGCTTCTTAAAGGCGGCCTGCAACGCTACCGGCTTTTGCTTTTTGTTTTCACTACGGAGTACATAGACAACGGTTTCACCCTTGGGGCCGTTGCCGATCTCGGTGTAGCGCAACGGCGCTTCACCGGTGGTACGTACGGTCTCCATGTCTTCCAGACGGTCAAACACGTAGATACGGCCTTCGGCACGCATTTCGCCGTAGAACTCTTCAGCGGCTTCCAAGCTACCGTGATAGAGGTTGTAAGCGGCGATCTTGTCGGCGGTCTTCTTCTTGTCCTTACCGGTTACACCGAAGACCAGGGTTTCACCCTTGGGACCGGCGCCGATAAAGGTCTGACGGTAGGAGGTTTCGCCCACTTCGAGGAAGCTCTGATAGGTGTCGAAATCATCAAACACGTACAAACGACCTTCATGATGAACTTCGTACATATCGCCATTGTTCAAATCAACAGCAGCAGCCTGCGGCTTGACTTCTTTACCGCCACAGGCGGCCAGGGAGATCGCCAGGCCGGCGACGATCAGAGATTTGCGGTTCAGCATTCGAGCTTTCCTCTATTGCGCGGTTTCAATGCCGAACCAGCCTAATGGCGAATTATGAAAGTTCTCTGACAGAAAAAAGAACGAATGATGAACGCTCGAAATCAAACCCGGTGAGGCTATGTAAAAACGTGCCGAGCGCAGGTGCAGGCGCAGGTGTTTTCACAGAGTCTTCTTACTGGGAGTTGGCCAAGCGCCAGCCAAACCCCATCAACACCAACCCGCTGATGCCGTCGAGCCAGGCCGCCACTTTCGGCTGTTGAAGCCAGCGTCGGGCCCAACCGATCAGCACCACCAGCAGCAGGTACCAGCCCATCGCCAGCAGGAAGTGCAGCGCGGCGATCAGCAGTGCCTGGGGGACCGCCGGGTGACTTGGGTCGATAAACTGCGGCAGAAACGCCATATAGAACACGATCGGTTTGGGATTGAGCAGGTTAGACAGCGCACCCTCGCGCAGCGACACCCTGACCGGTACCTGCTGCGGCGCCACCGACTCCATCGTCATACCCCGTCGACGCAGCGCCGAGCGCAGACTCTGGATTCCGAGCCAGACCAGATAGGCGGCCCCGGCCAGTTTCAGCAGCATAAACAGCTCGGCCGAGCCCAGCAGAATCATCGACAACCCGGCCGCCGAGATCAGCGCGTGGACAAACAGCCCCGAGCAGATCCCCAGCCCGGTCAGCAGCCCATCACGACCACCGCCCCGGGTGGTGTTGCGTAGCACCAGCAGGGTGTCGACCCCCGGCGCCAGGGTCAACGCGGTCAGCGCCAGCAGCAGCGGCAACCAGCTGAAATGTTCAAACATCGCCATCAGACAAACAGCTCCAGCAATTCATTCAAAAAACGCCGCCCCTGCAGGGTCGGACGCAGCAGTGCAGGATCAGCGACAAGCAACCCCAGGCTTCGAGCGCGGGCGAGTTGAGGCTCGATCATCGTTAGCGGCAATCCGGTCCGCTGCTCGAACAGCTCGGCTTCAACACCGTCGCTGAGTCGCAGCGTGTTCATCATAAACTCCAACGGCAGTTCGTCGGCGTCGATATCACGTTGCTCGGCTCGATTCAGCCCGGCCAGATAGGCTTTCGGCTGCCGCACTTTCCAGCGCCGGACCAGCCGCCCGGAGCTCCCTGACGCAGGATCGGTCAGCTTAGCATGGGCCCCGGCACCGATGCCCAGGTAGTCGCCGAAGCACCAATAGTTGAGATTATGGCGGCACTGCTGGCCGGTCTTACTGTAACCGGAGATCTCGTACTGCTCGAACCCGGCCTCGGCCAGCCGCGCCTGGCCCTGCTCCTGAATAGCCCACAGATCTTCGTCTTCAGGCAGCGTTGGCGGACGGCTATGAAACTCGGTGTTGGGCTCGATGGTCAGCTGATACCAGGACAGGTGGGTGGTCTCCAACGCGATCGCCCGCTCCAGATCAGCCAGCGCCATCGCCGGGGTCTGGCCCGGAAGGCCGTGCATCAGGTCCAGGTTGAGCCGCTCAAACCCGATCGTCCGGGCCTGGGCAACGGCTTGCTCCGCTTCGGCGCCGCTGTGAATCCGCCCCAAGGCTTGCAGACAACCATCGTCGAAGCTCTGAATCCCCAGCGACAACCGGTTGATCCCGGCCTCGCGGTAACCGGCAAAACGGGCTTGCTCGAAGGTGCCGGGATTGGCTTCCAGGGTGATCTCGATCCCCTCGGCAAACGGGATTCGCTGCTCGACCTGCCCCAGCAGCTGCCGGTAGAACGCCGCCTCCATCAGGCTCGGGGTGCCGCCGCCGATAAAGATCGACTGCAGCGTCCGGCCCTGGACCCAGTTCAGCTCGGCATCGAGATCATCGAGCAGTGCCTGCAGATAATCCGCCTGTGGGATCTCGCCACGCTGGGCGTGGGAGTTGAAATCACAGTAGGGGCATTTGCGCACGCACCAGGGCACATGGATATACAGACTCAGCGGCGGTAGCTGCAGCCCCGTGGAAGCCGCGGTCATTAGCCCTTCTGCAGCGCCAGTCGACGCAGCAGCTCAGCCACGGCCTGGCCCCGATGGCTGAGTTTATTCTTTTGCTCCGGCGCCAGCTCGGCCGAGGCGCACTCACACTCCGGGACCCAGAACAACGGATCATAGCCAAATCCGTTTTCACCCCGTGGCTGCTCCAGAATCCGCCCTTCCCAGCTGCCCTGACAGATCATCGGGGTCGGGTCGGCCGGATGCTTCATCAGCACCAACAAGCACTGGAAACGAGCGCTACGCTGCGCCTCGGGCACCTGGGCCAGCAGCGACAGCAGCTTTTCATTGTTGCTGGCATCGGTGGCACCCGGACCGGAGAAGCGGGCCGAGTAAATTCCAGGCGCGCCCTTCAAGGCATCAACTTCCAGTCCGGAATCGTCGGCCAACGCCGGCAGCCCGGATACCTGGCTGACATGACGGGCCTTCAGGATCGCGTTCTCAACGAAGCTCAGGCCGGTCTCTTCGACCTCGCCGACATCGAAATCCGATTGCGGTAAGACTTCGATATCAAAATCGGCCAGTACCTGGTTGAACTCTTTGAGCTTGCCGGCGTTACCGCTGGCCAGAACGATCTGCTGCATGGACTCTGGTTTCGCTGCTGGGGTTAATCGACGTAAAAATGTTGCTCGAAGTTGAGCGGGTAAACCGGGCCGTTCGGATCGGGCTGCACCTGCAACTCGAAGAACAGCCGCTCGTCATCGGTAAAGCGGAACTCGGCGATGTAGTAGATCGCATCGCCCTCGCGCACCTGACGGAAATTCAACGGCTGGCGCTGATCCACCAGATTGCGGATTTCACCGCTGACCTGCGCCACCACCGCACGATGGTCGGCGCTGCTGTCGAGTACCGAGATGTTGACCAGCCCGCGAACCTTACTGCGCTGGATCTGGTACTGCTCGGCCACTTCGGGCAGCAGGAAGGTGGTGCCCAAGGCGTTGTAATGGATCTGATACTGATCGACTGCTTCGAACTGCTCGGCACTCGCCAGGCTTGGCAGCAACAGCACAGCCGTCAGTAAGGAATAGAGTAAACGGCGCATGGTAGCCTCCTCAACGCCGGTCCCGTCGGTGCCGGCCCGGTCGTTACTTGGTGACGTGGTAGATGGCGATCTCGCCGAGCATATTGGGCCACAAATTGCTGGCCCAATGGTCGCGATGCTCACGGTTTACCACGGTGCGCTTAACGATATGGATGTTCTTCTCGCGACACAGCTCCTCAAAATCCTTAAAGGTACAGAAATGGATATTGGGCGTGTTATACCAAGTATAGGGAAGGAAGTCGGACACCGGCATCTTGCCCTTCAGCGCCAGGTAGAAGCGTGCCCGCCAGTGGCCGAAGTTGGGGAAGGTGATGATGCACTCTTTGCCGACCCGCAGCATCTCATCCAACACCAGGTCCGGGCGATGGACCGCCTGCAGGGCCTGGGTCATGACCACCATGTCGAAGCTGTTGTTCTGGAAGTTGGCCAGTCCGCAATCCAGATCCTGTTCGATCACATTGACGCCGCGATCGATGCAGGCGGCGATATCCTGGGCGTCGATCTCCAGCCCGTAACCATGGACCTGCTTGGCCGAACCGAGATATTCCAACAGTTCGCCGTTACCACAGCCCAGATCCAGCACCCGCGACTGCGGCTGAATCCAGCGCTCGATGATTTCTAGATCCGCACGCATCAGCGGTTGCCCTCCGGCTGGGAATCTTCTGACAGGGTTTTGCGGGGCAAGCCGATATCGGCGGCCACGGTTTCCATGTAACGACCGAACACATCCATGTAACGGGGGATCGGTATCAGGAACGCATCGTGGCCGTGGGCGGCTTCGACTTCAGCGTAGCTGACCGACTTGCCAGCCGCGATCAGGGCATCGACGATCTCACGGGAGCGCTCCGGCGAGAAGCGCCAGTCGGTGGTAAAGGAGATCACCATAAACTTGCACTGGGCACCGCTGAGGGTTTTGACCAGATCGTAATCGTGGTCGACGCTGGGATCGAAGTAATCCAGCGCCTTGGTCATCAACAGGTAGGTGTTGGCATCGAAGCTGCCGGTGAAGCTTTCTCCCTGATAGCGCAGGTAACTCTCGACCTGGAAATCGGCTTCAAAGTCGAAGCTGAGCTTATCGCGGCGCAGCTCGCGGCCGAACTTCTCCCGCATCGAGTCATCGGACAGGTAAGTGATATGCCCCAGCATCCGCGCCAGCATCAGGCCGCGCTTGGGTACTGTGTCATGGTCCTTGTAACGTCCACCGAAGAACTCCGGATCCTTGCTGATCGCCTGGCGTGCCACCTCGTTAAAGGCGATGTTCTGAGCCGTCAGTTTCGGCGCCGAGGCAATCACCAGACAGTGACGCAATCGCTGCGGATGGTCGATCGACCAGCGCAAGGCCTGCATCCCGCCCAGGCTTCCGCCCACGACCGCAGCCCAGGTTTCGATTCCCAAACGATCCGCTAATCGGACCTGACTCTTGACCCAGTCACGCACCGTGACGATCGGAAAATCCGGGCCATATTCCTTGCCGGTCTCCGGGTTGATGCTCTGGGGGCCGGTACTGCCGTGACACCCTCCCAGATTGTTCAGCGCCACCACGAAAAAGCGATTCGTATCGATCACCTTGCCCGGACCGATCGCCGAATCCCACCAGCCGGGCTTGCGATCGTCCATGCTGTGATAACCGGCGGCATGGTGGTGTCCGCTCAGAGCATGGCAGATCAATACCGCATTGCTGCGATCGGCATTCAGCTCACCGTAGGTTTCGATAACCAGTTGGTATTCAGGGATTACGCGGCCGCTACGCAGCGCCAATGGCTCGTCAAAGTGCAGCGTCTGCGGCTGCACCAGACCGACGGAATCCTCAGGTATCTGTTCAGGCATCAGGTTGTCCGATGATCAATAGTCTCAAGCCCGGCAACTGGGCGGTTGAATGGGTTCCGCTGACGGCTCAGTAGACCAGCCGCGACAGTTGCAGCTGAATCACCTGAATCACCAGGAAGATCAGGATCGGTGACAGATCCAATCCGCCGATCGGCGGCACCACACGCTGGGCCAGTTTGAACAGCGGCTCGGTCAGTTGGGTGATCAGTTGCACCGCCGGATGGTAACTGTTGGGTGCGACCCAGCTGATGATCACCGATGCGATCACGGCGTAGAAATAGACATCCAGAATCATGCTCAACAGGCTGACCAGCGAGATCACCAGCAGACCGATCGGCTCGAAACTGCGGCCATTGACCAGGAACAGCAACGCCAGGGTGGCAAATTTGACTACCAGCGCCAGCACCAGGGCGGAAAAGTCACGCCCGGCAACCCGAGGAACCAGCTTCTGAAACGGCAACAGCGGTACCTGGGTGAACTTGGCGACGGCCTGGGAAATCGGGTTATAGAAGTCGGCATGGGCCATCTGCAGCAGAAAGCGCAGCACCACCAGCAGGGCGAAACATTCACCAATTGTACGAATTATCAACGTAAGGGTTTCGGCACCCATCAGCTCGCCTCTTTGTGATCAATTTCGACCGGAAGTCATTGACCGGCCAACAGAAGTCTGTGGAAGTTATGATAGGGCGCGCGTTCGGTGTTTGCCAGCCCGCCCATGCCCCGAGACCGGGGGCTAGCGTTAATCGCCGCCCAGTTCGACCGCCATCTCACGAGCCCGGTCGGCACAGTCAACCATCGCCTGCTCCACCAGCTCGGGTAACCCTCCCTGCTGGAACCGCTGCACGGCTCGCTCGGTGGTGCCGTTGGGGGAACAGACCCGACGTCGCAATTCGGCCGGATCGACATCGCTGGCCTGGGCCATTTTGGCCGCACCCAGGGCTGTCTGAAGGGTCAGTTCGGTGCTGACTTCACGGCTCAGCCCCTGCTTGATGCCCGCCTCGATCATCGCTTCCATCATCATGAAGTAATAGGCCGGGCCGCTGCCGGACACGGCGATCACCGCATCGATCAGATCTTCGCGCTCAACCCACTGGGCGATGCCGATCGCCGCCATCATCTGCTCGGCCTGCTGTCGCTGAACCTGGGTCACCTTGGCATTGGCGTAAAGCCCGCTGGCACCGGTCATCACCAGCGCCGGGGTATTGGGCATACAGCGTACCAGCGCGGTCTCGGCTCCGAGCCAGCGCTCCAGGCTGGCCACCGGGATACCGGCGGCGATCGAGATCACCAGCGCCGGACTGGCGGCCAGGGCCTCGCGCAACGCTTCGGTCACGACCTTCATCACCTGCGGCTTCACCGCCAGCATCAACACCTCCGACTCGCCGGCGACCCGGTTGTTGTCGGTGGTGGTATTGATCGGCCACTGCTCGGCCAGCTTGTCCAATTGCTGCTGGGTCGGATCGGCAACCCAGATCTGCTGGGCCGGGTAACCCTGGTTGACCAACCCGCCGATGATCGCCTGGGCCATGTTGCCGCCGCCGATAAAGCCCAGTACCGGGTAATTCGCTGTGTCAGTCATAGTGAATCCTTGTGTCTAAATTCTTAAGTCAGTCCTGCGGCCTGGCGTAATCACGGGCGCCAAAGATGGCGGTGCCAATCCGCACCAGGGTCGATCCCTCAGCCACCGCGCTGGCCAGGTCACCGCTCATGCCCATCGACAGGGTGTCCAACTCAGGCGCCTGCGGCTGCAACTGTTCAAACAGTTGCCGCATTCGGGCAAAGGCGTTGCGTTGACCGGCCTGATCCAGATCCGCCGCCGGAATCGCCATCAAACCGCGCAGCTTCAACCCCGGCAACTTAACCAACTCGGTGACTAATTCCGCTGCCTCATCCGGTGCCACTCCCGACTTGCTCTGTTCATCGCTGATATTGATCTGCAGACAGACATTCAGCGGCGCCTTGTCCGCCGGGCGTTGCTCACTCAGGCGACGGGCGATCTTGAGTCGATCAAGAGCATGGAACCAGTCAAACTTCTCGGCTACCGCCCGGGTTTTGTTCGACTGAAGCGGACCGATGAAATGCCAACAGATATCCAGCTCGGCCAGTTGTTCCATTTTCGGCAGCGCATCCTGCAGATAGTTCTCGCCGAAGTCCCGTTGTCCCGCCTCGTAGGCCTCGCGCAGCATCGCCACCGGCTTGGTTTTACTGACCGCCAGCAAGCCGACACTGCCTGCCGCGCGACCGCTGCGTTGCTCTGCGTCACGGATCAAGTTCAAAGTGGAAGCGATGTTGGATGCTATGCTACTCATCAGATTGGCTTTCAGTAATAATGACGGCAACTGCAAAACAGGCGCCCGGTGATCAGGATGCAAACCCCTCAGGACTGTCGGGTGCAGCCGATCTCCCTGCAAGGCACCACACTTTATTGGATTGGTTGAATAGGGTCCAGAGGCTGCTATGGATATCACCGAACTCTTAACGTTCAGCGTTCAGCAGAACGCATCCGACCTACATATTTCCGCCGGCGTTCCGCCGATGATCCGGGTCGACGGCGACGTCCGCCGGATCAAGATGCCCGCCCTGGACCACAAACAGGTCCACGGTCTGATCTACGACATCATGAACGACAAGCAGCGCAAGGACTTCGAGGAGTTCTACGAGACCGATTTCTCGTTCGAGGTCCCTGGGCTGGCCCGTTTCCGTGTTAACGCCTTCAACCAGAACCGCGGTGCCGGCGCGGTGTTCCGGACCATCCCGACCGACATCCTGTCGATGGAAACCCTCGGCATGGGCAAGGTATTCCAGGATCTGAGCTCACGCCCGCGTGGCCTGGTGCTCGTTACCGGCCCGACCGGCTCGGGTAAGTCGACCACCCTGGCGGCGATGGTCGACTACGTCAACGACACCCGCAACGACCATATCCTGACCATCGAAGACCCGATCGAATTCGTTCACGAGAGCAAGAAGTGTCTGGTCAACCAACGTGAAGTGCACCGCGACACCCTCGGTTTCGCCGAGGCGCTGCGCTCGGCGCTGCGTGAAGACCCGGACATCATCCTGGTCGGTGAGATGCGGGACCTGGAAACCATCCGTCTGGCCCTGACCGCGGCCGAAACCGGCCACCTGGTGTTCGGCACCCTGCACACCACCTCGGCGGCCAAGACCATCGACCGGATCATCGATGTATTCCCAAGCCAGGAGAAGGCGATGGTGCGCTCAATGCTGTCCGAATCCCTGGAAGGGATCATCTCGCAGACCCTGTTGAAGAAACCTAAAGGCGGCCGGGTTGCAGCCCATGAAATCATGGTCGGGACCCCGGCGATCCGGAACCTGATCCGCGAAGACAAGGTGGCGCAGATGTATTCGGCCATCCAGACAGGCGCGGCCTTCGGCATGCAGACCATGGACCAGTGTCTGCAGAACCTGCTGCAGAAGGGGCTGATTTCCCGCGAAGCGGCGCGTGAGAAGGCCAAGATGCCGCAGAACTTCTAACCTAAGTCAGAGATGGGGAAACCCAGGCGGATTCCATCGCGCCGGGAGGTTTCCTCAGGAAAAATCGGTTAGGCTTGGTTTAATTTATTCGAACAGGTGAATATAAGTGGACTTTACCCAGCTTCTGAAGGTGATGGTTGAGCGTGATGCATCGGATCTGTTTGTGACCGCCGGCGCTCAGCCCAGTATCAAGGTCGATGGCACCGTCAAACCGCTGACCCGCGATCCGTTAACCGCCCGCCAGGCCCGTTCGCTGACCTACAGCACCATGAACGACGCCCAGCAATCCGAGTTCGAAGCGACCCACGAGTGTAACTACGCCGTCAGCGCGCCCGGTATCGGCCGCTTCCGGGTCAGCGCCTTCTTCCAACGCAATTCGCCCGGCATGGTGCTGCGTCGGATCAAGAATGAAATTCCCAGCATGGAAGAGCTGCAGCTGCCGCCGATCATCCGCGATCTGGCCACCAGCAAGCGCGGCCTGATTCTGTTCGTTGGTGGTACCAGTACCGGTAAATCGACCTCGCTGGCCTCGATGATCGACTACCGTAACGAGAACACCAAGGGTCACATCATCTGTATTGAAGACCCGATCGAATTTATCCACGACCACAAGAAATGCATCATCACCCAGCGTGAGGTGGGCATTGACACCCCCAGCTTCGATGTGGCGTTGAAGAACACCCTGCGTCAGGCACCGGATGTCATCCTGATGGGTGAGATCCGCTCCAAGGAGACGATGCAGTACGGCCTGCAGTTCGCCGAAACCGGCCACCTCTGTCTGGCCACCCTGCACGCCAACAACGCCAACCAGGCGCTGGACCGGATCATCAGCTTCTTCCCGCCCGAACACCACGACCAGTTGTGGATGGACCTGTCGCTGAATATGAAAGCGATCGTGGCCCAGCAGCTGCTGCCCCGGGCCGACGGCAAGGGTCGTATCGCCGCCGTCGAGGTTCTGATCAACTCACCGTTGGCGTCGGATCTGATCCGTAAAGCCAACGTCCATGAGCTCAAAGAGCTGATGAAGAAGTCCACCAATATCGGCATGCAGACCTTCGACCAGTCGCTCTACAAGCTGTTCGAACAGGGTAAGGTCACCTACGAAGATGCGCTGGCCCACGCTGATTCGGCCAACGACCTGCGCCTGATGATCAAGCTGTCGGCCGAAACCAATCCGCAGCTGCAGGATCAGATCACCAAGTCGGACGATGGTGAGATGTTCTTCCTCCAGGATGAGGACGATTTTCTGAACGATCCCCGCTGAGAAACACGCTAGGCCCAATGAAGCCACCAGGCTCATTGGGCCGCGATAAAGACAGCGCTTAACGCTCCCCCTGCACCTCGAAATCATCGCTGGCCAGGCGCGCTTTGCCATCGGTATCCAGCACCCAAAGCTCCCGGTGAACCACTCCGAAGGCCTTATTCATGGTCCAGCGTGAACTGAGGATATAACCTTCACCATCATCGGCCGGCTCCCATTTCACCTCGGTGTAATCCACCTCGGCAAATCCCTGGTCGATAATGTTCTGCCAGAAGGCCTGAATTTGTTCTCGGCCGGTAAAGGTTCCGAATGGACGGGCCTGCATCACCGCATCTTCCCGGTATTGTGCCGCGCAACCCGCCGCATCCTGATGATTGAACGCGTGTTGCCAGGTAGCGATGCCGTCTTTACAGGCTTGAAGCAGGTCATCTTGGGACATAGGGGTTCCTCACTAAGCGGTAATTAACAACGTCAGGGTCATCTATCGAAGCTTAGCCCCGGCATTGAGGCCGAAAAACAGCCGTATTAGAATTCATTGTTCTATTTTTACGGATAATAGTATGAATCAATTACGTCCCATGGCGGTTTTCGCCCGCATTGTCGAGACCGGTTCGATCACCGCCGCAGCCGATTCTTTACAGCTGTCCAAGTCCGTCGTCAGCCAGCACCTGAAGAGCTTAGAAACAGAGCTGGGGGTTACGCTGCTCAAGCGCACCACCCGACGTCAAAGCCTGACAGCCACGGGCGAGGCTTTCTATCGACACTGCCGGGAGATTAACCGCATCGCCGAACTGGCCTGGCAGCAGGTTCGTGAAGAGCAGGAGGTAGCGAGGGGTAGATTGCGTATCACCGCTCCCCATGCGCTGATGGGAACCCTGGTGGCGCCGACGGTGGCGAAGCTGGTCAGACAATATCCGCAGCTGCTGCCGGAATTGATCTGCAGTGATGAACAGTTAGATCTGGCCGCCGAAAATATCGATCTGGCGATCCGGGTGGGGCCCTCTGCGGACAGTCGAATAAAACAGCGCCGTATTGGTCAGTTCCGGGATGTGCTATGCGCCAGTCAGGCACTACTGGACGCTGGCGCCTTAGAGCAGGCGGCCTATATTGCCAACACCTGGCAGGGTGAGAAGATTCACCACCAGCTGGAAGATGAACAGGGAAACCTGAAACAGTACAGCGCTCAGGCCCGCTGTCGGGCCGACTCCTTCGACACCTGCCTGGCCCTGATAGAGTCGGGAGCCGGGATCGGACTGGTCCCGGACTTCAAACTACGCGAGCTTCAGCCACGGCTGTCCGAGGTTTTTCCCGGCTACCGGATGCCGCTAAACCCGGTCTATGCGCTGCACACCTTCGAACGGCAGTTACCGCTAGGGGTGCAGCTGTGCATCGACGAGATTGCACGACGATTCAACCCGAGCTGAATCAGGTCTCCCCTGAATCAGCATCAAGTAACAGTGCAGAGACTCAGCGCGAGTAGACCCGCTCACCCGCCAGCAGCGTGTGGCTGACCTGACCCTGAAGTTGCTGCCCCCAGAACGGCGTATTGGTTGCGATCGAGGCATTGCTCAGCTCATCCAGCTGCCAAGACTGCTCGGGATCAAAGATACAGATATCCGCCGGAGCACCGACACCCAACTGACCCTGCTCAAGACCCAGAATCCGGGCCGGCTCCGAGCTCAACAACGCAATCATCTCCGACAGCGACAGCAGATCCTGCTCGACCAGTTTCAACCCCAGTGGCAGCAGGGTTTGCAAGCCGATCATGCCGGGCTCGGTAACACTGAACGGCGCCGCCTTGGCCGAGGCTTCGTGGGGCTGGTGATCGGAGCACAGCGCACTGATGCCGCCGCGAACCAACGCGGCCCGCAGCCCGGCCCGCTCAGCTTCGGAGCGCAGCGGCGGCGACAGGTGAAAGCGACCATCAAAGCCTTCCAGGGCACCGTCGTCCAGCAGCAGCTGGTGCACTGCCAGATCACAGCTCACCGCCTGCCCCCGCTCACGAGCCTCTTCGATCATCTTGACTGAACGCTCGCAGGAGAGTTGGCCGAAATGGAGCCGCGCTCCGGCCTGCTCGGCCAGCAACAGGTAGCGGGAAACTTCCAGTGTTTCGGCAACCGCCGGAATCCCCTCTAAGCCAAGTCGCATCGCCATTGCCCCGTCGTGGGCGCAGCCGCTGCTCAGCGAAGGCTCCTGCGGTCGAACCAACACCAGCAGATCATGGGTGGCAGCGTATTCCAGGCATCGCAGCAGGGTCTGGGCGCTGGCGACACCGGCACCGACATTGCTGAAGCCAACACAGCCGGCGGCCTTCAGCGCCATCATATTGGCCAGTTGCTCCCCCTCAAGCCCCTTGGTCAGGGCGCCCAGCGGCAGCACCCGGACCAATCCGGCCTCGGCGGCGCGATCTTGAATCAGTCGTGCCACCGCCGGGGTATCCAGTACCGGCTGGGTCTGGGGCGGGCAACACAGGGTCGTCACCCCGCCAGCAGCGGCCGCGGCACTTTCGCTGGCAATCGTGCCTTTCTGGGTCTGACCCGGCTCACGCAGAAACGCCTGCAGGTCGACCAGCCCGGGGCAAACCACCTGGCCGGTGGCATCGATGGTCTGCTCGGCCACAAATCCTTCCGGCGCCTCACCGACGGCCAACACCTTGCCCTGCTGCAGGTAGAGATCTCGCGGGGCGTCGATACCATTGGCCGGATCGATCAGGCGGCCGCCCTGAATTACTGTGTTCATCGGTTTCCTTCGTCTGCTTGTGCCTGATTGTTTTCCTGGACCTGCTTTTGAGCCTGCTGGCCGCTGACCGCCATCGACATCACTGCCATCCGGGTCGCGACTCCGTAGCCGACCTGTTTCAGGATCAGTGACTGGGCACCGTCGGCCACCTCGGACTCGATCTCAACTCCACGGTTGATCGGTCCCGGATGCATCACGATGGCACCGGGATTGGCCTGTGCCAGCCGCTCACGGCTGAGGCCATAGAGCTTGTAAAACTCGCCCTGGGACGGCAGAAAGGCGCTCTGCATCCGCTCCAGCTGCAAGCGCAGCATGATCACCACATCCACATCCTTGAGGCCTTCCCCCAAGTCGCTGTAGACCTTGACTCCGAGGCTATCCACATCGGTCGGCAGCAGGGTTTTCGGCGCGATCAGACGCACCTCGTCGGCACCGAGGGTATTGAGCGCATGGATCTGCGAGCGAGCCACCCGAGAGTGCAGAATATCGCCGACGATGGCGACTTTTAGCGGCTCGAAGGCACCCTTATGCCGGCGAATGGTCAGCATATCCAGCATCGCCTGGGTCGGGTGTGCATGACGGCCGTCGCCGGCGTTGATGATCGCCACGTTCGGCGTCACATGCTGGGCGATAAAGTGGGCCGCACCACTGTTGGGGTGCCGCACCACGAACATGTCCGAATGCATCGCCTCCAGGTTCCATAAGGTGTCACGCAGGGTTTCACCCTTGGAGGTGGCCGAGGTGGCGATATCGAGGTTGAGCACATCGGCCGACAATCGTTTGGCCGCCAGCTCAAAGGTACTGCGGGTCCGGGTGCTGTTCTCGAAGAACAGGTTGATCACCGTCTTGCCGCGTAGCAGCGGGACCTTTTTGACCGACTGGGCTCCCATATCGACGAACGAATCGGCGGTATTGAGAATATCGGTCAGCAGCTCGCAGCTAAGGCCCTCGGTGGTAAGAAAATGTCGCAGCTGGCCCTGTTCATTCAGTTGCAGCTGCAGGCTATCGGTAACGGGATTCATCGAGAGCAAATTCCAATCAGGTTGAATAAGGGCCTAGTGACTCTGCCAGGCTTGGCGTTGGAGCAGCTGCAGGCTCAGCGGTTCCGGTCCGGACAGCTTGATCTGCTGACCCGGTTCCAGCTTGAAGGTCTTGCCGACGATATCGGCTTGAATCGGTAGTTCCTGGGCCTGTAGATCCAGCAGTGTCATCAACGTGACCGAAGCCGGTCGACCGTAGTCGAACAGCTCATTGAGCGCCGCCCGTACGGTGCGACCGCTCATCAGTACATCGTCGATCAGCACGATATCGCGCTCCTCGGTGGCAAACGGCAACGCCGACGGCTGCACCTTCGGGTTCAGTCCGATACGGGTGAAATCGTCGCGGTAAAAACTGATATCCAACACCCCCACTGGATCCTGCAGCCCCAGGTGCTGCTGCACCCGTTCGGCCAGCCAGACGCCGCCGGTACGGATACCCACCAACATCGGGTTCTCGATACCACGCTGTTGCAACAGGCCTTTGAGCTGCTCGGTCATCTGCGCGAGTAGCTGCTCCACATCTATACGTTCAGGCATCAGGGGGTTCCTTGCGGTTGGGTCAGTTTATCCAGGCTCGAGCGGTGCTCCGGCTCGCGAAACCAGCTTTCGAGTATCAGCTGCGCGGCCAGGCCATCCATCGAGTGCTTCTTGAAATCCGCCTCGCCGCCGCCATCCAGATGAATGCCCTTGGCTTCGTGGCTGCTCAGGCGCTCATCGGTGAGGTAGCTGGGACGGTCAAACCTGGCATGCAGGCGGTTGGCAAACTTGCGGGCGCGATAGGACATCTCGCACAGGGTGCCATCCATATTGAGCGGTAACCCGACCACGAAGGCTTCCGGTTGCCACTCTTCAAACAGGGCTTCGATCCGGCCCCAGTCAGGAACGCCATCTTTAGCGACAATAGGTTTCAACGGCGTTGCCGTTGCGGTAATCGCCTGCCCCACGGCCACCCCGAACCGGGTGGTGCCAAAGTCAAATGCCAGTATCAAAAAGCTGCCCGCTGTCGATCAAAAGTCGATTGGTTGGCGGCTGGAGCGGGCTTGAATCAAGCGTGTCCGCTTTCGGCAGTCAGCAGGTCCAGATTGACCCCGAGCTTACCGGCAGCCGCGTCGAGCCGCTGCTGCGACTCGGTGGCGAACAGTATATCCAAATCGGCCGGACAACTTAACCAGCTGTTGTGCAGGATCTCCTGCTCCAGCTGCCCGGCGCCCCATCCGGCGTAGCCGAGGGTGATCAGATAGTGCTCCGGCCCCCAACCCTCGGCGATCGCCCGCAGAATATCCACCGAAGTGGTCAAATGCAGCCGCTCGTTAACCGCGTAACTGGAGCTCCATAGATGCTCGGTGGGACTGTGCAGGATAAAGCCCCGCTCAACCTGCACCGGTCCGCCGGCGTAGATCTGCCGCTGAGCATCGTGCAGCGGTTCAATGGAGATCTCCAGATGCCCCAGAATCTCCTTGAACGACAGGTCCATCGGCCGATTGACGACCAAGCCCATGGCGCCGTGCTCGTTATGCTCACAGATATAGGTCAACGACTGCTCGAAGAAGCGGTCCTTCAGATGCGGCATTGAGATCAGAAAATGATCGCAAAGACTGCTGTTGGTTTCGCTAGGGTCCATAAAACAAGTATCAACCCAGTCTGCCAAAGACACAAGGCGGACCATCGACCCGACGTCAAAGGCACTCACCGCAGGTCCTGCGCGACGAAGATCGACGAAGCCGCATAAAAGCCGCGATGGCTACTAGAGTGTCGCCTTCTGCTCGGGTATCCTCAGGGATCTGAGACGGTTATAAGGAATTCCAATGGCAAAACTCAGAGTACTGGTAGTCGATGATGCAGCCTTTATCCGGGAGATGGTGAAAAAAACCATTCGTACCCGCTTCCCCGATTTTCAGGTGGAAGATGCCGTCAATGGCCGCAAAGCTCAGCAATTGATGCTCAAAGGCGACTACGACCTGGTGCTCTGTGACTGGGAGATGCCGGAGATGTCCGGTATCGAGTTGCTCACCTGGGTCCGCCAGGAACGCAAATCCCGCGTCCCTTTTGTGATGGTGACCAGCCGCGGCGACAAGGCCAACGTGGTCGAAGCGATCCAGGCCGGGGTGACCGACTACATCGGCAAACCGTTCTCCAACGAAGGCCTGCTCAACAAAGTGATCAAGGTGCTCGGCAAGCACCATAATCTTCGCACGGATAGCCGCAGCAGCGGCGCCGGTCGGGTTGCCGACGGTTCCATTGATGCCCTGACCGGCGGTGCCAAGGCCAAACAGACACCGACACGCCAACCTCAAAAACCAACTCCCACAGCGGCTCAAGCCAGCCCCAAGGCCGCCCCCCCCAAGATGCCGAAACCGGCCACGGTGCGTGGTAGCGCCCACCTACGCTTTGGCAGCACCATCAGCGCCTGTGACATCACCGCGCTGAGCCTGAAACAGATCGTACTGCAATGCAAAGTCAGCCAGGGGTTACCGGCCATTCTGGAAAATGTGGTGGTGGATCTGGAGCAACCCGGCTCGCAGGAGAACAGCGAAGTGGCCCGCCTGAATGCGATCGTGCACACGTTGCAGGCGCAGGATACCAGCCCGGACTGTGAGCTGGTCAGCGTCACCGTCACCATCGTCGATCAGGATCCGCAGAAGCTGGCCTATATGTCGAAGATGATCGCCCGCGGTACCACCCAGAGCGGCTTTATCCCGGCGGCCAACTAAGCCGCCGCGACCTTACTGCCGGATACCGATTCGGGCCCGCTCAAACTTCCAGGTCCGGATAATCTCCACCCGATCCGCATGCTTGCGCAGCTCCGGGCTGAAACCGTCATAGGGCGCTGCCAACCGGACGATTCGGCGAGCGGAATCATCCAGCACTCGATAGCCCGAACTCTTTAATACCTCGACCCGCTCCAGGCTGCCATCGGGGCGAATCACCACCAGCAAGCGCAGATGGCCGTAGAGCTTACGCTGCCGCGCCTCTTCGGGGTAATTGAGGTTGCCCACCCGCTCCACCTTGGCACGCCAGGCATCCAGATATTGGGCATCGAAGGCTTCGCGGGTCGATGCCGAGGTCAGCCGGCGAATCCGGGGCGAATCGGCCCGTTCCTGACGCAGACTGTCGAGCTTGGCTTCGAGACTGGCGATCTCCAGCGACCGGGCCAACAGCGACGAACTGATACCGGTGGCGGCCTCAGCGGTCTGAGGCGGCGGGGTCACACTGGAGGCCTGTACTTTACGACTGTCTGCACGGGTGCTGAGCTGCTCGGGCTGGGGCGTGTTCAACGAGGGATCCGGTGAGGGCTGAGGCTCAGGCGTGGGTTGATTGAGGCTTTGCGGTTGCGGAGCCCGGATCAGTTCCAGCGGACTGGGCGCCACCCCGGGGGCAATGGCTTCGCTCTGATTGTGCTGAAAGGGCGCCACTTCTTTGGTGGTCGGCAACGCTTTCTCCTGCTGCTCACCGCTGCCGATCTGGTTGTGCTGGGCGATAAAGTCCGCCTTATCCGGCGCTTTCTCACTACGGAACTGGGCCAGGGTCACTTCCAAGGTTTTCGCCACTGGTGCCGGTTGCTCGTCCTCAAAGCCGACCCCAAGTACGATCAAAGCATGAACCGCCACCGCGACAAACAGGGTGAAGCCCAACCGATCATTGGGTCCGACCCTAGGTCTGTTCGATACCGGTGTGCTCTGACTCATCGCTCTCCCAACCGACCCGGCTTATCCGACCGAATCCAGTCGATCGGCGATGGCATCCATCAGCTGCCCGGCGATATCCAGGCCGAACTGATCGTTCAACTCGCGAATACAGGTCGGGCTGGTGACATTAATCTCGGTCAGGTAATCACCGATCACATCCAGACCGACGAACAGCAGCCCCAGCTCCTGGATCACCGGCTTAACCTGCTCGCAGATCCAGCGATCACGATCACTCAGCGGTCGTCCAACCCCGGTACCTCCGGCTGCCAGATTGCCGCGGGTCTCTCCCTGGGACGGAATCCGTGCCAAGGTGTAGTCGACCGGCTCGCCGTCGATCAGCAGAATCCGCTTGTCGCCATCGCTGATCTCCGGAATAAACCGCTGCGCCATGATCTGCTGACGACCGTGGTCGGTCAGGGTTTCGAGCACCACATTGAGGTTCGGATCGTCCTCACGAACTCGGAAGATCGAACTGCCACCCATACCGTCCAGCGGTTTGAAAATCACATCCTGATGCTCGGCATGGAAATCCTTCAGCAACTGCGGATCGCGGCTGACCAGCACCGGCGGGCAGCACTGCGGGAACTGGGTCGCAAACAGCTTTTCGTTACAGTCGCGCAACCGCTGTGGCGGATTGACCACCATCAGGCCGTCACGCTCGGCCTGCTCCAGCAGATGGGTGCTGTACAGGTACTCGTTGTCGAACGGCGGGTCCTTGCGCATCAGCACCACATCCAGCTCGGTCAACGGAAGGTTCTGATACTCACCCCGTTCGAACCAGTCGTTGGGATCCCGCTTGACGCTCAACTCGGCCATCTTGCCCATCGCTACCCCGTCACGCAGATAGAGACCGGACTGCTCCAGATAGTACAGCTGCCAGCCACGATCCTGCGCCGCCCAGAGCATCGCCAGGGTACTGTCTTTCTTGTAGGTGATCGCTTCGATCGGGTCCATGACCACGCCGAGTTTCAGGCTCATCGATTAGGTTCCTAGGGTCGGTTAACAGGACGTTATCGGCATAGTACCAGAGCCGGTACAATTGTCAGCCGGGCCTGAGCACAAACGCCAGACTCAGCCGAATCGCCGAGATATCTCTATAGAATGGGGATCGGTCGAGCAGGTTCAACCCGGCAGCCGCAAACAGCGCCCACCATCAGGCCCTAACCCAGGTCACCCCACAGATAATGCAGTAACGTCAGCGCCGCCACCGGGGCAGTTTCGGTACGCAGCACCCGCGGCCCCAACTGCAGCGACTCGAATCCGGCGGCACGGGCTCGTTCGATCTCGGCCTCTTCGAGCCCCCCTTCCGGACCGATCAGTAAAGCCACCGAATCGGGGGCCTGCCGCTGTCCCAGCGGCATTTCAGCATCGGGATGTAGCACCAGCTTGAGTGGTGCCTCGGTCTGCGCCACCCAGCTGTCGAGCGATTGCGGCAAGGAGATCTCGGGGACACGGGTGCGGCCGGACTGCTCGCAGGCACTGATGGCGACCTGCTGCCAGTGCTGACGCCGCTTCTGTTGTCGGTCGGCGGGCAGTTTGACCTCACAACGCTGACTAAACAGCGGCACGATCCGATCGACACCCAGCTCGGTGGCTTTTTGGATCGCATAGTCCATCCGCTCACCCCGGGACAGCACCTGGCCCAGCTCGACCTTAAGCGGCGATTCCACCGGACGCTGCAACGCCTCACCGACCCGCACGCTGACCGAACGTTTGCTCAGTTCCAGCAGCTCGGCCCTATGCTCGTTGCCGTTGCCGTCGAACAGCACCACCGAATCACCGGGGCGCATCCGCAGTGCACGACCCAGATGCTGGGCCGCACTGTCGTTCAGAGACAACTCAGCCCCTGGAATAAGGGGCTGAGGTTCGTAGACGCGGGGGGATCGCAACGCGAACTCCGTTTAGAGGCCCGCGGCCTGACGTAGCGCCTCGGCCTTATCGGTTCGCTCCCAGGTAAATTCCGGCAGCTCGCGACCGAAGTGACCGTAGGCGGCGGTCGCACGGTAGATCGGGCGTTTCAGGTCCAGCATCTCAATCAGGCCGCGCGGGCGCAGGTCGAAGTGCTCGCGCACCAGAGTTACGATGCGATCGTCGTCGATCTTGCCGGTACCGAAGGTGTTGACGCTGATCGAGGTCGGCTCGGCCACGCCGATGGCGTAGGAAACCTGAACTTCGCAACGCTCGGCCAGGCCGGCGGCAACGATGTTCTTGGCCACGTAACGACCGGCATAGGCGGCCGAACGGTCAACCTTGGACGGATCCTTACCGGAGAAGGCACCACCACCGTGACGGGCCATGCCGCCGTAGGTATCGACGATGATCTTACGGCCGGTCACACCACAGTCGCCCATCGGACCACCGATGATGAACTGGCCGGTGGGGTTGATATGGAACTGGGTATCCTTGTGCAGCCACTCGGCCGGCAGCACGTGCTGGATGATCTCTTCCATCACCGCTTCGCGAATGTCGGCTTGGGCCACTTCCGGGCTATGCTGGGTCGACAGCACCACCGCATCGACCGCCACCGGCTTGCCGTTTTCATAGCGCAGCGTGACCTGGGACTTGGCATCTGGACGCAACCAGGGCAGCACGCCCTTCTTGCGCAGCTGGGCTTGACGCTCCACCAGACGGTGGGAGTAGAAGATCGGTGCCGGCATCAGCACCTCGGTTTCGTTGGTGGCGTAACCGAACATCAGGCCCTGGTCGCCCGCGCCCAGATCTTTGTCCTCGGCCTCGTCAACACCGACGGCGATATCCACCGACTGCTTACCGATCGCGTTCAAAACCGCACAGGACGCGCCGTCAAAACCGACTTCGGAGCTGTTGTAGCCGATATCTAGGATAACCTGGCGGACAATATCCTCCAGATCGACATAAGTGGAGGTACGCACTTCACCGGCGATAACCGCCATCCCGGTTTTAACCAGGGTCTCAACCGCAACGCGGGAGTTGGGATCATCCTTGAGGATGGCGTCCAGTACCGCATCAGAGATCTGGTCGGCCATTTTATCCGGATGCCCTTCGGACACGGATTCGGAGGTGAAGAGAGAATAAGTGCTCATCGTATTTCCTTAATAATTGAATGCGTTGCCGATCTCTGCACAACCATTGATAGCGAGATCGCGCCTACACAGTGACTTAATTACCAAGCTGGGAGCCGTTAAAACAGATGGGCTTTGGAGGAATCCTGAGGAGATTCCGAGAAGACAACCGGGATCGCCCGACTCCAGAGTGGGGCCGCAATCATAACGCCATTCCAGTCGCCACGCACTACGTTCGATGTAAATAAGACTCATATCCGATGATCAAGGTCAATTTGACCTCTGGTTAGTTCGTAAACAGCGCTACATCCGTCTCTCGATCGAGCAGATCGATATTTTTCAGCTCAAAACGGGCTTTTTTTACGCTCTGGATTTGAAGCCACCCCGCGAGTACGAGAGAATACGCACCTATTTTTTCGAACTTATCGGGACTTCCCCAGGAAGCTCCCCCTACGCTCACGCCAGGAGTTTCTTTCATGCTGTCCCGTAGAGATCTTGCCAACGCCATTCGCGCCCTGAGCATGGACGCCGTCCAGCAAGCCAAATCCGGCCACCCCGGCGCCCCGATGGGTATGGCGGATATCGCCGAAGTTCTGTGGAACGACTACCTGCAGCACAACCCGGCCAACCCGCAGTGGATCAACCGTGACCGCTTCGTGCTGTCCAACGGCCACGGTTCGATGCTGATCTACTCGCTGCTGCACCTGTCTGGCTACGAGCTGTCGATCGACGACCTGAAAAACTTCCGTCAGCTGCACAGCAAGACCGCCGGTCACCCGGAGTACGGCTATGCGCCAGGCGTTGAGACCACCACCGGTCCGCTGGGTCAGGGTATCGCCAACGCCGTCGGTATGGCGATTGCCGAAAAGACGCTGGCCGGTCAGTTCAACCGTGACGGCTACGACATCGTCGACCACTACACTTACTGCTTCCTCGGCGACGGCTGCATGATGGAAGGTATCTCCCACGAGGTCTGCTCACTGGCCGGCACCCTGGGTCTGGGCAAGCTGATCGCGTTCTACGACGACAACGGCATCTCCATCGACGGTGAAGTCGAAGGCTGGTTCACCGATGACACCGTACAGCGTTTTGAATCCTACGGCTGGCAGGTGATCCCGGCGGTTGACGGCCACGACGCCGATGCCATCCACGCGGCCATCGAAGCGGCTCGCGCCAACCCGGATCAGCCGACCCTGATCTGCTGCAAGACCGTGATCGGCTTCGGTTCCCCCAACAAGCAGGGCAAGGAAGATTGTCACGGTGCCCCGCTGGGTGACGACGAGATCGCGCTGACCCGCGAAGCGCTGGGCTGGAAGCACGGCCCGTTCGAAGTTCCGGAAGAGATCCGTAACGAGTGGGACGCCCGCGAACACGGTGTTGTGATCGAGAACAACTGGAACGACCTATTTGCCGGCTATGCCGAGACCCATCCGGAACTGGCCGCCGAATTCCTGCGCCGGATCAGTGGCGACCTGCCGCAAGACTTCTCCGCCCAGTCCCAGGCCTATATCGAAGAGCTGCAGGCCAAAGGCGAGACCATCGCCAGCCGTAAAGCCTCTCAGAATGCCCTGAATGCCTTCGGCCCAATGCTGCCGGAGCTGCTGGGCGGCTCTGCCGACCTGGCCGGTTCCAACCTGACCCTGTGGGGCGGCTGTGAAGGCGTCTCCAAGGAGAACGCCGGCGGTAACTACGTCTACTACGGTGTGCGTGAATTCGGCATGTCCGCGATCATGAACGGTGTCGCCCTGCACGGCGGCTTTATCCCCTACGGCGCCACCTTCCTGGTCTTCATGGAATACGCCCGTAACGCGGTCCGGATGGCGGCGCTGATGAAGCAGCGCTCTCTGTTCGTCTACACCCACGACTCCATCGGCCTGGGCGAAGACGGCCCGACCCACCAGCCGATCGAGCAGATTCCGAACCTGCGTAACACCCCGAATCTGGACGTCTGGCGTCCGTGCGATGCGGTCGAATCCGCCGTGGCCTGGAAGAACTCACTGGAGAAAGTCGATGGTCCGTCGGCGCTGATCTTCTCCCGTCAGAACCTGCCCCACCAGGAGCGTTGCGACGAGAAACTGGCCAATATCAAGCGTGGTGGCTACATCCTGCGTGACTGCCAGGGTCAGCCCGACGCCATCCTGATCGCTACCGGCTCCGAAGTGGCGCTGGCGATGGATGCTGCCGATGCGCTGAGTGCTCAAGGCCGTAACATCCGGGTTGTTTCGATGCCTTGTGTTGAGGCTTTCGAAGTCCAGTCCAACGACTACCGCGAGTCCGTACTGCCGTCCAGCGTCACCGCTCGGGTCGCCATCGAAGCCGCCCACAGCGACTTCTGGTACAAGTACGTTGGCCTCAACGGTCGCATCGTCGGCATGACCTCCTTCGGTGAGTCCGCCCCGGCCGGCGAACTGTTCAAGCTGTTCGGCTTCACCGTCGACAACGTGGTCGCTCAGGTCAACGAACTGCTGTAATCCGGCGCAACGGGAGCGACTCCGGGTCGCTCCCGCTTTTCTGCCAACCAGGAACAAACGCAATCGATGAGTTTTAATATCGCCATCAACGGCTATGGCCGCATCGGCCAGTGTATTCTGCGGGCGCTCTACAGCAGCAGCTCACAGCCTCGGCCGTTCAATGTGGTGGCGATCAACGAACTATCCGACATCTACACGCTGACCTACCTGACCCGCTACGACACCACCCACGGGCGCTTCCCGCTACCGGTCGATCATGACGGCCAGCACCTGCTGATCAACGGCGACCGGATTCTGATGCTGAATCAGCCAGATCCCACCAAGCTGCCCTGGGACGAGCTGAAGATCGATCTGGTACTGGAATGTTCCGGTTCGTTCTGCTCCCGTGAAATCGCTCAGCAACACCTCGATTCCGGCGCTAAGCGACTGCTGTTTTCACAACCGGCCGCCAGCGATATCGACGCCACCGTGGTTTATGGCTTCAATCAACATAGCCTCAAGCCCGAGCACCAGATCGCCTCCAGCGCCTCCTGCACCACCAACTGCGTGGTCCCGGTGCTGGATCTGCTTGAGCGTGAATTCGGCATCGTCAATGGGGTGACAACCACCATCCATTCGGCGATGAACGACCAGCCGGTGATCGACAGCTACCACCAGACCGACCTGCGCCTGACCCGCAGCTCGATGCAGTCGATCATTCCGGTCGACACCGGCCTGGCCCGGGGCATTGATCGACTGCTGCCGCAACTGGCCGGCCGTTTCCAGTGCAACCATCTACGGGTACCGACCACCAACGTATCGCTGATGGACCTGTCGCTGCAGCTGGCGCAGGACACCTGTACCGAAGCGGTCAACCAGCTGCTGCGCGATGCCGCCGCGGGTCCACTGAATGGCCTGCTGGGCTACACCGACGAACCCCACGCCTCGATCGATTTCAACACCGACCCACGATCCGGCATCGTCGATGCGACCCAGACTCGGGTCAGCGGCCGCCTGCTGAAGCTGCTGTGCTGGTTCGACAACGAGTGGGGCTTTGCCAACCGGATGCTGGATGTGGCCGACTGCTGGCTCGGGCAGGGCCCGGCAACCCAACAGAATTCCAATTCAAAAACTTAAAGAGACGATACCCATGACTGTACTGAAGATGACCGAGCTGGATCTGAGCGGAAAGCGTGTGCTGATCCGTGAAGATCTGAACGTCCCGGTGAAAGAGGGCAAGGTAACCTCCGACGCCCGTATCCGTGCCGCCCTGCCGACCATCGAGCACGCTCTCCAGGCCGGTGCCAAAGTGATGCTGATGTCCCATCTGGGCCGTCCCAGCGAAGGCGAGTACAACCCGGACTTCTCGCTGGCACCGGTTGCCGCCCACCTGGGTGAGCTGCTGGGTCGCGAGGTATCGCTGGTACAGGATTGGCTCAACGGTTTCGAAAGCGACTCTGACCTGCTACTGCTGGAGAACGTCCGTTTCAACAGCGGCGAGAAGAAGAATGACGACGCCCTGGCCAAGCAGATGGCCGAGCTGTGCGACATCTTCGTGATGGACGCTTTCGGTACCGCCCACCGGGCCCAGGCCTCCACCCACGGTGTGGCCAAGTTCGCCCCGATCGCCTGTGCCGGTCCGCTACTGGCCAACGAGCTGGATGCCCTGGCCCGCGCGCTGGATAACCCGGCCCGTCCGATGGCCGCCATCGTTGGCGGCTCCAAGGTTTCCACCAAGCTGACCGTGCTCGAGTCGCTGTCCGACAAGGTCGACCAGTTGATCGTCGGCGGCGGTATCGCCAACACCTTCCTGGCCGCCGCCGGTCACCCGGTCGGCAAGTCCCTCTACGAAGCGGATCTGATCGACCAGGCCAAGGCGCTGATGGCCAAGACCAGCATCCCGATGCCGACCGACGTGGTCGTCGCCACCGAGTTCTCCGAATCCGCCACCGCGACCGTCAAGAAGGTCGACGAAGTCGCGGATGACGACATGATTCTGGATATCGGTCCGGAATCGGCCGCCAACCTGGCCAAGCTGATGGGCGAAGCTCAGACCGTGATCTGGAACGGCCCGGTCGGTGTGTTCGAGTTCGACCAGTTCGGTGAAGGCACCAAGACCCTGTCCCTGGCGATCGCCGAGTCCGACGCTTTCTCCATCGCCGGCGGTGGTGACACCCTGGCCGCGGTCGACAAGTACCAGATCACCGAGCAGGTCTCCTACATCTCCACCGGCGGCGGCGCCTTCCTGGAGTTTGTTGAAGGCAAGAAGCTGCCCGCGGTCGAGATCTTGGAACAGCGTGCCAACGGCTAAACAGCCCACTACACTAGATTCATCCGGGCGGGTAATCGCGCCAGCCCCAACCACCTAATAACACGAAAGAGACGATAAATTATGGCTTTGATCAGTATGCGACAGCTGCTCGACCATGCAGCGGAGTATGGCTACGGTATTCCGGCGTTCAACGTCAACAACCTCGAGCAGATGCGTGCCATCATGGAAGCGGCCGACAAGACCGACAGCCCGGTCATCGTCCAGGCCTCCGCCGGTGCGCGTAAGTACGCCGGTTCCAACTTCCTCAAGCACATGATCCTGGCGGCGATCGAAGAGTTCCCCCATATTCCGGTCTGTATGCACCAGGACCACGGCACCTCGCCGGCAGTTTGTCAGCGCTCGATCCAGCTGGGCTTCTCATCGGTAATGATGGACGGCTCGCTGATGGAAGACGGCAAGACCCCGTCCAGCTACGAGTACAATGTTGATGTGACCCGCCGTACCGTCGAGATGGCCCACGCCTGTGGTGTCTCGGTCGAAGGTGAGCTGGGCTGCCTGGGCTCTCTGGAAACCGGCCAGGCCGGTGAAGAAGACGGAATCGGTGCGGAAGGCACCCTGTCCCACGACCAGATGCTGACCGATCCGGATGAAGCCGCGGACTTCGTCAACAAGACCGGTTGTGATGCACTGGCGATCGCCTGCGGTACCAGCCACGGCGCCTACAAGTTCACCCGTCCGCCCACCGGTGACGTGCTGTCGATCGACACCATCAAGAAGATCCATCAGCGTCTGCCCAACACCCACCTGGTCATGCACGGCTCTTCCAGCGTGCCGCAGGAGTGGCTGGCCGTCATCAACCAGTACGGTGGTGCAATTCCGGAAACCTACGGTGTTCCGGTTGAGCAGATCGTCGAGGGTATCAAGCACGGTGTTCGCAAGGTCAACATCGACACCGATCTGCGCCTGGCGTCCACCGGTGCGGTCCGTCGCTTCCTGGCCGAAAATCCGGCCGAGTTCGACCCGCGTAAATTCCTCAGCGTGACCCTGACGGCGATGACCGAAATCGCCAGCGCCCGTTACGAGGCTTTCAATGCGGCGGGCCAGGCCAGCAAGATCAGCCCGATCTCACTGGAAGCGATGACCGAGCGTTACCTGTCCGGCGAGCTGGACCAGAAGGTCAACTAAGCTCTCCGCCAGCAGATCAAACGGCAGCCCTCGGGCTGCCGTTTTTGGTTACACTGAAGGAAACAGTAGAGCCCCGGATTTATGGAATTCGACCCCAACGAGCTGATCGGCCGATTACCGCCGTTTGATCCGCAGCAGCCGGCACGACCGGAGGATTACCCGCGCTATTGCGAACGTTACGGGTTCGAATTCGGCGACCTGTCCGACACCAGCCAGCTGGGAATGCTGGAGATCGATGCAGAGCAGATCGCGGTTCATCTGTGGCGCCATCCCTCGCCGATCGGCACCCTGCTGATCGTTCACGGCTACCTCGACCATCACGGCCTCTATCGGCACCTGATCCGCTACGGTCTGGAGCGGCGGGTCAACCTGCTCTGCTTCGACCTCCCCGGTCACGGCCTGTCGACCGGCAAGCGCGCCGCCATCGACAGCTTTGATAGCTACCAGCGCGTACTGGAGGCCCTGCTCGATCGAATCGACGACTGGCGGCTGGCCCGGCCGCTGCATCTGCTCGGGCAAAGCACCGGGGCGGCGATCATCAATCACTATCTGCTTCGCCATGGAACCGAGTCTAACCGGCTTATCGACGGCCGCATCGCCGAGCTGGCGCCGTTGGTTCGTGCCGCCAACTGGGCCTGGGTCAATCTGCTCCACAGCCTGCTCGCCCCGTGGAAAGGCTCGGTCACCCGTGGCTTTGCCGCCAACAGCAACGATGACAAATTCGTTGAGTTCTTACGTCGAGACCCGCTGCAATCGCCGGTGATCACCGCCGACTGGATCGGCGCGTTAAAGCGCTGGCTGCCCGAATTCCAGTCTCTGGACACCATCGAACGGTCGCTGCTGATCGTCCAGGGTGAGAAAGATGCGACCGTCGACTGGCGCTTTAACCTCAATCTGCTGGCCCAGAAATTCCCTAATCAACAGGCGTTGCTGCTGGCCGATGCCAGACACCAGCTCGCCAACGAGTCCGAACCGCTACGCCAGAAATACCTCGACTGGCTGGATCAACAGGGCTTTCTGCAGCCGGCCTGAAACCCTGAAACGGTCCGCTGCTATAGTGAAACCAACCGTAATCGCCGAGCCATAACGATGACCAAACAGCTGCTGATCGTCGCCAACACCCCGTCTCCCAACACCCAGGCGCTGGCCGAGGCGGTGGTCCGTGGTGCGTCTCATCCGGATATTGATAATGTCGAGGTAATTTTTAAACAGCCGCTGCAGGCCGGACCCGAGGATGTGTTGGCCGCCGATGCCGTGTTGATCGGCAGCACCGAAAACTTCGGTTATATGGCGGGGCTGATCAAGGACTTCTTCGAGCGTATCTACTATCCCTGTCTGGAGCAGACCGAGGGTCGCTCCTGCGCGCTGTATATCCGTGCCGGCAACGATGGTCGTGGCACACAAGCCAGTATCGAGAAGATTCTTACCGGGCTACGCTGGCGGCCGATCCAGCCGACCCTGATTCTGCGTGGCGATTTCGATCCCAGCTTTATCGAACAGTGCGAGGAGTTGGGAATGACCATGGCCGCCGGGCTGGAAGCCGGGATCTTCTAAGCCGCAATAAAAAAGGCACCCACAGGGTGCCTTTGTCTTAGCAGGGAGACGCGTTGGCTTAGATCGCGTCAGAGCCGGTCTCGCCGGTCCGAATCCGAATGATCTGGTCCAGCGGGGTGACAAAGATCTTGCCGTCACCGATCTTGCCGGTATTGGCCGAGTTGCTGATCGTCTCGATCACCTGATCCAGCAGCGCATCATCGATCGCCGCTTCGATCTTTACCTTGGGTAGGAAGTCGACCACATACTCGGCACCACGGTAGAGCTCGGTATGGCCCTTCTGGCGACCGAAGCCCTTCACCTCTGTCACGGTGATACCCTGGACACCGATCTCCGACAATGCCTCACGAACATCATCCAACTTAAAGGGTTTGATTACAGCGGTGACCAGTTTCATCGACTTCTCCTGTTGCCAGTTAGAGCGGGGTTCGTACCCCAGTTTTGCACTCAAGCGCGCCGTGGCAGCGCCCGCAAACCGCCAGTATAACCCGCGACGACCGGATTGAGCTATCGGACACGATTAGTCGCTTGGTCGAAAGCGGCTCAGGGTATAGCATGGCGGCTCGATAATACGCCCTCCTCAAACAGGACCCGTTACATTGGAAAGCCCCTGGATCTTGGAGCAGTTCGGTCTGCTGATCATCTCACTGCTGGCCAATCTACTTTCGGCACTGGCCGGCGGCGGCGCTGGCCTGCTGCAATTTCCGGTACTGTTGTTCCTTGGGCTCAGCTTCGCGACCGCCCTGGCCACCCACAAGATTGCCAGCGTTGCGCTGGGGGTCGGCGCCACACTCCGGCATCTGCGCGAAGGCAGTCTGGAACCACGCTTCGCCCTCTTTATGCTCGGCTGTGGTCTACCTGGCGTTATCCTGGGGGCCAACCTGATCCTCGATCTGGACGAAACCCTGGCCGTATTGGCGCTGGGTTGTCTAACCTGCGGCCTGGGGCTGTACTCCATCTTCAAACGCGAGCTGGGAATGAGCGCCAGCCGCCGCAACCGCGACCGCAGTGGTATGCTGATCGGCGGCGCGGGTCTGTTTATTATCGGCGTCCTGAACGGCTCGCTGACCTCCGGCACCGGTTTGTTCGTTACGATGTGGCTGGTACGCTGGTTCGGACTCGACTACCAGCGCGCTGTGGCCTACACCCTGATTCTGGTCGGCCTGTTCTGGAACGGTTTCGGGGCCCTGGCGGTTGCATTGCAGACCCCACCACGCTGGGAATGGTTACCGGTGCTGCTGATCGGTTCCATGCTCGGGGCCTATTTCGGCGCCCACCTGGGCATCGCCAAAGGCAACCGCACCATCAAACGCTGTTTCGAAGTCTTGACCCTGCTGGTCGGCGCCAAGCTGATCTGGGATGGTCTGATCGGACTGTGAATTCCAACCGCTTAATCTGAACAAGAGAGATCCCATGTCGAAGAAAGTTTATTGCCTGGCCCAGTTCCAACCCAAACCCGGCCAGCAGGACAAGCTATTCAAGCTGCTGCAGAGCCTGGAGCCCAACAGCCAACGCGAAGATGGCTGCCTGCAGTACCTCGTCACCCGCCACATCCCCAGCCCCTTCGCCGAGGGCGAGAGCTTTCCGATCATATTCAACGAGATCTGGCAGGATATGGCCAGTTTCGAAGCCCACTGCCAGCGGCAAGAGATCCAGCAGTTCTTCGAAACCCAGTGCGTTGCCGAAGACGGCATGGTCGAGAAGTGGAATGTCTGCGTCTACAGTGACGAACCGGCCGATTTTGACGCCCCGGTGCTGGACTAGGGGCTAAGCTCTAGCGCCTAAGGCACCAGAATCGCCTGCTCGGCCACCGACGGAGGCAATGTCAGCTGCCAGCGCTGCAGCTGACTGCGGCTGAATACGAAACGCCCTTCGCCGGAGGATTGCGGAATAGCAGGTAGCTCCCCCCCCTCCAACACCTCACGGGCGATGGTGGCCGCCTCGGTCCCCTGGGAGTAACCGTCGAGCACCAACCCACCAATGGTCATCTGCGGGCCGACCGCGAACTCCCAGAACGCGAATAACGGCAGCGGGCTGGCAGCGGAGGACCAGTTGATTACCTGTTGATCGGAGACATGTCGCCCCTGTTCATCGACCAACGTGTGATAGAGGCCAACAACGATCGCATCAAAGCCCTGCGCTTTGGCCTGCTCAACGGTCTGCTGCCACTGCCCGAACTCACCCAACAGCTCGATCCGCACATCGACCGGTCCCACCTGCCGCGACGGCATGCTGGCAAACTCCTCTTCCCACACCGTCCGTGACGTGGTGCCGTTGTCGAATAACACCAGCACCCGCTTCAGGGAACCGTTAAACAAACGATGCAAGTGAAGGATCGAGCGCCTCAGCAGCGGACGTTCCAGCACTCCGGAGATATTGTCCGGTCGGCTGGGCAGATAATGACGCGGGTTGTTGTTGATGCCCAGATAGACCACGGGTGTGTCGGTGGTGGCTAATTTCGGCCCCAGCAGCTGCAGGGCATTGTCATCGCCGATAATGACCAGATCGGGGCGCCGCTGCTGAAATCGTTGCCACGCCAGATCCGCCGCTGCGCGATAGCGCTCCTCGGGAAGGCGCTTGCTGTCAATTTCAAAGAACTCAAGATCGGCCAAGGATTCGAGACTGTCACGAATAGCACGACTGTAGTCCGCCTGCCATTCGTAGCCGGCGTGGTAGCTTTGGATCACCAACACCTGCGGTTTGGCCGCCAAGGCATGACCGATACTGAGCCAGCACAATGACAGCAGCAGCCAGAGATTGGGCCGCGACAGCAACAGATGGGAATGGGCGATACCGATCGTCATTGCTCGCCCTCCTTAGGGATCAGACAACAGGCTGGGGCGGGGCACCCCAAGCCTCTGAATAGATCGAAATTATTCTATCGGATCAACGAACTATTTCGAAAATGCCTAGCCTAAAGTAAGACTAGTCGGTATTTCCCGTTCAGAACAGGCAATGACTGCAGGTTTGTGACACTCGCCAACGCCACTTAGTTGGCGTACTGGGTATTCCGTGTACGGTTATAGACTGCACCCTGGCTGGTATCGACCTGCACCACCGCACGACCGCCGCCCAGATGCTTGACGAACACCGGCGTATTCGGCGAGATCAGCGCTCCCTGCTGGACGATCTGTAATTGTTTGCCGCCCTGCAGCTCGACGATGTACGCGTATGCCTGCTCGTTATACTGGGTCGCTTTCTCACCCAGGGCGCCACCGATAACCGCACCGGCTCCCATGGCCCAGTTACGTCCCGAACCGCCACCAATCTCACTGCCTAATCCGGCGCCAAGGATGGAACCGATAATGGTACCTCCGGGCGTCCCCTGGGCCTTAACCGTGACCTCTTCCACCGTCAACACCACGCCGCGCTGGATCCGAACCGCCTGCTGCGCTTCACTGGCATCCATCACATTGGCATTCATATTGGTCTGATTGCTGATACAGCCGCCCAGTACCAGACTCAGCGGTAGGACCAGCCATAACATTTTGCTTTTCATAAGAGTCCCCGATAATGACTTGCAACGGTTTGATAGGCAGCCGTAGCAAAGGTTCCAACATTTACCCAACGACGCAGATGGAATCGAAGCGGCCATTCAGCGTTATCACTGGCTTCAGTCTACCCGTTCGGCCTTAAGCCCAACTGAATCAAGACCTAGCTCAGCCGCTGTTCGGACAGGCAACGGTAACTGCAGATGCAATGGGGATAGAGCGTCACCCGCTGATCCGGAATATTGGATTCGGTGACCAGCAGGGGTACACCACTGGCCGACTGACCTTTTGCCAGGATCAGATAGCCGGTACCGGGCGAGAGCAGCTCCCGTCCCGCCTCGCAGACCGGAAACTCCACCATCACCTCGTCGCCGACGGCCAGCTCCTGCCACAGCATTTCGGCCTCGAGCTGCTTCTCGGCGGGATGCTCAGCAGCCGAACGGCTCATACCGGCTTAGGCTCGACAGCGAGCCCATCACTACAGAAATCATCCCTATATTATAGCGATCTCTACCTCTGTCCGCTGCATCAACCAACCGACCGCCACTAGCTTACGGCCACAAAAAAGCCCGCTCTCAGCGGGCTTTTGATCAGGTTAGAGCGGATCAGAGATGGCGAACTTCGGCGATCTCATACTCAACGCCGCCATTGGGCGTCTGCACCACGACCACGTCTCCCTCTTCCTTGCCGATCAGGGCACGGGCGATCGGCGAGTTGATCGAGATCTTTTTGTGTTTCAGATCAGCCTCGTCGTCGCCGACGATCTGGTAGGTCACTTCGTCATCGGTATCGAGGTTGATGATGTCGACGGTAGTCCCGAAGATCACCTTGCCGGTGTGGGCGATCTGGGTCACATCGATCACCTGGGCACCGGCCAGCTTGCTCTCGACCTCCTTGATCCGGCCCTCGCAGAAGCCCTGCTGTTCGCGGGCAGCGTGGTACTCGGCATTTTCCTTCAGATCACCGTGCTCGCGAGCCTCGGCAATGGCGGCGATAATCCGCGGACGCTCGACGGTTTTGAGCTGGTTCAGCTCTTCACGCAGGCGTTGCTCACCCGCCAGGGTCATCGGGACCTTGCCACTCATGCTGCACCTCCGTTGACCGCTGCGTGCAGATCCTGCAGACGACGTACCTGCTTCTCCTCACCAAACTGCAGTGCCTGAACTTCCGCCTCGGCACCGGCCAGGGTGGTGGTGTAAGGGATCTTCGACTGCAGTGCCGAACGACGGATCTCGGCCGAGTCGGCAATGGCACGACGGCCTTCGGTGGTGTTGATCACGTAAACGATCTCTTCGTTCTTGATCATGTCGACGATGTTGGGACGTCCTTCCATCACCTTGTTGACCCGCTCGGAAGCAATCTCATTTTCGCTCAATAGCTTGTGGGTACCTTCGGTGGCTACCAACTCGAAGCCCAGTTCGATCAGGTCACGGGCCACGCCAATTACGCCTTCCTTGTCCACATCGCGGACACTGACGAAAGCCTTGCCGGCGCTCGGCAGCACTTCGTTGGTACCGACGTGGGCCTTGGCGAAAGCTTCGCCAAAGGTGTCACCGACACCCATGACCTCACCGGTAGACTTCATCTCCGGACCGAGGATCGGGTCGACACCCGGGAACTTGTTGAACGGGAACACCGCTTCCTTGACGCTGAAGTAGCTCGGTACCACCTCTTCGGTGAAGCCCTGCTCCGCCAGCGAAGTACCGGCCATCACCCGGGCCGCTACCTTGGCCAGCGAGGTGCCGATGCACTTGGACACGAAAGGCACGGTACGGGACGCCCGCGGGTTCACCTCGATGACGTAGATCTCGCCATCCTGGTAGGCCAGCTGCGTGTTCATCAGACCGACAACGCCCAGCTCCATCGCCATCGCGGCAACCATGGCGCGCATCTGGTCCTGCACTTCGTCGTCCAGGTTGTAGGGCGGCAGGGAGCAGGCCGAGTCACCGGAGTGAACGCCACACTGCTCGATATGCTGCATGATCGCGCCGATCACCACGCGCTCGCCGTCGCATACCGCATCGATATCGGTTTCGATCGCACGGGACAGGAAGCGGTCCAGCAGTACCGGTGCGTCGTTGGAGACCTGTACCGCCTCGTTCATGTACTTACGCAGCTCTTCCTCTTTGTAGACGATCTCCATCGCCCGGCCGCCCAACACGTAGGAGGGACGTACCACCAGCGGGTAGCCGATCTGCTCGGCCTTAACCACGGCTTCTTCGAGTGAACGCACGGTGGCGTTTTCAGGCTGCTTCAGACCCAGCTTCTGGATCATCTGCTGGAAACGCTCACGGTCTTCGGCACGGTCGATCGCTTCCGGACTGGTACCGATAATCGGCACACCGGCTTCTTCCAGCGCTACGGCCAGCTTCAGCGGCGTCTGGCCACCGTACTGAACGATCACGCCCTTAGGCTGCTCAACCCGAACGATCTCCAGCACGTCTTCCAGCGTCACCGGCTCGAAGTACAGACGATCGGAGGTGTCGTAGTCGGTGGAAACGGTTTCCGGGTTGCAGTTGACCATGATGGTCTCGTAACCGTCTTCACGCATCGCCAGCGCGGCGTGAACACAGCAGTAGTCAAACTCGATACCCTGGCCGATCCGGTTCGGGCCGCCACCCAGAACCATGATCTTCTCTTTGTCGGACGGGTTGGACTCACACTCTTCTTCATAGGTGGAGTACATGTAGGCGGTATCGGTGGCAAATTCGGCCGCGCAGGTATCAACCCGCTTGTAGACCGGGTGCACGCCCAGCTTGTTACGCTCTTTGCGGAACGCCTTCTCGGACACACCCAGCAGCTTGGCCAGGCGGGCATCGGAGAAGCCCTTGCGCTTGAGACCGAACACCAGGTCGGCGTTCAGGTCGGCCAGACCCAACTTGGAAACGGTGCCCTCGTCCTTGATCAGATCTTCGATCTGGACCAGGAACCAGGGATCGATGGCGCTGATGTTGTAAACCTCTTCGACGCTCATGCCGAAACGGAACGCATCGCCGACGTACCAGATGCGATCGGCACCCGGGTTCTTCAGTTCACGAATCAGCACTTCTTTGGCATCTTCGGCCTTCAGGTCGAGAATCGAATCGAAACCTTCGGAGCCCACTTCCAGGCCACGCAGCGCTTTCTGCATCGATTCCTGGATGGTGCGGCCGATCGCCATCACCTCACCCACGGACTTCATCTGGGTGGTCAGACGGTCGTTGGCCTGGGCGAACTTCTCGAACGCGAAACGCGGAATTTTGGTAACGACGTAATCGATCGAGGGCTCGAACGACGCCGGGGTGCGACCGCCAGTGATGTCGTTCTGCAGCTCGTCCAGGGTGTAACCCACCGCCAGCTTGGCCGCGACCTTGGCGATCGGGAAGCCGGTGGCCTTGGAGGCCAGCGCGGAGGAACGGGATACCCGCGGGTTCATCTCGATAACCACCAGACGGCCGGTGTTCGGGCACTGGCCGAACTGAACGTTGGAGCCGCCGGTCTCTACACCGATCTCACGCAGTACCGCCAGCGAGGCGTTACGCATGATCTGGTATTCCTTGTCAGTCAGGGTCTGGGCCGGCGCTACGGTGATGGAGTCACCGGTGTGAACCCCCATGGCGTCGAAGTTTTCGATCGAACAGACGATGATGCAGTTGTCGTTCTTATCGCGAACCACCTCCATCTCGTACTCTTTCCAACCGATCAGAGATTCGTCGATCAGCAGTTCGTTGGTCGGAGACAGCTCCAGACCGCGCTCGCAGATCTCGATGAATTCCTCTTTGTTGTAGGCGATACCGCCACCGGAGCCACCCATGGTGAAGCTCGGACGGATGATGCACGGGAAGCCCAGTTGCGCCTGCACCTGCAGCGCCTCTTCCATGCTGTGGGCGATCGCTGCACGGGGGCATTCCAGGCCGATGCTCTTCATCGCCTTGTCGAAGCGATCGCGGTCTTCGGCTTTGTCGATCGCATCGGCGGTGGCACCGATCATCTCAACACCGAACTCTTCCAACACCCCTTCACGGGCCAGGTCGAGGGCGCAGTTCAGTGCAGTCTGACCACCCATGGTGGGCAGTACCGCGTCCGGACGCTCTTTTTCGATGATCTTGGCAACGGTTTTCCAGTTGATCGGCTCGATGTAGGTCGCATCGGCCATCACCGGATCGGTCATGATGGTTGCCGGGTTGGAGTTAACCAGGATAACGCGGTAACCCTCCTCGCGCAGGGCCTTACAGGCCTGGGCACCGGAGTAGTCGAATTCACACGCCTGACCGATGACGATGGGGCCGGCCCCAAGGATCAGGATGCTTTTTATGTCTGTACGCTTTGGCATGAGTTTGTAACCGGTCTGATTCGTTCTGTCTCGGCACCCGCAAGCGGCGGGTGCGCTAGCAATTCAGTAAGTTAGTCGGGCAGTTAGCCGCGACGTTGCTGCATTTCGCTGATAAAGCGGTCGAACAGCGGCGCCACATCGTGGGGGCCGGGGCTCGCTTCCGGGTGACCCTGGAAGCTGAAGGCCGGCTTGTCGGTGCGCTCGATACCCTGCAGGGAGCCGTCAAACAGCGACTTATGGGTCGCCCGCAGCGTGCTCGGCAGGCTGTCTTCATCGGCGGCGAAGCCGTGGTTCTGGCTGGTGATCATCACCGTACCCTTGTCGATGTCCTGCACCGGGTGGTTGGCACCGTGGTGACCGAACTTCATCTTCACGGTCTTGGCACCGGAGGCCAGCGCCAGCAGCTGGTGACCCAGACAGATACCGAAGATCGGCAGGTTCTGCTCCAGAATCTGCTGGATCGCTTCGATCGCATAGGTGCAGGGCTCGGGATCGCCCGGGCCGTTGGATAGGAACACCCCGTCCGGATTCATCGCCAGCACTTCGCTGGCCGGCGTCTGCGCCGGTACCACGGTCAGCTCGCAACCCCGGTCCGCCAGCATCCGCAGAATGTTCTGCTTCACCCCGAAATCGTAGGCAACCACTTTGAACGGCTGCTCGTGGGCTGGGGTCGGGTGACCTTCGCCCAGCTTCCAGGTACCTTCGGTCCAGGCGTAGCTCTGCTTGGTGCAAACCTCTTTGGCCAGGTCCATGCCTTTCAGGCCCGGGAAAGCCTTGGCCGCTTCCAACGCCGCGTCGATATCGGCATCGGTCAGCTCGTCGGCGGCGATGATGCAGCCGTTCTGCGAACCTTTTTCACGCAGGATGCGGGTCAGGCGACGGGTATCGATATCGGCGATACCGACAATGTTGTTGTCTTTCAGGTACTGGTCCAGCGAACGCTCGTTACGCCAGTTGCTGGCCAGCAACGGTAGATCACGGATCACCAGGCCCGCAGCCCAGATATTGCCGGACTCTTCATCTTCGGCGTTGGTACCGGTGTTACCGATATGCGGGTAGGTCAAGGTGACGATCTGGCGAGCGTAGGAGGGGTCGGTCAGGATCTCCTGATACCCCGTCATCGATGTATTGAAAACCACTTCACCGCTGGTCTGACCCTCGGCGCCGATCGCCTTGCCTTTGAACACACTCCCGTCCGCCAAGGCCAGAATGGCTGCTTTGCTCAATGTCGTCTCCCGAAAACTGTAGTGGCCCCGGCGGAATTTACCGGAGCCTATCTGCAAAAAAGCGAGATGCGAATCAACCGATCGCATCCCGCTTTTTTAGAACTGTTCTTTGGTCCGGTTTTGTCCGGCCAAATTGGCTGCATGTTACAGGAACCGAGTTATTTTTTCCAGCATCAATCTGCACGTTTGTGGGGCTAACCGGGCAGATTCGTACATTAATAGAAGCAACAAAAAACGGGAGCCGAAGCTCCCGTTTTTAATCAAGCCCTTGCCGGGCTGCTGCCGTGGCGCTTACTTGCGAACGCGGCCCTGTACCGAGGTTTCAACACGACGGTTGGCACGACGGCCTTCGGAAGTCGCATTGTCGGCAATCGGCATCATCTCACCGTGACCAATCGCTTTCAGCTGGTCGCGATTCACGCCGTAGTTATCCACCAGATAATCAACTACTGCCTGAGCGCGGCGCTCGGACAGCTTCTGGTTGTAAGCTTCGGAGCCAGTCGAGTCGGTATGACCGTTAATTTCGATCACGGTACCCGGGTTTTGCGACAGGATCAGTGCGATCGGACGCATCTCGGAATCAAACGCAGAGGTTACCGCGTCGGAATCGGTGGCAAACTTAACATCCAGTTGCGCAGCGATATCTTCGAATTTAACGAATTCACAGCCGTTGGCATCAACCTGGACACCCTTGGCGGTGTTCGGGCATTGATCTTTCTCGTCGATAACACCGTCACCATCGCTGTCTTTGGGTGCCATCGGTTCTTTGGCCATCGGTTCCATCGCCTTGGCCATCGGCTCAGGCATTGCCGTACAACCCTCTACCACTGCATCAGCGGTCCAGGAGGAGGTGCGAACACAATCGCCAGCGCTATCTTTGACGTAAACTCCTTTGGAATCGTGCCAGAAGGCACAGTGGTTGGCATCGTCGTCGCAAGAACCATGAGCCCAAGCGCCCATCGGGGCAGCCATCATTGCAGATACAGCAGCAACCAGTAGTGTTTTCTTCATCCTATTCTCCTTGAAAATCAGCGTCCGGATGGAAAATGTCCGGATCACTGTCACATCATCTGTTATCGCACAGGCGACAAGCCTAAGATTCTGTTAGCGGCACCTCTGTGCCATTCTGTAACCCTAAGACTTACATATAGTTGCAACTTCTTAACTTTACCAGAGCTGAACAGACGCTTTTTTGGGGTTCTTTAATTAGAAGCCCCTCGGCCTCATCAACAGAAATATTGCCAACTTTGCGTGTCAATATCGTCCATAAAATCCGCAGGGTTACTGTAATTCAAAAAGCCAAAAAATCTCTTGCAATCGAAAAAAAGACCTTGTTTAATACGCGCCACGTCAGAGATGGCGACGCAGATGTGGCGGAATTGGTAGACGCGCTAGCTTCAGGTGCTAGTGTACGAAAGTACGTGGGAGTTCGAGTCTCCCCATCTGCACCACCTACCCAACAACTTCCCTTGATTGAAAATCTTCTGATTCAGCAAGTTGGAATCGTTGGTCATCTCATCCTGACGACAGAACACCTTTGCCTCGATGGCAAATGCAGATGTGGCGGAATTGGTAGACGCGCTAGCTTCAGGTGCTAGTGTACGAAAGTACGTGGGAGTTCGAGTCTCCCCATCTGCACCACTCCCAAGGTTATTTCTCAATACTTCCTCAGATAAACGGCAATCGGCTTAGATGCAGCTGGCTTTATCCCACAGTTGATACTGTATAACATTACATAACTATCGCTGTACCTTACCTTCCGAATACACTGCAGAGTTCGAGATTCCATCATGGCCAAAGCTGTCGAACCCGCCAACGCATCAGCGTTCGAAAAAGATCACGACCACGGTCGCTGTATTCACCTTGCATTGGAGCGTGCTCGTCAGCTATGTAAGCAGAACGGCGCTCGCCTGACCCCGGTTCGACAACGCGTACTGGAACTGATCTGGCAAAGTCACCGCCCGCTGGGTGCCTACCAGTTACTCGAACAGCTCGGTCAGGAAGGCTTCAATTCGGCACCTCCCACAGTCTATCGAGCGTTGGAGTTTTTGCTGGAGCAAGGGCTGGCCCATCGCATTACCTCGCTGAATGCCTTTATTGGCTGCTCCCACCCCGGTTGCAGTCATCAGGGCTATTTCCTGATCTGCCGGAGTTGCGGCAGCGCCGACGAGCTACCCAGCGAAAGTCTGGCGGAGTCATTTCGCCAACAGGTTCAGCAACGAGGCTTTCTGATCGAATCGGAAACCGTCGAGCTATCCGGACTTTGCCCCGACTGCCGCAATAAGGAGCCCAATTGATGGGCGCGCTGATCAATCTTCAACGTATCAATCTGACCCTGGCCGAGCATCAGGAGCAGCGACAGCTGCTCACCAATATCGACCTCCAGCTGGAACCCGGCCAGATCACCACCCTGATCGGCCCCAATGGTTGCGGCAAAACCACGCTGGTAAAAATCATCCTGGGCTTGATCCAACCTGACAGCGGCGAAGTGGTTCGTCAGCCAGGTCTGAAGATCGGCTATATGCCGCAGCGACTACATATCGATCCCACCCTGCCGCTGACGGTTCGGCGTTTTCTCCATTTGGCCGGACGCTATCAAGAACACCACCTACGTGATGCCTTGAACCAGGTTCGGGCAGACTACCTACTCGACAGCCCGATGCAGCAGCTATCGGGGGGCGAAATGCAGCGCGTCTTGCTGGCCCGAGCACTGCTGCGCCAACCGGATCTGCTGATCCTGGATGAACCGGTCCAGGGAGTCGACGTCAATGGCCAGGTTGAGCTTTATGCGCTGATCGCCGAGCTGCGCGATCGGTTCGGCTGTGGCGTATTGATGGTATCCCACGACCTGCATCTGGTGATGGCAGGCAGCGACAACGTGATCTGCCTGAACAACCATATCTGCTGTTCGGGCCATCCCCAGCAGGTCAGCAACGATCCCGCCTTTATCGCCCTGTTCGGACGCAAGGGTGCAGATACGCTGGCGGTCTATAACCACCATCACAATCATCGTCACGACGATCACGGCAACGTCATCAGCGACCACCCCCACGAACCCGACGACCACTGCTGCGCAGGAGAACACTGATGGCGGACTTTCTGATTCGGGCGCTGCTGGGCGGCCTCGGCGTCGCGGCAATTGCCGGCCCCCTGGGCTCTTTCGTGGTCTGGCGCCGGATGGCTTACTTCGGCGATACCCTGGCCCACTCGGCCCTGCTGGGAATCGCACTGGGGATCCTGGCTGATATCGACCTCAACCTGGCGGTGATTCTTTGCTGTGTGCTGCTGGCGTTGTTGCTGGTGTCGCTGCAGCGCAAACGCTTTATCGCCACCGACACCCTGCTCGGCATCATGGCCCACAGTGCCCTGTCGTTGGGATTGGTCGCCTTGAGCTTCCTGCCGGAGGTCCGCGTCGACCTGATGGGTTATCTGTTCGGCGACCTGTTGGCGGTCAGCCAGGAGGATCTGTATTGGATCTACGGCGGCGGGATCCTGGTGCTGGGCATGCTGTACAAGCTCTGGAACCCGCTGCTGGCGATCACCATCGACGAGGAGCTGGCCCAGGTTGAAGGGGTACCGGTGACCCAGGTGCGGCTGGGACTGATGCTGCTGGTGGGTATCGTGATCGCGGTAGCGATGAAGATCATCGGGGTGCTGTTGATCACCTCACTGTTGATCATCCCGGCAGCGGCGGCACGACGGATGTCATCCACACCGGAGCGGATGGCTGCGATGGCCAGTCTGATCGGCATGGTGGCGGTCTGCCTGGGATTGGGTGCCTCCTACCAGTGGGACACCCCGGCCGGGCCTTCGGTGGTGGTCTGCGCGGCGCTGCTGTTCCTGCTCAGCCAGCTGCTCGTGCGTCGCCCAAGGGTATAGCTCCAACCCCCACACAGACACAGGCACTGTCTGTTGAAATCGGCTCAACGCTTACCCAGGGCATTCACCAGCGCCCCGCCGATAATGAGGGCGCCCCCAAGCCAGGTCGCCAGCGACGGAATTTCCTCGAAAAACACCCAGCCCAGCACAAAGGCGAAGATCACCTGGACGTAGGAGTAGGCGGTCGCCTTGCCGGCCGACCCATGTTGCATCGCCTTGGTCAGCCCGACCTGCCCCAGCTGGGTGAAAATGCCCACCAGCACCAACAACCCAAACGCCTCGGGGCCCGGCATCACAAAGTCATCACCCAGCAGCAACAACGATAGCGGCAACGCGATCAACGGGAAGTAAAAGATGATCACCGAGCTGTCTTCGACCCGGCTCAGCCGTCGAACGATCACGTAGGCCAGCGCACTGCCGAACGATCCCAGCAGCGCCGCCGCCAGACTCAGCGGCGGCAGCGATCCGACCTGCTGCGCCAACAACCCCGGATTGATGATCACCACCAGCCCAGCCAGACTCAGCCCAATACAGATCAAGGTGGCCCGCTGAATCCGCTCTTTCAAGAACAGCCAGGCCAACACCGCAGTAAAGGCCGGGTGCAGGTACTGCAACAGCGTAGCGCTGGCCAACGGCATGGTCGTGACCGCATAAAAGACGCAAACCAGCGCCAAGGCACCGACGATCCCCCGCGCCAGCAACAGCCCATGATGCTGGCCCCAGACCGAGATCTTCTTGCGTTTGACGTCCAGGTAGCTGATCAACAGCGATACCAACGCCCGCGCCGCCACGATCTCCAGTACCGGAATGCCGTAACCGGCCACTTGCTTGACGCAGGCCGCCATCAGCGCAAACCCGAGCGCCGACAGCAGCATGTAGCGAATTCCGGCCGGAATCGCCTGGAACTGGCTGGCGATCATTGGCCGTCGGCCTTAGCGGAGGAGTCCGAAGAGGTTTGTGCTGCCGGCTTGGGTGCACCCAGTCGCTGCAAGCCCAACCCGGTCAAGATCAGTCCCAACCCGACCAGGGTGGAGGCCAGAATCGGCTCATCCAGAATGGTCGAGATCAGCACCAGTGACAGCAGCGGCGAGATAAAGATCAGGTTGGCGATACGGGCGGTGCTGCCGGTCAGCTTCATCGCCAGCAGCCAGAACACGAAGCTCAGTCCCATCTCGAACAGGCCGACATAGCCCGCACCCCAGAGCCCGCGCCAATCCAGCGAGTTCAATTCACCGGTCAGACCACAGTACACCAGCAGCAACAGGATACCGACGCTGACATTCATAAACAGGCTCGCCACCGGCTCACGGGTGTCGCGGGTATTCAGGATCCAGTACAGCGCCCAGATCAGGGTACTGGCCAGCGCCAGCAACACCCCTGTCAGATTATCGAACTGCAGTCCCAGTAGGTCACCTCGGGTGGCGATCACCAGCACACCGCTGTAACAGACCAGTGCCGCGATCAGCTCGATCGGCCGAAGCCGGTGCCCCAGCAACGGCACCGCCAGCAGCGACAGGGTCAGCGCCCAGGTGTAGTTCAGCGCCTGGGCCTCCTGGGCCGGCAACTGATCGTAGGCCTGGAACAACACCAGATAGTACAGCGTCGGGTTCAGCGCCCCCAGCAGCAGGCTGATCCGCCAATGCTGACGAAACTGGGTCAACAGTCCTGTCAGCTCACCTCGCCAGGCCAACAGGCCGCCGAGAAACAACCACGAGAACAGACTGGCGAACAGCACCAACTGGGCCGGGCTGAAATACTCCAGGCTGAGCTTGAACGCGGTGGCGACGGTAGACCAACAGAGTACCGCACCGAGCCCAAACAGATCCGCCCGCCGCTGCTGCAGCGGTTCAACAGCAGTGCCGGTCATTGGAGTTGCCCGTGGCGGAAACAGTCGGTGGTGTGGTCGTTAACCATCCCGGTGGCCTGCATAAAGGCGTAACAGATGGTCGGGCCGACAAAGCGGAAGCCGCGCTTCTTCAGATCCTTGCTCAGCCGCTCGGCCAGTTCAGTGGAAGCCGGCACCTCGGCCAGCGAGGACCAGGAGTTCTGGATCGGCTTATTATCGACCCAGGACCAGATATAGGCATCGAAGCTGCCGAACTCCTTCTGTACCTCCAGAAAGGCGCGGGCATTGGAGATTGAGGCTTCGACCTTGAGGCGGTTACGGACAATCCCCGGATCGGCCAGCAGGGCTTCGATCTTTTCCGGGCCGTACTCGGCCACTTTGACCGGATCAAACTGATCGTAGACCCGACGATAGTGCTCGCGCTTGTTCAAAATGGTGATCCAACTCAGCCCGGCTTGGGCTCCCTCGAGAATCAGAAACTCGAACAGCAGCTGCTCATCGTGCAGCGGGACGCCCCACTCCTGATCGTGGTATTGCTGGTAGAGTTCACTGGCGGAGCACCATTCACAGCGCGTGGTCATCGGCAGGTCATCCCTGATGGTTAAAAAAGAACGCAGTATAGACCGGCTTTCCGGTCTATACCCCGCGGGTTCGCGCAACGGCTTTAGTGCTTGCTCTTCGACGGCATCGGCACGAAGTTGATCACCTGCTCGTCGCTGTTCAATTGGGGCTCAGCCACACGGGGCTGGTTGACCCGGGTCTCCATCTCTTCAGGTCCGCTGAGGCCGTCCAGTCGCATCGCGTCGGTGTAACCGCATTGGATACACTCACGATGCTCCTGCACCTCGTCACGCCAAGTGCGCAATTTGTCCATTTCACCACAGCGCGGACAGACCGCCCCGGCGACAAAACGCTTGATCGGTTTGGTCATTGCTTTTCCCCCGCTGCAGGAATGCCGCTGTGACGTAGCAGCGCATCGACTTCGGGCTCGCGGCCTCGGAACGCCTTGAACAGCGCCATCGGCTCGCGCGAACCACCCTGCTCCAGAATCTCGTGCAGGAAAGAGCGCCCGGTCTCTTTATTGAACACCCCCTCCTCTTCGAAGCGGGAGAACGCATCGGCCGACAGCACCTCGGCCCACTTGTAGCTGTAATACCCGGCTGCGTAGCCACCGGCGAAAATGTGCGAGAAGCCGTGTTGGAAGCGATTGAAGGCCGGCGGTTGTACCACCGCCGTTTCGGCCCGAACCTGATTCAACAAGGCCTGTACATCGGTGGCCGATTGTCCCTCAGACGCCGGTTGATAATCCCGGTGCAGCAGGAAGTCGAACAGCGAAAACTCCAGCTGCCGAACCATCAGCATTCCGGATTGGAAGTTTTTGGCCGCCAGCATGGCCTCCAGCAGCTCGGCCGGTAGCGGCTCGCCGGTCTCGAAATGACCCGAAATCCGCGCCAGCGCCTGGGGCTCCCAGCACCAGTTCTCCAGGAACTGGCTCGGCAATTCGACCGCATCCCAGGCCACCCCGTTGATACCGGACACCCCGGCCCACTCGATCCGGGTCAGCATATGGTGCAGGCCGTGGCCGAACTCATGGAACAGGGTGGTGACCTCGTTGTGGGTCAGCAGCGCCGGCTGATCGCCCACCGGCGGATTGAAGTTGCAGACCAGGTAGGCTACCGGTAGCTGCAGCGCGCCGTCGTCGAGTCGACGCCGTACCCGGCACTCGTCCATCCAGGCGCCGCCTCGCTTGTGGGAGCGGGCATAAAGATCCAAGTAGAAGTGGGCGATCACTTCGCCATCGCGCTTGAGCGCAAAACGGTGGGCATCCGGGTGCCAGAGCCCCTCGGAGTCTTCGGCCTCAACGTCGACATCGAACAGCTCGGCCGCGATGCCAAACAAACCCTCCAGCACCTTGTTGACCGGGAAGTAGGGGCGCAGCTGCTCCTGCGACAGGGCATAACGCTGCTGGCGCAATTTATCGCCGTAGTAACCCACATCCCAGGCTTCGAGGGTGTCGATCCCATCCTGCTCACGGGCAAACGCCGCCAGCTCGTCCAGCTCGGTCTGCGCCATCGATCGGCTCTTGCTGGCCAGATCACGCAGGAAGCAGACCACCTGGTCGCTGCTTTCGGCCATCTTGGTCGCCAGCGAATAATCGGCATAGTTGGCGAAACCGAGTAGCTGGGCCAGCTCATGGCGCAACGCCAGGATCTCATCGATCAGCGGACCGTTGTCCCACTGTCCGGCATGAGGGCCCTGATCCGAAGCCCGGGTCGAGAACGCCTCGTAGACTTCGCGTCGCAGTTCACGATCGTCGGCGTAGCTGATCACGGCAAAGTAGCTGGGAAAATCCAGCGTCATCAGATAGCCGTCCAGTTCCCGGGCCTGAGCGGCCTGGGCCGCCGCATCGATGGCGCTGTCGGGCAGCCCGGTCAGCGCCGCCTTGTTATCCAGCTGCTTGCTCCAGCCGTTGGTGGCATCGAGCACGTTTTCGGAGAACTTGCTGGTCAGCTCCGACAGTCGCTTCTTCAATTCGCCGTAGCGACTACGCTGGGGTTCGGGCAGGTCGATGCCGGATAGGCGGAAGTCCCGCAACGCATGTTCCACCAGGGTCCGCTGCGACTGCGCCAGATCGGCGAAGTCATCGCTGTCGGCCAGCGCCCGGTAAGCGTTAAACAGCGCCTCGTTCTGACCCATCTCGGTGTGGTATTCGGTCAGCTTCGGCAGCACCGCGTTATAGGCCTGACGCAGCTCGTCACTGTTAACCACCGAATTCATATGACTCACCGGCGACCAGGCCTGGCTGAGCCGATCCTCGATCGCTTCGAGCTGTTGAACCAGGGTCCAGTCGCAGGGCGGATCCTGCAGCAGTTTATCCAGTTCGGTTCGGGCATCCGCCAGCAGCTGGTCAAACGCCGGCTCGATCTGATCCGGCTGGATCTGTTGGAAGGGAGGGAAGGTGTGGGATTGCAACAGCGGGTTGGTCATAGAGATTCCGACTTGGCGCTAATGGATCAAGGCTTCGGATGAAGCCATAATGGCATCCCCGCAGTTTACTGGAGCCTGCCCGGCATGAAAATCCGCAGTTACCAAGGTATGACCCCCAAACTCGGCCAGCGCGTGCTGGTTGACCCCAGCGCCGTGGTGCTCGGCGATGTCAAAATCGGCGATGACAGCTCGATCTGGCCGCTGGTCGTCGTGCGTGGCGACATGCACCGTATCCGCATCGGCTCCCGAACCAGCATCCAGGACGGCTCGGTACTGCATATCACCCACGCCGGCCCCTATAACCCGGATGGCTTCCCGTTGATCATCGGCTCCGATGTCACCGTCGGCCACCAGGCGATGCTGCACGGTTGCACCATCGGTGACCGGGTACTGGTGGGCATGGGTGCAATGGTGATGGACGGCGCCGTGGTCGAAAACGATGTCGTCATCGGTGCCGGTTCGCTGGTACCGCCGGGCAAAACCCTGCAGAGTGGCCACCTCTACGTCGGCCGTCCGGCCAAACAGGTGCGCAAGCTGACCGACAAGGAGATGAGCTTCTTCACCTATACCGCCGGCAACTACGTCAAACTCAAGGACAAGCATCTGAGCGAGCCCTACGCCAGCGAGGAATAAGCGGCCATGGAACTTTCACCCTCGAATTACCAACACCGGGACAGCCAGGGAAACAAACTGGATTTTCCGGTAGGCAAAGTGGTCTGCATCGGCCGTAACTACGCCGAGCACGCCCGCGAACTCAACAACCCGGTGCCCGAGCGGCCGCTGCTGTTTATCAAACCGGCCACCGCATTGGTCGACCTGTGCCAACCGATTCAGCTCGCCCCCGAACGCGGCCCAACCCATTTCGAAACCGAGCTGGCATTGCTGATCGGCCAACCCCTGACCCGAGCCACACCGGAGCAGGCCTGTGACGCCATCGCCGCCCTCGGTTTGGGGCTGGACCTGACCCTGCGGGAGCTGCAGAGCGAGCTAAAGCAAAAAGGTCACCCCTGGGAGCTGGCCAAAGCGTTCGACGGCAGCTGCCCTATCAGCCCTCTGGTACCTATACAGTCGATTAAGAGCCTCGATGACTGTCGGCTCCAGCTCCTGCTCGATTCAGAGTTACGCCAGGATGGCTCAGCCCGGCAGATGATCACCCCCATCGCCGAACTGCTGGCCTACATCAGCCGACATTTCACCCTGCAGCCGGGAGATCTGGTGCTGACCGGCACCCCGGCGGGAGTTGGCCAACTGCAGGTTGGGCAGCAGTTGGAGTTGCGGTTATTGGAGGGTGAGAAGTTATTGAAGGAATGGCGGACGGAAGTGGTCTGATCGCTAGGCTTTTGCGTCGGCTCTGGATTAATGCGTTGGCGGATAGTTTTTATTGCGCGCCCCCGAGCGCGTTCATTTCTTTTGCCCGGGCAAAAGAAACCGAACCAAAGAAAAGCCGCCCCACTTGCTTGGTCGGCTTCGCCGACTTCGTTGCGCGTTGAACTGCCCGATGGGCTACGACGGAAACTCGCTCGCTACGCTCACTCAGACAGCCATCTTCGCTGATCCATCGACCCGCTCAATGCTCACCGGCGCAAAAGGGGGAAATGGGCGTTAATCCTGAGATGGCGAGATGTCAGCTGGCTCGGACTCAACCGCCCTTGACGCAGCCGAGCATTGGCTTTGGAAATGGATCAGCACCGATTACTGTCTGAGGCCGCAGGCCGAGTTCAATCGGTGCCCATTTACGAAGGCTATGTGAAGGGGATCGGCGAAGCCGGCAAGTCATCGGGCTAGCGTTTTCTTGCTTCGTTCTTTTCCGCAATGCGAAAAGAATGAAGGCGCTCGGATGAGCGCAACAAGAATTATCTGCTTACTCAGAGAGCCAGAAAAACATCATTAGTTGCCGATAACGTCAGTTACGCCCTTTCGGGCGTGGCAAGGGAATTCGCCGCCATTCCCTTGCCGATCCCAGGCGGCCCCTCTTGCTTGGCCAGCTTCGCTGGCTACGTTGCGCGTTTCGCCTGCCAATGGCCGCGATTGGAACTCACTCGCTTCGCTCCCTCAAACATCAATCGCTCTACTCCATTGTCAGGCTGCAATGCTCACCGGCGCAAAAGGGGAAGGGGGCGTTAATCCTGAAATGATGAGATGTCAGCTGGCACAGTTTCAAGCGCCCTTGACGCAGCCGAGCATTGGCTTTGGAAATGGATCAGCACCGATGACTGTCTGAGGCCGTAGGCCGAGTTCAATCGGTGCCCAGTTACGAAGACTATGAGAAAGGGATCGGCGAAGCCGACAAGTCATCGGGCAAAGCAATTTTTGGTTTCTTTTGTTTGCTTACAAAAGAAACGCGCTCGGGAGAGCGCAACAAAAACTATCCTTTTACTCAGTAACTCTGAATAAACACCAATAGAGAATCTACGCCTGCTCCAGGCGCTCAACCCGAGCCCGTAATCGATCTGCATCCAACCGCAACCGATCGACTTCGTCGTAGAAGCCCTCCAACTCAGCCCGGCTCGGCTGCACCCGGATCTCCTCGTGGAGCCAGTTATCCAGATCATCGAGCAGGTTGTTGGAGGCTTCCTTAAGGTTAGCGCGCCCCTGATTAAGCAGGTTCAGCAGTACCTGGGCGGGCGCATCACCGATGCAATCACCGATCAGTCCGCCCCAGTCCAGATCCAGTTGCTGGGCGATCTGACGCAGTTGATTGGCCAGCAGGGTGTCGCCGCGCAGCTCGACCCGTCCTTCGAAGGCCAGTTGCGGATCCATCATCAATGCCAGCAGCTCGGAGGCACTGCCTTCGATTTCGCAGTCGACCTGTTCGATGGCAACCCCATCGCACAGATTGACCCCTTCAGGCCCCAACTCGACCACCAGATTCAAGGCCGGAAAAGGCAGTAGCAGACGTAGACGCTTATCTTGGAGATCGGCCAGTCGCCGCTGGGCCACTGGATCTCGGGCGATCGCTTTATTGATGCTCAGCTCGAGCAGGATTCCAGCTTCGCTTTCCAGCCAGGATTTCAGCATCGTTATCGCCCTCCGCAGCCGCCGCCACCGCAGCCGCGGGCCGCTGGTTTGGGTTGGTTATCGCCCGGCTTTGGCTCTCGACTGGCACCGGCCTGCTCGAGTTGATCCAGATAGCGCTGCCAGTACTGATCCCGGTTCTGGCAGAGTTCGTACAGGTAATCCCAGCTAAACAGTCCCGAGTCGTGACCGTCGTCGAAGATCAGTTTGAGGGCATAGTTGCCGCTGGGTTCGACGCCAACCAGCCCGACATCCCGCTTGCCGGTCTGCAGCACCGGATTACCGTGGCCACGGACCTCGGCGGAGGGCGAGTGGACCCGCAGGTACTCGGCATCCAGCCGATAGGCATCATCGTCATAGCCCAGTTCGAGCTGTTTCGATTTCAGGTGCAGGGCGATCTGAGTTGGGCGCATGGGTTTTACCTGGCTCTAACAAAAGTTCTACAGAATATACTGACTCAGATCTTCATCCTGGGCCAGCTCTCCCAGCGCCTTCTCGACGTAATCGGCATCCACCACCAGTTGGTTGGCACCACCGTCACCGGCACTGAATGAGATCTCTTCGAGCAGCCGCTCCATCATGGTGTGGAGTCGGCGGGCACCGATATTCTCGGTACGCTCGTTTACATCGAACGCCATCTGGGCCACTTTTTCGATCCCATCGGGCTGGAACGACAGCTCGACCCCTTCGGTGCCCAGCAGCGCTTGATACTGTTCGGTCAGCGAGGCGTCCGGCTCGGTCAGGATCCGCTTAAAGTCATCCGGCGTCAGCGCCTGCAGCTCAACCCGGATCGGCAACCGGCCCTGAAGCTCCGGAATCAGATCGGATGGCTTCGACAGGTGGAAGGCGCCAGAGGCGATAAATAGGATGTGGTCGGTCTTGATCATGCCGTACTTGGTGTTGACGGTGCAGCCTTCGATCAGCGGCAGCAGATCGCGCTGAACCCCTTCGCGGGAGACATCGCCACCACCAGCACTCTCGGCCCGCTTGGTAACCTTGTCGATCTCGTCCAGGAACACGATACCGTTCTGCTCCACCAACTCGACCGCACGCTGCTTCAGATCGTCCTCTTTGATCAGTGCCGCAGCTTCTTCGTCGCGCAGCTGCTTCAACGCATCCTTCACCTTCAGGCGACGAGTCTTGCGCTTTTCACCACCCAGGTTGGAGAACATGCTCTGCAACTGGCTGGTCATCTCTTCCATGCCCGGAGGGGCCATGATCTCGACGCCCATCGGCGTGGCGCTGACCTCGATATCGATCTCTTTGTCGTCCAGGTCCCCTTCGCGCAGCTTCTTGCGGAACAGCTGGCGGGTGCTGCTCTCTTCGCGCACCGGCGCCTCATCACCGCGGGGCGGCGGCAGCAGCGCGTCGAGTATTCGCTCTTCGGCGGCATCCTCGGCCCGGTGGGAGACTTTCTCCATCTCCTTCTCGCGCAGCATCTTGATCGACATATCGACCAGATCACGAACGATCGACTCAACATCGCGGCCGACATAACCGACTTCGGTGAACTTGGTCGCTTCCACCTTGATAAAAGGCGCGTTGGCCAGCTTTGCCAGACGGCGGGCAATCTCGGTCTTACCCACCCCGGTAGGACCGATCATCAGAATATTCTTGGGCGAGATCTCGGCTCGCATCGCATCGTCCAGCTGCATCCGGCGCCAGCGGTTACGCAATGCGATTGCCACGGCGCGCTTGGCATCGGCCTGGCCGACGATATGGTTGTCCAGCTCATGGACGATTTCACGGGGGGTCATCTGGGACATGGGTTAGGTCTCTATATCAGCTCAGGGCTGTATTCAGCTCAAAGCCATTGAGTTCAGGCTAATCGGTAAGACAACGACGCTCAGGCGTCGATCCCCTCGAGCACTTCGATATTCAGATTATGGTTGGTGAAGACGCAGATATCGGCCGCCAGGTTCAGGCTCTTCTCGACGATCTCGCGGGCACTCAAATCAGTATTCTCCAACAACGCGCGGGCGGCTGCCTGGGCGAAGTTGCCGCCCGAGCCGATCGCCACCAGGCCGTGCTCGGGTTCCACCACATCACCATTGCCAGTGATGATCAGCGAGGCCTGTGCATTGGCCACCACCAGCATCGCCTCCAGACGACGCAGCGCCCGGTCGGAGCGCCACTCTTTGGCCATCTCCACCGCGGCCTTGGTTAGATTGCCCTGAAACTTCTCCAGTTGGGCCTCGAAACGCTCGAACAGCGTGAATGCATCGGCGGTACCGCCGGCAAATCCGGCAATCACTTCGCCTTTGTAGAGTCGGCGTACCTTGCGAGCGTTGCCCTTCATGACAGTATTGCCGAGGGATACCTGGCCGTCACCGCCGAGCACAACCTGATCGCCACGGCGGACGGATACGATGGTAGTCATAGTTTGCGCCTTATTAGGGGAGCCGATCGAATCGCTCGGATCCCGATGAATCAATTACTGCCAATATGGTTCCAAACCGGGCTTTTTCAAGCCCCGGGACAGCGATCTGAGCCAATGGCGTCGAGTAAGCCGCGAATAAGCCCGGGCGAAAGAGTTTCTTGGACTGATTGCTGGCCTAGGAAACCTACGAATAAGTCCTTGCGAACTTCTGGCTTTCAGCTTGGTTCGCAATCCAGGCGCAGTTTTGAAGCAATGTCTAGACCTTGCTAAAAACTGCAACGCAGAGTGCGGATCAAGCTGAAAGCCCCTCAGGGCAAGGCCTGAAGCACACAATTTCGTCGTTGCAACCTTTGCTAAGGGCGACGGCCATTAGCTGCAGCTTGCGCCTAGAACTTGCACACTTCAGGCTCTTGCAGAAGCCGTAGAGACTTGTTCGCAGGTTCCCTAGAGTTTGATCTGCAAAGGTTGCAGATTCATGCGCACCAGCTTGTCGTAAGCCTTATTGAGCTTGGAGCGGGAGGGGAAGGGGCCGGTTCGAACCCGGTACCAGACCGTACCGTTGGACGAAACCACCTTGCTGGAGGTGACGTTCGGCAGTCCGGCCAGCAACAGTTTGGCCCGCAGTCGGTCGGCATCTTCGGCACTCTTGAACGAGCCCGCTTGCAGCAGGTAGTTGCTGTAGGCTTCGGCAGATTTCGGCGTCGACTTGTAGGCTTCAACTTCCGGAGCCACCACCTCGGACTTGGGCAACAGCTCGTAAAACTTATAGATTTCGTCCTTCTCGAACTCCGGTTCCGCCGGCTTCTTTACTACTGGTTTAGCGGGTGGTTTGGCTGGCTGCTCAACCTGCTCTTGTGAGAGTGGTGGCTGCGACGTGGCAGGATCGGACCCGATTGTGGTCAGGAAGTAAAGGCCATAACCCAGCCCGCCCAACAGCAACAGGATAGCCAACAACGGCCACAACGGGCGACGGGGTTTAGGTGGCGGCTTCGGGCTGGTTTTACGGGCAGCAGGCTTGCTGGCGTTCTGTCGGCGTTTTGCGTAATCGTGGGCCATCGGCGGTACTGTCGGTTTCCATCGGTGCGGCTGCCGCCGGGAGATTTGATTGGGTTAGGTTGCTTATTGCTGAAGCGGTTCCATTATCGCCAGATTACTATCCGGTTCCAAGCATCGAACGCCTCGCTTCTGAGCCCGATCAATGAATATTAACCCGCTAGGTTGATATTCATTGATGCAGGGATGCATCAACATTGGCCGTCGGCCAATGGGAGCCCAGTAAAAGCCAGACGTTTCGCACAACGGCGCCCGCTTTGATGGACGACGGGCAAAATAGGAAGGGAGCCTATTTGCCCATTTAGTTAAAAGTTATCGATCGGATCCACATCCAGCGACCAACGCACCTTGCGGGCCTGGGGCCACTCTTCCAGGGTCCGGCTCAGCCAGCTCAGCAGCGGGTGCAACGGCTTGCGCTGATCGGCCTCGATCAACAGCTGGGCCCGGTAGCGTCCGGCCCGCTTCTCCATCGGCGAAGGCAGCGGGCCCAGCCAGCTGACTCCCGGCCAATCATGCTGTTCGATCAACTCGCGAACCCACTGCAGAAAGATCTCCGCTCGCCCTTGCGCAACCGCTTCGGCCCGCAGCAGCACCAGATATCGATAGGGCGGCAGCTTGGCCAGGCGCCGGTCCGATAGCTCCTGACGGGCGAACTCGGTGTAGTCCTGCTCGATCAAGCTACGCAGCCGAGGGTGTTCGGCATGGTGGGTCTGCATGATCACATGGCCCGGGTGCTCGGCCCGCCCTGCCCGACCGGCCACCTGCAATACCAACTGCGCGGTTTTCTCCATACCGCGGAAATCGGCACTGAACAGGCCTCCATCAGCATCCAGAATCGCCACCAGTGTCACCTTGGGAAAATGATGCCCCTTGGCCAGCATCTGGGTACCGACCAGAATGCAGGGGCCGCCTTCGTTGACCTGCTCCAGGATCTTCTGCAACGCGTGTTTGCGCTGGGTGCTGTCGCGATCGACCCGTAGCACAGGGTAGTTCTCAAACAGTCGCTGTAGCGTCGCTTCGGTGCGCTCGGTACCGGCGCCCTGGGCATTCAGATCGGTACTGTTGCAATCGCCGCAACGGCCGGTCAGCGGCAGCTGCAGATCGCAATGGTGGCAGTGCAATCGTGCCGGCGAGCGATGCAGGGTCAAACGCGCATCGCACTGGGGGCAATCGGCCACCCAACCGCAGTCATGGCACATCAGGCTGGGAGCAAAACCGCGCCGATTCAAAAACACCAGCACCTGCTCGTTACGGGCCAGGTGTTGACCGATACGCTGGATCAACGGCTCCGACAGCCCTTCGTCGAGGGGCTGGTGGCAGATATCCAACAGTTCAAAGCTTGGCGCCCGGGCACCACCGGCCCGCTGGCTGAGCTTGAGCCAACGGTAGCGACCTTCGATCGCGTTATGCAGGCTTTCCAACGAGGGCGTCGCACTGCCGAGCAACACCGGAATCTGCTCCCGTTGAGCCCGCATCACCGCCAGGTCACGGGCCGAGTAGCGAAATCCCTCCTGCTGTTTAAAGGAGCCGTCGTGCTCCTCGTCGATCACGATCATCCCCAGCCGTGCCAGCGGCGTCAGCACCGCCGAGCGGGTACCGATCACGATTCCGGCCATCCCGCGACCGGCCTGCAGCCAGGCATCGAGTCGCTCACGATCGTTCAGCCCTGAATGCAAAGCCACCACCGGCACCCTAAAGCGGGCACGAAACCGGCTCACGGTCTGCGGGGTCAGGCCGATCTCCGGCACCAGTACCAGCGATTGCCGTCCTTGACGCAGCTGGGCTTCGATCAGCTGGAGATAGACCTCGGTTTTACCGCTACCGGTTACGCCCTGCAACAGGTTGCAGCTGAACCCAGTCGGATTCTCGTTGAGTTGGTCGAGCACCTGCTGTTGCTGTTCGTTTAGCGGCAACGGACTCTGCTGCAAGGGATCCCCTTCGGGCCTGTGCAACGGCTCCATCGGTCGCTCCTGGCGCGAGATAAAGCCCCGGTCATGCAGTGCCCGGACCAACGCACTGGAAAACTGCTGCGCTCGCAGCGCCTCGTCCGCCAGGCCATGGGGATGCTGCATCAACAGCTCAAACAACGCCTGCTGCCGCGGCGCGTTTTTCAGCTGATCCGGTTCGACGCCATCATTGACGACCCAACAATGCTCGCTGCGAAATTCTGCCGCCTCCCCCTGACGTAACAGCACCGGCAGGAAGGTGGCCAGTACCTCGCCAGGCGGGTAGTGATAATAGCTGGCCGACCAGAGTGCCAGCTCCAGCAGCGGTAACGGCAACACCGACTGCTCATCGAGACACTCCAACGCCGCCCGCAGTTTGTTTTCCGGGACGTCGCTCTGATCGACCCGATCCACCACCACACCCACCAGTTGGCGCCGGCCGAAAGGCACCCGCACCCGCTGGCCGGGACCGATCGAGGCCGCCGTTTCCGGAGGTAGATAGTCAAAATAGCGCCGCAACGGCGAGGGCAGAGCCACCCGCAGCAGCCGACCGGGTCGGGACATCACAACCTGTCCTTATCTATGAAAGGGCCTGAGTCTCAGGATGCCGCATTGTAGCAACCCTGCCGCAGACTCTGAACACGGGACGGATAACGGCGACAATTCACTTGCGCCCTTGATAGGCGCTGTTATAGAATCCGCCGCCTGGTTGTAGCGTACAGATTTCGTACAGTTACAGAACGTGCGGTGCTCAGTGAAAAAGCTGAGAGGGCGGCACTTAAAACATCTGAGGTTTTTATCATGCAATCCGGTATCCACCCCGAATACAAAGAAATCACTGCAACTTGCAGCTGCGGCAACACCATCAAGACCCGTTCCACCGGTTCTGACCTGCACCTGGACGTTTGCAGCTCTTGCCACCCGTTCTACACCGGCAAGCAGAAGGTTGTTGACACCGCTGGTCGTATCGATCGCTTCAACAAGCGTTTCGGCAGCCGCAGCCTGAAGAAGTAATTCGGCGACGCTATGCGAATCCCAAGAAAGGCGCTTTTGATAAGCGCCTTTCTTTTTGCCTGTTTATCACTACTTAGCTCCCCCACTCGAGCTGACAACCCGCCATTCAAGCACTGTCCACCACCAAAGCAGCCGCAGGCTGTCACCATTGCTCAGGTGATCGACGGCGACACCGTCAAGCTCGGCGATGGTCGCCATGTGCGCCTGATCGGCATCAACACCCCGGAACTCGATCACCGGCAGGGCCGTCACCAGCCGCTGGCTCAAGCCGCCCAACGGCAGTTACAACAACTGCTGAAAGCCCCCGGTATCCAACTGCAGCTCGGGCAGCAACCCAAGGATCGCCACGGTCGACTGTTGGGTCACCTTTTTCTGGCCGACGGTCGCAATGTCGAAGCCGAGCTGCTCCGGCAGGGACTTGGTTTTGCGCTGAGTATCGCCCCCAATCTGGATCTTCGGCGCTGTCACCGACAAGCCGAGCAACAGGCTCGCTCGGAGCAGCGGGGAGTCTGGCGGTTAAACGCCTATCAGCCCAAGCTCATTACCGAGCTCAGTCAAACCGATGGCGGCTTCGGCCTGTTCCGAGGTCGGATCAGCCGCATCGGTAAGCTGAAGCGGGGCCATTTCATCGAGCTGGACAACAAGCTTTTTGTTGCAGCGCAGGGTCAGGCCAGTCTCTGGATTCAGGAAAATTTTGTGCAATTGCAAAAAAATTCCTGGATTGAAATACGTGGCTGGATCTCCGTTCGGCGATTGTCGAAACAGCAAAAATCGCGGGGTTTTCTTCCTTTTTCACTAAAGCTTAACCATTCCGACGGTCTAATACTCTGCAAAAATCGTTGTTAAGTACTATTTCCTTCTACTGGCCAGAAACTGATCATAAACCCTCAAGAGCCGATTCTACGCGGCCTGTGGGCTGGTGCTTTGTTGAGCACCGTGCGACTTTCGTTTATGATCGCCGGCCACTCGTACTTTTTGGATGCTAAAAAAAATGACCGATCAAGACCTGAATAAGCGCGCGCTGGAGTACCACCAGTACCCCAAGCCGGGAAAAATCAGCATCGAACTGACCAAGCCGGCGGAAACCGCCGATGACCTGGCGCTGGCTTACAGCCCGGGTGTGGCCGAACCGGTACGCGCTATCGCCGAAAACCCTAACGATGCTTACAAGTACACCAACAAGGGCAATCTGGTCGCGGTCATCTCCAACGGCTCCGCTATCCTGGGCCTGGGTAACCTGGGCGCACTAGCTTCCAAGCCGGTGATGGAAGGTAAGGCGCTGCTGTTCAAGCGTTTCGCCGGTCTCGACTCCATCGATATCGAAGTCGAAAACGAAAGCCCGCAGGCTTTCTGCGACACCGTCGCCCGTATCGCCTGCTCCTTCGGCGGTATCAATCTGGAAGATATCAAAGCCCCGGAGTGTTTCGAGATCGAGCGTCAGTTGATCGAACGTCTGCAGATCCCGGTCTTCCACGACGATCAGCACGGTACCGCCATCGTCACCGTCGCAGGCCTGCTGAACGCGATCGAACTGTCCGGCAAGAACATCGAGGACGTCAAGGTTGTCTGTCTGGGCGCCGGCGCCGCCGCCACCGCCTGTCTGCGTCTGATGATCACCGCCGGTATCCGCCGTCACAACATCATCGCCTGTGACCGTCGTGGTGTTATCCATGACGGCCGTGGCGACCTGACCCCGGAAAAAGCGATGTTCGCTGCGATCCAGACCGATTGCCGGACGCTGGAAGACGCCATCAACGGCGCCGATGTCTTCCTCGGTCTGGCCGGTGCCAACCAGCTGTCCGCCGAGCAGCTGAAGACCATGGCCCCGAACCCGATCGTATTCGCCTGCGCCAACCCGGATCCGGAGATCCGTCCAGAACTGGCTCACAGCACCCGTGACGACGTAATCATGGCCACTGGCCGCTCCGATTACCCGAACCAGGTCAACAACGTCCTCTGCTTCCCGTACATCTTCCGTGGCGCCATGGACGTGCGTGCCCGTCACATCACTCACGAGATGAAGATGGCCGCCGTCTACGCCATCGCCGAGCTGGCCAAAGAGCCGGTCCCGCAGGAGGTTCTGGACGCCTACGGTCTGGAATCACTGGAATTCGGTCACGAGTACATCATTCCGAAGCCCAACGATCCGCGCCTGCTGGGCAAGGTATCGATGGCGGTTGCCGAAGCGGCGATCGAGATCGGTGTTGCTCGTCTGCCTCTGCCTGAGAACTACCCGCTCAACGGCCTGGAAGACGTCTAAGCACGCTCGCATCCGTACGAAAAAGGGCTCCCCGGTGCAAACCGGGGAGCCCTTTTTTGTTGTGCGGGAGAAATTGCTCCGGGTATCAGCCTTTGGCTGCTTCCAGGGCCTGCTCCAGGTCGGCGATGATATCGTCGATATGCTCGATACCCACCGAGATCCGCACCATATCGACACTCACACCAGCAGCCGCCAGCTCTTCCGGCGACAGCTGACGGTGGGTGGTGCTGGCCGGGTGGCAGGCCAGTGACTTGGCATCGCCGATATTGACCAGTCGGGTGATCAGTTGCAACGCATCGATAAAGCGCGCCCCCGCCTCGACACCACCCTTGACGCCGAAGCTCAGAATACCTGACGGCTTGCCGCCGACGTACTTCTGCGCCAGCTCATAACCTTCGTTGCCTTCCAGACCGGCGTAGTTGACCCATTCAACCTGATCATGGCCGGACAAATATTCAGCCACCTTCATGGCGTTATCGCAGTGGCGCTCCATCCGCAACGGCAGGGTTTCGATGCCCTGCAGGATCTGGAACGCATTCATCGGCGAGATCGCCGCACCGGTATTGCGCAGTGGCACCACGCGGCAACGGCCGATGAAGGCCGCCGGACCCAGGGCCTCGGTATAGACCACACCGTGGTAAGAGGGATCCGGTTCGTTCAGCATCGGGAAGCGTTCTTTGTACTCGGCCCAGGGGAACTTGCCCGAGTCGACCACCACGCCGCCGATGGACGTCCCATGACCACCGATATACTTGGTCAGCGAGTGAACCACGATGTCGGCACCGTACTCGAACGGACGCAGCAGGCAGGGGGTTGCCACGGTGTTATCGACCACCAGCGGTACGCCGTGACGGTGGGCGACTTCGGCCAGCCCTTCGATATCGACCACGTTACCCAGCGGGTTACCGATCGATTCGCAGAACACCGCCTTGGTTTTATCGTCGATCAGCGCTTCCAACGCCGCCAGGTCGTCATGGGGAGCCATCCGCACATCGATACCCTGACGCGGCAGGGTATGGGCGAACAGGTTGTAGGTACCGCCATACAGCTTGTTGATGCTGACAATATTGTCGCCGGCCTCGGCCAGGGTCTGAATGGTGTAAGTGATAGCCGCCATCCCGGATGCCAGTGCCAGCGCACCGATGCCGCCCTCCAGATCCGCAACCCGCTGCTCCAGCACCGCCGTGGTGGGGTTCATGATCCGGGTGTAGATATTGCCCTGCACCTTGAGGTCGAACAGGTCGGCGCCGTGCTGAGTGTCGTCGAAGGCGTAGGAGGTGGTCTGGTAGATCGGTACCGCAACCGCTTTGGTGGTGGGATCGGGCTGATAACCGCTGTGGATCGCTTGGGTTTCCAATTTCATGTGGAGCAACTCCGCTTCTTAGATGGCAGGTTAAGGAACCTCTAGACTAGCTCAACCTTAGACGCGCTTAAATAGAGGCTGGGTGAAAACTACTGCCCTCGGTTAGGCGTTGTTAAAAACCGGTTCAAAATGCTCATTTACAGCCGGTAAACTGCGCTTTTTCACCGGTTTTTGCCTAGCCTCACCTTCGCTCGCCACGTTTTCACACAGCCTCAAATAGCCCCATGTTATGATCTGCGCTTTATTTTCAATGGGAATTCAGCGCCATGGCCAAAGCCAAAACCGCGTATGTTTGTAATGACTGCGGCTCCGACTACGCCAAGTGGCAAGGCCAGTGCAGCGACTGTGGCGCCTGGAACACACTCAGTGAAGTTCGCCTGGGCAGCGCCCCCAGCGCCGCTCGAGAACGCTTCAGCGGTTATGACGGCGGCGCCGGCCAACAGGGTAAGGTACAGAAGCTGGCCGAGGTCGACCTGGCCGATCTGCCCCGTTTCAGCACCGAGAACAGCGAGCTGGATCGGGTGCTTGGTGGCGGTCTGGTTCCAGGCTCGGCGATTCTGATCGGCGGTCATCCCGGCGCCGGCAAGAGTACCCTGCTGTTGCAGGTTCTGTGCGAGCTCGCCAACCAATACGAAGCGCTCTACGTCACCGGTGAAGAATCGCTGCAACAGGTGGCCCTGCGGGCCAAGCGGCTCGGCCTGCCGACCGACAAACTCAACATGCTGTCGGAGACCTCGGTCGAGCAACTGGTGCAGATCGCCCAGCAACATCAGCCCAAGGTGATGGTGATCGACTCGATTCAGGTGATGCACATGGCTGATGTGCAATCCGCGCCCGGAAGCGTATCTCAGGTGCGCGAGAGCGCTGCTTACCTGACCCGCTTCGCCAAGCAAACCCATACGGTGCTGTTCCTGGTCGGCCATGTCACCAAGGACGGCTCCCTGGCCGGCCCCAAGGTGCTCGAGCATATGATCGACTGCTCGCTGCTGCTCGAAGGTGGTCACGACAGTCGTTTCCGCACCCTACGCGGTCAGAAGAACCGTTTCGGCGCGGTCAACGAGCTGGGCGTGTTCGCGATGATGGAGTCGGGCCTGAAAGAGGTCAAAAACCCCAGCGCGATCTTCCTCAACCGCACCCAGGAAGCCAGTGCCGGCTCGCTGGTGATGGTGGTCTGGGAAGGAACCCGGCCGATGCTGGTGGAAATTCAGGCGCTGGTCGACGAGTCCCACCTCAACAACCCCCGTCGCATCGCGGTCGGGCTGGATCAGAACCGGCTCGGCATGCTACTGGCGGTGCTACACCGCCATGGCGGCCTACACACCGGCGATCAGGACGTATTCGTCAACGTGGTGGGCGGTGTGCGAGTCGCCGAAACCAGTGCCGACCTAGCGCTGCTATTGGCGGTGGTCTCCAGTTTCCGCGATCAAACCCTGCCGCAGAACCTGGTGGTGTTCGGGGAAGTTGGGCTGGCGGGTGAGATCCGTCCGGTACTCAGCGGCCAGGAGCGAATCCGTGAAGCCGCCAAACACGGCTTTCAACGGGCTATCGTCCCGAAAGGTAACCTGCCCAAGGACAAGATCGAGGGGATGGAAGTGATCGGGGTGGAGAAACTCTCGGAAGCGCTGGAGGCGATCTGAATCGCCACCGGCCTTGCATCGCGTTATTGGGCTGCGATCAGGTGGTCCAGCTCGCGCTCCAACAGGCTGTCGTCGCCTAGGTTCAGCTCCACCAAACGACGCAGGTGGGTAATGCTGTCCAGATCGATCGCACCACAAGCGCAGCCGAGGTACTCAGCATCGACACGCTTTAGCACCACCGGCAGCACCAGCTGTACATCACTATCCAGCCAGCACTCAACCATCAGCTCTGCTCCCGCTTGGGCTTCAAACCCCGCCGGATGGCTCAGCAGTACCCCCTTGAGCGAGATATCCTTGATCTCGACCATCCAACGCTGATCTCCGTGCCGGAGCTCGGCTTCGGCATCAAAGGCGATTCGGGTAAAACGACGACGCTCTTGGCTCTGTGATTGGCCTTCTTGCTGGCTCAAAGCGGCACCCCTTATCTAACGACAACTGACAGATTTTGCTCTGCAAACTATAAACCCTATCTGGAGGCGGTGCACTCGCAAAACCTGAGCCGGATCAAAAGGGGGATAAACAGTGATACCGCGTTGGGACTAGCGTTGCACCCGCAGGGTCAGTTTGCGGATCGCCTGATCCAGACCACTACCGCAGGTCGCGGTGGACTCGATGGTGAAATAGTCGATTCCGTCGACGCTAACGTTGGGGCAGGTCAGCTGCAACGTACAGCTTTGCAGCTCGGCTGGCGGCAGCTGGCTGGGCAACCCGCTGCAATCCGAGGCACTTTCCAACAGCAGGTGGCTGATCGCCATCTGGCCGCCGCTTTCAGCCAACAGGAAGGCCCTGACCGACATCAGCTCATAACCGTAAGACTCCTTGCTGCTGACCACCAGACTCGACAGCCCCACCACCACCACGGCCATGATGGTAATCACAAAGATCGCCGACATCAGCCCCAGCCCGCGCTGGAGCCTACGCGGTATCGGTTTGGGTAGTCGATTCAGAGAGAATTTACGGAGCATTTCGCAACTGCACCTCATGAACGATCGACACCCCTTCGCCACGCTCGCGCAGATCCAGATTCATCTGCACCAGAGCGTTGCGCTGCAGGGTGGCCGGAATCACGACAAAACTGCCGCTGGCGCCGTTAGCCAATAGAGCGCGCTTGGGGGTCTGCTCGTTACCGCTACCAAATCCTCCCGGTGACGGCTGGGAAGTCAGATAGTCGTAATCTCTGTAGCGGAACAACTGCGTTCCACTGAAACAGAAGCTGACCGGATCATCGACCATAAACCAGCGTTGGCTGGGTGATTCCAGCGGAAAACGGTGGGCCCGCGACAGCTGCACATCGATCTCAACGGTATCCTCTAACGCGCTCTGACTGCTGCTGACGTCGGGCGAGATACTCGACATCGCCGCCGACGTGGTTGCCAGGTTGTAGACCGAGGCTGTATTGATCGGGTAGACCGCCACCCGACCAATCGAGGGTGCTGCACCACTGCTGAACGGGATCGAACTGAAGCTGCTGGATGCACTGGTCAACGGAATCCGGGTATAGATCGAGCCTCCCAGGACCGGTACAAACTCCAGACACTGCTGATCAGCCGAAACGCGCACACTGTTGGGCAGTGCGTTACGCAACTCCCGCGAAATCCGCTCCACCACCGCACGGGCCGCCGAACCCTGGCGATCCCGCAACGCCGTACTGACATAACTGTCGGAGGTATTGACGATAAACTGCGACACCCCTACGCCCAGTACCGCCATCACCACGATCACCACCACCAGCTCGACCAGAGTAAAGCCTTGGGTCGATCGCAATCCGGCGAGGCGGCGCATCAGAAATTCCCCCGATAGACACTGAACACCAGCGGCCGCTGCCCCGGCGGTGTCACCCGAATCTGAATTCGTTTGCCGTCGGTATCACTGGCCAGGCCGATCTCGTCACCGGCATGGAAGACATCTACTTCGACCCGATAGCCGTTGTAATCCGCCCGAACAGCGCCTTGGGCATCCAATGGTGGCTGATCATCCAGATCATGGTAATCATCCACATCATCGAAGGTATTGACGCCAGCGGTGCGCTGCTCACCGGTTTCCGACCCCAACGTGGCGCTGCAGGATGCCGCTGATGCGGTGCCGCAGGGTGGCTGACCGCCGATCGGTGTCGCCTCGTCAAACCGCTTGGTCATGATCTCGTCGCTGTAGGCCTGTACCAGCTCGACCGTCTTGGTTTGCCACAGGGTATCGGCACCGAACTGGGCGCTGAACTGCAGCGATTGGGCTACCGCCACCAAGGCGATCGCCAGAATCGAGATGGTGATCACCATCTCGATCAGCGTAAAGCCCTGGAAACGACGTTCCGGGTTAGTTCTGCGTACAGACAAGCGCACTCTCCGCCAGGTAGGCAAAACCGGCCAGGGTGATACAGACAATATCACCGCCGCTGTTAAAGGATAGGTTGGAGCTGATTCCCCCAGCCAAGTTACCGAGGTTGTCGTAGCGGTGGCTATAGGGGGAAGCGCCGAGCGGCGAGCCAGTAGGATCGGATAGCGTGATAGAACCCGGATCGACCCGCTGCTGTTTTAGAACCAGACCGTTGGCTCGGATCTCAAACAGGTAGTCCCCACCATTGCGGGACAGTTGCAACTCAATCGTCTGATCATACCGGTTCAAGGCTGCCTGCTGGGCTTGCCGGGCACTGCTGATCAACAGGTCCTTGACCTGTAGGGAGCGGAAGATTTGAACATCGCCAAAACGGGCTATCGCCACCGCCGACAGAATGCCGAGCAGTACGATCACAACAACCAATTCGACCATCGTAAAGCCCGCCGAACTTGATCGGCGGGCTTTTATCAAGCTCACTGCTTGTGATTAGTTACCGTCGGCGTTGACAGTAACTTCGCGGGTAGAGCTATTGTAAGTAATAGTTCGCTGACCGCCATTATCATTCGGTGTGCGGTAGGTGTAGATACATTCCGGAGAGGTACCACCAATGGTGTAATCCGAGTTAGCACCAGATACCGTGGGCGCATTGGCCTGCAGCAGATTGGTCCAGACGTCTTCACAGTCCAACACCGCAGCATTGCCCACACTCATGGCGCCACCAGACGCATTCACGTGCAAGGTGCCGTTTCCGAAGCCATCGACAGCACCACTAACCACTCCCTCTGCGATCGCTTGAGCCCGAATTAGCGCTACACCTGTTGCAAAACCGGCACCGGCACCGCTAACCGCTGCTGTATGAGCGTCTTCGGTCACATTGATAAAACGGGGCAGCGCCACCGCCGATAGGATACCCAACAGGGCAATTACCACGATCAGTTCGATAATCGTGAAACCAGACTGTTTAGCCTTCATAAATACTCCTCAAACAAGCCGTCAAAACCACTAACGGAAACGGTACTCTAGTTACTCGGTTAGTCAATCCCTGACACAAAAAATGATTCAGACTCAAGCGATTATACTCCCTAGTACAACGGGATAAACTCCAATCGCAGCGTCTGTTGATCTCGGTTATTAGGGTTATCGGCCCGGCTCCGCAACAGCTTTAACTCGAAACCGACCCGATCATCCGGCGCCTGTTCAAACCCCTGCATCGCTTCACGATAGCGGAAACGGTAAAACAGCGCCCGCTGATCGAGGTCGAAATACCAATTACCCGGCTTGGCCTGCTGCACGGCCAAACCGCTCAATTCCCCCAGATAGTTACTCGGCGGCACCATTGCGCTATCAAGCAATTCAATCGGGTTGGTGCCATCCAGATCCTCCAGCCGACGGCCCGCGCGGCCGCTGATTGCATCGCTCATGGCCAGATTGACCCCGGCCTGAAGCCAGCCCCGAACACCATTAAACGCGGCTTTCTCAGCGTCCACCACGATATTCATATACTGGCGATAGCTGGCGGTAGCGACCACCAGAATCACCAGTCCGACCACCACCAATTCCAGCAGTGAGAAGCCGCTCTGCCGTCGCTTTATACCCGGTTGCATCCTTGCTCCCTTAGCGGTTGACCGAGGAGTTGAGTTCCCACAGCGGCAGGAACACACCCAGCGCCAACACCAGCACCATGATGCCGATGGCAACGATCAGGATCGGTTCGATCGCACTGGCCAGGCCTTTCAGATCGTACTCCACCTCCTGCTCGTAGAAGTCGGCCGATTCCTCCAGCAGCTCATCAACGCCACCGGTCTCTTCGCCCACCGCCATCATTTGCAGCACCAGCGGACTGAACATATCGGCCTGCTGGGCTGTCCGGGTAAAGCTCTCACCGCGCTCGATACCGCGACGCATCCCTTGCACTTTGTCGCCTATATAACGGTTTCCCACCGCTCCGGCCACGATAGCCAAGCCCTGCTCGATCGGTATACCGGCGCGCATCACCAGCGCGAAGGTACGGCAGAAACGACCCAGGATAATGCGATAAAACAGACTGCCTACCACCGGCAATCTCAGTTTTGAACGATCCCAGCGAAAACGGCCATTATCGGTTTGGATATAGCGCAGAAAGGCCACCAGAGCGACGGTCAGGAAACCGAAGATCAGATACCAGTAGTCGATAGTGAAATTAGAAATCGAGATCAACAGCTGGGTCTGCCACGGCAGCTCCGCCCCCAAGCTCTTGAACACCCCGGCAAACGCCGGAATAACAAACAGGTTGATCACAAACATCGCGCCGACCAGCGCGATAATGACAAACAACGGATAGCGGGTGGCGGACTTGATGTTCTTACGGGTGGTGCGTTCCAGCTCCAGATGCTTGGCCACTTCAGCAAAGGCCTGATCCAGGTTACCGGTGTTCTCCCCCACATGGATCAGGCTGACATAAAGATTGGAGAAGGCCTTGGGATGTTTACTGAAGGCGCTGGACAGGCTGTGCCCCTGCTCCAGGTCATCGGCGATCGCATTGAGAATCTCGCCTAACAGCGGGTTACGCACCGACAGCGCCAGGCCACGAATAGCGCGGGTGATCGGCACGCCGGCTTTGGTCAGGCTGTACATCTGGCGGCTGAAAATTATCAGTTCATCCAGCGCTACCCGCTGCATAAACTTGGGCATGCGGATCTCGATATCACCGGACTTTTTGTCCTGCTGATCTTTGGCGCTGCCCTTAGCCGGCTCGATGGCA